>NZ_JBNMHD010000012.1:0-61908 GCF_050872605.1 Fusicatenibacter sp.
TCTGTGCGTCGTATGCACCAAGAAGTGCTGCGAACGGCTGACTCCAGCGGTGCGGATCCTCGGTCATTCTGCGGAAATATTCCTGGAAGGTGAAGCGGACTTTGCTGTAATCGCCGCCGACTGCCACGATGCGGGACAGGGACTCGGTTACGGCATAGACTGCTCCGTGATACGGGCTCCAGCTCGATACGTATGGATCAAAGCCGTAGCTCATCATGGTAACGGTGTTGGTTTTTCCATCCGGAACCGGCACTTTTGCAACCATGGCCTGGGTTTCAGTCAGCTGATATTTTCCGCCGTACGGCATCAGCACGCTGGCTGCTCCGATGGAGGAGTCGAACATCTCAACAAGTCCCTTCTGGGAGCATGCGTTAAGATCGGACAGAGTGGACAGCCATTTTTCTTTGACATCGGCAATGTCACCGCTTCTCTTTAACGGAGTGTCCTCTGCTTTTGGAATCTCTACGAAGACATCATTCTCCTGATGTGCTCCGTTGGTGTCAAGGAATGCACGGGAGATATTAACAATCTCTTTTCCTCTCCAGGAGAGTACCAGACGCGGATCCTCGGTTACGACTGCAACTTCGGTTGCCTCCAGGTTCTCTTCTGCGGCATATTTCAGGAACTGCTCACGGTCTTTCGGGTCGATGACAACGGCCATACGCTCCTGGGACTCGGAGATAGCGATCTCGGTTCCGTCGAGGCCGGCATATTTTTTCGGTACTTTGTCCAGATTGATCTTAAGGCCCGGTGCCAGCTCGCCGATGGCAACGGAAACTCCGCCTGCACCGAAGTCGTTGCATTTTTTAATCAGAAGGCTGACTTCCTCGCGGCGGAACAGTCTCTGCAGTTTACGCTCAGTCGGTGCGTTTCCTTTCTGTACCTCTGCACCGCAGGTCTCGATGGATTCTGTCGTATGTACTTTGGAGGAACCGGTTGCACCGCCGCAGCCGTCTCTTCCGGTACGGCCGCCGAGCAGGATAATGATATCGCCCGGATCGGAATTTTCACGGACAACGGCACGGCGCGGTGCTGCTCCAAGGACAGCTCCGATCTCCATACGTTTTGCCACGTAGTCCGGATGGTAAACTTCTTTGACATAGCCGGTTGCAAGACCGATCTGGTTTCCGTAGGAGCTGTAGCCGTGTGCTGCTTCTCTTACGAGTTTTTTCTGCGGAAGTTTTCCTTCGAGTGTCTCGCTCTGCGGACGGGTCGGATCTGCGGCTCCGGTCACACGCATTGCCTGATATACGTAGGTTCTGCCGGAAAGCGGATCACGGATTGCACCGCCAAGGCAGGTTGCTGCACCACCGAACGGCTCGATCTCGGTCGGGTGGTTGTGGGTCTCGTTTTTGAAGTTGATCAGCCACTCTTCGTCTTTTCCGTCTACATCTACCGGTACGACGATGGAGCATGCGTTGATTTCATCAGACTCTTCCTGATCTGCGAGTTTTCCTTCGGATTTCAGTTTTTTCATTGCCAGAAGGGCAAGGTCCATAAGGCAGATGAATTTGTCGTCACGGCCTTTGTAGAGTACCTCGCGGTCGCTTAAGTAGCGGTCGTAGCTTTTTTTCATCGGCTCGTAGTAGTCGCCTTCGCCGAAGGTCACATTGGTGAGTTCGGTGGAGAAGGTGGTATGGCGGCAGTGATCGGACCAGTAGGTATCGAGTACGCGGATCTCGGTCATGGATGGATTGCGTTTTTCCTCGCCGCGGAAGTAGTTCTGGATATGCAGGAAGTCTTTGAAGGTCATGGCAAGGCCGAGGGAATCATACAGGGCTTTTAATTCTGCCTCCGGCATGTCGATGAATCCGTCGAAGATTTTGACATCTGCCGGCTCTTCAAATTTTGTCACGAGGGTTTCCGGTTTTTCAAGTCCTGTCTCTCTGGAGTCTACCGGATTGATGCAGTGTGCTTTGACTGCGTCAAACTGCTCATCAGTCATCTCTCCTTCGATAACATACGTAACGGCGGAGCGGATGATCGGCTGCTCGTCTTCTTTTAAGAACTGCACGCACTGTACGGCAGAATCGGCTCTCTGATCAAACTGTCCCGGAAGGAATTCTACGGAAAATACTCTCGCACCTTCTGCACGCGGGAAATCTTCCTGATAGCAGATATCAACCGGCGGCTCTGCAAAGACTACTTTACATGCTTTCTCATATGTCTCATCACTGATATTTTCTACATCGTACCGGATCAGCTCCCGTACGTTGGTTACGGTCTGGATGTTCAGATAGTGCTTGATTTCATGCTTCAGATCTTTCGCCTTAATCGCAAATTCCGGCTTTTTCTCCACATAAACGCGTCTGACTGTACTCATTTTTATCCTCCATTTGTCTGAATCATAGTCCCCAAAAAACGGGACAATCTTTCGTTACTTACAGAATAGCATATTTATCTTTATAAATGAAATTAATATATCTTATATGTTTTATAAGTTTTAGTTCTTAATAGACGGACGCATTCCACTTTTCCTGCACTACCATCCCACTCATCACCCATTCTCTCCCGTCCTATAGCAAGACTCGACAATAATGCAAAAAAGGCAGTGCTGCAGAGCGCGAATTGCAAGGAACAGATTTGAAGGTGTACCGGGGTACGACGAAAATCTGTGACGCAGTAATTCACGCTCTGCGGTGCTGAATTTTTTGCATTATTTTCGGGGATTGCTATAAACCGTCAGGCCCGCGCACTTTCTGGTGCTGGGGGATGCATTTGCAGGGGGATTTAGAAATACTTAGAGCCTTGAAATTTGCGTTGTTATAAAAAAGTCAACTGTCTGAGCGCAGCGAGTTTTGACTTTTTTATAACGTTTTTAGCAAATTCCAAGGCTCTTAGTATTTCTTATCCCCCGAAACAGCATCCCCAGCACCAGAAAGTGCGCGGGCCGTCCGTTTTTACATTCTATATTTCGCTTTCTTCTCCCGTGTCCGCAGTGCACTGCCAGCCTTCGCCGGTCTGTACAGCAGCATACAGGTTCCCGCATTCATAACAAGCGCACAGCACACATCCGATACGGAGTGCTGTTTTAAAAACATGGTCGAAAGCACAATCAGCACCGTCAGACCCAGGCAGACGTTTCGGAATACCGGGCGGTTTTTGAGCTGCTCGCTGTGTTCTACGGCAACAGCTACGGCTACGGAATTATATACGTGAATACTTGGGAATATGTTGGTCGGTGTGTCTGTCAGGTAAAGGCCTCTGACCAGATCCGTGAAAATGTTCTCCCGTGGGAATACCGTCGGGCGCAGGTTCTGGCCGTTCGGGTACAGATAGGAAATCACGAGGAACGCCGTCATTCCGATTCCCAGGTTGATAATCAGCTGATAATATTCTCTGCGGTTCTTGTTGCAGAGGCCGAAATAAAGGACTGACCATGCAATATATCCAAACCACATAAAATAAGGAATCACAAAAAACTCACAGAACGGAATCATATCATCAAACGGAGTATGAATCAGATGATAACCTTTCGTAATGTGCGTTTCCAGATATTGAAAACATTCCAGATAGAAAATACCATAAACCACTACCGGAAGAAAATGCTTATATTTTTTTATTGTCTTCATAGTTTCCCTCCACTTTTCTGACGAGGTTTTTCTCTTCAACCTGCTGAAATTATAGCACACCGAAAACCGAAGTCAATAAGCTTTATTATTTTTTAAGAAACAATTCATCGCTTTCTAACCTGTTCTTTTCTTTTTTTACAATAACCTTCTGCGCCTGCATTTTTCCGCTGCGGTGATGCCGTTTCGGTTTCTGAAAGCCGTCCTTGGGATGGAAATGTTCAAAGATCGCCGCGTCGAATTTTTTCCGTGTCCGATTATATACATGCTCATCTTTTACCGTCCATGCAAATGCCGGTGTCCGAAACAGCATACGGTCAATCAGGAAGCCCGGGCAGTCGGCGTAGCGGTGGTCGTAGGCGATAAAATCTGGTTTCCCGATAAAATTCAGCATCAGATGACGCGCCATTATCCGCAAGATCAGATGCACCTTATCATCCCTTGAAAAACGGCCGGAAAGCTGGCCGCGCAGCGTCTGCGGCATGTGGCGGCGGCACCAGCGGAGGGCCAGGCTGTTGAAGGATTCCATGCAGAACATGCCGGTGTGCCCGGTGTACCCCTCCATCTCCTTCTGAAATCCCGCACAGACCGCCGTGGAAAGTCCCGGCATCTTGATTTCGATTAAAAGCGGCACGCGGCCGTCTACCGTCTGCAGTACCTCACGAAGCAGCGGAATCTTTTCCGTGCTGTCGCCCAGATGGAACTGCTGGAGTTCCTCATACGTATAATCGCTGATTTTTCCCTCGTTTCCACACATCCGCTTCATCGTGTCGTCGTGGAACACCACAATCCGGCCATCCTTTGTGATCTGAATATCCAGCTCGATGGCATATCCCCGCTCCGCCGCGCGGGCAAAAGCCGGAAGAGAATTCTCCGGAACTCCCTCCGCCGCGTTCCACAGACCGCGGTGCGCATAATTCCATTCCGCAAATTTCAGACATTCCTGCCGTCTCGATGTAGCCGGCAGAATGGAAAAGAAATAACCTGCTGCCAGGACGGCAACCACTGCAAAAAATATGATCCAGAACATCATCTTTCCATCCCTTCTTTCACCCAGTCGCCCAAAAGGCGGAGACGCTCCGTTTCCAGTCCGATCCTTTCCTCCGTGCGGTGTCCGCCCGATTCTCCGTCCAGGTGGACCGGTTCCGCGCGGTCTGTCTGAAAGGAAAGGCTGCTGCACCGCTCCATATGTACCTCAGGAAATCCCGTGTGGCGTCCAAACAGTGCCATCGGCAGAAGATAGCTGACTTTCCATTTGGCAAGATTGGAAACCACCATCACGTCGAGCAGATCATCTGTCCCGTCCGCCTCCGGGCAGAAGCGGAAGCCGCCGCCCTCGTACGGAAAATTCATTGCCACTGCAAAAAGAACATTTTCAAACGAACGGTGTTCTCCGTTTTCCAGCGCTGCATCCAGTGTGAACGGTTCGAGATAAAAGAGCTGCCGCAGTGCAATCATCACATACGTAAGTTTTCCCAGATGCAGCCGGTTCAGCGTATTCTTGATTTTTGATGCCAGCGCCTCGTGGCAGATGCCTGCATCAAAACCGATGCCGGTGCTGACGAGAAATCTCCGCTTTTGGCTGCCAAGAAGCGCCGTTCCAATGTTGATCTCCTTTTCCTCCCCTTTCATCACAGCTTCCAGCGCCTGCAGCGGATCGGAGGGAATTCCGGCACCGCGCGCAAAATCGTTGCCGCTTCCCGTTGGAATATAACCGAACTTTACATCCGACAGGCTGGTGATTCCATCGACTGCCTCATTCGCCGTACCGTCTCCGCCGATCACCAGAAGGACATCATCGGGATTCCATACCCCTTTCGCAGTCAGCCGTGCTGCCGTCTCCCGTGCGCTTCCGTGATACTTTGTCGGATATACACGAAATTCCGTCCTGCGCCGCTCAAGCTCGCCTTCCATCACCGGCCACAGCTTCTCGCCGCGCCCCGACCGCGATTTTTTATTTACTATAATATGATACATCAAAGTCATACCTTCCTTTTTCTTCTGTAAAAACCACTTCAAATCACGCCTGAATCATGTTCTTACGCAGCGAAACAGCAAGTGTTTCACTGCTGAGTGAACAGTAACCAAATCAGCCATATTGTAGCAGTTTTCCCCGCAAACCACAACTATCTTCACAAAATCTTAACTTGTTGCCGCCGTAAAAATTCCCGCACCCCTGTCTTTTCTTTCTTGACAGACCTTTTTGTTCTGCTAAAATAAAAAGTACCGCGGTTTCGTCCGCAGAACGTCACTCATTTCTGAGGAGGTTTTTATGAATTTTTACGATATGACACGCGCAGGGAGGATGATACGATGAAGCTCTCCCCCGCATTTCTCGCTTATAAACTAAGCAGCGCTTTTTCGGTTCTTGCACCGGAAAACCTGCCGCTCTCCGGCACACTGGAGCTGCCTGTTCTTTATCAGACAGGCTCCGCAGCCACTGCGCACCGGGTCTTTCTCTGCACAGAAGAACAGATCGGCTCTCTTTCCTCCATCCCGGAAGAAAGCAGCTCCCTATTTCTTCTCTGTACCGAAGAACTGCCGGAGGAACTTCCGGCTCCGGTTTCGATCGCCGTTAAGAGCAGCGTATCCGCTGTTTTTTCGTTCCTGCAGGAGCTTTTCTGGACGTACGATTCCTGGCAGAAGGAGCTGATGCAGGCACGGCTCGACGGAAAATCGATCCAGCATCTTTTAAATCTCTCCTTGCCTGTTTTTGCTCACCCGCTGATGGTGGTCGGCATGGATTTTTCCATCATCGCCGCAGCGTCCGAAGAACCTTCCTTTTTTCCCGAGAAGGTGTTTGGCTCCCTCGATGCAACGCGCCCGCTTCTGCTCTCCTTGACAGAAAGCAGCGAATACGCGTCCGTCCGCGATCTCGATGGATGGTTCCGCTTTCCGGATCACGTAACGGGACTTGGTTCCCTCTGCGTCAACATCACGCAGCATGGTCAGAGCGCCTACCGCCTGCTGCTCCTCGACACGAAAAAGGATCTTTCTGATTCCGAAGGCTTTCTTCTTGAATTTCTTGCAGAAATGATCCATCACGCCTTCCTGCACAATGTGATGCAGAAAACCTCGCCGGCGCAGTCGCTTCACACCGTGCTGCTCCGTGCCCTCGACGACCGGATGGCCGACTATATTGCGGTCAGCCAGGCTCTCGATGCGCTCGGCTGGTATTCCCGCCACACCTACTGCTGCCTCTATCTGCAGCTCTCCGATATGGATCAGAAAAACCTGACGGCAAACTCGGTCTGCGCCTATCTGGAAAATATTCTGACCGGCTGCTCCGCGTTTCCGCACGGCGGCGGTATCGTTGCGTTCTTTAACCTCACGCTGTCCGATTTTTCCATGACCGATCTGATGGAACGCATGGTGCACTTTGTGGAGGACAGTTCCTTAAATGCCGGCTTTTCGCGCTGCATGAACGGCCACATGAATCTGCGCCGCCAGTATATCCAGTCAAAAATCGCTCTGCAGTTCGGTACGCGAAAATATCCCGACAAACGGATGCATCCGTTCAACGACATCTCGTTTGACTACATCCTCGATCAGGCAACAAAAAAGCTCCCAGGCTACATGCTGTGCCATGAGAGACTTCTCTTTCTGCAGGAGCACGACGACAGCGCCGGCAGTGACTATATGCGGACGCTCCGCTGCTATCTGGACAACCACTGCAATGTCGTCCAGACGGCGCGTGAGCTTTTTATCCACCGCAGTACCCTGCTCTACCGCCTGGAAAAGATCAAGGAAATTTTAGAATCCGATCTTTCCAGCCCGGATGAAATTCTGTATCTGATGCTTTCGTTCCGTTTTATCGACCTCGAGAACGAAGAAGAAAACCGTTCTGGATCTTCGCAGCCAGAAAAGCACAGATAAAACCAACCGCAATTCCCGCCAGGACATCGGTCGGGAAATGCACAAACAGATACAGTCTGGAAAATGCAATCAGGCAGGCCAGAATCAGTGCGGCAGCTCCTTCTTTTTTGTGCATCACAAAAATAGAGACTGCCGCCGCAAACGAGGCTGCCGAATGGCCCGATGGGAAGGAATAGTCCTTCGGAGCGGCAACCAGCAGCTTTACCTGCTCGTCAATCCAGCAAGGACGCGGGCGCGCTGCCAGCGGCTTTAACACCAGATTACATAAAATCAAATCTAAAATCAGCGCGATCGCCATTCTTACACCGCATTTCCGGTATTTCGGAAGGATTAAGAAAACGGCGGTCAGCGCAATCCAGATCCATCCCGCATTTCCAAGTGAAGTAATTCCCACCATCACCCGATCGAGCACTGCATTGTGAAGATGCTGCAGTGCATATAAAATTGAAAAATCCATTCTTACCCCTCTCTGTAGAAAATGGGCATTTTTCTGCTGTACATCTGCTGATCGGCGGCCGCCTCGTACAGAAATTCCGCCAGAGCCTCTCTCGAGTATCCAGGCCGGAACTGGCTGCCGTCCAGCGAAATACTGCAGTTCTGCCCTACCTTTTTCACTTTCCCGTCTCTTCCCGGACACGTCCGCACCAGTGTCCAGTTCAGATCGCTCCGTGCCAGAACCTGTCCCATCTTCTGCATATCTTTATAGACACCTGGCCAGAAAATCTGCATGAATTTCGTACTCATTCTCTGGTATTTGTCCTCGCAGTCTCCAAACGCATGAATGCAGACATGGCCTACCGTCACAAACCGCGTTTTTCCAAGCTGCTTCATGGCCGAGAGAATCATCGCGTTTCCGTCAGCCAGCGGTGTCTCCTCTTCTTTTACATATTTCACACGCATCGGAGCCAGCACGCTGATGACTGCATCCGCTTCCAGCAGTGCCTCCAGCACGCGTTCCCGGTTCTGAAGGCTTCCCTCAATCACGGTCAGATTTTTTCTCGGCCAGATCGCTTTTGCATCCGGCACGTAGGCGGTCACCTGTGCGCCGTGAAGAAGCGCCGTGTTGGTCACATACTGTCCAAGCAGTCCCCCCAGACTGAATATTGTAATTCTCATGAAATCCTCACTCTCATCTGTGTGTCTTTTGTATCCTCCGCAGATTTTTTGACACACTTTCCTAATGTTATCTCCTATTCTAACACACCGGCCGTATACGATACAATGAAATAAAACTAAAAAAAGTATAACCTTTTTCGTCCTTTCTTCATATCGTAAGTAGAACCGTATTTTCAGGAGCTTTGATCTTATGCCCTATACTATCGTAATCGATGCCGGACACGGGGGAAGTGATCCGGGCGCTGTCTATGAGGGACGCAGGGAAAAGGATGACAATCTTTCCCTCGCCATGGCGGTCGGCGAGCTTCTTTCCCGGCAGGGTGTCTCTGTCATTTATACCCGCACAACCGATGTTTATCAGACGCCGTTTGAAAAGGCGCAGATGGCCAATCAGGCGGATGCCGACTTTTTTATTTCTTTTCACCGGAATTCTTCGGAGGAACCGAACCAGTATACCGGCGTGGAAACGCTTGTCTATGACAACTCCGGCATCAAACAGACAATGGCAGAAAACATTAACGGCGCGCTCTCGGAGCTGGGATTCCGGAATCTCGGAGTCAAGGCACGGCCAGGGCTTGTTGTTCTGCGGCGGACGAAAATGCCGGCTCTTCTGATTGAAACCGGCTTTCTGAACAATGAGCAGGACAATACGCTCTACGATGAAAAGCAGGAAGAAATCGCCCGCGCCATCGCGGATGCAGTGCTTGGAACGCTGGATCTCGAGACGGTCACGGAGGCTGACCGGCGCGCTGCGGAAACGGAAGCCGCCCGTGAAAACCGCTCCGACCGCCCGGACGATATACCGGACCCGACAGCCCGACGGGAGCCTCCGCGTCCTGCCGCTCCGCCCCGTCCCACGCCGCCGGAACAGGAAAATCCTTCCGACACACCGGAAACCTTCTACCGTGTCCAGACCGGCCTTTTCCGCATCCGCCAGAATGCCGACCGTATGCTTTACGACCTTCTCGACCAGGGCTATCCCGCTTTTCTTCTCGCCGAGGACGGCTTTTTCAAGGTCCAGGTCGGCGCTTACCGCCAGCTCGGAAATGCCATTCTGATGGAACGCCGCCTGCGCCGCGACGGCTATTCCACCCTGATTACCACCTGAGCGTCTGACGCATCATTCGAAAAAAGAGCGTGCCGGAATTTTGTTTTCCGACACGCTCTCGTTCTCCTTATAACTTTTTCAGTTTTGCAAACGAAGCAAACATTTTCTTCGTACCAGCCTGGTCGAAGTTGACGGTAACTTCATAATCTCTTCCGCCGTCCACGATATCCGTGACAATGCCGACACCGAACTTGATATGGCGCACCGTATCCCCGATTTCGTAATCGAGTTTCGTCGCCTTCTGCGCGCTGAAGGTTTTCGCCTGTTGCGGCTTCTCGCGGAATGCCTGCTTCATCGCCGCATAGACACTGCCTCTCGTCGGAATGTCCATCTTCGGCTTCCGGTCTTCGATCTCCCCGCGCTCCCGCTCCAGGGAAATCAGCTCCCGCGGAATCTCTTTGACAAAACGGGACATCTTGTTGTACTGCACTTCGCCGCGGATCATTCTCTGGCGCGCACACGTCAATGTCAGATGCTGCATCGCACGCGTGATGCCCACGTAGCAGAGACGGCGCTCCTCCTCCAGCTCCGACGGATCATCTCCGGTGATCGTCATGTAGCTCGGGAAAATACCATCCTCCATGCCGGCAAGGAATACATTCGGGAACTCCAGTCCTTTTGCGGAATGCAGTGTCATCAGCAGCACGTAATCGCTCTCCTCATCCACCGAGTCGATATCAGACACCAGCGCAATCTCCTGCAGAAAACCACCGAGAGATGGCTGTTCGGCGCTCTCCTCATAATCCGCAATCTTTGAAATCAGCTCGTCGATGTTCTCGATGCGGGCTGCCGCTTCTTCGGTTCCCTCCGCCTGCAGATCTGCTACATAGCCGGTCTCCTCGATGATTTCATTCAGCAGCTCTTTGACCGACAGATAATCTGCTTTCGCGCGGAGTACCTGTAAAAAGGAAGTGAAGGATTTAATCTTATTTAAAGACCGCATCAGCCCCGGCACATACTCGGCCTCGAGAAGCGCATCGTAGAAACGGATGCCCTGCTCTGCCTCCCAGTCCTGCACTTTGTTGATCGTCGCCGCTCCGATACCGCGCCGCGGAACGTTGATGATACGCAGTACCGCAAGGTCATCCTCCGGGTTCTCGATCACACGCAGATACGCCAGCAGATCCTTGATCTCGCGTCTCGCATAGAAGTTGACACCGCCCACGATTTTATATGGAACATTTGCAAGCAGCAGTTTCTCCTCAAAAAGACGGGACTGTGCGTTGGTACGGTAGAGAATTGCATAATCACGGTACTTCTTTCCCTCCGTGCGGACGCCGCGCGTGATTTCTCCTGCCACGTACTCCGCCTCCTCAAAACCGCTCTGGAACTGCCGCAGATCGATGAGATCTCCCTCCGGGTTCTCTGTCCACAGGCGTTTTGCTTTTCGTCCCTGGTTATTCGCAATCACTTCATTTGCCGCATTCAGAATATTCTGCGTGGAACGGTAATTCTGCTCCAGTTTAATGACCTTCGCATCCGGGAATACATGCTCAAAACTCAGAATATTTTCAATATTCGCCCCGCGGAATTTATAGATCGACTGGTCATCATCGCCGACAACGCAGAGATTGCGGTATTTTGCCGCCAGAAGGCTCACAAAGCGGAACTGAACCGTGTTGGTATCCTGATACTCATCGACCATGATATAGCGGAACTGCTCCTGATAATAGTCGAGCACTTCCGGGAACTGCTGGAATAATTTTACGGTCTGTACCAGCAGATCATCGAAGTCCATCGCATTGTTTTTCTTTAACTCTGCCTGATACTCCGCATAAACTGCCGCATACTTCTGCAGCTTCCAGTCGATTCCCGCGTCAATCCGGTACTGGTCCGGCTCGATCATCTCATCCTTTGCGGACGAAATTGCCGCCATGATCGCACGGTCGCGGTACAGTTTCGGATCCATCTGGAGCCGTTTCATGATGTCCTTGATCAGCGATTTCTGGTCATCGGTATCGTAA
This sequence comes from Fusicatenibacter sp., assembly GCF_050872605.1. Lineage (GTDB taxonomy): Bacteria > Bacillota > Clostridia > Lachnospirales > Lachnospiraceae > Fusicatenibacter. The sequence goes on from NZ_JBNMHD010000012.1 coordinate 11,634, forward strand.
ATTGCAAAATTGTTGGCGTATCCCAGACGGTCAGCATGGCGGCGCAGAATCCGCACGCAGCTGGAATGGAAGGTGCTGACCCAGATCCGCTCCGATCCGTATCCCACGATTTTATCGACACGCTCACGCATTTCTCCGGCGGCCTTGTTCGTAAAGGTGATCGCCATAATATTCCACGGATTGACGCCTTTGTCCCGGATCAGGGAGGCGATGCGGTGCGTCAGTACCCTCGTCTTTCCCGAACCGGCACCTGCAAGGATCAGAAGCGGCCCTTCGGTGTGCTCCACAGCTTCCATCTGCATCGGGTTTAATCCTGTTTCTGTCTGATTCATGTTCTTTCTCCTTCATCTGCTTCGAATCTTTTCACATGCATCTCAGTATATAACAAATCCGCCCCGGTTACAAGTAAGAACGAACATACGTTGCATTTTTATCATGAAAACTTTTTTTCGCAAAGTCCTTGCTATCTGGTATTGAAAACTATATAATGGGAACAGTGAGGTGATAACAAATGACGATAGACTCAGATAAAATTCTTCATGATTTACTGAATTCACTGGATTCTCTCGAAGGCATCCGCCCGGGGGAAATCCCGAATATTGCTTTATATATGGACCAGGTCACGACCTTTATGGACGCACAGCTCGCTTCTTCGCGCCGCTTCGAGTCCGATAAGGTTCTGACAAAAACAATGATCAACAACTATGCAAAAAACAAGCTGCTCCCGCCGCCGGTCAAAAAGAAATATTCGCCGGAGCACATGATGCTTCTGGTTTTTATTTACTACTTTAAAAACATCCTCTCGATCACGGATATCCAGACACTGCTCGCCCCGATCACCGATCGGTATTTCGGCACGGAGAGCGGCTTTTCCATCAAAGATATCTACGACGAAATTTTCCAGATGGAAAAAGAAGAAATTGCATCCGTAAAAGAAGATCTTCTGAAAAAAGCGGATGTATCCAAGTCCATGTTCGGCAGCTCACCGGAGGAAGACCGGGAATTTCTCCAGCTCTTTTCGTTTATCTGTCTGCTGAGTTTCGATGTCTATCTGAAAAAACAGATGATCGAGCACATGGTGGATGAACTGGCGTCCCTCGCGGCGCCTTCTGATCCGAAAAAGAAAAATTAAGAACAAACGTGTAATTAAAAAAAGACGGCTGCGTTGGAATCGCACCGTCTTTTTTTAATTACACATTTTCTTTCTTTTCCATCCGTTCAAACACCATCTCATATCCGTCGTTTCCATAGCTTAAGGAACGGTTCACGCGGCTGATCGTCGCCGTGGATGCTCCCGTCTTTTCGGAGATTTCCAGATACGTTCTCTTCTCCCGCAGCATTTTCGCCACTTCAAACCGCTGCGACAGCGAAAGCAGTTCATTGATGGTACATACATCCTCAAAAAAAGTATAGCATTCTTCCTTATTCTTCAGACACAGAATTGCCTCAAAAAGCTGGTCTACTGCTTCTGTATGAAGTTTCTTGTTCATTTCAAACCCTCCTGTACGAAAATTAAGTCCCCATCTCATTCTTATAACTCGGAATACTACCATTTTAGCACAGTAAAGTGTGAAATACAAGTCCTTTTATCCCTGCATCAGCAAAGCCTGTACTATCGACTCCCGCTGTCTGCGGTAATCGCTCGGCGAACATGCCTTTACCGTCTTGAAGGTACGGTTGAAGGCACTTAAAGAAGAGAATCCGGAATTCATCGCCACATCCGTGATACTCATCTTTTTGTCGTACAGAAGCTCCTCTGCGCGTTTGACGCGTTTAGAATTGAGGTACTCATAGAATGTCATGTTCATGTACTGCTTGAAAATTCTGGTAAAGTGGAACTTGGAAAATCCGCTGACCGCAGCTACTTCCTCGAGAGAAAGATTCTCCATGTAATGGACATTGATATAACGGCAGGCGCTTAAAACAGCCTCGATATATTCCTGCTGCTTCATTGCCCCGAACGTATTCTGCGCGTTGGCATCCGAAAAGCCCTTGCGGCCAAACTCTGAAAAAAGCTCTTTGAGACCGGTGCAGATTCTGTGCGTCATCACTGCGCCCTCATTATCGTATTCCCGCACCAGTTCCAGAATCTGGCTGCGCAGAAACAGATAAAAGGGATCTTCCTCATCCTCTTTTTTGAAGTAGATGGCCGGAAGCCGCAGGAAAATCGTTTCCATTTCTTCCTGATTCTCCACACAGCCCGGTTCCACCAGCATGACAATCCGTTCTCCCTGGGATACGAATCTCATTCCGTGTACAACGCCGGAATTGATCATGATGATGTCGCCCTCTTTGAGATTATAGCTGTCTTTTCCGACAACAACCTCATATTCGCCTCTGGTCGGCATGATAATTTCAATTGCGGTATGCCAGTGCTCCGGATAGCCTTCTGTCACGGTGTTGTGAAAGATTTCAAACGCCGGCGGGTTTGCTGCATTCCGGTCAAATGTTTTCCCATGTTCCACTTTCTTCATCTTATTTCTTACCTCTTTTTATTACAGCAGCTCTGTAAACAGATCTTTTACGGTCGGATAAATCTTTGCAAATTTCTGATACTGGCGCTCATATTTCTCAACCAGTTCCGGTTCCGGCTCGATGGTCTCTGTCACACGAACAATTTTTTCTGCCGCCTCTTCTACGGATGAAAAGACACCGCAGGCAACGGCTGCCAGCATGGCTCCGCCAAGTGCCGGGCCTTCCTCTGACTCAATACGGTCCACTTTGATGTTCAGCACGTTTGCGATCATGCGTCTCCACAGAGGGCTCTTTGCACCGCCTCCGCAGATTTTCGTTCTCTCGATCTGGATGCCGAGGGATTTTGCTACTTCAAAGGAATCGCGGATTGCAAAGGCAACGCCCTCGAGAACAGCCTGGGTCATATCCTCTCTTGTGGTATCCATGGTCAGGCCGATGAAGGTTCCTCTTGCATCCGGGTTGTTGTGTGGGGAACGCTCGCCCATCAGATACGGCAGGAAGAAGACATTATTCTCGCCAAGCTTTGTGATGTTCTCCTGCTCTTTTGTATATTCTTTTGTGCGGATGATTTCATCCATCCACCATTTGTTGCAGGAAGCTGCACTCAGCATGCATCCCATCAGGTGATAGTGGCCGTCTGCGTGTGCGAATGCGTGCAGGGCATTGTGGCTGTCTACGCCGAATTTGTTGCTGGAAATGAATACGGTTCCGCTTGTACCAAGGGAAACGTTGCACATGCCGTCGCCTACGGTTCCGGTTCCGACTGCGGCTGCTGCGTTGTCTCCGGCTCCTGCTATAACTTTACAGGTCTCCGGCAGTCCAAGTTCTGCTGCCACTTCCGGTTTTAAGGTTCCGACAGCGTCAAAGCTCTCATGGAGCTCCGGCAGCATCTCCAGGGAAATACCGCAGATTTCTGCCATCTCTTTGGACCAGCATTTGTTCTTGACATCCATCAGAAGCATGCCCGATGCATCGGAGTAGTCGCTTACGAATGCGCCGGAGAGACGGTATGCCAGGTAATCTTTTGGAAGCATGATTTTGCAGATTTTTGCGAAGTTATCCGGCTCATTTTCTTTCACCCAGAGAATCTTCGGTGCGGTAAAGCCTGCAAATGCAATGTTTGCGGTGTACTCGGAGAGTTTTTCTTTTCCGATTACGGTGTTCAGATAATCGGTCTGTTTTGCGGTACGGCCGTCGTTCCAGAGGATCGCCGGGCGGATGACGTTATCGTTCTCATCCAGGATGACAAGGCCATGCATCTGGCCGCCGAAGCTGATGCCGGCTACCTGGGATTTGTCTACGTCTTTTACCAGCTCGCGGATTCCCTCTTTGCTCTGCTCCCACCAGTCTTCCGGTTTCTGCTCAGACCAGCCTGGATGCGGGAAATACAGCGGATACTCTCTCGATACAATATTTACAATTTTGCCTTCCTCGTCCATCAGAAGCAGTTTGACAGCGGAAGTACCAAGGTCAACACCAATAAAATACATGTCGAATCTCCTTTTTCTACTCTTTTTCAAAAAGGGCGGCAGCAGACCTAGATCTCTGCTCCGCCCTTTTGCTTATGCGTTACTGCATATCTTTCTTATTTTTCAGTGAATCTTCCGGAACGGATCAGCCCCATGGATTCTCTGTCGGGTAACGAACACCCTTCGGCTGGTTGTAGCCGATCTCATCTACTTCAACACCGAGCATTTTGAATACTTCGAATAACGGTTTTCCGAAGTGTCCGAATGCTACTGCGCCGTGATGCGGATAGTTTTTCTCTACCAGTACGTGACGGTAGAATCTGCCCATCTCCGGAATAGCGAAGATACCGATGCTTCCGAAGGAACGTGTTGCTACAGGAAGAACCTCGCCCTCTGCGATGTATCCGCGCAGTTTTGCGTCAGATGTACTCTGCAGACGATAGAAGGTGATGTCTCCAGGAACGATATCTCCCTCGAGGGTACCCTGTGTTACTTCTTCCGGAAGGGTTCTTGCCATGATCATCTGATATTTCATGGAGCAGAATGCAAGCTTGGTGGAAGCGGTATTTCCGCAATGGAATCCCATGAAGGTATCTTTTAAGGTGTAATCAAATTTTCCTTTGATTTCGCTCTCATACATATCCTTCGGAACGGTGTTGTTGATGTCGAGGAGTGTTACGGTGTCTTTGGATACAACGGTTCCGATGAACTCGGACAGTGTTCCGTAGATATCTACCTCACAGGATACCGGGATGCCCATCTTGGTCAGACGGCTGTTGACATAGCAAGGAACGAATCCGAACTGTGTCTGGAATGCCGGCCAGCATTTTCCGGTCAGGGTTACGTATTTTCTGGAGCCTTTGTGTGCTTCGATCCAGTCTAACAGGGTGATCTCGTACTGAGCCAGTTTCGGCAGGATTTCCGGTTTCAGGTTTCCTTCGCCGAGCTCTTTTGCCATATCTTCTACGACTGCCGGGATTCTCTCGTCGCCTGCGTGTTTGTTGAATGCTTCAAACAGGTCAAGCTCGGAGTTCTCTTCGATTTCTACGCCGAGGTTGTACAGCTGTTTGATCGGTGCGTTACATGCCAGGAAGTTGGTCGGACGCGGTCCGAAGCTGATGATTTTCAGGTTCTTAACAGCTACAACTGCAGTTGCAACCGGTACGAAATCTTTGATCATGGCTGCTACGTCTTCTGCATCGCCAACCGGGTACTCCGGAATGTATGCGTGCAGGTTGCGCAGTTTCAGGTTGTAGCTTGCGTTCAGAACGCCGCAGTATGCATCGCCGCGTCCGCCTACAAGGTCGTCGCCGGTCTCTTCTGCTGCTGCTACTACCATGCAAGGTCCGTCGAAGTATTTTACAAGCAGGGTTTCCTCGGTCTCCGGTCCGAAGTTTCCAAGGTATACAACAAGTGCATCACACTCTGCTTTTTTCAGGTCTTCGAGTGCGTTCATCATGTCGATTTCATTCTCGACGATGATTGGACATTCGTAGATTTCTCCGTCGTATGCTTTTACGACTGCTTTTCTTCTGTTCTCGGAAAGGCTGTTCGGGAAGCAGTCACGGCTTACTGCAACGATACCTAATTTGATTTCCGGTGTATTGTTGATCATTTTTGAAGATCCTCCTTTTTGGGTTTTCTTGGTTTTTGGTTTTTGGTTTCTTTTTATGTTCAGAACTGCTCTTTTAAAGGCAGTGTTTCTGATTTCTGGTTTTGTCTCCGGGTTTATTTTACCGAGAGGTTTTCTCCTTTGATGCCTGCTACGCTTCCGGCGATGTTTGCATCCGGGTGGCTTAAGAGCCATTTGTTTCTGGCGAAGAGCAGGTCGTCTTCCGGTGTGTTTTTTTCTTCCAGGGTGATGTCGGTATTGGTTCCTTTTGGAAGGACTACGACGCATTTGAAGCCGCTGGCTGCCACGTTGCATGGTGCGTAGTGGAGGGTGGTTGCGTAGACTTCAATGGTGGTTCCGGCCGGGATTAAGAAGGCCTCCATTTTGGATGAGTCGTAGGTGTGGTCTTCGGTGATGTCCTGTTCTTTTCCGAGGATCAGGATCAGGTCGGTTACGGCGATGTTGATTTCGCTGTCGCGGTGGTATTCTACGGCGTTCAGCAGGTGGTTGTGGCCGTTGCAGTAGCCGATCTGGATCGGCATGCCGCCGTAGAGGCTGTCGGATACGGACTGGGCGCTTTTGCAGGCTTCGAGGCTTTCAATGGAAGGCTCGTAGACTACGTCGTCGGGACATGGGGTCTCGGACATGGCGGTGATGATGTCGCTGGCGTCGAGGTCTTTGATGACTTTGCCGTACTGACGGAATGCTTCGTCTGTTACTTTCAGAATCTGCATTGTGTTGGTGCTCCTTTCACGCAATTAGTTTAATGATTGAACTAATTGTAATATAGCACTTATGGGGGATTGTGTCAACATGTATTTCGTGAAAAAACGGACGGGCGGGGGCGGCGGCTGCGAAAGGACTCCTTGCGCAGACGCCGCCCCCGCCCTGACGTTCTAAGACGTAAAAATAGGAAACGTATGGGTTGACAAAAGTAGGGGAGGTGGTTATACTTTACTACGTTAAAATATTAAGACGCTAGGGGAGCTTTTTGGCTGAGAACGTGAGAAAAGAATTTAACTCACGGACCCTCACTACCTGAACGGGATAATTCCTGCGTAGGGAAGCTGGAACGTGGTTTCGGATGTGATTCGGGACTGTGTTTTTATGTGAGCCCCTCCAAGCGGAATGCGAAGGAGGTTTTTTTATGAGTTTTTTTGTTACTGCTGACGGCGGGCTGACGACGGCCGGTTATGTTGGATGTGTGGTGCTGATGGTGGCGCTGGTGGTGATTGCTTCGGTTCTCTCTTCTAAGAAGAGCAAAGGAAAGCCGATGGATGCCAGAAAGCTGGCTTTCTGTGCAATGGGTATTGCGCTGGCGTTTGTGACTTCGTATGTGAAGGTGTTTGAGCTGCCGTACGGCGGATCGGTTACGTTGTTTTCGATGCTGTTTATTGTGCTGATCGCGAACTGGTATGGGGCGAAGACGGGTATTCTTGTTGGTTTTGCTTATGGTCTGCTGCAGTTTATCCAGGGACCGTATGTGCTTTCTCTGTTCCAGGTGTGCTGTGATTATGTGTTTGCGTTTGCGGCGCTGGGTGTGGCCGGATTCTTTGGAAAGAAGAAAAACGGGCTGCTGATCGGGTATATTGTGGCTGTGCTGGCGAGGGGATTTTTCCATACGTTAGGCGGGTATCTGTACTGGATGGATTATATGCCGGAGAATTTCCCGCAGTCTTTGAAGGCGCTGTATCCGATTATTTACAACTACAGCTATCTGCTGGCTGAAGGTGTGCTGACGGTGATTCTGATCTCGCTGCCGCCGGTGAAGAAAGCACTGCAGACGGTTGCAAGAACGGCACATGGTGCAAATTAAATAGAATTACGTGAAAAAATCCGGGAACGCATGATTTTGCGTTTCCGGATTTTTTACGTGGATACCAAAATTTACTGAGCACTCTCCTCTGCAGCTGTGTCGGCGGCGGAGCTCATGGGGGTGATGACGATGTTTTCTACGCCGATTCCGGTTTTGCGGGTTACGATGTCTTCGATCTGGGCACGCTGTTCCTCGCTTACTTCTTTCATCGGGACGACGATGTCGGCGGTTTCGCCGGTCAGGTTCACGACGACATCAGAAAAGCCTTTGGCTTCGAGGAGGAGTTCAGTTGCCGACTCTTTTTCTACGAGTTCCGTCATTTCCACCATGCTCTGGACGGCGCTCTGGCGCTCGGTTTCGGAAAGGTTGGTGTTGTTGATGATTTCGTTTAAGGTGTCTTTATTCTGGGAACGGATCTGTTCCCGGTCGATTCTGGCCTGGGCCATGTATGTAGATGCCCCGGCAAGGACGGCCTCTCCCGGCGTTTCTGTGATGGTCCGCGAGGAATCGCCAGCGGCTCCGGCGTCTACTTCATCAGTGATGTCGGTGTCAAGACTGGAGATGTCTTTTAATACGGTGCTTGTGTCCGCAGTGGTTCCGTCTGCCGTTTCTTTTGTGGACAGGGTGCTGTCCGCATAGTTGATGTATCCGGCGACGGCGATCATGATCGCAAGAGCGGTGATGATGACCTGGTTTTTCCGGAATTTTTTCTTTTTCCCGGCCGTCTTTTTCGGCGATGGTGTCTCTGCCATTTTCTCAGGTGCATTCATTTCCTGTTCTAATTTTTCCACGCATTTGACTCCTTTACTTCATTTTGACTACTTTAATCTTATTTGCGCCCACCTGAAATAATGCCATCACGGCCTCCTGAATCTCCTGTACTGTCACCGGGTTTCCCCCGCCTTCTGCGATGACGAGCACGCCGCGCACAGCCGGGTATTCCTCCGAAACCACATACGGCGTCTCGGTTCCGTTCTGTGTCTTTTCATAGACGGTTGCCTCATCCTGCGAGGAGGATGTGACGCTTCCCGTCTCCTCTCCCTTCTGGTTTTCTTCTGTTGTGTTCCGCGTCGGGACATCTTTTTCCACAATCTTTTTTCCCGTGGATTCCAGTGTCACCACAACATGCACCGCGCCTACACCGTCCATCTGGGAAAGTGCGTCACAAAGGCGCTGTTCCATCTCCTCCTGCACCGATAATCCCGCATCTCCCGCCGGACGCGCAGCCGTCTCCTGCGGCTGTTCTGTCTCCTCACCGGTCTTTTTTGTTCCCGTCGGCAGCAGCAAGACAACACCGATTGCCGCCAGCAGGAAGTACAGCATCCACTGCTCCTTTTTCTGTTTCCGGAAAAACGCTGCTGCCTTTTCCCTCATAGGCCTATTCCGAAATCTCTACCATAATATGCGCCGGATCGGTTCCGTAGACCTCGCTTAAAACACTTTTGATCTCTGTCAGCTTTTCATCGAGCAGTTCCCGCTGTTTTTTCTGTTCTTCGCGGTAAATGCTAGTCTGCCGCATCGGCGCTTCGATGCGGATCTCCTTCGCCTCCCCGGTGTTCCCCGGCTCCAACGTCACCGAAACGGCTGCCCCCGGAATACCGCTCTCCGACAGATACATCCTTATCTGGCGCTCTGTCTCTTTTTCCCAGGCACCCACGTAATACTGTTTTTCAAAACTTTCTGCACGAATCTGTACATTTTCCATTGCTGCTGCCTCCTCTTCCAGCGTCAGACGGTCGAGTGTCTGCGCCATTTTCTGCTCCAGTCCTCCCGCCTTTAATACGGGCTGGAAAAAAATCAGTACCATCACAATTCCAAGAAAAAACTGAACCGGCTTCTTGTCCTCCTTCTCCGGGATCAGATTCAGCACGGTTGTCATAAAAATCAAAAATATCGAAATATTCTTAAGCCACTGCAGAATCTCTTCTACCATGCCGCCTCCCGCCGCTGCCTGCCCAACTACACGCTAGGAAAATGTTCCCGCCAGGATTGCAATCGTCAGCAGAAACAGGACTTCTACGGTCAGAAGGAGACGCAGAAGCATCGCATATCCTTTTCCTGCTGCCGCAAGACATCCCGCGATCCGCTTGTCCGAGACAGGCTGTGCCGCTGCGGCGAGAAGGCGAAAGGAAAGGCCCGAGACGAGAAGCTGGACGGCGGGGACCATGCCTGCCGCCAGCAGTACCAGCATTGCCGTCACGCCAAAGCAGTTACGGATCAGCACCGCGGAGCCTGCCACCAGTTCGGTCACGGCATTCACGGCATTTCCGATGCCTGGAATCATTCCTGCCGTCCGCCAGAGTGCCATCTGCCGCAGCGAGTCGAGCGCCGGTGCGATCAGATTTCGGATCATCTGCATTCCCACAAGCACGCCGAGCGACGATTTTAAAAGGCCGTTCACGCAGGTTTCCAGCAGCTCTGTCATATGGGACAAAATCTCCTCACCGGAAAGATCGTTCACAAGGGCGATGAGCAGATAGATGTGGATCATCGGGAGGACAAGGGCGAGCAGAAGCTTTTCGACAGCCAGAATCACGAGAAGGAGCATCTGATAAAACATCACGGCTGTTGATGCACCCCCGGCGGCCGCGGCCGCCAGATAGTAGGACGGGGTCATAATCCGCATAAAGGCGACCAGCGATGTGATGACGGCTTTCAGGTTTTCGCCGCTCGACTGGAAATTCTTCAAAATCAATGCGAGTGCAAGCAGATAGACCATGTAAAAGCTGGCATCTCTGACCTGTTTTCCTTCAAAAAGAGAAGAAAAGCTGCCGAGCACCGCACCGGCCAGGACGAGGAGAAACAGCTCCTTCATCAGGCCTTTCTGCGCAAGGAATGCTGTTTTGGCACAGGAGAGAACGGCATTTCCGGCACGGAAGGTGCGGAAGGGATCACCATCCTGCAAAAGAGAGCGCACCGTACCGGCAAAGGAAAATTGCTGGCTGGACAGCAGACTGTCCACTTCCTGCTGGATTGCATCGAAATCAAGTTCCGCAAGAAGCTCGTCCTGCGCTGCTGTTACCTGATCCGTTTCGGTATCCCCCGCTTCTTTCTCCTGCTGTTCTTTCTTTTCTCTGACCGCCGCACGCTCCGTTTCCTGATCTGTTCCTACGGTGTCCAAACGCGCTTCTTCTTCCAGGCTCTCCGGCGCATTCTGTACCGCTGCCTCGATTTTCTGAGTTCTTCCCGTTCCGAAAACGAGACACAGAAAAAGCAGTGCCATGCCCCATCCGGCTTTTTTACAGAAAATCATGAACCGTTTCCAGCAGCGCGAGCAGCACCGGCATGCTGACGGCAAGGACCGACAGGCGGGCGAACAGTTCAATCTGTCCTGCAATGGAAGAATAGCCCGCATCCTTGCAGATCCCGGCGGAAAACTGGCCTACATACGTGATGCCGAGCATTTTCAGCAACGTGTTCAGATACGACGAGTCCACCGGGAGATACGATTTCATTTGTGCGAGCATGCCGAGCAGATACTGCATTTTTCCGACGGTTCCGGCAAGAATGCAGAGTCCTGCACCGACCGTCACAAGAAGGGCAAATTCCGGCTTTGCTCCCTTTACCGTAATCCCAAGCAGCACGCCCGCCGTTCCAAGCGCAGCGATCCGAAGCATATCCATACGATCCCCTCTCCCCTGCCCTTAAATCGTAAACAATTTTTTGATGTCCTCAAACAGCGCAGAAATATAGGGAAGAATCCAGAACAGCACCAGCACAAGACCGGCAAGGCTTGCAAGAAATGCCTGTTCTTCCCGGCCGCTGTGTTTTAATACCTGGCACAGGACCGATACCAGAATCCCGACTGCCCCGATTTTAAATAGAATCCCGACCTCCACGCCTGCTCCTCCGTTTTCAGACACGCCCTAAACCAGAATCAAAAATAAAAAAAGGCCTCCCATGATTCCAAGACTCTGACAGAGCCTCTTCCTTTGCGGCAATCCTTTCTGAAGTTCCGCGATCCGCTGCACAAGGCGCGCCTCGTATCGGTCCAGATTTGCCTTCTGCATGGCACGGTCCCCGGTGCCAAATCCGCAGCCAGCCTCCTGCAGCTCTTCTTTTTCTTCTTTTGTAAGGCGTGTGTCCGCCAGATGAACCGCCACATTCTCTTCCAGAATCGCCGGCAGTGTTTTTCCGTCCGGGCGGCGCATATCTTCGGAAATGTCCTGTAAAAAATCCCGGTACGGATCCCGCATCCGCCTTCCCGTCTCCCAGAACGCATCCGGCAGCGGGGAAGCCACCGTCACAATCTCTCCACGCAGATACTGGATAATTTTCTGCAGTGTCTCCAGATCTTTCACATGGGCCGACAGCGCCGCGCTCTTTGCAAAGCCGATCCCGGCACAGGCAAGAGAAGCCGCCAGTAAAACTGCAAGCCGCATCACAGAAACGCCTCCCTTCGGTACAGTGTCGTTCCTCTTCCGTCAAAAATAGCCTGTACACTTCCGGCGTGGGGTTTCGCATCCAGCACGATGTACCGCTCGAAAACGTGAGATTCCACGAGGCGGTTCAGGAGAGGCTTCTGCTTCATATCTTCCATGGAATTGCCATGCACGGTTGCGAGCAGCTTGCACCCGCAGTTGACGACCGACTCGATCGCACGGATGTCCTCTCCCGTTCCAATTTCATCGACTGCCACCACATCGGGCGACATGGCGCGGATCAGCATCATCATGCCCTCCGCCTTCGGACAGCAGTCGAGCACATCGGTGCGGATGCCGACATCATTCTGTGCAACGCCGAGATAGCAGCCTGCGATCTCACTCCGCTCGTCGACCACACCAACGGTCAGCCCCGGATACGGCGACTCTCCGTCCGAAATCTGACGGATAATATCGCGCAGCATTGTCGTTTTGCCGCAGCCGGGTGCGGAGACAATCAGCGTGTGCAGGAAACGGCCGTCCTCCCGGAGATACGGCATCACGCGGTCCGCGCAGCCTTTTTTTTCGTGGGCAACCCGCACGTTAACACAGGATATATGGCTGATGCCTTTCACCTTTTCCCCTTCAATCACCGTCTTTCCGGCAATGCCGATCCGGTGGCCGCCCTCCACGGTCAGAAAGCCCTGCCGCAGTTCTTCCTCGTAGGCGTAGAGGGAAAAACTTCCTATGTAATCCATCGTATCGCGGATATCCGTCGGCGAGACGGGATAGCCCTTCTCCCACTCATCCGTCAGTGCTCCGTCCGGGGTCAGAAAGTATTCCTGATCCTTTGCGACCACAAGAAGCGGCGCGCCGGTCCGCAGACGGATTTCCTGCAGGTCATCGGCCAGCAGATCTGTGTTTTTCAGAATTTTCCGTATATTCACAGAAAACAGGCGCAAAAGTTCCCTTTGCTCCTGTTTTTTCTCTGATGTAACAATATCCTTTTGTTTTCCTGTCTTTCTCATCTTCACCACCTCTTATCGTTATATATATGAGATGGCGGGACAGGTTATGCACAGTTTTATGGTTCTATCCTTTTCAGGCGGACTTTCACGGGCTCTGCTGCCCAGACGGCGCCTTCATATCCTTCCGCCGGACTGAAATGCGTGCAGAATCCCTCTTTCTTTTCCTTTCCAAGAGAACCCGAAAGACCGGTTCCCCTCCACTTGCCGTAGCTCTCCTCCTCGGTCCAGATCTGGAAAAACAGTGTTTCGGCATCTTTTGCCTCGGCAAGGCGCTCCTGATCCGTAACCGAAAAATATCGTTCTGCCATGCGCTCCCATGCCACGCGGCGGTGCTGCTGAATGTCTATTCCAATCGGAATTTCTGCAAACGCACAGGCGGCGTATTCACCCGAATGAGAGATATTAAAACCGATCTGCGGATTGTCAGGCAGGTATGGTTTTCCGTGCGCATTCCGCACAATTTCCATCTGCGCACCATCAAGCCCGTACTGTTCCGTCAGCCCCTTGCGGAACAACTCCCATCCGCACCGGGACAGCTCCCGTTCCAGCTCTTTTTTTCCGCACTTCTGTTCTGATACTTCCACCCTTTTCAGATAAACAACAACGTTCTGCATCACATCTCCCTTTTCCCCCATGAAAAAACCGGAAAGCCTTTTTGACTCCCCGGTCTTTGAAAATTTTGTTTCTTCCCTTATGCGTTTTTACCGCAGCAGTATTTGTATTTCTTTCCGCTTCCGCACGGGCATGGATCGTTTCTTCCGATTTTTTTGCCTTTGATTACAGTACCGGATTTTTTCTGATCCATGTAAAGCGTTTTCTTCTGCTCTTCTGTGAAGATCTCATCCCACATCGGCAGGTTGTACAGCCAGTCTGCTTTTGCGTCTACCATGTTTTTGTACAGAAGCTCTTTATCGTAAGCCAGTGTAACAACGGTATCCTCTTCCATCTCCTCGATCGGGTTCGGGATCACAAGGCTGTCGTTGATGCCGTCCAGGAAACCAACCATGGTCATAACGTCCACTTTGTATTTCTCTGCCAGCTCTTTTACGGTTCCTTTTACCACTTCATCCGGGTTGGAAAGAAGCTGCTCGTAAATGTTTTTCTCAATCAGGAAATAATTGGTCCAGAACTGCTGGAGCTGTCTTTTGTCTGCTTCCTGATTATAGGCGATATCACGCCAATTCTGTAATAAACTCATGTTATTATCCATCCTTTATCTGTTTCTCTGAGCGCGTTTTTTCGCGCCGTCCCCTAGCGGGATTCCGGTTTTTGTAACACGCTTTAGTATATCGGAAAGTCCGCAGAAAATCAACCTTTTTCTTCTTCCTGCTCCAGAATCGGGATTCTGGTATCGCCGAGCGGAATTCCTCTGTGTTCCACCGATGTGGAGAACACGATCTGCGTCTTCGTTCTTCCAAAATGCTGAAGCTGGCCGATAAACTGATCCAGCTCAGATGTCGTGTGGAACACAACCTCCATCAGCATCGAATAGTCACCGGTCACGCAGTTGCACTCGATCACGTTCGGGCAGTCGGTGATGTACGGATAAAATTCCTTTTTCCGCACCGGTTCAACCTCCAGATTGATGAATGCTTTGATCCGATAGTCGAAAACCTCCGGGTTCACACTTGCACGGTAGCCGGTGATCACCCCGTCCTTTTCCAGGCGGTCGATTCTCGCCGAAACCGTCGGCGAAGTGAGACTTACCTTGTCTGCAATACTTTTGAGCGGAAGCCTTGCATCTTCCTGCAGCAGTTCCACAATTTTCCGGTCTGCTGTATCCAATTCACGTTTCATTCCGTCTCCTTACGTTCCTCCTGCTCTCCTTTTTCTTTCGGAGGCAGTTTCTTTACCACCGTATTTTCCACGCGGTGTTCTTTGACCCGCATGACCTTGATCCAGAGATCGTCGGTCTCGAGTTCAAACTGGCTGCCGTCATCCGGAACCGCACCGAGTTCGCCGAAAATGTAGCCGCCGAATGTTTCATATTCATCGACCGGCAGTTTGATCTTCAGTTCCTCCGCCACATCATCCAACGAGGCACTTCCCATGATTTTCCAGGTGTCTGTGGAAATCAGCTCAATTTCCGATGGCTGCCCGATCTCCGTCTCATCATTCAGATCTCCGACAAGCTGCTCGATCAGGTTGCGCACGGTGATAATTCCATCCATGCCGCCGTACTCATCCAGAACCACGGCAAAATAGTTGCCGGTCTTTTTCATGTTCTGGAACAGCGTGGCAGCCTTGATGTTTTCAGGAACAAAATAAGGCTGTTTGATTGCTTCTTTCATGACATGATCGCGGTCCTTGGTGCGAAGCCGGAAATAATCCTTGGCATCCAGAACGCCGATGATATCGTCCACGGTTTCGCCGCAGACCGGGTAATACGAGTGGCGGCTCTCATGGATGAGCTGCTCCCACTCCTCAATCGAATCCTCCACCCACAGAAGATCCACATCGGTCCTGTGGACGCAGATTTCGTCGATCGTCAGATCATCGAACTCAAATACGTTCTGAATCATATCTTTTTCTTCGTTGTCGATGGTACCTTTTTCGCTGCCGGCATCTACCATCATCCGGATTTCTTCTTCCGTCACCTGATCGTCGTCCGCATCCGGGTCAATGCCTAGAATACGCAGAATGCCGTTGGTAGACGCGGTGAGCAGCCATACAAGCGGTGCAAAGACTTTCGAAGCGCCGCTCACGAGGCCGGAAATGCCGAGTGCAATCTGCTCGGCTTTCTGCATCGCAAGTCTTTTCGGCACCAGCTCGCCGAAAATCAGGGTAATATAAGATAAAAGCAGCGTAATCAGCACGACAGCAATCGCATCCAGCGTCTTTTCCGGAATTTTCACGCCTGCGTCCAAAAGGACGGCAACAAGACGATCCGAAAAATTTTCTGCCGCAAAGGCACTTCCGAGGAATCCGGAAAGGGTGATGACCACCTGTATCGTTGCGAGGAAGCGGGAAGGCTGCTCCGTCAGACGAAACAGCTTTGCCGCCCTTTTATTTCCCTCCTGTGCCATTTTTTCCAGTTTTGCGTCGTTAAAGGAGACCACAGCGATCTCCGCGCAGGCAAATACCGCATTGACCGCTATCAATACGACCTGCAAAAGAATACTGCCGACTATGTCACTGTCCAAACGATTCAAACCTCCTCATACTCTTGTATTATACTTTACGCGTTTTTCAAGAATGCTACATAGGCTTTCTTTGCCTCGTAGATATCTGCTTTGCTGGTTACTTCCCACGGAGCATGCATGCTTAATACCGGTACACCGGAGTCGATGACTTCCATGCCGTACAGGGACATGATGTAGGCGATGGTTCCGCCGCCTCCGACATCAACTTTACCAAGCTCTGCGGTCTGCCAGTTTACTTTGGCATCATCAAAGATAGCACGGAGTGCTCCGACATACTCTGCATTCGCATCGTTGGAACCGCCTTTTCCGCCGGAACCGGTAAATTTGTTGATGACGATACCTTTTCCGAAGAAAGCTGCATTTTTCTTCTCGAATGCTGCTGCGTACAGCGGATCAAATGCTGCGCTGACGTCAGAAGAGAGCATTCTGGAGGAAGCAAGGCATCTTCGAAGGGCCAGTTCGGTTCCCTCGCCTGCAAGTGCAAGCAGCTCTGCCATGGTGTTCTCGAAGAAATGAGACTGCATACCGGTTGCGCCGACGCTTCCGATCTCCTCTTTGTCTACGAGCAGGCAGCAGGAGGTCTTCTCCGGTGCTTCTACTTCGAGCATTGCAACAAGAGATGTGTATGCGCATACACGGTCATCCTGGCCGTAGGCAAGGATCATGCTGGCATCCATACCAAGCTCGCGTGCTTTTCCGGCCGGTACGATCTCAAGCTCTGCGGAGAGGAAATCCTCTTCTTCGATGCCGTATTTGTCGTTTAAGAGTTTTAAGGTCATGGCTTTGACTGCCTCTTTCTCGGTTCCTTCGAGCGGCTGGCTTCCGATCAGAAGGTCAAGGTTTTCGCCCTCTACAACAGTGTTTGCCGGTTTTGTCTGCTGCTCTCTGGAGAGGTGGATCAGAAGATCTGTCACGCAGAATACCGGATCGTTGTCGTCCTCACCGATCACAACATCAACGACTTCGCCGTTCTTTTTCGCTACCACACCGTGGATGGCAAGCGGAAGGGTTACCCACTGCCATTTTTTGATACCGCCGTAGTAGTGGGTATCGAGATATGTAAATCCGTTGTCCTCATACAGCGGGTTCTGTTTTACATCGAGACGCGGGGAATCGATGTGTGCGCCGAGGATGTTCATACCTTCGGTCAGCGGTCTTGTTCCGATCTGGAACAGTGCGATGGCTTTTTTCATGCATACGGCGTAAACTTTGTCGCCTGGTTTTAATGCACGGTTTTCTTTTACGTAAGTGTCAAGGTTTACGTATCCAGCCTCTTCCGCCTGGCGCACGCTCTCTTTTACGCACTCGCGCTCTGTTTTTCCGTTGTCCAGGAATGCGCGGTAGCCGGCGTTTAATTTTTCCAGCTTTTTCATATCTTTTTTCTTGTACTCATTCCATGCTGTTTTTCGTTCCATAGCTTTTCTCTCTTTCTGTTTTCTTTATCTGATCCGTGCCGTATTTTTCTGAATCTAATCGGGCCTCCGGTCATGATTGCGATCTCTTTCATTATAATCTGTTTTGACAGGAAACACAAGGACTTTCGGTGTACGGAAAAAGACAAGGAAGACCCCGCGGCGGACCGTTTTTTGCGGCCGCAGCGGGGTCTTTAAGGGGAGGATAAGTATTTCCTTATTCTTCTTTTGTCTGTCTCATCGAACAGGGGAATTTCGATGATAGTCCTATTCTCCCCGGTATTTTTGTTTTTATACCGCTTTTTTCATTAACAGCAGAAAAATCCCCGTCCGCCGCAGCAGCAGCAATTGCAGATCGCATTGATCGCCATGCACTCGCAGCACCATTTACCGAGATCGCCGGCGCTTCTCTCATAGCCGTAGCCGCTTCCCATGTCGGAATACCACTGGCCGCCGCCCTGGAGCTGGTTTAAAAGCTGCTGGTACTGCAGATTCTGCGGTTCTAATTTGACTGCCATCTCGGCATCCTGCACGGCATTGATGTTGTTGCCGAGGCGCGAATTTGCGATCGCATGCAGGAAATACCATTTTCCGCTGCGGCCGGAAATGTCGTTCAGCACGTTCATCGCCTCGCGGAAGTGGCCGCTGTTGATATAGTTGGCCGCCGCCTGCAGACGCATCTCCTGCTCGGAATTTCCATAATCATTCCGCGCAGAGCCGCTGTTTCCGTACGCGCCGCCGAATGGGTCGAAGCCGCCGAACGGGCCATAGCCGCCGTAAGCATCTCCGCCATACGACGAACCTCCGCTCTGGTACGAGGTGCCGTGCTCGCGTTCATCCATGATCTGTTTGTACGCCTGCTGCACCTGTTTGAATTTTTCTTCTGCTTCTGCTTTATTCGGATTATTGATATTGGCATCCGGGTGATACGTCCGGCTGAGTTTTCGGTATGCTTTTTTGATTTCATCGTCCGAAGCCCCGCGGGACACGCCCAGCACCTCATATGGATCTGTCATCAGTCTTTATTTCTCCTCTTTTTGGCGCTCTTTTGCGCTTTTTCGCATTTCGTATTTTTCCCAGATACCAGCATACAATATATTTCGCAGAATGTCTACATTTTCCAGGATCGGAAGTTTTTCAAATGCACGCGACGCTTCCGCCGTCATCATCAGCAGGATTTTTTCTGCGGTTTCCTCGAAGTCCGGCTGATCGGCGATGGACAGAAACGGGTTGTAGTTTCCGCTCTTTTTATCTTTTTCCACATCATCAAGCGCATCCATCAGGTAAATGAATTTTCCGATGTAAAAGCCGACCTGGCGCAGATCATCGCTCCAGATATCCTCCTTTTGGATATAGATCTCCGCCATCACTTCGCCGGTATAGCCCGCCGCAAGATCGAGGTCTGGATTGTTTTCCTTCTCGCATGCATGCAGCTTTTCAAGATAATCCTGCACCGCTTTCGTCTGGCGCGGATACGCAGCCTCGATGCGTGTCACAGATTTTTTCAAAGCCTTTGCCACTGTAAACGCCGCGTAGTTTTTCTCGTCCTCCCAGTCATCCAGCAGATTGTAATAGGCGAGCAGCACGTTCATGTCTGCGCAGTATTTTGTGTATTTGTTTCGCAGGCATTTATGTTTTTTGCCGGGATGCAGAAAGCAGTAATGCTCCTCTTCTTTTGTCTCACACTCATAAAGCCCGGTCAGCAGGATGGAAAGAAATGTCATATCAAACGTCAGCGTCGCCTGACCCTTTTTTCCATACGCCTCTTTGATATCCTGACACAGACCGCAGTAGTATGCCTGATATTTGTTGTAATCTTTGACTTTCAGGTCATCCTTTCGGATGGTCACATAACCAAACATGAATCGCACTGCTCCTTTTTATCAGGTGTTTTTGATGAATTTCGTTCCGCATTTCGGGCAGCGGATCTCGATGTGGCCTTTTCCTTTCGGCACACGCACCTGCTGATGGCAGGACGGGCAGCGGAAGTAGCAGTGCTCTTTATCCTTGAATGCACGGGTTCCGCCGCGGAAGAATCCGACGACGCGGTTTTTCAGTTCCAGGAATTTCTGGTTTTCCGCATACCGTTTGGAATGGTTCCTGGACATGATGCGCACATCCGCCCAGACGATCAGGACGAGTGCCAGGGTGTAGATAAGGGAGCTTCGCACAACCGCTCCGAAAATCATCATGGCAACTGCCGCCCACATCATAAAATTGCCCAGCTGATCGATGCCGTAACGGCCGTACATCAGGCGGGAGAGTTTTTCTTTCAGTTTATCCATACTTATTCCCATATCTCCTTTTTCAAAGTATATGCCAATACTCTATCCCTTTTGAGGGAAAAAAGCAATCGAAAGCGCCATTAATTTTTTCTAAAAAATTCTTAAAACTTGCGGTGGATGTTTCTTTTCAACTGTGCTACACTTGGTTATGTTTCTTTATATTTTATTTTCAGCGAAAGATCGGAGTTTTTATATGAAACGACTCAAACAGATCGGCGCCCTTCTCGCCATCGCGGTCCTGATCGGATTCGGACTTGGCGCCATGATTTTTGCGTTTATCGACACGCCGTTTGCACACAAGGCGCTGACGGTCTGCCTCTACTGTGCAATTACCGTACCAGTGCTCATCTATGCCATGATGCTGGTTGCAAAGGTTCTGTCGCACCGCGATGAGAACAACAAATCAGACAAAGGAGAAAAACAGTCATGATTGATACCATTATTTTTGATGTAGGCCGCGTACTCGTCAACTGGGACTACGAGTCCTATCTGAAACGCTTTGCTTTCGGTCCGGAAAAGACGAAAGCAATCGCCGCCGCAACCTTCGAAAGCCCTTACTGGCGCCAGTTCGACCGCGGAATTCTCACACCGGAGGAGATTGTAAAAGGATTCTGCTCCCTCGCCCCGGAATACACCGAAGAAATCAAAGAGGTTTTCGCCCACTGCGAGGAAACCATCACACCGCTGCCGTATGCAGAAAGCTGGGTACGCTCCTTAAAAGAAAAAGGCTACCGCCTCTACATCCTCTCCAACTACTCCGGAGACCTCTTCGAGCGCACCAAAGAGAAAATGCCCTTCCTCCCCTACATGGACGGAACCCTTTTCTCCTACACCTGCCACCTGACCAAACCAGAACCGGAGATCTACCAGTACCTGATCGAAAAATTCTCCCTCGTACCGGACCACTGCGTATTCCTCGACGACACCAAAGTCAATGTCGAAGCCGCAGAGCGAGCAGGGATTCATGGGATTCATTTTACAGGGTATGAAGATGGGGTGGAACAATTGAAAAAACTGGGTGTGCAGTAACCATCCGTCAGATTTACCATCAAAAAAACCTGACAGGAATATTACATTTCCAACTCGCATATGCTATAATGCCAACAGGCAAAAAGTGATACCCGTGTTCACTGTGACACGCGAAAATCCCCGGAGGTTGCGACTCCGGGGATTTTCTGTATATATCACATTATTTTATTCTTCTTACGCCTTCGCCGCCTCTTCCATCAGCCGCAGCATCAGTCCGACGCTGCCGACGTTATATCCGGCATAAGCGCGGCCGCCGATGTTTCCCGGCAATGCGAGGATCAGCAGCGGGAGTTTTTCTGCGTCGATTCCCATTTTTTCGGCGATCGCCGGGGCGTCGTCGGATGGGTCGAGGTAGAGAGGCATGTTGTGGATGGCTGCGCGGGCTTTCTGGAAGGTGGTGTTTTCCAGATCCGCTTTGGTGCGGACAACAGCTGCCACTGCAGCGTCTTTTGCGTTCCACTTCTCTGATATCTCAATCAGCTCATTCAGAACGTGCTCCGTCGGCTCCTCACCGGTTCCGAGGAAGGCCAGAAGGATCGGACCGTCTTTGGTGAGGTCATTCAGGGTATGACTGTTTCCGTTCATGTCTTCCAGCTGAATCTCCGGCAGCTCAACGTGCTCTAACAGCTCGTCCAGCTCTTTCTTCACGGTTTCCAGATAAATCTCTTTTGCATCTCCCGCTTTCAGTTCAAACACACGGTACGCAGCGTGCTGGTCACCGTTCGGCATACGCATGCTTGTGATCAAACGGTAGCATCCCGGCTCCAGGGTCAGCGCCAGTGTTTTACCGTCGAATACGGTCTCTTCGTAATTCAGTGTCTCAAACACCGTTCCATTCCATTTTCCGATCGTCCATGTCTGATAATACTTCCATGCGCTTCCATCCTCCGCATTCAGCGTCAGAACAGCGCTCTCTGTGCATTCCGTCTCACCAGCTTCTTCTGCTTCCACACCATAGAATTCCCCATCGCGGTAATACTCCGGCTCCAGTGTCACCGGATTCAGTCTTGCTGCCACATTGAGGCTCCGGCAGACTGCCGCAAACAGAATCTTCTGCGCCAGCGGGCTTCCCTGTCCCATCGTAAGAACGCCGACCGGAGTTGCCATGGTCGTGTCATACTCTTCTTCTGCATGGAACGTAATATTCTTCTGAATATATTCCCAGATCCGCTCCGGCTCTTCTGCAAAGCTGCGTTTCGTCTCCTCATCAAAATATCCGCGGATCATGCTCCGATAGCTGGTAAGCTCCTCAAGAAAAATACGCGGGCAGAGAAGATCCTTCACGAAAATCTCCTCCGGCAGATCCCCCTGCTTACAGTCGAGATGATCTTCCAGCACCGATGCCTTCAAATCCTTCGCATCCTTCAGCGCCAGCGAAAACAGCAGTTTCTTCCGGTTCGGGTTTTCATCTTTCGAAAGGAAGGCATAAACTTCTCCAAAATTCTCCCCCGCACGCCGGAAAATCTCTTCCGCTTCCGGATACTCTGCAGCCTTTTTCTCATCAAAACAAGCCGCAAACCGTGCCTTCCGAAGCTTCTCAGCCTCTGCCATCCGTGCTGCATTGCGCTCCTTCTGCTCCTTCGTAATAACCACATTCCGCACCGGAACCTCCTTCGGCGCCCGGATTTCCAGCGTCTGCCACGTATCATCCGCTGCTGGAACAGCCTCCTCATGCAGCACCAGCTCCAGCGAATCCTCATCTTCGATGCGCATCATCGCCTCCGCCCGGCGCGTACCATCAAACGCCCGCACCCGGATATCACCAAGACCAAGCGTCACCTGAACTTCCCCATTCTCGTCCGCAATCAGCACCGCCGCCGGGAAAAACTCAGCCATATTCAGAATCTCAACCGCCACATGCGCTCCCGGAACCGGATTTCCATTCTCATCCTTCACACCGATCTTCACCAGCTTCGTTCTTCCATAAAACGCCGTGTGATTAAAGTAATGCAGCGCCCCTTCCTTTCCAAGGTACTCCTCATCACTCTCCTTCACATAATCCGAGAAATTCCGCGTATGAATCAAAATCGCCCGATTCGCCGGACCCGAGAACCATCCGGTATCCAGCACTTCTTCCGGCTCGCAGGCGCCGAGGAAATGCCACTCGCCGTCCACGAACACCTCAACCCACGCATGGTTGTCATCACAATGCGCCCATCTCGGTGTATAAACCTGCCGCGCCGCAATACCAACACTCCGGTACGCCGTAACCGCAAACGTCGACTCCTCCCCACAGCGCCCTTTCCCGCTCCGGTACATCGTCATCGGCGAAGCCGTTCTGCCGTCCGTCGCCTCATACGTCGCATGCTCCGCACACCAGTAATTAATCTCCAGAATCGCCTCTCTCAGAGACATCCCAGCCACACGCTCCATAATCTGCTCATAGAAAAATGGTCTGCAGTCCGTAATATCCTCCGAATTAATCCGGTCATACAGCACATAATTCACAAACACATCCTCCGGCAGCTCCTTACACCAAGCCACATTCTCCCGCAGCATCAGCGCATGCTTCACATAAGACAGAAAAATCTCAAAACCATACTCCCCCGCATCTCTCACCGGCATCGTCCCATATAAAAACTTCATCAGCACAGCCTCATCCTCACTGCACCGCGCCAGCCCTTCTTCAATCACAGGCATCACCGGAGCCAACAGCTCTCTCCGCTCCTTAAATCTTTCCGTTGCATATCTTTTCAAATTTTCCGAGATCATCTCTACCATCCCTTTCTCTTTTTTCTCCCTCTCCGTCCCCAATACGTACATCTGCCCACAGCCGGCAGACGACATGTGAAAAAGGACTCCTTGCGACTTTGCAGGAACACCGGCATCCGGCGTGTACACAGGTGGCGAACTTTCGCAAGAAAGTCCGACGAATGCGTACACGCCAGATGCCGGTGTCCCTGCAACGGAGTGAGGAGCCTTTTCACATGCCGGCTGCCGGCTGTGGGCCAAAGTGCCCCACTCCCTACATATTCTCTTTAATAAATGAAAGCAGTTCCCCGCTAGGATCGCATTTGTATTCCCAGAACATAATACCACCCATGCCCCGTTCTTTCAAATAATTAATTTTAATTCCCAGCGACTCTGTGTCTTCGTAACTAATAAACGTCTCCCCATTAAACAGATACGGCACTTTCGCCTGCTCATCCCAATACCGGACAAACCCATTCTTTCCAATCCAGCTTTCCTTGAGCTCGCCATAATCTCCGCCATAACCGCCAACAGTAGACGCTTCCATCCCAAGTCCGTTGCGGCATCCAGCACCTTTCACGCCATCCCACTTTCTCGAATAAAACGGCACCCCAAGAATCAGTTTTTCCATCGGAACGCCCGCGTTCGCAAACCCATTCACAGCCTTCTCCACGCACGCATCAAACAGATTCCCCTCACTGTGATACAGCGCCGCATGATGCCCCGTCACCATCTGAAATCCGCCCTGCAGATCATACGTCATCAACTGCACATAATCCAGATATTTTGCTGCTTCTTTCATATCCGTCTGCAGCGCAAAATAAACATCCCCGCCGACAGCCGTCGTCACAAACATCCCCGCTTTATATGCATCCAGCGTCTTTCTCAGTTCCGCCAGCAGCAGCGTATAATTCTCCTTATCGGATTTGTCCGAAGCAATCCCCGCCAGCGATGTTCCCGGATACTCCCAGTCAATATCAACACCGTCGAGTCCATACTCCTTCACGATCTCCAGCGCACTCGCTGCAAACTTCTCTCTGCCTTCCTGCGTTCTGGCTGCCTGGGAAAACCCGTCAGCACCCCATCCGCCGACCGAAAGCACAATCTTCAGCTCCGGATGAATTTCATGAATCGATGTAATCCCCTCTTTCGCGTCCTTCGCATCCCAAACAACCTCTCCGTCCCGGATCAGTCCGAACGCAATGTTGATCACGTCGAGCGCCAGCACATCCTCCTTACGCATGTGATTCAGATCTGCTGTATTAACATAACCAATAATTCTCTTCATAACTTATTCTGCCCCTCTTCTATTCATTAAAGGTTACGACTTCACCGTGACCCAGATTGTAGGTAATCTCGTCCTCAAGCTCTACCTTCACAACCGTTGCAAACGGATGAATGCTCATCTCGCCGGCCCAGATCCAAAGCGTACCCGGAATGCCGCTCCACGGAAGCGATCCCGTATAAGAGAACCGGAGCTCCTCGCCCGTATGCAGAACCGTCACCTTCTTCACCGGTGTCTTAATGCCCTTCACGCACAGCGTCTCCTGCGGTTTGTCATAAACAAAAAGATAAATCGTCTTCTTATCCGCCGAAATCGTACTTCCTCCGAGGAAATGATTGTAATCCAGGCCCTTATCCGTACCGAAAACAGCCTCCTCGTGATCATGAATCCATCCGCCGAGATCCAGCAGCACCTTCTCCTGACGCTCATCGAGCGTTCCGTCCTCTTTCGGTCCGATGTCCAGCAGCATTCTTCCGCCGAGGGTAATACAGTCGCAGAACATGCGCACAATCTGGCCGCTGCTCTTGTAATCATTGTCTGACGGACGATATCCCCAGGAGTCATTGATCGTCGTGCAGAATTCCCACTCACCTTTCGGTCCGTACAGCGGGATTCCCTGCTCCGGTGTCTCATAATCTCCGTAACCCTGCATTCTCGAATTCAATACAACGTTCGGATTCAGGGTATGCAGATATTCCCTGAATTCCGGCATCTTCCACTGTGCCGCGCTCCGTTCCCAGTCACCATCAAACCATAAAAGATCCACCGTTCCGTAATTCGACATCAGTTCTTTTAACTGATGATTGTTGAATTCCAGAAATTCCTGCCATTTCTCCGGCTCCTCCTCTTTTCCGGCCGGGGAACCATAGATGTCGTTCAGGCAGTCCTCTTTTTTCATTCCTTCCGGATAAACCGTGCGGTACCGCGGATCCGACCAGTCGATCAGCGAATAATAAATACCGACCTTCAGACCTGCCTCACGCATGGCAGCTGTATACTCTTTTACAAGGTCCCGCGCTGCCGGTGTTTTCTTCACGACACTTAAATCGCTGTATCCGGTATCAAACAGTGCCACGCCGTCATGGTGCTTTGCTGTCATAACCACATACTGCGCTCCTGCTTTCTGAAACAGCTCCGCCCATTTTTTCGCATCAAACTTTGACGCTGTAAATCCTTCACACTGTTTCATGTAATCTTCATAAGAGATATTTCCGTTGTGGAACGACCATGACTCCGACACATCACCCACCGCATAAATCCCATAATGGATAAAAATGCCCAGCTTCGCGTTCCGAAACCAGTCCTGCATCATATCTTCCATATCCTCCTTTTTTTGTACTCCCGGATTCTTTCTGTTCCCGTAAAAGCAGAGAAAAAAAGATTCCAGGCATCCCTTTTTTATCCGATCTAACTACCCCTTTATTGTTTCTTCCCATTCTATCAGTTCTTGCCAAAAAGAAAGGCATATTACCGTTTTACACTGTAATATGCCTTTTTTCACGCCACAGGAAATATCGTTACCTTTTCCTGTTTATTTCGCGATTTCCTCGATACCCTGAGTTGCTACCCAGTCCTCAAGTCCCAGAGAGTACATACCTTCTACATAAGCCTGCCAGTCAGCATCGTTGTCAATGTCAAGCTCGCCGCATACGAACTGCGCCTGCTGCTGCTCAAAAAAATCTTTGATTGCTGTGTTCGTATCAGAGAAGGTATCAATTTTATCCAGGTCAATCCAGTAGGACGGAATAATTTCTTTGGTCAGGTTTGCCTCATAAGCTTCCTCTGTTGCTTTTTTCTCATCATACATCGGATGCTCTTCTACAAACTCGAAGTCTGCCGGCAGATATTTCGGCAGAGACTGCGGCCACAGATTGCTCCAGGAATATTTTTCCTGATCTTCCTCAGACAGTGTGGTGGTGTCAACCGCATGGTATCCGTCATCCTCTTTGTTTACAATCACACCAACCGGTCCTCTGTTGCAGCCGATGCCGTTCTCCAGTGCGAATGCATTGTCAAACCAGCGGCAGATGATTTCCGGATGCTCTGCCTTGTTTGTGATGACAGCCTGGGTTCTGTATACGTTGAAGCCTTCCGTATCGCGCAGCCAGATTCCGTCTTTGTCTGTGTTCAGAACAGGCATGGAATCGAAATCGCCTCTTTCCTCCGCATCCGGGATTCCGGTAAACTCTCTGCTTCCGTATGCGATGGAAACGCCGTACAGATCCTGATTTCCTTTACCTTCCCATGTGGAGCTGTCCTGTGTGTAAAGCTCTACGTCTACGAGTCCTTCTGCATACAGCTTGTGGAACCAGGAAAGGAACTCACGGTACGTATCGCTGACACCGCCGTAAACAACCTTTTCATCCTGGATTGCAATACCAAGTTTGTTCATCGGAAGTCCGAAATAACCGGCCATCGCCTCGATATGTTTGTTGTTCGGGTCGGTAGAGAACGGGATTTCATCGGAAGCGTCGCCGTTGCCGTTTGCATCCTGCTCTTTGAATGCTTTTAAAACTGCCTCAAACTCGTCTGTCGTGGTCGGCATGCTCATGCCAACATTCTCCAGCCATTTCGTATTGATGTATGGGCTGTATCCAACAGTGGTATCGGCGCATACATACGGAATCGTGTAGATGTGTCCGTCCGGTGCTGTCATTTTCTCTCTTACACCCGGCAGATCCAGGATCGCAGAAATGTTCGGACAATATTTTTCAAAATAATCTTCCAGCGGAATGAATACACCCTGGTTTACACCGTAGGTGAGGATTGCATTATCGCTTAAGGTCCATCCGCCGATCACATCTGCGTAATCTCCGGAGTTCAGGTCCAGATTCAGTCTCTCTGTTGCTGTTTCGTATGGATAAATTTTCAGGTCAACGTCTACATTGGTCTGTTTTTTGAACTCATCGAGCATGATAAACTCGCCGGATTCGCTGGAATCATCGCAGAAGATAGAGAAAGTGTAATCTCCCTCGTCTACCAGCGGAAGACCTTCCTGATACATAATGCCGTTTACTTTTCCGTCCTCATCCACGGTATCGTTTGCTGCGGATGCTGCAGAAGTACTCTTTGCGGAGCTGCTTCCCTTATCACTTCCGCATCCGGTAAACATGGATGCTACCATTACTGCAGTTAAAACTGCTGCGACTGCTTTTCTTTTCATGATTTTTCCCTCCTGTGTTGTTCCGGCGGCATTTTCCCGCCGGAAGCGCTTTGGCCTGTCCGTTGTCCGGACCCTTTATTTACATACCGCTGTTTCCTGTGCGGCAGATAAATCGTTAAAAAAGTTTCTGCTGTAAATCAACCCTTCATAGATCCGATCATGACACCCTTTACAAAGTGCTTCTGCACCAGCGGGTACATAACCAGAACCGGGATACTGCTGATGATAATCAGTGAGTATTTCATAACATCGATCAGCTGCTGTTTTTCCTGCAGTGCTGCTCTTGCTGCTGCCGTTGTTGCTGTCTGGGACAGCGCAGTCTGGTTCGTGATCAGGATGTTACGCAGAACCAGCTGCAGCGGATATTTCGCCTTGTCCGAAATATAAACGAGTGCTGAGAAGTAAGAGTTCCAGTGGCCGACACCATAGTACAGAACCAGAATTGCGATGATCGCTTTGGAAAGCGGAAGTGCAATCTGGAAAAAGAATCTCGCCTGGGTACAGCCGTCAATTTCAGCTGCCTCATACAGCTCTTCCGAAATATTCGATTTGAAGAAGGTTCTTGCCACGATCATGTTGTAGACGCTCAAGCATCCCGGGAGAATCAGCGCCCAGATGGTGTTCAGCATCTGCAGTCTCTGAATAACCAGATAGGTAGGGATCAGACCACCGCCGAAGAACATGGTAATCAGATAAAAAATGGTGATCGGTTTCTTTCCGGAGAAATTGCTTCTGGAAAGTGCATACGATGTCGGAAGCGTTACGATCAGGTTGACCATGACACCACAGAAGGTGATGATCAGGGAGTTTAAAAAGCCTCTCATAACCTGGTCGTTTTTAAATACTTCTGCGTAGCCCTTCAGGGTAAATCCGATCGGGTGAAGCAGTACTTTACCACTCGATACGGCGCTTGGCGCACTGATGGATGAAATGATAACCCAGTACAGCGGATATGCCACAACAAACAGAACCAGTGTCAGGATAATGAAGCAGGCTGTGTCAAAAACGACGTCCTCTTTGCATCGTTTCATTTTCTTTTTTGTCACTGCGGTATTTTCTTTACTCATGTTTTCGTTTCCTCCTACCACAGGCTGTTGCCCGAAAGTTTATCAGATATCGTATTGACAATGATCAGCATAACCATGTTTACGATGGTGTTGAACAGACCGATTGCTGAAGAATACGACATATCGTTGTTGATCAGACCGACCTTATAGACGTAGGTAGAAATGATCTCGGATACGCTGGCGTTCAGGTTATTCTGCAGAAGGAAGGCTTTCTCGAAGCCGACGGAAAGAATGCTTCCGCAGTTCATAATCAGAAGAATGGTCGCGGTCGGCATGATCAGCGGAAGGTCGATGTGACGGATCAGCTGTAATTTCGTCGCGCCGTCTACCTTTGCCGCCTCATGCAGCTCCGGGCTGATGCCGGCGAGTGCTGCGAAGTAAATAACGGAGCTCCATCCGGTACTCTGCCATACGCCGGTCCACACATAAATGTGTCTCCAGTAGGCTTTCTTTGCCATGAAGTTGACCGCCGGAATTCCGATTGCTTCCAGTACGTGGTTGATGACACCGACGGACGGAGACAGGAACAGAATGATCATACCGCACATAACTACGGTGGAAATGAAGTTCGGCGCATAGGTGACGGTCTGGATCACTTTCCGGTATCTCTTATGGCGGAAGGAGTTCAGCATCAGTGCCAGGATGATCGGAATCGGGAACGATACGACCAGTCCGTACAGACTCAGAATCAACGTGTTCTTGATGGTGGATGCAAAGTATGGAGAGTTGAAGAATCTCTCGAAGTAGTACATGCCCACCCACGGGCTCTTGGTGATTCCGGCTGTCGCATTGAAGCGGCGGAACGCGATCTGTACACCGTACATCGGAATGTAGCTGAAGATGAATGTCAGGATCACGCCCGGAACACAGAAAAGCCAAAGCGAGATGTCTCTCTTAAAGGCGCGGATGGTACGGCCTTTTTTCTTTGCTTTTGTTGGTTTCTCTTTCATTTCTCTCTTTCCTCCCTTTTAAAGGTTTCGTGTTTTCCTTGATTGCCGCATTTCCGGTCGTGAACATTTTGAACATTTTGCTTTCGCATCATCCTCGCATGTTCCTTCTTTTTTTGTGCAACTGCTACAATCAAATCTGTGATTTAAGATTTATCCAACACTGTTTTGTTGAATTTATTTTACCTTTTGTTACCTTATTTGTCAATCATTAATTGAACATATATACCAGTTTGTTACTTTTACGCAATTTAAGCAGGCGTTTTTTAAGCACTTTTCCTATATTTCGACGCGTTTTTCGGTTTTTCTGTCCCTTGCGGCCGTGATCCGTGTTATCTTTTTTCGTATTTTCGTCCATTTCAAAGAAACAAAAAGGGAGAAAATACGTCGTTTTGTTTCGCAACATATTTTCTCCCTTTGTTCAGTTTTGTTACTTTTTATATTATCTTCCGTCAAGCCTTACATTTCAGTTACATTTCCGCTCCACCATTTCTCTGCTCCATCCTCGAGCATCAGCTCATAGTCATGGCAGATCACTTCCGGTTTTCCCGGAATCTGGACAAAGTTCATCTCCTCTTTGGAAAGCTGGAACGAAACTTCTTTTTTCTCACCCGGTGCAAGAGAAATTCTGGTAAAAGCTTTCAGCTCTTTGATTCTCGCTACCACACCGCCGGAACGTTTCCGCACATACAGACACGGAACGGCGGTTCCTGCCATGGCACCGGTGTTCTCTACGGTAAACGAAACGGCAGCACCGTTTTCTTCTTTGTTCACGGAAACATCGCTGCACGCAAACGTCGTGTAGGATTTTCCCTCACCGAACGTATGCAGCGGCTGGCTCGTCATATCGCAGTATGCCGGAACGACGGAGGTACGGTAATTGTAGCATACCGGAATCTGGCCGGCGTGGCGCGGCATGGAAACCGGGAGACGGCCGGACGGATTCGTGGTTCCGTAGAGCATCTCTGCAACGGCCTTGCCGCCCATCGGACCCGGATAGAACGCATACAGAAGGGCATTCGAAGCATTTTCGATATCCTCGATGCAGTATGCTCTTCCTGCGATCACAACGGTTACCATCGGCTTACCAAGGCGGGCAAGCTCTGCAACCAGTTCTTCCTGTGCTGCCGGGATGTGAACCTTTGCGGTGTCCATTCCCTCGCCGCAGTCCATCGAACGGCTGCCGGTTCCCTTGGATGCTGCACCGTTTGCATCGAACACAGCTCCGCCGAAACGGGAAGAAGAACCGCCGACAACAGCTACGATCACATCGCTCTTTGCTGCAAGTGCCAGTGCTTTTGCTTTCTCGTCCTCGTCAGCCTCTGAAAATTCACTTCCCATTGCATAGGAAACTTCCACGCCCTCCGGCGCTTCCTGTTTCATGCCCTGAAGGACGGTGACGCACTCGCTTTCCGGAACCGGCGGGGTGTAGTCGCCGAGCATGCAATAACGGTCTGCTGCGTGATAGCCGATCACAGCTACTTTTTTGTACTTCTTAGCAAGCGGCAGCACACTCTCCTCGTTTTTCAGAAGAACAGCGGACTCCCGTGCCAGGGAAAGAGATACTTCCGGGATCCCGGCTTCTTCCGGGGTGAGCATGTTTTCTTCCATATAAGGATGTTCAAACAGACCCTTTTCAAATTTCAGCTTCAGAACTTTGAGAACAGACTCGTCGATCTCGCTCTCATCGAGAAGTCCCTGCTCTACGGCCTCGCCGAGACGGCTGAACGCTTCATCCCAGAGGCTCACATCCACACCGGCTTTTCTCGCTGCAACGCCTGCATGCAGAGTATCACCCTCGGTATTCTTAAGGAAATCTACAGCCAAACCATCTGCCATCACAATGCCGTCAAATCCCATCTCGCCGCGCAGAACATCGCGGAGCAGCCATGCATTTCTGTGGCAGTACACGCCGTCGATCTCGTTGTATGCCGCCATGATGCCTTCCACGCCTGCTTCACAGCACGCTTTTGCAGAAGGAAAATGAATTTCCCGAAGCTCCCGCTCGCCGATTCTTGCAGCACTCGCGTTCACACCTCCGGTTGTCTCGCCCTGTGCGCAGAAGTGTTTTGCCACACTGCCGACACCGGTGGACTGCATACCGGTGACTGCCGCTTTTGCCATGGATGCGGCAAGGCACGGGTCTTCGGAGTAGCACTCCTCACTTCTTCCCCATCTCGGGTCGCGCGCCATATCGAGCGCCGACATCAGCGCCAGATCCACATGACCGCTCTTTAACTGTTTTCCGCATGCCTTGTAGCCTTCGGAAAGAAGTTCCGGGTCGAATGTTGCGCCTGCTGCCAGGTTGACCGGAAGCAGACCGCCGCCGAGCGCCTGATGGCCGTGCGGGCACTCGGTGCTCATCATCATCGGGATGCCGAGGCGGGAATGATCGATCACATATTTCTGTACTATATTATAGGCTTTTGCGGAAAGTTCCAGCACAATGCCGGTCTTCTCATCTTTATCTGCCCACGGATCGGCACGGTACAGGCCGTACAGGACGCCAAGCCCTCCCATGCGCTCTACTTCCTCTTTAAATTCCTCTGTCAGTGTAAACTCCTCACCCTGTCTCTCGTAAATCCGGAATCCGTACAGACGCTGATTTAACTGTCCTACTTGTTCCTGCAGTGTCATTTTTCCGAGCAGGTCTTTTGCGCGCTCTTCCGGGGAAAGGGCCGCATTCTGATATGCTTCCATTGTTTTTGTTTCCTCCTTGTCCTTCTCCTTATTTCAAGTGGCTTTATTGTACCGCATTCTTTTCATTTTGTCCACAGTAAGTTATCTTTCGTTCATTTTTGTTCATTTTAATGTTGAATTTTATTACTTCTGGTGTTATGATACCTTTTGTCGACACGTTTTCCGCGTGTTTTCTAAAAAAGCTTAACAGTAAATATTTGAAAGGGAGATTTTTACTATGAGTACAAACATCACAATTCCGGTTCCGGCAGTCCCGTTCGCACCGCCGGTTTACACCTGCCACCGCGCAAAAAAGCCGTTCGAGTTAGACGGAAACATCAACAAACCATTCTGGGAAGATGCCCCGTATACCGACGAATTTCTCGATATCGAAGGAAGCCACATGCCGCTTCCGCGCTTTGTCACCCGTGCAAAAATGCTCTGGGATGACGAGAACCTTTACGTAGCAGCCGTGCTTGACGGCGATGAAATCTGGGGACACCAGACCGAGCGCGACTCCGTCATTTTCCTCGACAACGATTTTGAAATCTTCGTTGACCCGGATTCTGATACGTACCATTACTATGAGTTCGAAATGAACGTTCTGAACACGGTATGGGATCTGTTTCTTTCCGAGCCATACCGTGACGGCGGAAGCGGCCTCAATGGCTACGACATGCACGGTCTGCGCACCGCTGTCCATGTAGATGGTTCCATCAACGATCCATCCGCAGAAAACAAGGGCTGGAGCGTTGAGGTTGTCATTCCGTTCGCTGCTCTCTATGAGTATCAGAAAGAACGCCGCGCACCGAAAAACGGAGAATTCTACCGTATGAACTTCTCCCGTGTTCAGTGGAAAGTGGACATCAAGGACAACACTTATGTAAAACGTACCAATGAAGCCGGAAACGTTCTCCCGGAGGACAACTGGGTATGGGCTCCGACCGGTGTCATCAACATTCATTACCCGGAACTCTGGTCTTTCGTTTTCTTCTCTGACGACCGCGGCGACGCACCGTGTGACCTCACGATTCCGGAGGACGAATACCGCAAATGGGAACTCCGCAAGCTGTATTACGCAGAAAACATTCTGTTTGAGACAACCGGTTCCTACAGCGACAGTCTTACCGTTTTACAGGAGACCCTTGCCGCTTACGCTCCAAATGACTTCAACAAAACCGTCAAAGCTCTTGACTACACCATTGAGACCACAAGCCACTCTTACCTGATCACCTGCCCGAGTGCCGACGGAGCACATTTACTCCTTCTGTATTCCAATGGAAAGGTTGAAAAAGTTACACGTTAAGTGTATAATATGTGTTAGCATGCAAAATTTGTAACAGGATCGGTTTAAACTATGAAAAAAGTAACGTTACAGGAAATCGCGAACTCCCTGGGCATCTCCCGGACTACGGTCTGGAAGGTGTTCAGCGGACACGAAGGCGTCTCCGATTCCCTGCGCACCAGGGTCATCGCCAAAGCCCAGGAACTCGGCTATGCCATCCCGGAGGATTTTCAGTATCCGCAGAGCGCAGAGGAGACCACGCCGGTCAACATTGCAGTTGCCGTCTGCAGACCGGAAACCTCACTTTTCTGGATGACCATCATCCACCAGATTGCAAAAGTATTTTCGACACACAATGTCAATCTCGTTTACACGTATCTTCCGACTTCGGCGGATAAAACGTATTTTCTCCCGCCGACTCTTACAAACGGAAATGTTCACGGCATCATCGTTCTGAATGTGTACAACGAGCGTCTTCTGCGCCTGCTCGCAGAGACACAGATTCCGAAAGTGTTCCTGGACACTTCCTCTCTTGTTGCCCCGGATGAGCTGAACGGCGACCTGCTTCTCATGGAGAGCCGCACCAGTGTCCGCCGCATCACCAGCCATCTGCTCGAGCAGGGACGCACCCTTCCGGGCTTCATCGGTGATATCGGCTACGCGCAGTCCAACCGCGAACGATATGAAGGTTTCTGCCAGGCTCTGACGGATGCCGGTAAAAAGGTGGATTCTTCTCTCTGCCTGACGACACCGCTCGGCATTGATACGTACCGTGAAGAAATCGATACCTTCCTTTCTTCCCTGTCCCGCATGCCGGACGCTTTCGTCTGCGCCAGCGACTACGTTGCCTGCATTCTGATGCAGCTTCTCGAAAAACGGGGCTTACGCGTACCGGAGGACGTTGCAGTATCCGGCTTCGACAACAATACAGAGGATCTTCTGGCAGAACATCTGACGACCGTTCAGGTCTTCAACGAAGAACTCGGCGCACGTCTGGCACTCCAGATTCTGTACCGGATCAAATATCCGAACACGCCGCATGAAGTTACGTATCTCGGCACCAACGTGCTGTACCGCGATTCCACCGGTGACTGATTTTATTTTTCATCTGTTTTCAAAAAAGACACCGTCTTCCCTTCCGGGACACGGTGTCTTTTTCTGTTGCTCGGCATATCAACAATTGGTCCAGTGGACCAATTGTGATTTCTATATTTTATTTCTGTTTTCTTACTTCGCGGTGCGGATGCGGATCGTACGGATCTCATACGGCTTGATCGTAAGTTCAATCTCGTTCTCCTTCACACCAAGCGCGCCCTCGATCGGGTTCTCGAGAAGGTCGGTCTCCTCAGCGGATGCAATTGCCTCTGCGCAGTGCAGGGTCACTTTCGTTCTTGCATTCTCCACCTCGTACAGACGAACGATTACGCCGTCGCCGTCCTCTGCCTTCTTCACAGTCTCAAGCACTACGTCGCGTTTGTCTACAGACAGGAATTCCATGCGGTCTTTCTCTGCTGCACCTGCAACTGCTTTTGCCGGTACGTTCAGGTTCAGAGCTTCCTGCTCGGTGCCTGCCTCACGCCATGTTCCTGCGTGCGGATACAGAGAGTAAGTAAAGAAATGCTCTTCCTGGTCTGCGGTCAGGTTCGGCTCAGTTCCGGATTTGATCAGAGTCTGCGTCATCACACGGTTCTTCATGGAATAGCCGTACTTGCAGTCGTTCATCAGGCTGACGCCGTAGCTTCCCTCTGAGATATCAGCCCATTTGTGGCCGCATACTTCGAATCTTGCCTGATCCCAGCTTGTGTTGGTGTGCAGTTTTCTCGTCACATTACCGAACTGGATATCGAAAGTTGCCTCGTCGCTGTGAACGTCTACCGGGAAGTGAACTTTCAGTACATGCTCGGCGAACTTCCAGTCAACGTAGGTTTCGAAGTCGATTCTGCGGTCTTTTGCATAGAAATGGATCTGCTGGCGGATGACGGTGTCCATCACTTCGCGCTCAATTTCCAGTGTTGCGCGGACCGGACCGTTTTCTGTCCACTCCATGCGGCGTACACCCTCCACCTTCCAGGATTTCTCGGTGTGGAAGATATCCAGGTTCCATGCGCTGTACTGCAGAGGTTTGTCCTCATAGATACGCAGCTCGTTGCCGGTTGTTCCGCTCTGAAGCACTTCGCGGTCGTTCTCTCTATCAAACAGGGAAGTGAATTCACCGTTTGCATCGATCTGGATCGTGTAGAACGGAGTCTCAAGGGTATAGCCCTCTCCAGCTTCTGTTACAGCAAATGGCGTTTCCGCAGCGGCTCCGCTCGTCGGGCGCAGAACCTGATATCCTTTGGACGGCAGGTTTTCTGCATAGACAATGGCTCCGTCTTTCGTCTGCTGTACCGGATATACGGTGGTTCCGTCGGTCATGACTTCTGCCGCGGTCTCACCGAGTACAACAACGTCGTTTCTTCTGTGGCCGAGAGTGTTCCATACGGTCACGCTCTCGTCTTTTGTTCCGCAGAGTGCTTCCATGCGCTCGCCGATCAGTTTTGCTGATGTCTCCGCAATCTCTGCATATTCTTTCTTCGTCTGCTCATATACCTCGTGAATCGAAGATCCCGGCAGAATATCGTGGAACTGGTTGGTCAGGATCATCTCCCACATACGGTTCAGTTCTTCGGTCGGATATGCTTTTCCAGTGCTTTCAGCCAAAACGGACAGAAGCTCTAATTCCATCATCGCATACTCGCTCTTACGGTTGCCGCGTTTGTTGCGTGCCATGGAGGTGTATGTTCCGCGGTGGAACTCAAAGTACAACTCGCCGATCCAGGTTGGGAGGCGTTTGCTGTCTTTTACCTTCTCATGCAGCTCGTCGAAATACGTTCTCGCAAATGCCTGGCGTACTTTCGGCACACCCTTGATGCCTTTTTCCATACGTTTGGATGTCTCCAGCATTCTTCTGGTCGGGCCGCCGCCGCCGTCTCCGTAGCCGTAGCTGATCAGGATATCGTTGTTGATGTCCTTGTTCTGGTAGCGGTCCCATCCGCCCATGATGGCATCCGGGTGCAGCATTCCGTTGTATGTGGTAAAGAAGCTCGTCTCCGGCTGTCCGACGCCGAGCGTTGTGATCATATGAGTGAATACTTCACTTCCGTCGATACCTTCCCAGTTCATGGTATCATACGGAATTTTGTTGAACTCGTTCCATGCCAGTTTGGTCGTCATGAAATAGTCAATTCCGCATTTTTTCAGAATCTGCGGCATCGCTGCGCTGTATCCGAAGACATCCGGCAGCCACAGGATCTTGTTGTCCACGCCGAACTCTTCTTTGAAGAAGCGTTTTCCGAACAGGAACTGGCGCACGAGGGACTCTCCTGAAGTCAGGTTGCAGTCTGCCTCAACCCACATGCCGCCTTCCGGCTCCCAGCGTCCTTCTTTGACTCTCTGGCGGATTTTCTCGTATACTTCCGGGTGTCTTTCCTTTACAAAGCTGTAGAGCTTCGGCTGGCTCGACATGAAGTGATAGTTCGGATACTCCTCCATCAGTTTTAATACCGTTGCAAAGCTTCGGCAGGATTTCTGACGAACCTGGTCGATCGTCCACAGCCATGCCACATCAATGTGGGTGTGGCCGATACACGTTGCCACGACTTCATCCCAGCCGCCCATTTTTTCATAGATGGCTTCCTGGATGTATTTTTCAGCCTCTTCGATCGAAGCGTAGAACTCTTTGCTGTACGGCTTGCGCAGATCCAGCAGGTTGATGGTGTTCGTCAGCTCAGTTTCGAGATCCAGACGCGTTTTATTGTCCTCGTCCATGCGGTTCAGGCCCTGCATCGGAACGATGAGGTCGTAATAGATCTCCTCGATTTTCGCATCATGCTCCTCAAGGTCTGCCAGCAGACGGAACTCGCTGTGCAGCGTTCCGGTGTAGGACTGCAGGTCGAGCTGGATTTTTTCACCGGCCTTTGCGTTTTCTCTTACAAGTACTTCTCGGTGGTTGATATCCATACCCTGGATCACTTCGCCGTTTGCAAACAGCAGGAACTGCGGGTTTCTTCCATCATCCCAGTCGTCCAGTCCTGCATGGACTCTCATCCAGAGATTTTTTCCATCGAAGCTCTCCGGAACGGTGATGGTGGTGCGGAACCAGTAATGTTTGTCCGGTCCGTACCAGCGGTCATTGACCGTATCAAACGATGTCCACGGCTCTTCTGATGCATCGGCCTCCGCCGGTGTGATATAGCATCCGTTTTTCACCTGCATATCGGTGATTTTGATTTTCTGTGAAATCGAAAGTCTCGCCAGTTCCTGGCAGATCACGTTCACACGCTCTTTTACAAATTTCATAGTGCCTCCTTCTGCTTTCCATGGGGTCATTTTTAAAAAGAAAGTCCGCCGGACCTGCAGGCTTCTTTCACCCGTAAGCCCGGCGGACTTGTCGCTTTTTAAGTTATCTTATAAATCAAAGGCTATTCTCTTTCACATAGTTCAGCAGCTCATCTACGGTTGTGAATGCCATACCGGTTACGGTATCTGCGCATCCGTAGTAGATAGTGATTCTTCCGGTTGCAGCATCGCTTAAGGTCGCACAAGGGAATACAACGTTCGGAACATCACCCATGCACTCGTACTGTGTGAGTGGAGCCATGATGTAGTCTTTGGTTCTGTATTTTACTTTCCACGGCTCGTCGATATCCAGCAGCGCGCATCCCATACGGTATACGTATCCGTTGCAGGTTGTGATAACGCCGTGGTAGATCAGCAGCCATCCCTCATCTGTCTCGATCGGAACCGGGCCGGCACCGATCTTGGTGCACTGCCATGCGGACTCGTCGCCACGTACCGGACTCATCATGTGGCGGTGTCTTCCCCAGAATTCCATATCCTTACTCTGGCTGACGAAGATATCTCCAAATGGTGTGTGGCCGTTGTCGCTTGGACGGCTCATCATCATGTAGTAGCCGTTGATCTTTCTCGGGAACAGCACGCCGTTACGGTTGAATGGAAGGAATGCGTTCTCAAGCTGAACGAATTTCTTGAAGTCATAGGTGTAAGCAACACCGATGGTCGGGCCGTGATAACCGTTGCACCAGGTTACATAGTATTTGTCGTCAATTTTGCAGACGCGCGGATCATAACGATACTCTCTGGTCAGGATCTCCTCGTCAGCGCCCTCGAATTTGATCGGTTCATCTTCGATCTCCCAGTGGATACCGTCTTTACTTCTTCCAACGAAGATGTCCATGCTGATGGAACGGCTGTCGCAGCGGAACACACCTACGTATCCGTCCTCGAACGGTACGACTGCGCTGTTGAAGATACTGTTGGAACGTTTCTGCTCGTAACGGCCGATGATCGGGTTCTGATCATAGCGCCATACCGGCATGTGCTCTCCTGCTGGTTTCTCCTGCCAGGGCATATCCGGCAGATTGTTTCCGATGATTTTACTCATTTGATGTTTCCTCCTGTGAAAATAGTTTTTCTTTTTTCTTTCTCTCTTGTCACGGCATACGGACATTTTGATCTTTCGATCAGATACTTCTATCTTCGTCCATTTCCGTCCAAAAGTCAAGTGTTTTTGTTCACTTTTATGTAAATTTTCGTTTTCTTTGTTACTTTTTATCGTTCATTTATTTTCTATTTATGTTCATTTTTGTTCACAAATAGATTTTTTCTATTTTTCGTACGGTTTTCTTCCCCGCAGAATGTCGGCATACCAGAATACAATCTCTGCAATGTGGTGCAGATCGCCTTCTTTGCTGATGCTTCTCCAGGATGCTTTATACTTCATAAACCAGGTTTCCAGCCGTCCCGCAAGTGCCGCGCAGGCTGTCTCATCCTTTTCTTTTCCAAGCTCAATGTCGCACATTCTCGCGCCCGTCTCATTCCAGATGTCAATCGCATCCATCGTGAGTTCCAGCACCGGAACCATTGGACGGCAGGATTCTTCCAGAGCACCGGCTGTCTTTTTCAGTTCTTTTTTCAGAACCGCAATTGTTTCCTTGGCAGCTGCACGCTTCGCCTCATCCTGGATTCTCGCGTCAAACAGCGCATTCCGGTTGTTCGGATGACCGAGCACTTTTTCCTCGTAAACGACGTTGGCATCCCACCAGTCAAAGATGGAGCATTCTGCCGTTTTTGCCATATAGGAAACGAATTTTCCGCTCCGGTCGCCGTAGGCCAGACGGGAAATCTGTTCATTCAGCTCCTCAAAGCTGTCGGTATCGTCTCCCCAGGAGAAGACAGCTCCGTAGATCATCCCCGGAAGGGAGAAGTCCGGCTGGTTGATGTGGCCGCAGTCACCCCAGTCTGTGTTCAGAACACCTTCCGCATGGTATTTTCTCGCATAGCCGCACATCCGTGTGATATTTTTGTAGCTGTTCTCTATCAGGTTCATCCACTGGTTCCAGCCGCCGACACCAGGACAGAGGTACTGTCTTGCACCGGCTTCCGCCATCACTTTTGCCTCATGCTCTCTCTGCTCGGCTGCATATCCCCAGGTCAGGCAGACGGTTTCCTCTGGCAGTTCTTTGATCAGCTCCGGCTGTGCGCAGATGATATCGCCCCAGAACATCGGCTTTTTGCCTTTTGCCACGAGAAACTCGCAGAGTTCTTTTACATAGTCGATGTACAGGCGATGAACGCCTTTCTCGTCTGCCAGCGGTTTCGATTTTCCTTTTCCGAGATCAAACGTTTCGTCCGCGCAGATATTGAATTTATCTGTGGTAAAGAGTGCCATGTACTCCTCGATCATTGCCTTGATCAGTTCGATCGCTCTGCCGCCGGAGACATCCACTGTGTGATGCTGCATCCGGTTCCAGAAGGAAAACGGCTCTTTCCAGCTGTCCGGGAATTCACAGAGATCGCCATAGCTCTTTGTGGAGAGCAGCATGTACAGATGGCCGAACGTTGCGATTGACGGCACCAGTTCGATATGAAGCTTTGCACAGTATGCATCCAGCTCACGGATCTCCTCTGCCGTAAGCGGCGTCTCATCGCGCCACATCTCGGAAAGTCCCGAAAACAGATACGTGTGCTCCACATAGAGCTGCAGCTGGTTCAGCTTGTAGTACGCCATGCGGTCTGCCACCTGTTTTAAATAGGAAAGTGTCAGCACACGGCCTCTCGTCTCATCGAGATAATAGCCGCGCACCGGCAGATCCGGCTCATCCTCGATCCGCACAGCCGGAAGCAGTGCACCGTATTCGTGTATCATCTGGCACAGCGTCTGCACGCCGTAGAGCACGCCGGCTCCGTCACCGCCCTGAATCGTAATGTTCTCTTCTGTCACCTGCAGTACGTACTGCTGGCTTTTCAGCGTCTCATCCAGTCCCAGTACAATGGCACCGGTCTCTTTTCTTCCCGGAACACCGTATCCCATCTCATACTGCATTCCGGTTTCCTTTTGAATTCCCTGCTGCAGCACTTTCGCATACGTATCCCCATTTCCCAGCATTCTGCCTTCCAGTACGATTCTGCCGTCATAGCAAAGTGCATGTTCCCCCGTCAGGAGTTTTACCTCTTTCGGCTTTGGTAAAAATTCCATTTTCCTTCTCCTCTTGTTCTTTTGTTTTCTTTGTAACCTTAGAGCTTTTGTTGAACGTTAAGTAACATTTTGAAAACCACTTTTCTTTTCTCTCCCATCCTACCATATTTTTTCCACATATTCCACAATAATTTGTAATTTTCTTTAACTTTTTTCAAAGTTTCTCCCTGTTCCGCTCTTTTATATGTAAAGTAACTTTTGTTTCCTATTTCCATTCCGGAACAAAATCTGTTTTTCGGATGCATCTGGTGGACGCACTGAACACGGCGGAACATGCCAACCGTGCCAAAACAGCCTTCCTCAACAACATGTCCCACGACATCCGCACTCCGATGAATGCGATCATCGGCTTTACCGCTCTGGCCGCGCCCATGTCAATCAGCCGGACCAGGTACAGGAATACCTGAATAAGATTTCCACCTCCGGCCAGCACCTTTTAAGC
Organism: Fusicatenibacter sp.; assembly: GCF_050872605.1. Classification (GTDB taxonomy): domain Bacteria; phylum Bacillota; class Clostridia; order Lachnospirales; family Lachnospiraceae; genus Fusicatenibacter. The sequence continues at coordinate 53,360 of NZ_JBNMHD010000012.1, forward strand.
CTCATCAACGATGTGCTCGATATGAGCTGGATCGAGAGCGGCCGTGTCAAGATTGAGGAAAAAGAAGTCCATCTGCCGGATGTGATGCACGATCTTCGCACGATTGTCAATGCCAGCATCGTCTCCAAAAACATCGAATTTTTCATCGATGCCGTGGATGTCAAAAACGAAGATATCCTCTGCGACAAGCTCCGCCTGAACCAGATTCTGCTGAATCTGCTGAGCAATGCCACGAAATTCACGCAGAACGGCGGCACCATTATTGTCCGCATTATTCAGAAGCCGTACTATAAAAAAGGGTATGCACTCTACGAATTCCATGTCCGCGACAACGGCATCGGCATGAGCCGGGAATTCCAGGAGCACCTCTTTGAATCGTTTACACGCGAGGAGACTTCTACGGTCAGCGGCATTCAGGGTACGGGACTTGGCATGGCGATCACGAAAAACATCGTCGATATGATGGGCGGCACGATTTCCGTGGAAAGTGAAGAGGGAAAAGGCACAGAGTACACCGTTTCGATTCCGTTCCAGGTGCTCGCTTCCTCTGCGCGCTACGAGATCATTCCGCAGCTCCAGGGCGTCCGCGTCCTCGTAGCGGATGACGATTCGAACACGGCGATCAGCGTCAGCCATATGGTACAGGAAATCGGCATGGTTGCCGAGTGGACGCTCTCCGGAAAAGAGGCAGTTCTCCGCACCAAAGTTGCTGTCGAGCAGAACCGCGAATTCGGCGCGTACATCATCGACTGGATGATGCCGGATCTGAACGGCATTGAGACGGTCCGCCGCATCCGCCAGATCATCGGAGACAGCCGGCCGATCATCGCCATGACGGCAAATGCGTTTGAGGAGGATAAGCAGAAGGCTTTTGCCGCCGGCATGAATGCCCATATCGCAAAGCCGATCGAGGTCGACAGTCTTTTGTCCACCATCGCCAAAGTGCTTGGCTGATTCCCCTTTCTTATCTGCCGGAACCGTGAATTTTCTCTTACTCGAAAAAGAGGAGAAAAAGTTCACGGTTCCGGCAGATTTTTTCTTGCATTCTTTCGGGGAAGTGTGCTAGAGTGAAGGTATCATATTTTATAAGAGGTGCTTATTTTGGATATTAATTACGAGTTATATAAGGTTTTCTATTACGTTGCCACCACACTCAGTTTTTCCGAGGCCTCCAAGCTGCTTTTTATCTCGCAGTCGGCGGTCAGCCAGTCGATCAAGGTGCTGGAGAAAAAGCTTGGAATTACCCTCTTTATCCGCAGTACGAAGCGTGTACATCTGACTCCCGAGGGTGAGACGCTGCTGCGCCACGTAGAGCCTGCGATCAACCTGATTGCGCGCGGTGAAGCACAGATTATGGAAGCAGGAACGCTTGGCGGCGGCCAGCTCCGCATCGGCGCAAGCGACACAATCTGCCGCTATTTCCTCGTTCCGTACCTGAACCGTTTCCACCGCTCCTTTCCGAATGTCCACATCAAGGTGACAAACCAGACTTCGACCCAGTGTGTCGATCTGCTGGAATCCGGCCAGGTGGATTTCATCGTGACCAATTATCCAAACTCGCATCTTTCCAGCCGTCTTCACACGATTCCGATTCATTCGTTCCACGATATCTTCATCGCGAACGGCGAATATTACCCGGAACTGGAAAACAGGCCGGTTCACTTAAAAGAGCTGCTGCAGTACCCGATTCTGATGCTCGACCGCAAGAGTACGACGAGTGAATTCCTGCACAGCCAGTTTCAGCGGTTCCAGCTCGACCTCGTGCCGGAAATTGAGCTTGGCAGCAACGATCTTCTGATCGACCTGGCGAGTATCGGCCTTGGCATCGCGTTTGTGCCGGACTACTGTCTTGGAAAAGAGACGGCGGCCTTCCAGCTCGACCTCGTGGAGGAGCTTCCGCCGCGCCAGCTTGTCGTTGCCCACAGCTCCCATCTGCCGATCCCACAGGCGGCAAAAGAGTTCATGAGCATGCTGGAAAAAGGCGCCGAATAACTTTTTCCGATCTATACGTCAAAAGAGGCAGGATCCTCAAGAAATTTCTCTGGATTCCCGCCTCTTTTTCTGTTTTTATGATCCGTTCTGGATTTACTGCTCGCTGCCGTCTTTCTGCACCGGTTCGGATGCTTCCGCTTTTTCCGGGCTTTCTGCATCCGCTGCTGCCTTTCCGGCTTCTGCTTTCAGATACTCTTTGAGCTCTTCCGGGCTGGAGATCTGAATGTTGCGGTTTACTTTTGCATCGTACGTATCGGCTCTCATGATTTCGGAGAGATCGACACCGGTCGCCTCTTTCATCGACTCAAACAGTTTTGCCATGACCACCGGCACATTGCCCGCTACGGAGCCGATGCCGTTGTCCTCGCTTCCGCCGCCGATGATCGTAATCTTGTCGATCTGGCTGAGCGGCTCTGCGATCTTTCCGGCGATCTCCGGCAGAACCTTGATCATCATCTCTGCCATTGCGGCTTTGTTGTAGCGCTGGTAAGCCTCGGCTTTCTTCTCCATACCTTCGGCCTCTGCAAGTGCCTGGGCGCGGATGGATGCGGCTTCCGCCTCACCTTTTGCCTTGATACCGAGTGCTTCCTGCTCCATCGCATAGCGCTGGGCTTCTGCCTGGGCTTTCTTTGCCTCCGCCTCGCGGATTTTTTCGAACTGGTCTGCCTCTGCGTCTTTCTGACGGCGGTACAAATCCGCCTCTGCCTGCTGCTGTTTTGCGTAACGCTCGGCCTCGGCTTTCTTCTTGACTTCTGCCTCGAGGGATTTCTCGGTTACTTCTACTTCTCTGGCACGGAGCTCAACCTCACGCTCCTGACGGGCGATGTTCGCATTCGCGGAAGTGATTTCCAGCTCTTTTCTCTGCTGCTCTTCCTGAATCTTGTACGCTGCATCTGCCTCTGCCTTTTTGATATCGGACTCTTTTTTCAGCTCTGCCGACTTGATTGCCAGATCGTTGTTTTTCTTTGCGATCTCGGTCTCGGCAAGAACGCGCTCATCGTTCGCCTCTTTGTTGGCACGCGCCTGGGCAATCTTGATTTCTTTCTCGGAATTGGCACGGGCAATCGCCGCAGATTTCTTGATTTTTACGATATTGTCGATACCAAGGTTTTCAATAACCTGATTGGAATCGACGAAGTTCTGTACGTTGAAGCTGATGATGTCAAGTCCCATCGCAGCCAGGTCCGGTTCTGCATTTTCTTTGACCAGCTCCGCAAACTTCTGACGGTCGGAAACCATCTCTTCCAGACGCATCTTTCCGACGATCTCACGCATGTTTCCTTCGAGGACTTCTCTTGCGACCTTGGCAATATATTCACTGTCGCGGTTCAGGAAGTTCTGGGATGCTTTCTGGAGCTTCTGCGGTTCGTCCCCGACTTTGATGTTGACGGCTGCATCCACCTGAATATTGATGTAATCGGCAGTCGGCACAGCGTCGCTCGTCTTCACATCGATCGCTACCAGCTTCAGACTCAGCTTGTCCAGCCGCTCAAAGAATGGGATCTTGATACCGGCTTTACCGATCAGGATCCGCTGGCCTTTTTTGAAACCGGAAATAATAAATGCGGTATCCGGCGGCGCCTTCACATAACCGCTCGCCAGAATGGCAAGAATGATCACCACAACGGCGATCACGGCAATCATGGTTGCATGTTCGAATACAAATTCCATCTTGTTTCCTCCCTTTTTTCTGCGGCTGCTTTTCGCTCCGCGTTCTGCTTTTGTGTCTTTGTTATTTTCACTATAGCATTTTTTGCGGGATAGATACAACTGCATTATTATTACGATTTTGTAAGATTTCTGTTCGGGCAAAAACAATCCGCTGGAGTAGATTCTGATATGCCTTGCAATAAAAAAACGAAGGAGCTTCTTTTTACAGAAACTTCTTCGCCTTTCCTTTTTTCACTGATCCTGCTCTTATGCTCTTTCGACAATCTTCTCCAGCGCTTTTGTGATCGCTGCTTTCAGCTCCGTCTGATCTGCCGGTGTCTTGACGGCCAGCTGACGGATCAGTGCTGTTACGTGATCGTCTCCAACCTCACCAAGGCTCGTAACGGCCGTAATTTTTACGTCCACATCGTCTACTTCCAGAAGAGAAGTCAGAATATTAACAGAACCATCATTTCTCGAAGCTGCACAGGCTTTTGCAAGCGCTACCTGCGTTGTCTTGTCCGAATCCAGATACTGTTTTCTTAATTTGTCCCATTTTCCTTTTTCCACCATTTTTTTCAGCTTGTCTTCCGATGCCTCTTTTGAACCAAACATTGTAAATCCTTCTTTCTTTTTGCTCTTATTTTTGGTGGATGCAGCAACTGCCGCGGCGAATCAAAAAGGTTCGTAGTGTTTTTGCTCTCGTCCATAACAGCAATTATACTCCTTTTCTTCTGGTTTTTGAACAGAAACACTATAAAGTTTTTATAAAAATTGTTACTTTTTCACAAACTTTTCTTGTTGTTCTGCTTTTTATTTCAGATATCCCGTATATTCCGCCGTATGCAGCAGTTTATTGGCGTTTTCCACGCGCTCTTTGGTCGGCGGGTTGATCCCTTCGAGTTTGTATGGAATCCCTAAGGTTTCCCATTTGAATACGCCGAGGGTGTGGTATGGGAGAACCTCTACGCGCTGTACGTTGTGCAGGCTGTGTAAAAAGTCATCGAGGCGAATCAGGTATTCGTCGTAGTCGCTGCGTTCCGGGACGAGGACGTGGCGGATCCAGACCGGTTTGCCGATCTCGTCGAGGTAGCGCGCCAGATCGAGGATGTTCTCGTTGGTGCAGCCGGTCAGCTCTCTGTGCGCCTTGTCGTCAATCAGCTTGATATCGAGCAGCAGCAGGTCGGTATATTTCATCAGCTCCTTAAATTTGCTGAAATACGGCTCCTCTCTTGTGAACGGATTTCCACTGGTATCCAGCGTTGTGTGAACGCCGTTCTTTTTTGCCTTGCGGAACAGCTCGATCAGGAAGTCGATCTGCAGCAGCGGTTCTCCGCCGCTTACAGTAATGCCGCCCTTTTCGCCCCAGTAATTTTTGTAGCGGAGTGCCTTTTTCAGCACCTCATCCGCGGTCTGCCAGTCGGCATCTTTCGTCGTCCAGGTGTCCGGGTTGTGGCAGAACTGGCAGCGCATGTTGCATCCCTTCACGAAAATCACGTAGCGTACGCCAGGTCCGTCGACGGATCCGAAGCTCTCGATCGAATGGATCGCTCCCTTTACCGGGCCATTGTTATTCTGATTCATTTCACTCATATTTTTTCCTCTTCTTTCCAACTTACTATCTTTCTATTTTTCTGTATTTTCCGGTCAAATTTCAGGGTTCTGCTTGATTATACGGAAATCCGCGGTTCTTTTCAAGGCATTTCCATGTACAAAATCGAACACATGGCAGGATAAAAATTTCGTTTACTATATTGCATTATGATATAGTCTGTGTTATGATCTACTCAACAAGGAGGTGTTCATATGAATCCACAACTCAAAAAGGGCGTTCTCGAGCTCTGTGTCCTCTCCCAGCTGACAAAAGAGGACAAATACGGCTATGAGCTGACAGACGCCATTTCCCGCGAAATGTCCATCGCCGCAGGAACGCTCTATATGATTTTAAAACGACTCAAGGAAGCCGGTTACGTGGAAACGTATCTGCAGGAATCCGCATCCGGCCCTGCCCGGAAATATTACCATCTGACGGAAGCAGGAACAGCTTATCAGCAGGAGAAAAAACAGGAATGGCTGGATTTCACTCAGCAGGTCAACCGACTGATTTCAGATGAAACGATCTGACGATAGAAAGGAAAATCATGATGAATACAACGTATGAAACTTATATGAATGCATTGAAACAGGGCCTTGCATCCTTTGATTCTGCCGCCGCAGAGGAAATTTTAAACGATTTCGAATCCCATTTCGCCGACGCCCGCAGCCAGGGTCTCTCCGATGAAGAAATCTGCGCAGAACTCGGCAATGTCGACGATGTCCTCGAATTTTTCCGCCAGGAATATGCCACAACGGAGCAGCCTGTTGCAAACGTGCTGCCACAGGAGAAAAACAGCTCTACTTCTGAAGAAACACCGCACTCTTCCACAGGAGAAGCCGCAAAAGAAACACATCAGAACTACCCGTACGACCCTTCCACCGCCATCACCGCTATGGAAATTTCCCTGCGGAACGCTTCCGCCGACTTTGCTCCGGGCACTTCTGCTTCGGTTGAGTTTGATTTTTCCGGCGACTTCGATCCGGACCGCTTCGAGGCAGGCATTGAGGGCAATACGTTCTACCTGCGAGAAAAAAAGCTCACCCCTTCCGTATTCTGGAAACATCTTTTCTGCAATAATCACCAGAAAGAGGTGTTCTCCTTCCAGGTGCCGTCCACCGTACAGAAGCTGACACTCCGCTCTCTGAACGGCGCGACCGGGCTTGATACCCTCTCCCTTACTGCACTCGAAATTTCCGCCACAAACGGCAAAATCACCGGTGATTCCCTCTCCGCATCCAGCTGCCGTGTGCAGGCCACAAACGGAAAGATCGTCCTGACCCGTCTGCGCGCAGACAGCCTCGATGTTTCCGCCACAAACGGCAAACTTGAAATCACCGGCGACTGCTCCCGCGCATCCTTAAACGGTGTCAACGGCAAAGTCCTCTTCGAGGGAACCTGTTCCGAGTCCCTGACGGCAAAATCCGTCAACGGTTCCGTGAAACTCCATCTCCCGCACGACCTTGCCGATGCGTCCATTCATGCATCCACGACAACCGGAAAAATCCGCCTTGTCTCCAACGGAAGAACGGAATCCTACACAAAAACATTCACCCGCTCCGGTATTTCTGCATTCACCATTCAGGCAAGTACTGTCAACGGAAGTGTCCTGCTCTCTGACTTGCCGGCGGAAGACTGACAAAACAATGTGGCAGACAATCTCAGAGTGCACCAGTTAGAAACGTGCGACGTTAGGCGCACCACATAGGAATTCCCGGGAAATCAGTTTTCTGGCCTCCCGGGAATTTTCTGTTTTTTGTTTATCCTACAATTTTTCCGCCCTCGAACTGATACTGTTTTCCGTCGATCATATGCGCGCCTTCGTATCCGCGTCCATATTCATCGAAGTAATATAGCAAGACCCGAAAATAATACAAAAAAGGCAGTGCTGCAGAGCGCGAATTGCAAGGAACAGATTTGAAGGCGTACCGGGGTACGACGAAAATCTGTGACGCAGTAATTCACGCTCTGCGGTGCTGAATTTTTTGCATTATTTTCGGGGATTGCTATAGGTAGTTTCACGCCCAATTGCCTTGCTACCTCTAAGTCTCCTTTTTTGTTTTCTTTACAAAACGACATGGCATATTTATTAATTTGCTCGTAAGTTAAACCTGATAAATCCGCTATCCTTTTCATCCTGTCTTCATAAACTTTGCTTTCATCAACCAATGTCGATCCAACATCAAAAAATAGCCATTTTATTTCGTCCTTTTTTGGCAAAAACCTCTTTTTCTTGCTTCTTCTAGCAGTTTGGGTTGAATTTCTGGGTAAGTCCAATTAATCGGTAGTTCATCTATAATTGCTATTTTTTCAATTTCACTGTGAAGCTCTTTTTCAAATGTATGTATATCTGAGAAGAATAATTTTCCAAAAGTCTCCATTCCATCGAAATTATCTGGTGCAGTCACAGAATATATACAAATTGGAGTAATATCAAAAGTTATTGCTCCTGTTTCTTCATATAGTTCTCGTTTGGCTGTTTCAAGAATATCCTCACCATCTTCTCTATGTCCCCCCGGTGCCTCCCATGTATTTCTTTCCTTGTGCTTACAAAATACCCATTTACCATTATGTCTGGCAATAATAACTGCAAACTTCAGCATCGAATCATTAATACTATCATAAAAATTCACTTTCGTCATATAATGCTCCTTATTAGATTTCATCTATTTTCTTGCCATTATTGCACCCACAAATAGAGCCAAACCAGAGCCATTTGAATTGAGTAGGAGGCGGTGACTAGCCGCCGTCCTCTCACACCACCGTGCGTACCGTTTGGTACACGGCGGTTTCAATAGTTGACGTGCATGGACTGATAGGCTGTGGCTAAATCATAGTAACCCCAGCCTATCAGTCTTTCTTTATTTAGTGCCCAGTTTACCGCTTTGTTACCTGCATTAAACCAGTATCCTTTTCGGTCATTGGCGATTGTTGCCGCATAATGGCTGTCTACTCCCAGTCCAATTATAGCAATTCCATATTGCAAAATACAATAAACAAATATTTTTTACACTATCCCAACAAACTTGAAGTTATCGAACTACGTGAACCTCACATGACTAAAGTCACGTGCTTCCGGCCGCTTTAGGCGGCAGACAAAATATCGGCGGATACGCCTGTTTCTTAGATCTTGCGCGGATACGCGCTTCCTCCATGCCGGATACGGCAGGCCTCCACATAACAGGTAGTCCACGGTATATCTGCCTGTGTTTATGCTGCTTTTCGCAGTTCCATTTCTGAAATTAAGTCTCTCAAATCCGCATAAACACATGAGGTTCTACGCTTTACTGCAGGAACTTTTGCCTCCAGCAAA
>NZ_JBNMHD010000013.1:0-61554 GCF_050872605.1 Fusicatenibacter sp.
CCGTCTCACCGTTTTGGTTCAGCGCTTCTATCCCGAAATGTGGTGTGATACGGTTGCCTCCGTTAATAATGGAAGATGCCGTTGTAAGAAGTTGTATCGCCGTAATCTGGAAAGACTGTCCGAGGGCAACCGTGGCAAGTTCCACATTTCCCATGTCTTCCTTTTTATGCATGATCGTTCCCGCCTCCCCCGGCAGATCGATCCCCGTCTTTTCCATCAGACCAAAATTCCGGAAGTAATCACAGAACTTTTCCACACCGAGCCGCAGCCCCACTTCAATGAACACCGGGTTGCACGAGTTCTGCGCGCCCTGCACGAAGTTTTCAGCTCCGTGTCCCGTCCGCTTGTGGCAGTGGATCCGGCGGTCCTCCACGATTTTGTAACCGGGGCAGAAAAACGAATCGTTCGGCGACACAACGCCCTCCGAAAGTCCCGCCGACATCGTGATGATCTTAAAGGTAGATCCCGGCTCGTACGTATCGTTGATGCAGGCATTCCGCCACATCTGGTTCAGCAGATCCTGAATTTCTTTTTCCGAAAGTCCCGTTGTATCCTGCTGCAGCGTGAACGGATCGTTGAGGTCGAACTCCGGCACATTGACACAGGCATAGATTTCTCCGTTCTGCGGATTCATAAGAAGAATCGAGACGCTGTCCGCCTGTTTTTCTGCCATCGCCTTTTCCGCTGCCTGCTGGCAGTACGCCTGGATATTGACATCCAGGCTGACCTTTAAGTCCCTTCCCGCCACCGGCTCCTGGCGGCTCTCCCCGATGCCGTTCTGCTCAATCCCGCGCGCATCCGTTGTCGTCAGGATTTTTCCGTTGATGCCTTTTAAAATTTCCTCATATTCCACTTCCAGTCCGATGATGCCCTGATTATCGCCTCCGGTGAAGCCGATAACGCGCGACGCCAGCTCCCCTTTGGGGTAATACCGCTTGAAATCCTCATCCACTTTTACCCCCGCGTATCCGTACGACCGGATGGCATCACCCGTCTCCTTGTCCACATTCGTCTTGACACGCTCGATTGAAGACCGCTTCTCCACGTGTTTCCGCGCTGTCTCCTCCGAAATTCCAAGCTCTTTTACCAGCATCGCAATCACCGCCTCCGGCTCCTCGATCTGGCTGTGGATCACGGAAATCGTACAGACCGTGCGGTTTGCCGCGAGAACTTCCCCGTTTGCATCAAGAATCCGGCCGCGCGCCGCCTTGATCCCGCGCTCCCGCTCGTGCAGATCATCCGCCTTCTCGGAATAATAGACGGACCGGAACACACACAGATACACCAGCCGCCCGGCAAGTCCGACCATCATTCCCATGCAGAGTACCCACAGAAGAACCGTCTTTTTCCGGTGATACGTTTTGTTTTTACGCATAGAATACCCCATAGCCGAATCCATTATGATAACACTATATGGAAACTGCTATGGGGTTATGTCTTTTGTTTTTTATGTTTTTTTACTCTTCATTGATGAGATCCAGCTCGGCGTTTGTCAGACCGCCGTTCTCGATATTGCTGTTTTCAGCACTGTTTTCCGTATCGTCTCCCTGTACCGGTGCCGCTACGTTTGGATCATCCGTTCCGGTCTCGGAGCCTTCGCCCGTCACACCGTCCGTATCATCCGGAAATACGTTCAAATACGGCAGCAGTTCTGTGTAGATCTCTTTTACGATCTCCTGTGCCAGCACACTGTTCGCCTGATTTTCTACATCCGGCTCGTCCACAATCGCGTAAACAACAGCTTTCGGATTTTCTACCGGTGCAAATCCGATAAAGGAAACGAGATATTTTCCATTGCCGCGCGGATACTTCTGTGCAGTACCTGTTTTTCCTCCCATCGTGTAACCGGCAACCTTTGCACTCTGGCCGCTTCCATCGGTCACGACTCCCTGGAGGAAACTTCTCATTTTATCACTGATTTCCGCGGAAACCGTCTGACGCACCAGATTCGGCTCATTGCTCTCAACAACGGCTCCTGTGCTGTCCGTGATCGTCTTCATCACATGCGGCTGGTAATAATTGCCTCCGTTGATCAGAGAGGAAAACGCAGCTGCCTGCTGTACCATCGTCACGGTGTAGCCCTGTCCGAATGTACTCGTTGCAAGCTCGGTCGGTCCCATAGTATCCTCCGTGTGAACCAGGCCGTACGCCTCACCCGGCAGGTCAATTCCCGTCAGACTGCCGAAACCGAAAATATCCTGATAGCGGAGAAATTCCGCTGCTCCCATCTTCTGTCCGATCTGCATCATACCGGCGTTGCAGGAGTTTTTCAGTACATCGGCCGGTGTCTGTACGCCATGTGCTCCCGGATAAGCTCCGCAGCGGATCATCTGCCCTGCAATCGTCTCAAACCCCTCACAGTCAAACAGGGTATCATCATCGATCACATCGAGGGAGTATGCCGCCGCCATGTTCATCGGTTTTGCCGTGGAACCTGGCTCGTATGCATCGGAAATACAGTAGTTTTTCCAGATGGCACTCAAAGCCTCCATTGTCTCGTTATCGTTCATCGCATCAATTTCTTCCTGCGAATAGAACGGTGTCAGGTCTCTTGGATTGTTCAGGTCATACCAGTCGGAAGAATCCATACCAAGAATCTCTCCATTGTTCGGATCCATCACGACAACGCCGATATTCTTTGCTGCTTTTGTCTGATGGTTCGTCTCAGTGTCCGATTCGTCCGCGCCGTTCTGGACATGAATCCGCTCATTGTAATTCTCGATCGCCGTGCGGATGATCTTCTGAATATTTACATCAATCGTCGTAACCACGTTTTTGCCCGGCTGCGCCTCGATGATCGTCTGTTCCATATCCGCATCTTCGTTGTAATAGCCGAACTGGCGGCCATTCACGCCATTTAAGATACTGGAATAATACCCTTCGATTCCCCAGTCTGCCGTGTTTCCTGAATACGTAAAGCCGATCAGATCGCAGGCAAGTGAATTTAACGGATACGTTCTGTGGTAGGCTTCCTCGAACCAGACGCCGCGGATGTTGGCACGGTATGCTTTTTCCGCCTGCTCGTTCTCATCGAGCTCCTTGTTCTTTTTGTCCGTGTACTCGTCCACATAGGCCTCAAACGCTTTTTTCGCGTCCATCGAGACCCCTCTGGCGAGAACCTGGTACTGGCTTTCTTTTGTCGTTTCGCCGGTCAGACGATCCCGGATATCCGTCTCATCGAGTCCGAAGTATTCGACCAGTGCTGCTACGGTCGGATCGACGTACGGATGGGTATCGTTTTTTTCTTCATCTTTTACCGTCGTATTGGCAAGTTTACAGTCAAGAATGACGTTGTAAACCTTCTCACTCGTTGCCAGAATCGTTCCGTTCCGGTCGGTGATACTTCCCCGCTGGAATGGAATTGTCCTGCTGTCGTAGGACTGCTGCGTCTGGCTTAAAACCTGTCTTTCGTATTTTTCTCCCTTTGTGGCATTCACATACGTAATGTCAATCGCTAAAGCAACAAAAACCAGCATCACTCCCAAAAAGAGTGCTACCAGTTTTCTGCTCATACGCCCACTTGTCTTCCGTCTCCGGAATGCCCCGCTTCGTTTTTTATTTTTTTTCTGTTTACTCACGTTTTCACCTATTTCGCATCCGGAACATCCTGATACTGTCTCACATAGCTGTTTTCTGAATCATCGAAATAAATTACCTGGGATTCATCTGCATATTTCATGCCGAGCCGGTTCTGTGCTGCTTCTTTGACTGCCTCAAGATCCTCGGAGGCAACCGTTGTATTGTAATAGGCGTCATTGTCCGCCTTCAGATCGCTCAATTCTTTTTCTTTGCTGGTAATGTCTTCCGCCTGCGTGGTAACCACGGTCTGCAGCTTGACATACGCAACACACGCCGCGATACACAGTGTGCAGACAATGGCAAGAAAAACAGCGTAGCCCGCGCTGATCTGTGTCGCCCGTGCCCGGTTTCTTCTTGTCTGGCTGCTCACACCCGGTTTCAGAGGCCGTGCTTCTTTTGGTGCTTCCTGCGGCTGTGCTGCAAGACGCCGTACTGCACTTCCGTCCTCAAACGTATCTGGCGTATAACGTTTCGTTCTATCTGTCGAATTTACCCTTCCATCTGCCCGTCTGGCCATAACTTCTCTGTCTCCTTCGTGCCGAGCCGTCACACTTTTCGTTCAAAGACGCGCAGTTTTGCGCTCTTGGAACGGGGATTTGTTTCCATTTCCTCTTCTCCCGGCAAGATCGGTTTCCGAGTTACTACGGTTCCCTTGGACTTCTTTCCGCATACGCAGACCGGAAATTCCGGCGGACACGTACATGGATGCTCGTTTTTTCTGAAAATGTTTTTTACGATACGGTCCTCCAGAGAATGAAAGGTGATGACACAAAGTCTTCCACCGTCATTTAAGAGATCAATCATGCCGTCCAGTGACTCCGACAGAACGGTAAGTTCCTGGTTCACTTCGATACGGATTGCCTGAAAGGTTCTCTTGGCCGGATGGCCGCCCGTCGCCCTTATTTTTGCCGGAATCGAGCGCTTGATGATTTCGATTAACTCCCCAGTTGTTCGAATCGGCGCCTGCTGCCGGCTTACGCATATATTGTGTGCAATTTTTCTTGCAAAACGCTCTTCTCCATATTCATGGAGAATACGCGAAAGATTCTCTTCACTGTAATCGTTCACGACTTCGTACGCGGAAAGAACATTTCTCTGATCCATCCGCATATCCAGCGGAACATCCTCACGGTATGTGAATCCACGCTCTGCATTATCCAGTTGATAGGATGAAACTCCAAGATCCAGCAGGATTCCGTCTACCCCGGTGACTCCGATTTCGGCAAGACGCGGGACCATATCGCAATAATTGCTGCGGATAATCGTGACCTGGTTCTGAAATGGTTCCAGGCGTTTACCCGCAGCAGCTATCGCAGCTTCGTCCTGATCTATGCCTATTAATCTCCCCGTGGCAGATAAGCGCTCACATATATGACTGGAATGTCCAGCGCCTCCCAACGTCCCGTCCACGTAGATTCCGTCCGGTTTTATCTTAAGGTTTTCAATGGTTTCCTTCAGTAATACTGATGTATGCGAAAATTCCATGGTCATCTCCTGTATCCCAACGAAACAGATCAGATCACAATGCCCATCTCTTCCATTGATTCGGCGATGGCATCCATATCATCATAATTGCTGTTTTCGTTCCATTTTTCCTTGCTCCAGATTTCGATCCGGTTGATATTTCCGGTAAGGACTACATCTTTTTCCAGACCAGCAAATTCCCGCAGCGTTGCCGGTACGAGAATCCTCCCCTGCTTGTCCAGTTCACATGACGTAGCACCTGCTACAAAGAAACGGGAAAAAGTTCTGGCGTTTTTGTTTGTAAGTGGTAAGGCTCTCAGCTTCTCTTCAAAGGCAGCCCATTCGTCGTTTGGGTAAATGGAAAGGCATCCGTCCAATCCCTTCGTCAGTACGAACTCTTCTCCCAGCTGGTCCCTGAACTTGGACGGTATGATCAATCTTCCCTTCGCGTCAATCGTATGACTGTACTCTCCCATGAACATAATGAAAACCCTCTTATCACCTGAAATGGCGGTCTCCCCACGCACCACTTCATGTATCGCGCCGCAACCGGACTGCCACATCCGCTCCACAACGCACCACTTTTCACCACTTTCTACCACTTATGTTTTTATTCTATATCAACTCAGGGAAAATAGCAAGGTCTTTTTTCTATTTCATTTTTAAGATTTTCCCCAAAATGCAACATTTTTATGCGCATTTTCCGCCTTTTTTATATCAATTTTGTATCAAAAAAAGAGAAAACCTTTTTTGCCGGTTTTCCCTTTTTCTGTATTTTTATTCTGTTTTTTCCACTGGTTTTATCCTTAAGAATGGGCTGTCTCCCCACCGGATGATAATTTTTTTCGTTTCCATACCACCAGGATGGTACATCCCGCCACAAGGCACCCCGAAAGGAGCTGGGAAACTGGAAGTCCCACCACCGGAAGCAGAAGCTGGTCGGTGCGGAGTCCCTCGATCCAGATTCTTCCAAGGCCGTATCCGATCAGATACATCAGGAACACTTCGCCGTTAAATTTTTTTCTTTTCCGAAACCAGAAAAGAAAAAGCAGGACACCCACATTCCATAAACCTTCATATAAAAAGGTGGGATGCACCTGAATATACTCGACGCCGTTTACCGTCACCACATGATCCCACATTTTCTGTGTGATTTCATTGGCACGGACCGCGGAAACCGGAAGCTGCATGGCAAACAGGTTGTTAGTGTAGTCACCGAATGCCTCACGGTTAAAGAAGTTTCCCCACCGTCCCATAATCTGACCGAATACGATGCTCATGCTCGCGGTATCCATCAGAAGGCCGAAGCTCTGTTTCTTCTTTCTGCTGTAGATCACCACCGCAATACAGGCACCGATGATGCCTCCGTAGATGGCAAGACCGCCCTGGCGGATGTTGAAAATGCTCAAAAGATCATCTTTATAATAGTCCCAGGCAAATACAACGTAGTAAATCCGCGCCCCGAGAATGCCGGCCGCGATGCCGATCATCGCAAGATCAAGGTACTGTTCCGGGTTCTGCCCCGTCCGTTTTGCCTCTCTTTGGGCAATCCAGATCGCAATCATCATGCCTGTTACAATAACAATTCCGTAATAAGCGATGGAAAATCCGAAAATACTGATGTTTTTTCCCACATGATCGAGATAAATCCCGAGATTGGGAAAATTAATTTCCATATCCATAGGTTTTATTCTCTCTGATTTTCAGTTCATTAAACGTTGAAACGGAACAGGATGACATCGCCGTCGCGGACAACGTACTCTTTTCCTTCCATACGAACGAGGCCTTTCTCTCTTGCTCCTGCGTAGGAACCGCAGTCGAGCAGATCCTGATAGTTGACAACCTCGGCCTTGATGAAGCCGCGCTCGAAGTCAGTGTGGATTTTTCCGGCTGCCTGCGGTGCTTTCGTTCCGACTTTGATGGTCCATGCACGGGTCTCATCCTCTCCTGCTGTAAGGAAGCTCATAAGGCCGAGCAGACGGTAGCTTGCTGCGATCAGTTTTTCCAGGCCGGACTCAGTAAGGCCAAGATCCTCGAGGAACATTTTTTTCTCATCCTCTTCGAGTTCGGAGATTTCTGCCTCGATCTCAGCGCAGATGACGAATACTTCGCTATTGTGCTCTTTTGCATATTCGCGGACGGACTGTACATAGGAGTTGTTTGCACCGTCGTCAGCGAGATCATCCTCTGCTACGTTTGCTGCGTAGATAACCGGTTTGCTGGTCAGCAGGTTATATTCTGCGATCCATTTCTCCTCGTCCTCGTTCTGCAGCTCCATCAGGATGGCATCTTTTCCGTCCTCGAGCAGTTTTTTCAGACGCTCCTGGAATTCGAGCTCTTTTGCTGCCTCTTTGTCCATTCTTGCAGATTTTGCAGTTTTGGAAATACGGCGCTCGAGTACCTCAAGGTCGGCGAAGATCAGCTCAAGATCGATGGTCTCGATATCACGGAGCGGATCAATGCTGCCGTCTACGTGGATAACGTTCGGATCCTCGAAGCATCTGACAACGTGAACGATAGCGTCTACCTCACGGATATTGGCAAGGAACTGGTTTCCAAGTCCCTCTCCTTTGGATGCACCCTTTACAAGACCTGCGATGTCAACGAACTCGATGACAGCCGGTGTTACTTTCTTGGACTGATAGAAATCTCCGAGCTGCTGCAGACGCTTGTCCGGAACCGGCACGATGCCGACATTCGGGTCAATGGTACAGAACGGATAGTTTGCGCTCTCTGCTCCTGCTTTGGTCAGGGAATTGAAAAGTGTACTTTTTCCGACGTTCGGAAGGCCCACGATACCTAATTTCATAGTAATCTATATCTCCTTTGTTTTTATTTTTCGCTTCTTTTTCTGTTCGGGTTCTTTTTATGCACAAAAAGAGCCCAATGCAACTATAAATTATAGCACACGGGCTCTTTGATTTCAATGGATTTTAATCTCTTGACTGTACCATCAGAAGAATGCCGCCCTCGTACGATACATGCGCGGTCTCCTCGACGATCTCATTGCTCACGCACAGACCACCCGAAGTATTCGGCAGATAGTGATGGTCGAGTGGGTAGGCGAAGCCCTCCAGGGTGATGGATGTGACTTCCTTTTCCAGCGGGAAGAACGAAACGTACTTTCCGAACTGCTCTTCTTTCCGGATTTCAAACGAAGTTTCCACCGGAATCGTAATCAGATTGCGGCTGTCCACGATGTAAGCCGGAATTTTCTTCTCCCATGCCGTTTTCAGGTTCTGCACAATACTTAAGAAATGGTCGAGTCTTCCCCCTGTTGCTCCGAGGATCGTGATTTCACTGCTTCCCAGAACAATCGCCTGCTGAAATGCGATGTCCGTGTCCGTATTGTCCTTCATGGGATTAAATTCACGGATCGGCGCGACATGGTTCTCCTTGTAATAACTCAAAATCTCCGGGGATAAGCTGTCAAAATCTCCCAGAATATACGTCGGCATAATCTGGTAATGGTAGCAGAACTCCAGACCACGGTCTGCTGCCAGGATAATATCAAACTGCTGTTTCTGAAGATATGGGAAGGCAAAATCCGGTTCGATCATTCCTCCCGCGATAATACATGTTCTCACTGTTCCCTGCCTCTTTTTCTGTCTTTTTGTATCTTATTCTTCGTTTTTGCCGTACGAAAAAATTTTCTCCTGCAGCTCGCGTGCATTCTCTTCGATGTTATCGCCGAATACAGCGGAACCTGCCACGATGATGTTTGCACCTGCCGCAAGGACTTCGTCGATGGTCGTGCGGTTGATGCCTCCGTCGACCTGAATATGCACACGGTCCAGCCCTTTTTCATCCAGCATTCTGCGGAGCGTGCGGATCCTATCCGTCGACTCCGGGATATACTTCTGGCCGCCGAAGCCAGGATAAACGCTCATAATCAGAATCATTTCTACCTGATCCATCACGTCCGCAACCGCAGAAAGCGGCGTATCCGGATTTACGGCAACTCCGGCATCTGCGCCTGTTTCATGAATCTTTTTCACGGTTTCTGCCAGATCGCGGCATGCCTCCGCGTGAACCGTGATCATATCCGCCCCGCAGCTTTGAAATTCTTCTACGTACCGCTCCGGGTCCTTTACCATCATATGAACATCAAAATACAGACTGCTTTCTTTTCGGATCGACTTTACCACCGGCATTCCAAACGAAATGGATGGTACAAACGCTCCATCCATAATATCGATATGAAGCCACCGGCACTCTGCTTTCTCTACCCTTTGGATCTGTTCTCCGAGACGGTTAAAGTCTGCGGATAAAATAGAAGGTGCCAACTGATATACTCGGCTCATGCTAGTATCTCCTCTTTTCCTGTTCTTTCAGTTCTTTATAGAACATGGTATAGTTTTCAAATCTTTCTTTGCTGATATTTCCCTGTTCCAGTGCCTCTTTGACGGCACAGGCCGGCTCTTTTCCGTGGATGCAGCCGAGGAAACGGCATTTTCCTTCGTACGGATGAAATTCCGGGAAAAAGTTTTTCAGCTCCTCTTTTTCCATATCGGTTGTATAAAGCGAGCTGAACCCCGGCGTATCGCACAGATACGTCTCATGGTCGATCGGGATCATCTGGGAATGGCGCGTCGTGTGTTTTCCTTTTTTCAGCTTTTTGCTGATCTCTCCGGTCTCCATCTGGATTTCTTTCTGCATCCGGTTTGTGATCGAAGATTTTCCGACGCCGGACGGACCGGCTACCACCGTTGTTTTCCCTTTCAGGTATGCTTCCACTTCCTGCATGCCCTGCTCTTTCGCTGCACTCACCGTAAAGACACGGTAACCGCATTTCTCATAGACGCTTCGCAGATGGTCAGTATAATCCGCCTCTGCGAGATCTTTTTTATTGAAACAGATCGCCGTCGGAATGTTCTGCTGCTCCATCATAACGAGAAAGCGGTCGAGGAGTGTCAGATTCGGTGTCGGGTTTTCCAGCGCAAAAATCACAAGCGCCTGGTCCACGTTTGCCACCGCCGGGCGGATCAGCTCGTTTTTCCGCGGCAGAATCCGGGTCATATTTCCCGTCTTTTCCGCCTCATCTAAAATTTCGATTTCCACCAGATCGCCGACGAGCGGCTTCTGGCCTTCTTTTCGGAAAATTCCTTTTGCTTTGCATTCATAAATGCCGGATTCTTCTACGTCTACGTAGTAGAATCCGGCAATACCTTTGATAATCTTTCCTGTCATACTCAACCTTCGCTTAACGGAACAGACGGATACTGTGCAATTGCCTGATAGCTTCCGCTGGAATCCATCTCGTAGAAGACGATTCTTCCTGTCGCAGAAGCAGAGGAAGATGCGCTCCAGCTCGTGTTGACAGAATACGGCCAGCCAGTGATGGCCTGTCCGTCCATGATCGTGACGGACTTCTCATTTCCGCTTCCATCCTCCTGGATCAGCTCAATCTTGGCGATACCGCCCTGATACTGCTCCGGTGCGCTTAACGTCTGGCTGCAGGACCAGGTAACATCCGTGCCGTTGTTCACATCCGGTTCTGCCGGAGTCGGAGTCGGGGTATTTTCGTCCGGTGTTGTCGGCTCGGTACTCGGGCTGTTGACATAAATCGTAACGTCAGAGCCTTTCTTTACCTTTGTTCCGATTGCCGGATCTACTTCCATAACCTCGCCGATAGCTACCCGGCTGCTGGTTCCTGTTTTTACAATGATATTGAAATCGCTCAGGATTGATTTTGCAGTTTCCTCATCCAGACCGACAACATCACGGATTGCAATCTCTTCTGCATCCTGTGATCCCTTGCTGACAACGAGGGTAACGGTGGATCCCGGTGCAACCTGGCTTCCTTCGGCCGGATCAACGGAAATTACATATCCTTTGGCAACCGTATCGCTGAAATCCTCTGTGGTAGAAACCTGAAGTCCAAGCTGGGTCAGAGCAGCGCTTGCAGCGTCTTTCTGTGTTCCCACAATGCCGGTCGGAATCGTTACGGTTTCTTTTCCGGAGCTTACATAATACGTAATCGTTGCATTTTTATCGACTTTCGTTCCCGGTGTCAGATCCTGGCGGCAGATCTTTCCTGCCTCAATGACATCCGATGCCTCGGTTCCGCCATTGACTACGCCAAGATTCAGGCTGTTTGCCAGTGCGGTTGCATCTGCCTCTGTCTTGTTGGACAGATCCGGAACGGTTACTTTTTCCTCTTCCTTGCTGCTGGAAGAAACAACTTCCGTGCTGCTCGAAGATGATGCGGAACCGGAAGAAGCTGCGGTCGGTCCTTTTCCGCCGACAATGCCGGCTGCCTGTGCGATAAAGTAGATCAGCATGCAGATGATGATGGCTGCAATCGCAAAACCGCCGATCGTGATGATCTTCTCGAGTTTGTTTCCGGCTTTGTCATCGTCATCCTCATCGTCGTAGTAGGAATCGTCGTCTTCCTCATCGTAGGAATCGCGGTCATCCTCGTCTTCTTCCTCATCCTCGTCTTCTTCGTCCTCGTAGCTGTAATCTTCGTCCTCTTCCTCATCCTCGATCTTGCTGTAGCGCTTGCGGGCCGGTTCCTCTGCCGTCTGCGCATTTGCTTTTGCTGCTGCGCCGGAACGGATCTGGCTTAATTCCTCTGCGGATACCATAACGGTCTCGGCGTGGGAGCTTAACGGAGTCACTTTTACGAAATTGCCCTGCGGCTCCATCAGCGAATGCTTCAGGTCATCGATCAGCTCCGCCATGTTGTTGTAACGGCGGTCCGGGCTCTTCTGGGTACATTTTAAGATGATCTGCTCCAGTGCGAACGGAAGGTTCGGGGTATATTTGGATGGAGATTCAATCTCCTCCTGCAGATGCTTGATTGCGATGGCAACGGTGGTGTCGCCGTCAAACGGCACTCTTCCGGTTACCATCTCGTACATGGTGATACCAAGGGAATAGATATCACTCTTATAGTCCGAATATCCGCCGCGCACCTGCTCCGGAGAGCTGTAATGTACGCTTCCCATAACGTTCGAACTGATCGTATTGGAAGAAGTTGCCTTTGCAATACCAAAGTCGGAAAGTTTTACTTTTCCGTCTGTGGAAATGATGATGTTCTGCGGTTTGACATCGCGGTGTACAATATTGCGGTTGTGTGCTGCTTCAAGACCAAGGGAAACCTGAATGGCGATGCTGGTCGCCTCTTTTACGCTCAGTTTTCCTTTGCGGTCAATGTAATCCTTCAGAGTAATTCCCTCGACAAGCTCCATGACGATATAGTAAACGCCGCGGTCCTCCCCGACATCGTACACGTTTACAATATTCGGATGGGACAGTCCTGCTGCGGCCTGTGCCTCCGTGCGGAACTTGCGGATAAACGTTTTATCCTCCCGGAATTCCGGTTTTAAAACCTTGACGGCCACCATGCGGTTCAGCTTGTGGTCTTTTGCTTTGTAGACATCAGCCATACCGCCGGAACCGATCCGGCTTATGATCTCATATCGTTCTCCTAAAATAACGCCCTCTTTTAACATTCTTTCACCTCGTTTGTAAATGGTTCCACGACAATGACTGCGATATTGTCTTTGCCGCCATTTGCATTTGCTTTATCAATTAAACGTTTCGCCTTGTCCTCACCGTCTTCTCGGCAGATGAGTTCGAAAATCTCCTCATCCGTTACCATGTTGGAAAGACCGTCCGAGCACATCACCAATTGATTGCCCTCTTCAAGCTGAATGTCAAAGAAATCAATCTTTACGGTATCCTGTGTGCCTACTGCTCTGGTAATAATGTTTTTGTCCGGGTGATTCCGCGCCTGCTCGGGAGTGAGTTCTCCAAGGCGCACCATCTCTGCGATCAGGGAATGGTCCTGCGTCACCTGGTCAAACGTGCCATCTGCTGCCAGATACAGCCTGCTGTCTCCTACGTTTGCAACGTAGGCATAGTTGCCGACAACCGTAGCTACTACCATCGTCGTACCCATGCCTTCCATGGATATATCTCGTTTTGCCTGCTCAAAAATCTGGCTGTTTGCTGCTTCAATTCCATGCCGAATGATCCGCACCGGGTTGAAATTCGTATCTCTTTTTACAGATTCCACCAGTACAGAAACACCGTAACGCGAAGCAAAGTCGCCCGCGTTATGGCCTCCCATGCCGTCTGCAACGACAAAGAGGTTCGGAAGGTTTCCGACCGGAGAGGCGGAGGCAAACACAAAATCCTGGTTCATCGTCCGTTTCTGTCCGATATCGGTTGCAGAAAATACCTTCATGCTTTTTTCTCCTGTATTGACAGCCGCTTTTTACGGCTGTTCGTTTGATTTATCGATAAAACTTTTTCTTAACTGTCCACAGGCTCCGTCAATATCGGCGCCCATTTCCCTTCTAATAGTAACATTAATTCCGTATTTTTCAAGTTTATTTTTGAAATTCTCTACGACTTTTTTCGTTGATTTCACATAATCGCGCTCTTTGATCGGGTTGACCGGGATCAGATTTACGTGGCAGTTGATGTCCGAAATCCGCGCGGAAAGCTCTTTTGCATCGGCCTCGCTGTCATTTTTTCCGCCAACGAGAGAGTATTCAAATGTAATCCTGCGGCCTGTTTTTGCAAAGTAATTGCGGCACGCATCAAGAATTTCATCAATGGAATATTTATTGGCAATCGGCATCAGCTCGCGGCGCTTTTCATCGTTCGGCGCATGGAGGGAAAGTGCCAGGGTGATCTGGAGTCCCTCGTCTGCCAATTTGTACATATTCGGCACGATTCCGCAGGTGGAAACAGTGATATTCCGCTGGCTGATGTTGAGTCCCTCGGGGCTCGAAAGCAGCCGCACGAAGCGCACGAAATTGTCGTAGTTGTCCATCGGCTCACCTGTTCCCATGACAACCAGATTGGAGACCCGCTCCCCGGTGTCTTCCTGGATCCGGTAAATCTGGTCAAGCATTTCCGATGGGGTCAGCCCCCGCACGAGTCCGCCGATCGTCGATGCACAGAACCGGCAGCCCATCCGGCAGCCGACCTGGGATGAGATACAGACAGAATTTCCGTGGTGGTACTTCATCCAGACGCTCTCAATCACGTTGCCGTCTGCGAGGCGGAACAGGTATTTTCTCGTTCCGTCGATTTTTGACTCCTGCACCTGCACTTTTTCGAGGCAGGTGAGCGGATACTGTTCCTTTAATTTTTCCCGGAAGGCAAGCGAAAGATTCGTCATCTCATCGTAGCTGCCCGCCAGCCGGTGATGCATCCAGTCGTATAACTGTTTGGCACGGAACGGCTTTTCTCCCATCTGCTGACAGGCGTCTTTTAATTCGTCTAAGGTCATTGATTTAATATCCATCGTTTACGCCTGTCCCTCCTCTTTTTTCCGGAATTTTGCAAGGAAAAATCCGTCTGTCTTGTGTACACCCGGAATCAGCTGCAGCTGTCCTTTGGCCGTTTCTCCGCTTTTCAGCTCGTCCGGCAGCAGTTCATCCAGGCTGACTGCTTCAAACGGGAACTGTTCCAGAAACCATGCGGCATTCTCGCCGTTTTCTTTTCTGTTGACGGTACACGTGCTGTACAGCAGTGTGCCGCCCGGTTTTACGTACGCTGCGGCATTTGCAAGGATTGCCCGCTGAATCCGTACCAGCTCCTCTTCTTTTTCTTTTGAAGCATAATATTTGATGTCCGGCTTTCTGCCGATGACGCCGTATCCGGTACACGGCAGGTCCGCAATCACAACGTCCGCTTTTTCGATCCATTCCTCATCGAGCTGTTCCGCATCTTTTACCTTCGGCACGACGCAGGAAACACCTGCTCTCTGCACATTTTCCCGGATCAGATCCACCTTGTATCCGGTGAGATCACGCGCTTCCACGCAGCCCTGATTTCTCATTTTATCTGCCGCGTGGAGGCTCTTTCCGCCCGGTGCCGCGCAGAGATCCAATACCTGGTCACCCGGCGCGGGATCCGCCAGATGCGCCGCCATCATGGAGCTCACATCCTGAATCTGGAACCGGCCCTCCTGGAAGGCATTGAGTGATGCGATCGTCTCGAAGTTTTTCAGATAGAATGCCTCGCCAAGATACGGCGCTTTTTCCAGCTCTGCCCCCTGGCTTTCCAGGCTTTTCTTCGTCTCCCCGATCGTATTGTTCCAGCGGTTGATACGGATCGTCACCTGTTTTTCTTTCAGGAAATCCGCCATCATCGTTTCCGCCGTTTCTTTTCCGTACTGGGATACGAACTCCTCAACCAGAAATTCCGGCATGGAGTATTTCACGGAAAGATACTGCGTAGTATTGTTCTCCTTCAGCATCGGCAGATGATCTTTCTCCCGCACGATCGTGCGCAGAACGCCGTTGACAAAGCCCTTTAAGTTGTAAAAATGCTTCTTTTCCGCCAGTTTCACCGCCTCATTGACGACTGCCGAATCCGGTACTGCGTCAAGAAAACGGATCTGGTACACCGACATCCGTAAGATCGCACGGATCACCGGCTTGCATTTGTTGATCTTGATTTTGGAATACTGATTGATGATATAGTCATTCTGGATGCCGTATTCCACGGTTCCCTCGCAGACCCGCTTGATAAACGCACGATCCTGCCGCGGCAGGAACTGGTATTTATCGAGGGAATCCCGGACAGCAAGATGGCAGGGCGTTTTCTCCCTGTCCATCTCAAGCAGAATGTTCATAATCAGCTCTCTTGTATTGATTGTATCAGTCATCATTTCTCCTAAATGCTCCGGATAAAATCAGCAGCCGGAGCAGCTGCAGCAGGGAACCGATCACCGCTGCCACGTATGTCATGGCTGCAGCCCAGAGTACTTTCTTAACTCCGTCGTGTTCCGTCTCTGTCACCATACCGCCCTCACTGAGCATTTTTAATGCTCTTCTCGACGCATCGAACTCGACCGGAAGTGTTACCACCTGGAATGCCAGTGCCAGCACAAACAGCCAGATACCGGCTTTCACCAGCATCGGAAGGCTGAAAATCAGTCCGATCAGGAACAGCGGCCAGAAAAGCTGGGATCCTAAGTTCGCTGCCGGAACAATGGCGCTTCTTACTTTCAGCGGCACGTAATCCGTATTGTGCTGTACGGCATGGCCGCACTCATGCGCTGCGACGCCGATCGCCGCAACTGAGGTCGAATCGTAAACCGCATCGGATAAATTCACGGTTTTTGTCCGCGGATCATAGTGGTCGGTCAGTTTACCGGATACGTGGCGGACGGTCACATCGTAGATGCCGGCCTGATGCAGAATGCGCATCGCCGCTTCGCGTCCCGTCATGCCGCTGTACGAGCGGACGGTCTGATATTTGCTGAAAATTGTGTTCATGCGGGCGGATACCGCCATGGAAATCAGTGCGGCAAGAATCACCAGCAGATACGTACTGTCATAAAAAAGTCCCATATCGTTTTTCTCCTTTTTCTCAGGCACAGCAGCCATCACGCCGCTGTGCAGTTCCCCGCCTCAACTTCAGGTTGCTTTTTCTCTTTTATTCGCCAAGTCTGGTACCCGGCTCGATCGCATAGCCGCGCAGGAAATCGGCGGTTTTCATCCGTTTCTTTCCTTCGAGCTGCAGCTCTTCGATTACCAGAATGCCGTCTCCTGTCTTTACGTGAAGGCCGGTCTCGTCTGCCACCCAGACTTTTCCGGCACTCTTCGTCGGATTCTGTCCCGGAATTTTCGAGAACAGGTTGCCGCCGAGCATGGCAATGACCTTCGCATCCCAGATTTTCAGGTTCTTTCCGTTTACTTTTGTAAAAGCACTCGGCCACGGGCTCATCGCACGGATCTGACGCTCGATCTCAACGGCGCTTTTCGTCCAGTCGATCTTTCCGTCTTCTTTTTTGATCATCCGCGCATACTCTGTCGTACTCTCCGCCGGCTGTTTTTCCGGTGTCACTTCGCCTTTTTCCAGTTTCAGAAGGGTCTCCACCAGAAGTTTTGCTCCGGCTGCGGCGAGCTTGTCGAAGAGACTGCCGCCGGTCTCATCTGCTGTAAGCGGAACTTCCACTTTTGTCAGCATATCGCCGGTGTCGAGGCCTTCGTCCATCTTCATAATGGTCACGCCGCTCACTTCATCGCCGTTCATGACAGCCCACTGGATCGGCGCTGCTCCGCGGTAAGCCGGAAGCAGGGAGGCATGAACGTTGATGCATCCGTATTTCGGCATGTCCAGAATCTCTTTCGGGATAATCTGGCCGAAAGCAACGACAACGATCACATCCGGCTCCATTTTCCGGATCTCCTCAATCGCCTCTGCATCCCGCACGCGGCGCGGCTGATAAACCGGAAGGCCGTGTTTTTCGGCTGCCTCTTTCACCGGTGTCGGCATCATCTGTTTTCCGCGGCCCTTCGGTTTGTCCGGCTGGGTCACAACGCCTGTGATCTCATAACCGGCCTCCACGAGTGCCTCAAGTGTTCCCACGGAGAAATCCGGGGTTCCCATAAATACCACTTTCATCTGAAGTCATCTCCTTTATTTTAAAACTTACTCTTCGTCCTCGTACTCCTCATACTCATCGTACGTGTTGTCCCAAAGTTCGCCTTCTACTTTTTCTGTATACATATGTCCGTCGAGGTGATCGCACTCGTGGCAGATGCAGCGGGCAAGAAGCTCAGTTCCCTCAAGTTCAAACGGCTGCATGTCGCGGTCCAGCGCTCTTACCTTTACATAATTCGGACGGGTTACGGTACCGGATTTTCCCGGAAGACTTAAGCAGCCTTCTGCTCCTGTCTGGCTTCCGGAAGTCTCCAGGATTTCCGGATTAATCAGAAGATGCGGGGTTCCGTCCACATCCATGACTACGATTCTCTTTAAGATGCCGACCTGCGGTGCGGCAAGGCCGACACCGTTTGCCTCATACATGGTGTCAAACATGTCGTCGATCAGCTCGCTGATTCTTGGTGTCATCTCCTCCACCGGTCTGCATTTTTTTGTCAATACGCGGTCGCCTACGACTCTGATTTCTCTGATTGCCATAATTCTTTTCCTTTCTTTTGCTCCTTCATTATAAATGATCTATGTGTAAATATTATGAAAAACTAATACTTTCTGCTGAAATCGAACTGTAAATAAACGGTTCGGAAGCCTTTGTTGATCTCGATATACCGCTCCAGTTTTTCCCGCAGCTCTGCCAGCACCTCTTCCTGCGGTGTGCGTACATACACGGCCATGCGGTACAGGTCATTGATTTTCGACACTGCCTCACTTGCCGGGCCTATGATCTGGACTTCGCGGTTTCCCCGGATGCGGACGAGGTATCTGCGAATGTATTCCATCGCCTGCATCAGATGCGCTTCATCCTCTCCGGCTCCGTGGATCGCCAGAAGCTCCGCCGCCGGGGGATATCCCATCAGACGGCGGTAGTCCATTTCTTTCTCATAAAATGTCCCGTAATCCTGCTCTGCCGCCGTCTGAATGCTGTAATGTTCGGGATGGTACGTCTGAATGACTGCCATTCCCGGCTTTTCGCCTCTTCCGGCGCGGCCGACTGCCTGCGTCAGCAGCTGGAACGTACGCTCCCCGGCACGGTAATCGACTGCATTCAGGGAGAGATCCGCCGCCAGCGCTCCCACCAGCGTGACATTCGGGAAATCGTGGCCTTTTACGATCATCTGGGTTCCAATCAGGATATCGGCCTCCCCCGCCGCAAATGAGGACAGGATTTCTTCATAACTGTTTTTCGTTTTTGTCGTGTCGCCGTCCATCCGAAGAACGCGTGCCTTTGGAAACAGCTTTTTCACGTTCTGCTCGATCTGCTGTGTGCCGGCACGGAAGCCGCCGATGTACGGGGAACCGCACGACGGGCACGCATGTACCTGCGGTGTTTCATAACCGCAGTAATGGCAGACGAGCTTTCCGTTATTGTGTGCTGTCAGTGATACATCGCAGTGCGGGCATTTCATCACATGGCCGCATGCACGGCACGAGACGAAGCCCGCATAGCCTCTGCGGTTCAGAAACAGTACAACCTGTTCCTTTTTTTCAAGCCGTTTTTCGATCTCTTCCCGCAGTTTTCCGGACAGAATCGAACGGTTTCCCATCTGTAATTCTTCCCGCATATCCGCGATCCATACGGACGGAAGTGCTGCATTTCCATACCGCGCATCCATCCGGAACAGCGCGTATGCACCCGTCTCGCAGGCGTAGGAAGCATCCACCGACGGCGTTGCCGAACCCATCACCACATGGGCCTGCTCCAGCCCGGCGCGGCGCACGGCGGTCTCTCTTGCATGGTAGCGCGGTGTTACTTCACTTTTATAGGAGGTTTCGTGTTCCTCATCGATCACGATCAGTCCCAGATCCGGAAACGGTGCAAAGAGCGCGGAGCGCGGACCGATCATAATGCTGACCTCCCCGCGCCGCGCGCGCTCCATCTGGTCGGCGCGCTCGGACGGTGTCATCCGCGAGTTGACCACCGTGACCCTTGTTCCAAACCGTGCGCAGAACCGCTCCACGTTCTGATACGTCAGCGCAATCTCCGGGATCAGCACGATCACCTGTTTTCCTTCTGAGAGCACTTGCTCCATCAGCTCCATATAGACGAGCGTTTTGCCGCTTCCCGTCACACCGCGGATCAGGCAGGGGCGGTTCTGCCCTTCCCATTCCTTTCGAATGCCGTCCACCACGGCCTGCTGCTGTTCGTTTGGTTTTCCCGCAGTTGTTCTTCCTGCCGCATCGGATACCGGATTTCTCCAGGTGCTCGTACGGCGGATTTCCAGAACGCCCTGCTCTTCCATCGCGTGCAGCGTGTCTGCCGTGATTTTCAGTTCCTTGCTCACAACCGGCCCTGGAAGAACCGGCTGGGCCAGCAGCGCGTCTAAAAGGCGGATTCTCGCTTTATAATTTTTCTTTCTGTAGTTTTCCAGCAGTTCCTCACATTCTCCGGGCTCTGCAAGAAGCGCAATTTCGCGGGTTTCTTTCCCGCGGGCCTTTACTTTGACCGGAAGCACCGTCTTTAACGCCTGGATCATCGTCGATCCGTACGTATGACGCATCCACGCGGCGAGCGCGATGAGCTTCGTCTCTACAGTCGCCGCATCCTTTTGTACCGCAAGGATGGCCTTCATCCGGTCCTGCGGATATTTCGGCTCATTTCCGACGGAAAGCACATAGCCGGTGATCGTGCGGTTTCCGTTTCCAAACGGAATCTGTACCGCCGTTCCCGGACCGATCTCCCCTGTCAGTTCCGGCGGAACCTTGTACTGAAAGGTCCGGTCCAGTTTTTCATTTGTGATATCTACGATTACATCAGCGTAAACGCTGCTCATACATTCCCCTTACTTTCTTCCAGTATTTCCCGGATCAGCACGCGCTCATCCATCTCGTACCGTTTCCCCTTCCGGATCTGATACGTTTCGTGGCCTTTTCCCGCGAGCACCACGAGATCGCCCGGCTGCCGGTTTTCGATCACATACCGGATCGCCTCCTTACGGTCTGCAATCTCAACGAAAGCGCCTTCTGTTTTCCCGATTCCCGTCCGGATATCGTCCAGAATCGCCTGTGGTTCCTCATCCCGCGGATTGTCCGAGGTGATGACGGTCAGATCCGCCAGACGCCCCGACACCTCTCCCATCTGGAATCTCCGGTCCCGCGCGCGGTTTCCGCCGCAGCCGAAGAGACAGATCAGGCGCTTCGGATGGTATTTCCGCAGTGTCTTTAACAGGCTTTCGAGGCTCATCGCATTGTGTGCGTAGTCAATGAGAAGCGTCATTTCCGGATACACCGGAACTGCCTCACACCGCCCACGGACGCGGACTGTGGAAAGTGCCTCCTGCATCGCCTTTTCCGGGATTCCCATCTGCGCGCAGACCGCAATGGCGGCAAGCGAGTTGGAAACGGAAAACAGACCCGGCAGATCTACCCGTACCGGAAAATCCGCTGCGCCCTGCACCCGGTATGAGACACCGAGCACGCCGGGCGCCTGATCGAGTGCTGCATCTGCTGCCATAAAATCAGCTTTTTCCCTGCATCCGAATGTCACCAGTCGGCAGGTGCTCTGCCTTATGATCTCCGGAAACCTTTTGTCATCCCGGTTTACAATTCCGGTTCTGCAGGTGCGAAGCAGCTTCTTTTTGCAGGACAGATATTCTGCAAACGATGCATGCTCCCCGACGCCGATGTGGTCGTTTCCAATGTTGGTGAACACGCCGTAATCGAAGGTAAAGCCGTCACATCGGTGCTGTTTTTCCGCCTGCGAGGAAACCTCCATCACAACATGGGTGCAGCCCTCCCGCATCATTTCAGAAAACAGCTTCTGCAGCACAACAGGCTCCGGCGTTGTATTTTCTGACGGAATGCTTTTTTCCCCGATCCTCGTCTCGATCGTTCCGATGAGTCCTGCGCGGATCCCTGCTTTTCGCAGGATTTCGTAAATCATATATGCAGTCGTCGTCTTTCCCTTCGTGCCGGTCACTCCGATTGTCACAAGGTGCTGCGCCGGATCGTCCTCCCAGGCACAGGAAAGCTGTGCGAGTGCTTCTCTGCTGTCCTTTACTACGAGTACGGTTACCTTTTCCGGAATCCCTTCCAGTTCCCGCTCCGCAACCAGGACAGCAGCGCCCCTCTCGACTGCTTCTTCTGCATATGCGTGCCCGTCCATCCTGTTTCCGCGGATGCAGACAAACACGTTCTGCGGCTGTACTTTTCTGCTGTCGCATGTGATTCCTGAAATCTCCGCATCCAGACTGCCCTGCTGGCACCGGAATGCGATTCTCTTTCGTAACGTGCGCAATTGTTTCATGCCGGGACCTCCCCTTTTCACGTTTCGAATAGCAGCGACTCAGATACTTTTATAGAATACCATAGTCCGAAAAACATTTCAATGTGCGCAATGTCGGTTTCTTCTTGATTTTTGCATCCATAAACTTTATAATAGTTCTATATTTGATGCCCGATTTTTCGTATCAAAATTTATGAACTGTAAAGAGAGGTATCTTTTCATGAAAAGAAAAAAATTAGTTGTCGCACTTGGACACAAAGCTCTTGGAACTACGCTTCCGGAACAGAAAGCAGCCGTAAAACATTCTGCAAAGGTAATTGCAGATCTTGTTGCCGCCGGTGCTGATGTTGTCATCACCCACAGCAACGCGCCGCAGGTCGGCATGATCCACATGGCCATGAACGAGTTCGGAAAACTGCACACCGATTACAGTGCAGCCCCGATGTCTGTCTGCTCCGCTATGAGCGAGGGCTACATCGGCTACGACCTGCAGAACGCCATCCGTGCCGAGCTTCTCCGCAGAGGAATCTTCAAAACCACTTCCACGATTCTTACACAGGTTGAAGTGGATCCGTACGACGATGCTTTCAACAATCCGGTGAAACTGATCGGCCGTACTCTGACAAAAGAAGAGGCTGACGCAGAGGAGGAAAAAGGAAATTACATAACAAAGACAGAGGACGGCTACCGCCGAATCGTTGCCGCTCCGAAGCCACAGGATATCGTGGAGATCGACTCTATCCGTCTTCTTCTCGACGCCGGACAGATTGTCATCGCAGCCGGCGGCGGCGGAATCCCGGTTCTCCCGCAGAACGAAGAGTTAAAAGGTGCATCCGCAGTGATCGAGAAAGACCTTACCAGCGGCCTGATGGCAGAAATGCTGAACGCTGACATGCTGATGATCCTGACCAGCGTGGAAAACGTATCCATCAACTACGGTACACCGGATGAAAAAGCACTGGAACACATCACCGTTGCTGACGCAAAGAAATACATCGCAGAAGGCCAGTTCGGAGAAAACTCCATGCTGCCGAAGATGGAAGCAGCTGTCTCCTTCCTCGAAAAAGGCATTGGCCGCACCGCAGTCATCACTTCCATCGATTCCGCACTCGCCGGATTCCAGGGAAAAACAGGTACGATTATCGAGTAATACAAAGTATACAAAAAAGGATTCCCGCGAGTGGGAATCCTTTTTTTCTACTCTTTTTCCGGACTAAAAAGCCAGATTAGAAAGTAAATTTATCTGCAAAGTAAGCATCGAGATCCTCAATTTTAATTCTCTCCTGCTCCATGGTGTCACGGTCACGGACGGTAACAGCACCATCGGTCTCGGAATCGAAGTCGTAGGTGATGCAGTACGGAGTACCGATCTCATCCTGACGGCGATACCGTTTTCCGATATTTCCACGGTCATCAAACTCGCAGTTGTATTTCTTGGACAGCTCTGCAAAGACTTTCTCAGCGCCCTCGTTCAGCTTCTTGGAAAGCGGAAGCACACCGATTTTTACCGGTGCCAGTGCCGGATGGAAATGCATCACGGTACGAACATCATTCTTCTCTGCGTCGAGAACTTCCTCGTCATAAGCGCTGCACAGGAATGCCAGAACGACACGGTCAGCACCAAGAGACGGCTCGATAACGTACGGGATATATTTCTCGTTCTTCTCTGGATCGAAATAGGTCATATCCTGTCCAGATACATTCTGATGCTGGGTCAGGTCGTAATCGGTACGGTCTGCGATTCCCCACAGCTCGCCCCATCCGAACGGGAACAGGAACTCGATATCGGTTGTTCCCTTGCTGTAGAAGCACAGCTCTTCCGGAGAATGGTCTCTTGCACGCATCTCTTCATCTTTCATACCGAGGCTCTTCAGCCAGTTGATGCAGAAGCCTCTCCAGTACTGGAACCAGTCAAGGTCGGTGCCAGGCTCGCAGAAGAACTCCAGCTCCATCTGCTCAAACTCACGGGTACGGAAGGTGAAGTTACCCGGTGTAATCTCATTACGGAAAGATTTACCGATCTGGCCGATTCCGAACGGGATTTTCTTTCTGGAAGTACGCTGTACGTTCTTGAAGTTTACGAAGATACCCTGTGCAGTCTCCGGACGAAGGTATACGGTGTTCTTTGCATCCTCGGTAACACCCTGGAAGGTTTTGAACATCAGGTTGAACTGACGGATATCGGTAAAGTTGTGTTTTCCGCAGGACGGACACGGAATCTGGTGCTCCTCGATGAAGTTTTTCATCTCTTCCTGAGACCATGCGTCTACGCTGCCGCCTTCGATTTCAATGCCTTTTTCCTCGCAGAAGTCTTCGATCAGCTTGTCTGCACGGAAACGCTCGTGGCACTCTTTACAGTCCATCAGAGGGTCGGAAAATCCGCCGAGATGGCCGGAAGCTACCCATGTCTGCGGGTTCATCAGGATTGCACAGTCAACACCTACGTTGTGCGGGCTCTCCATGACGAATTTCTGCCACCACGCTTTTTTCACATTGTTTTTCAGCTCAACACCGAGCGGGCCGTAATCCCAGGTATTTGCCAGGCCGCCGTAGATTTCGGAACCCGGATATACAAAACCTCTGGATTTTGCTACTGCCACAATTTTGTCCATTGTCTTTTCCATAGTTAGTTACTCCTCTATTTTATTTGTTTACTTCCCATAAACAACAATAACAGGACTGGCAAGAAGAACGTCCTGCTCATATTCCTGCTCTGTTTCTTCTGTCTTAGTCTGCTCTGATGATGACGCAGAAGCGCTCTCTGTGGACTTTGTGGTCCACTCGCCGGCCGTATCCACCGTGTTTTTTCCTTTGACCACGGCTGTGCCGGAAACGCAGAGCACCGGATCTTCCGTTACGATTTCCAGCGGCTCCTCGCAGACAATCACGCGTACCTGCTTAACGCCTTTGACCGCATCTTCGACCGAAACCTCTTTGCCCTCAGAATCGACAAAGGAAGCGGAAAAATCATATCCCGCTTCTTCTGCCTCATCCAGCGTGCCTGCGAAAAATTCTGCTCCGTGATAATCCGCATAGGACTGGTAATCTCCGTATTCCATCCGGATCTCCACCTTGTCCTCTTTGATCTGGCATTTTTCCAGCTTCACAGAATCCGCATCGCCGCGCTCCTCTGTGAATTTTTTGATGTCATCCTCCACAAAGACCTTCAGTTCGTCTTCCGTGTAATCATCGTCTTTGCTGTAATCTTCCACAATGGCTTCTGTCACAACACCATTTTTGCTCACATAGACAGATGTCGTTGTCACATCTTTTAACTTCTCACAGCCCGACAGCAGCACGGAAGCCGCTGTCAGAACTGCGAGAAGCTGTCCTGCTTTTTTCATAAAAATCCTCTAAAAACCGCCTGAATTATTTATTGCGGTAAATGATATCGTCTCTTCCCGGTCCGTTGGAGATCATGGTGATCGGGAATCCGATTTCTTTCTCTACAAACTCGATGTAGTTTCTGCAGTTCTCCGGCAGATCCTCGTATTTCTTGATGCCGCGGATATCGCATTTCCAGCCCGGAAGGGTTTTCAGAACCGGTTTTGCTTTCTCAAGAATGCTGGTGTTCGGGAAATCGTGGATTTCTTTTCCGTCTACTTCGTATGCTGTGCAGACCGGAATCTCATCCAGATAGCCAAGTACGTCAAGTACGGTAAACGCTACATCGGTGGTACCCTGCATTCTGCAGCCGTAACGGGAAGCAACACAATCGAACCATCCCATACGTCTCGGGCGGCCTGTGGTTGCACCGAACTCTCCGCCGTCTCCGCCGCGTCTTCTGAGCTCATCTGCCTCATCGCCGAAGATCTCGGAAACGAAAGCACCTGCTCCTACTGCACTGGAGTAAGCTTTGCATACGGTTACGATTTTCTTGATTTCATATGGCGGAACACCTGCTCCTACTGCGCCGTAGCCGGCCAGTGTGGAAGAAGAAGTTACCATCGGGTAAATTCCGTGATCCGGGTCTTTTAAGGAACCAAGCTGACCCTCAAGCAGGATCTCCTTGCCTTCCTGAATCGCGTTCCACAGGAATGCGGAAGTATCGCATACGTATGGCTCAACCATTTTTTTGTATTCCATCAGCTCTGCATAGATCTCATCCGGATTTAACTGCGGTTTGTGATACAGATGCTCGAGCAGAATGTTCTTGGTCTCGCATACAGATTTCAGCTTCTCTTTCAGGTGCTCATCGTCGAACAGCTCGTTTACCTGGAAACCGATTTTTGCATATTTATCTGAGTAGAACGGAGCGATACCGGATTTAGTGGAACCAAAGGATTTTCCGCCCAGACGCTCTTCCTCATACTGATCGAACAGGATATGGTACGGCATTACCATCTGTGCACGGTCGGAAATTTTGATCTTCGGTGCCGGCACTCCCTTCGAAACGATCTCATTTAACTCTTTGATCAGAACCGGAATGTTGAGTGCAACACCGTTTCCGATTACGCTTGTGGTGTGGCTGTAAAATACGCCGGATGGAAGGGTATGAAGTGCAAACTTTCCATAGTTATTTACAATGGTATGGCCTGCATTCGCACCACCCTGGAAACGGACAATAATGTCTGCCTCTTTTGCGAGCATATCGGTAATCTTACCTTTTCCCTCGTCTCCCCAGTTTGCTCCTACTACTGCCTTAATCATGTGACATCCTCCTAATTCAACGTATACTTGCGGCCGGTTTTCCCGACCGTACACGCTTAGTATACCATGTTTTTCTCATAAGTAAAACTTATGATTACTTATAAAATCTGTTTTTTTATTATTTCTGTTTATCAAACGCATCAGACGTTGATTTCCGCAGTCATGCCAAGTGCCTCTTTGTTTGCCTCAAGCACCGGATTGACTACGTTCTTCAGGAATGCGCCAACCTGTACGGATGCGCGGCCTGTGTATTTGGACGGATCCATCGTCTTTTCCAGCTCTTCTTTGGTCAGATGGAACATCTCATCCGCTGCGATCAGATCCAGAAGATCGTTGTCGCGGCCTTCCTCTTTGACATGTTTTCCGGCGATCATGGACAGCTCGCGGATTCTCTCATGCAGCTCCTGACGGTCGCCGCCTGCTTTTACCGCATCCATCATGATATTCTCGGTTGCCATAAACGGAAGCTCTGCCATCATGTGTTTTAAGATAACCTTTGGATAAACCACAAGTCCGTCTACGACGTTCATGCACAGATCCAGGATACCGTCGATGGCAAGGAAGCCTTCCGGAATGGAAAGTCTCTTGTTTGCAGAGTCATCGAGGGTTCTCTCAAACCACTGTACAGAAGAGGTGATGGCCGGATTTAATGCATCGGTGATCACATAACGGGACAGGGATGCGATACGCTCGCTTCTCATCGGATTTCTCTTGTACGCCATGGCGGAAGATCCGATCTGTCCTTTCTCAAACGGCTCCTCAACTTCTTTTAAGTGCTGCAGAAGACGGATGTCGTTGGAGAATTTTGTTGCGCTTGCCGCAATGCCTGCCAGAACGTTTAATACTCTCGTATCGACTTTTCTGGAATACGTCTGTCCGGAAACCGGATAACAGTTCTTGAAGCCCATTTTCTCAGCGATCATCGGATCGATCTTGTCGATGGTCTCCTGATCTCCGTCGAACAGCTCTAAAAAGCTTGCCTGTGTGCCTGTTGTTCCTTTGGAGCCGAGCAGCTTTAAGGTGCTCTGTACGTACTCGAGATCTTCAAGGTCCATTAAGAACTCCTGCATCCACAGGGTTGCACGTTTTCCGACGGTGGTCGGCTGTGCCGGCTGGAAGTGGGTGAAGGCAAGGGTCGGCTGGTCTTTGTAGCTATCTGCAAATTTTGCCAGCTCAGCGATAACGTTCACCAGTTTTTTCTTCACCAGCTTTAAGGCTTCGTTCATGACAATGATATCGGTATTGTCGCCTACGTAGCAGCTGGTTGCTCCCAGATGGATGATTCCTTTTGCTTTCGGACACTGTACGCCGTAGGCATACACATGGGACATTACGTCATGACGGCAGACTTTCTCTCTTTCTTTTGCCACATCGTAGTTGATGTTCTCAGCATTTGCTTTCAGTTCTTCGATCTGCTCCTCTGTAATAGGAAGTCCCAGTTCTTTTTCTGTCTCAGCCAGCGCAATCCATAACTTTCTCCAGGTACGGAATTTCATATCCGGTGAAAAAATGTACTGCATCTCCTTGCTTGCATAACGTTCGGAAAGAGGGCTTACATATCTGTCAGTTCCGCTCATAGACACGATTCTCCTTTTCTTGTCAAAATGTGTATTCGGTTTCTCTTTATCCCCGCTCTTTTTTATCCCGAAAACAGGACGAAATATATAAAGAGCGTGTTTGAAAATACGTTTCAACCACGCTCTAGTATAACGCATGTTCTTTTCTTAGGCAAGTGCAACGTCGTTACTTCTCACGAAATTTTCCCAAAAAGCCCTGCATTCTGGCATTTTCGGAATCGAAGACTTCGTCCGGCGTTCCTTCCACGGCGATCACGCCCTGGTCCATAAAGATGACGCGGTCGGAAATCTCCCGGGCAAAATTCATCTCGTGGGTAACGATCACCATGGTCATATTCATCTCCGCAAGGGATTTGATGACCTTCAGCACCTCGCCTGTCAGCTCCGGGTCAAGCGCCGAAGTCGGCTCATCAAAAAAGAGCACCTTCGGGTTCAGCATCAGCGCACGCGCAATCGCAACTCTCTGGCACTGACCGCCGGAAAGCTGACACGGATACGCCTTCTCTTTTCCGGTCAGGCCCATCTTCTGCAGCAGTTCTTTCGCCTGTGCTTCCACCTCCGCGCGGTTCCGTTTCTGCACATGGATCGGCGCATCGCAGAGATTTTTCATCACATTATAATGAGGAAACAGGTGGAAGCTCTGGAACACCATTCCAAAGTTCTCCTGAATTTTCCGCAGTACGGCAGGCTTTGCATAGACGGATTTTCCGTTTTCCATCGTGACCGCCTGCTTGCCGAGATATGCCAGATCACCGCCGTCCATCGTTTCGAGCATCGCCGCACACCGCAGCAGCGTCGATTTTCCCGATCCCGACGGGCCGATGATCGAGAGTACCTCACCCTCTTCTACTTTGAGGGAAATATCTTTTAACACTTCGAGATCCCCAAAACTCTTTCTTACATGGTTCATTTCCAGATAAATCATATCGTTTTCCGCTCTCTTTTATTTAATGATAATAAGAAAATTTCTTTTCCAAAAGTTCCATCACCCACGCCACGACAAAGTTGAAGATATAATAGAAAATACCGGCGGCGACAAATGGAACCATCGTGGTCTTGGCCGCCGCGATCTGTTTTGCGATCGTGAACATTTCCACATAGGAAATGGAAAAGGCCAGCGACGTATCCTTGACCAGCGTAATCACCTCATTGGTGATCGCCGGCAGAATCCGTTTCACAACCTGCGGCAGAATAATGCGGACAAACGTCAGTCCCTTCGAATAACCAAGAAGCTTTGCTGCCTCGTACTGTCCACGATCCATCGAAACGATGCCGGAGCGGTAGATTTCTGCAAAATAGGCGCCGTAGTTTAAGGCAAATCCGGTGATAATCGCCGGAAAGCGCCATTTTCCGATGTTCATACCGAACAGATAGAACGGTCCGAAGTAAACCACCATGAGCTGCAGCATCAGAGGCGTGCCGCGCATCAGGGAGATATAGAGCCGGAAAATCCCGCTCACAATCCGGTTTTTCGACATACGCCCGAAGGCGATCAGCAGACCGAGCGGCAGGGAAAATACGAGCGTCAGGACAAATATCGAGATCGTTCCCGCCATTCCGGTACTAAGCTGTGATAGAATCATGGACAACTTCATGCTGCTTTACTCTCCTTTTTTCTCCAGACACACCATGTCTGCGATTCCGTATTTTTCTGCGAGCTTGTCGAATGTTCCGTCGGCCAGAACCTGCTGCAGGCCTTCGTTTACTTTATCGCAGAGCTCGGTATTTCCTTTTTTGAATCCGATCGCATATTTCTCGGAGTTCAGGTGCTCGTCGAGGATTTTGTATCCTTCTCCGCGGCTTTCCAGCTGATATTTGGCAACGCCGATATCCATGGCAACCGCATCGATGGAGCCTGCCTGAAGCTCTACAAACGCATTGTTGTAATCCGGGAACTGCTGCAGAGCGGCGAAAGTATCGGCAAGTTCTTTCTGACCGCCTTCTTCCTCACTCTGCAAAAGATCGAGTGCTGCGGATGCTGCCTGCACACCGACCGTCTTTCCTGCCAGATCGGACAGGCTGTTGATGCCGGAGTTCTCGGATACAACCATCACCTGGCTGTTGTCCACGTACGGATCGGACCAGGTGTAATCGTCCTCTCTGCCGTTCATGGTAAAGCCGTTCCAGATGCAGTCAATCGCACCGGAATTCAGCTCGGTATCTTTCGCATCCCAGTTGATCGGGGTTTTTACCAGCTTCCAGCCGTAAATCTCGCAGACTGCCTCGGCGAGCTCCAGGTCAAATCCGGTGTAATCGCCGGTCTCATCGTCCATGTAGCCGTACGGCGGGTATTCTGCATCGAAGCCTACGGTAAAGGTTGTCGTTCCGTCTGCGGAAGAGGATGCTGCTCCTGCTGATGAGGCAGATGTTTTTGCTGTGTCTGCGGAGCCGCAGCCAGCCAGCAGGGCCGATGCACAAAAGGCTGCTGTCAAAATGCTAACCATTTTCTTTTTCATAATAATGTTCTCCTTTTCTACGCGATCATGTTATCACTGTACTACGCTAAACTAATTGGTATCCTACCATACTCCGGCACTGCCTGTCAACCCGCACCGGTCAAATAATCCAGAAAACCTGTTCCAACACAAAAAAGTCTCCGAAACGGTCAGCAGATTCTGCTTTTTCCCGTCTTCGGAGACTTTGATTTTTTATTTTGTAACTATTTATAAACCCTTGTCACACGGCTGCTGATATCGCAGAGCATCTCGTAATCGAAACGCGCCGCCGGGTTGGCAATCTCTTCGATCGTGATGGTCTCATCCCCGTCAGTTCCGACAAGTGTTACGACGTCCTCCACCTGCACATCCGGGATGTCGGTCACATCCACCATCATCTGATCCATACAGATTCTTCCGATGATCGGTGCCTTTTTCCCGTGGATCAGCACGCAGCCCTGGTTCGAGAGAGCTCTCGGATAGCCGTCCGCATAGCCGGCTGAAACGGTTGCGATCCGCGTCATCGGTTTTTCGGTCACATACGTGGCGCCGTAGCTGACGCCGATGCCCGGGCCGACTTCTTTCACATGGATGACATGGCTCTTCCAGGAAAGCGCCGGGATCAGATCGAGGCGCTCTTTTTTTACCTCCTCGGACGGATAAATGCCGTAGGTAATGATACCGGAACGCACCATCTCAAAGCGGTGATCGTCAAATTCCATGATTCCGGCAGAATTACAGATATGGCGGAGCGGAATCGTCACGCCGCGCTCGGCTAAAAGTGCCGTCATCTTATCATATTTTTTCATCTGCACCGAACAGTACGTCTTGTCTTCCTGATCGGCGCAGGAGAAATGCGTAAACATACCTTCCAGCTCGATGTGCGGAAGATCCGCGATTTTTGCCGCCTCATCCGCATCGTGCTCCGTCACCTGGAAGCCGATCCGCGTCATGCCGGTATCGACCGCGAGGTGTGCTTTTGCTTTCCGGTTCTGGCGTGCTGCCTCTTTTTCCAGGGCAAGTGCCTGTGCGTAGCTGTCGATCGTCTGAGTGATGTCATATTCCACAAGGTCGCTGTACTGGGACGGGGACACGTAGCCGAGAATCAGGATCGGCGCGGAAATGCCGTTTTCTCTGAGCTCGACGGCCTCCTCAATCGTTGCGGTTGCAAAATAATCAACCTGGTTTTCCAGATAGGATGCTACCGGAACGGCACCGTGGCCGTAGGCATTCGCTTTTACAACGCCAAGGAGTTTCACACCCTCCGGCAGTCTTTTTTTCACTTCTCTGATGTTATGCCCGATCGCTTCAAGCGAAATCTCTGCATAACAGCGTAAGTATCTGTTCACTTTTTTCCTTCTTTCTTTCCGTACTTTTTCTGAGACGCCAAAACGTGCCTGAAAACTCTTTCGGATTATTTTCAGACACGCTCTCGTATCAGATTCCGGCTGTGCCGGTTTTTATTTGTCCGGTCTGCGGATGGCGGAATAGATATTTTTTACATTTTTCAGCACTACATGCGTTCTTGTCGCATCGACGCCCGGAAGGCTCATCACCTGGCGGTGGATTTCTTCGAGTTCGTCGGATGAGTGACAGGAAATGCGGATAATCAAATCAAAATCTCCGGTCTGATAATAGCAGGATACGATGTACTCCAGTTTCTGGATCGCGTCTGCAAAACTGTCAAAGAACTTCGGATGCTCCAGGCTGACTTCCATCAGCGCGGTCATCTCATTTCCCGTTTTCTTTTCGTCTACAATAATGGTGTATTCTTTAATCACTCCGGTTTCTTCCATTTTGCGGATTCTCTCGATGACTGCAGAAACCGATAAATGAATCTCTTTGCTGATATTGGAAGCCGTCTCGCGGGCATTTTTCTGCAATATCTTCAGAATCTTATAATCAATGGCATCCATGTATTTTTCCTCCCATAAGAATTGACAGGGCTCTTCTTTCCAGATCTTAGCATAAAATTTCCCTGTCACTACCTTTCTATTATATCAAATTTTTCAGATAAGTCCAGTTTTTCCCCAAATATTTTATAGAAAGATTAAAATTTCTCTTTAAATTGCACAGATGCCGGTTTTTCTATTCTTCGAAGGTTTCTGCAATATCCTGCATCAGAATGCCGATCCCGAGGTGCTGCGGACACTGTTTTTCACAGCGGTAACAGTTGATGCAGTCGTCGGCGCGTTTTTCCTGACCTTCGTATTCTGCGCGGACGGCCTCGATGCCTTCGCTCTCCGTCCGGTTGTAGAGTTCGAACATCAATGGGATGTTGATCTTTACCATACACGGCATGCAGCCCTGGCAGCCGGTACAGGCGACCAGAGGTTCTGCTCCATTCTCCTGCATAGGGAAGTTCCCCCTTTTTCTTTGTTTTCCGTTTTTTTATTATAGTACACTTTCCTTCCAGGAACAAGACTGATATTTACGTGCTATTCACCGGACGTTCACTCGCGCCATTTGCCCTGAATTTTCACCTTTTTCAGTATTTCAAAAATTTTTTTAATTTTTTTTAAAAAAGGGGTTGACTTTTCTCCGGCTTTCCTGTAGAATACGTTTTGTCAGTGAGGCACGGCAGTCAACAAGACAGAGAAAAAAAATCAGTGCCAATCATCTGCGGGTGTAGTTCAATGGTAGAACACCAGCCTTCCAAGCTGGATACGTGGGTTCGATTCCCATCACCCGCTTCATCCTAAAGGATGAATATGCGCGAGTGGCTCAGGGGTGGAGTACAACCTTGCCAAGGTTGGGGTCGCGGGTTCGAATCCCGTCTCGCGCTCTTTTTATTACCGAAATTTCTTCACAGGAATTTCGGTTTTTTGTTTTTTCAAAAACTTTTTTACCAAAGAAAGGAGTTCTTATGATTCAGGACATTGCTCCGCATAAATATTATGTAGATTACCAGCCTTCTGTTCCGAACGATACGGATCTTGTTTTAATTTACGGTCATCACACAATTCTGTGCAATTTCGAAGATCCCGAAATCCGCTACCCTTCCATCGCGGAAATTGCAGCTGTTTTTCCGGAGATTAAAGAAAAGGCAAAATTTCTGTTCCGCATTGATGAGACGGACTATTATGAACTGCGCAGTCCGCAGCTTCCGGAATTTGACTGCTGGAAATATGAAAACACACTGATTCTGCGCCGCGCCGTTCCGGGATGGCTCGGGTTTGCCGGCATCACCGGTTACCAGATCCATACCTGGTACACGGACCACACATACTGCGGCCGCTGCGGAACGAAGATGCATGCGCCTGGAAATGAACGCGCGATGCAGTGCCCTTCCTGCGGCGCACTCTTCTATCCGGTCATCTGCCCGAGCGTCATCGTTGCCATCACCGACGGTGACCGCCTGCTGCTCACGAAGTACGCACCTTCCCACAGCAGCCATCGCCAGTACGCCCTCGTGGCCGGCTATACCGAGGTCGGTGAGACGCTGGAACAGACCGTGCACCGCGAAGTCATGGAAGAAGTCGGATTAAAGGTGAAAAATCTGAGATACTATAAGAGTCAGCCGTGGTCCTTCAGCGGCTCGCTGCTCGCCGGATTCTACTGCGATGTGGACGGCGATCCGTCCATTACCCT
Organism: Fusicatenibacter sp.; assembly: GCF_050872605.1. Taxonomy (GTDB): domain Bacteria; phylum Bacillota; class Clostridia; order Lachnospirales; family Lachnospiraceae; genus Fusicatenibacter. The sequence continues at coordinate 33,939 of NZ_JBNMHD010000013.1, forward strand.
CGACCGCGAGGAGCTCTCCGTCGCCGAGTGGTTTGACCGCGGTTCCCTTCCGGAGACTCCGAACCTCATCAGTCTGACCGGTGAAATGATCGAATGCTTCCGCCAGGGAAAAGAACCGAAATAAAAAATAAGAAATCATTTTGTGACTTAGTCACAGAACTTCCCGTTCTGCTGTGGTATTCTACAGTCACAACAGAAAAACAGTTACCGGGAATTACCCGTACAATAAAAAGGAGGACTTCTATTATGTCATTAATTCATGTTACATCCGAAAACTTCGAAAAAGCTCTGCAGGCAGCACCTGGCGTTGCCGTTGTTGATTTCTTTGCTACCTGGTGCGGACCGTGCAAAATGCTCGCCCCGGTCATCGAAGAGGCGGCTGAGGATATGCCGGAGATCCAGTTCTACAAAGTAGACGTTGACGAAGCACCGGAGCTGGCAAGATCCTTTAAAGTCATGAGCGTTCCGACCCTCGCTTTCTTCAAAAACGGTGAGCTCGTAAAGAAAAACGTCGGCGCCATTTCCTATGAGGAGCTGGAAGAGCTGATTAACTCTGTAAAATAAACAGCGTAATATTGGAAATGCAAGAAAAAAACGTATCGGCACAAAACCGATACGTTTTTTCTTGCATTTTTTTCTGTTCTTTTCTATCATGGAAGAAACGGCTGCTGCCGCAGCTTACAAAAGAACGATCTTCTTCCGAAAGGAGTTTTATTTATGTCATCTTTTCTGGAATCTTGTTTTCAGGAGCATTATCCATTTTATCCAAAGCTTACCGCCGATGAACAGCAGACACTCGTGCTCTCTTCCGTCCTGACGACGTATCAGCGCGGCGATTTTCTCTACAGCTGTGACGATGACTGTCTCGGCGTTCTGCTTGTCCTCTCCGGCAAACTCCGCATCTTTATCCAGTCCGGCGAGCAGCGGGAAATTACCCTGTTTACCACCGGTCCCGGCGAAGTCTGCACGCTGTCTGCCTCCTGTGCGATGCAGGAAATCAGCTTTGATATTCTGATTGAGGCCGAGGAGGAGACGAAAGTTCTCATCACTCCGGCCAGCACGTTCCGCAGACTGATGAATCAGAATATTTACGTTGAAAACTACATTTACCGGGAAACAACGGAGCATTTTTCCGAAGTCATGTGGGCGATGGGCCAGCTTCTCTTTACGCGGCTTGACCAGCGCCTTGCCGGATATCTCGAGGATGAACGCATCCGCACCGGTTCCCCGGTGCTCTCCACCACGCACGAGCAGATCGCGCGGAACCTCGGCAGTGCCAGAGAGGTCGTTTCCCGCACCTTAAAGTCGTTCGAGAAAGACGGCATCGTCGCACTCTCCCGCGGCACGGTCACGATTCTCGATGTCAAAAAGCTCCGCGGCATCTGCCGGATGCGCCGATAGTTCTTCTACGCGCGCAAACATTTTCCCACAGGCTCTGCCCTGCCGCTCGAGAAAATATTTTTCAAAAGCGTTCTAACGGCACTCCATCTTAATTTCAATCTCATTTTCTTCCACGGACACCTTCGCATAACTTCCGACGATCAGCGGCATCGCCGGATGAAGGTGTCCGATGTCGAGATCCATCACAATCGGCACGTTGTATTTTCCAAGCAGATCCGTCACGGCGCGGTACTGGTCGAGTTCCCCGAATTTCTGTCCGAACTGCAGCGGGCGGCCAATCAGAAAGCCTTTCACATATTGGAACCAGCCGGCGTGCTCCATCTGCCAGATTGCGCGGCGGATCGCAAAGACATTCAGATCGCACGCTTCCAGAAACCAGACAAAACCGTCCTCTTTATATTTTTCCACAAAATCAACCGTTCCGTCGTACTTCGTTCCAAGAATATTGACGAGACAGTCGAGGCAGCCGCCGATGAGCCGTCCCTCAAATTTGCTGTCCGCATCCGGGAAGCGGCGCAGAACGCGCGGTTCTGTAATCTGGTACGGCAGATACGGATTTTCCTCGCTTCTGCCCTTCGCATCGTCTCTTTCCCATCCCTCATAGCCACGGACGGTACGCACTTCTCCCGTCAGTACGCCAAACGCATCCGCTACGGATTTATGCCACGGCTCCATGCCGAAATCACTCGCACACGGACCGTAAACAGCCGCCGTATCGCAGAGGGTCGGCAGAAGATACGTAAAATGCGTATTGTCAGAATAGCCGAGATACCATTTCGCCGGTGCCTTTCTGATCTTTTCAAAATCCACGTAATCGAGATCCTCGCACATCAGCTCTCCGCCGCCGCAGGAAATCAGACAGTCATTCTTCTCACTGACATAATATTCCGTCAGCTCTTTTCCGCACTCCTCCGGTGCCGCGCTGATTCCGATGCCGTGCTCTGCATAGCAGTTTGGCCCAAGATCCAGCTGATATCCCATCTCTTTCCATTTTTTCTGTGCATTTGCAAACGCGGACTTGTATGGCTCTGTTGTGCATCCAAACGATGGTGCCACAAAGCCGATCGTTCCGCCCTTTTTCAGATTTTCCGGAAACCTCATGTCGCATCCTCCTTTATGATAATTCTTCTGCTTCCAGATTCTTATACTGCGTCAGCGCATCCCCGAAGATCAGCTCTCCGTCGTTCTGCGCAAAGTACAGCTCCTCTTCTTTTTCCAGTTTTGCCTTTCCGTTCGTCCCCTCGGTAATCTCCGCGCAGAGACGGTCCACCTCCGTTTTCGGAACGAGAACGCGGATTTTCACCTGATCGGTGTACTCGGATTCCAGAATCGGAATCCCCCGCTGACCGAGCAGATACTGGATTTTACCGATGCCGTTGTAATCCGTCTCAATCAACAGCCGCACGCCGCAGATCTCGTCAATCAGAACACTGTTTGCCAGCCCCTCCTGCACCGCCTGCGAGTACGCGCGCACCAGGCCGCCCGTTCCCAGCAGTGTGCCGCCGAAATACCGTGTCACCACAACAAGCACATTGCGGAGGCCCGCTCCCTGTACCACATCGAGCATCGGCCGTCCTGCCGTGCCGGAAGGCTCTCCGTCGTCGCTGCAGCGCACCGTCTCCTGATTTTCTCCAATAATATACACAAAACAGTTATGCCGCGCATCCCAGTATTTTTTCCGCAGAGCTTCCAGGCAGAAAAGTGCCTCCTCCTCAGATTCCACCAGACGCACCGTCGCAATAAAACGTGATTTCTTCTCCACGATTTCCCCGGTTCCACCCCGGTAAACCGTCCGAAACTGATCGATCATATTTTTGTACTCCTTCACCAAATATGTTTTTATTCTATCATATCACCTCCGAAAAATCAGCATTCTTTTTACGAAATACTTTTATTTCAGCCCTTTGTTTGGTATAATAAAAATAAGTATACCCTGCTTTTTGCAGGGCAGAAACACCATTGGTTACTGAACTGAATCAGTTTTGCAGGAACATAAGGAGGATTTTCTATATGCACTTTGGAAAAAGTCATCTGGAAGACAAACGTGAAGATCTGCGGTCCCATTACGGAAAGATTGAAAAGACGGCCGGCGTGACGGCGCTGCGCATCGCGTTCTGTCTTCTTCTTGTCGTTCTCGTCTGCGGTGCCGGGCTTGTGATCGGCGCTGTCCGCGGCGTGATTGACAGTGCCCCTGATATCTCGGAGGCAAATATCATGCCGCTCGGCAACGCGTCGTTTATCTACGATGCTGACGGCAACCAGGTACAGAAGCTGACCGGGGCGCAGGGAAACCGTGTCTCGATCTCGATTGAGGAGATTCCGCTCGACATGCAGCACGCGATCGTCGCGGTTGAGGATGCCCGTTTTTACGAACACAACGGCATCGACCCAAGCGGTATCATCCGTGCCTTCGTTGTCGGTGTCAGCCACGGCTTTCATTTTACCGAGGGTGCCAGCACGATCACACAACAGCTCCTGAAAAACAATGTTTTCACCGACTGGATGGAAGAGACGCGGATGCAGAGCTTCAAGCGAAAAATCCAGGAACAGTACCTGGCGCTGAAACTGGAAAAAACGCTGACCGCAGAAGGTGAAAACGCCAAAGACGTTATTCTGGAAAATTATCTGAATACCATCAACTTAGGTTCCGGCTGCTACGGTGTCCAGACGGCAGCGCAGACGTATTTCGGAAAGGATGCAAAAGATCTGACGCTCTCTGAATGCGCCGTTCTTGCCGCAATTCCAAAGGCGCCGACGGCATATAATCCGAAAAACCACCCGGAAAAAAACCAGCAGCGCCGCGACAAGATCCTGAACAACATGAAAGAGCAGGGCTACATCACCGAAGAAGAATACACCATTGCCATGAACGACAACGTTTACGACCGCATCGCCATGCACACGCAGTCCCAGGCGGAGAGCGCGCCGTACTCCTACTTTATCGATGAAGTCATCACCAACCTGATCAACGATCTGATGGTACAGAAAGGCTACACCGAAGTGCAGGCAAAGAACGTTGTCTACAGCGGCGGCCTCAAAATCTATACCACACAGGATTCCTACATGCAGTTAATCCTCGACACGGAATTCCAGAATCCGAAGAACTTCCCGTCGAACACGCAGATCGGTCTCGACTGGGCGCTCACCGTAGAGCAGGCAGACGGCGAGGTACAGAACTACAGCAAAGAGATGCTGCAGCTCTACTTCCGCAACAGCGATCCGAATTTCGATCTGCTCTTTGACTCCCAGGAGGAGGCACAGAGCTATATCGACCAGTATAAAGCCGCTATCATGCAGGAGGGCGACACGATTGTTGCCGAACGTAGCAGCTTCACCCCGCAGCCGCAGGCATGCATGACCGTTATGGATCAGCGCACCGGCTACGTGAAAGCCATCGTCGGCGGACGCGGCGAAAAAACAGCAAGTCTTACCTTCAACCGCGCAACCGATAATTATTCCCAGCCGGGTTCCACGTTCAAGATTCTTTCCGCGTACGGACCGGCGCTCGACCTTGGAAAGATTACACTCGCTACGGTAATTAAGGATGAGCCGTTCAACTACAGCGACGGCACACCGCTGCAGAACTCGGATCTTACCTATCATGGTGATGTTACCGTCCGCCAGGCGATCATCAATTCCATCAATATCCCGGCCGTCAAGGTACTGACCGAAATTACGCCGAAGGTCGGCTTTGATTATCTGAAGAAGCTTGGTTTTTCCAAACTCTCCGAGGAATACGATGTGATCCAGCCGCTGGCTCTCGGCGGTATCACCTACGGTGTCAGTGATCTCGAACTGACGGCAGCCTACGCGGCAATCGCAGACGGCGGCCAGTACCGCAGGCCGGTGTTCTACACAAAGGTTACCGACAGCAAGGGAAATGTTTTAATTGACAACACAGAAAACAAGGCAACGCAGGTCTTCAAGGCAAGCACTGCCTCCCTCCTCACCAATGCCATGGAGGATGTTCTGGAAAAAGGTACCGGTGTTGCCGCCCGCCTCGACAATATGCACGCAGCCGGAAAAACCGGTACGACGAACGAGGCCAAGGATCTCGTCTTTGCAGGCTTTACACCATATTATACCGCTGCCATCTGGGCAACGTATGATACACACGCGGAGTTTCCGGAGAGCGACCGTGAATTCCACAAACGTCTCTGGGCAAAGGTCATGAATGAAATCCACGAAGGCCTTGCCGATATGGATTTCGAAACTTCCGCAACAGTACAGGAGGCAACGATCTGTACGAAGACCGGCCTGCTCGCCCGCTCAAGCTGTCCGTCCATCACCGAATACTTTGCGGTATCCGATCTGCCGACCGAGCGTTGCAAGGGCCACTACACTGCGCCGGCCTCAACACCGACGCCGACCAGAACCCCTTCCGCAGCATCAACCCCGCAGGCAACCCCGACACCGACGGAGGCACCGCAGGAAACTCCGGCTCCGACCGAAACACCTGCCGATCCGCCTTCTGATACACCGGAGACTCCTGACACACCGGATACTCCTGATGCACCGTCAGAACCGGATACCCCGGCGGAGATATCGGAAGTACAGCCGCAGTCCGAAGAGAGCGGCTCTTCCGAATAACTTTTTCAGTCAGTCTATGCACAAAAAACCGGCCCTCTGGCAGATGCCAGCAGGACCGTTTTTTTATACTTATCTTTCGTTTAAAATCTGAATCAATCAGTCGATCAGCATCTTTGCTGCGCCGTAGATACCAGCATCGTTTCCAAGGGAAGCGAGTACAATCGGGGTATCTTTGCATGCGAGGAACGCTGCCTGACGGTAGTATTTTGCCACACCGTCGATCAGGATCTGGCCTGCTTTGGATACGCCGCCGCCGACTACGATAACTTCCGGGTCAACAACGCATGCGAAGACTGCGAGTGCTCTTCCGAGGTATGCGGAGAACTCTTCTACGATGTCTTTTGCTGCTTCGTCGCCCTCTTTTAATGCGTCAAAAACAGCTTTGGCGCTGACAGACTCTCCTCTTTCTCTTAAAACAGACGGAGTGTCATGGGATGCCAGATATTTCTTGGTCAGACGAACGATACCGGTTGCAGATGTCATCTGCTCGAGGCATCCGTGGTTTCCGCAGTTGCAGACTGCTTCTTCTTCCGGATCAACACATGCATGACCAACCTCGCCGCCTGCACCGTGAGCACCTGCTACGATCTTGCCGTCCAGGATGATTCCGCCGCCGACACCGGTTCCAAGGGTAACCATAACCAGGTTTTTCGTTCCCTTTCCGCCGCCTGCCCACATCTCACCGAGAGCTGCTGCGTTTGCGTCGTTTGCTGCTTTTACTGTCATTCCGCCGAGTTCGTCGGAAAGCTCTTTTACGATATTTTTATATCCCCAGTTCAGGTTGACTGCGATGGAAAGCTCACCTTTGTCATTAACCGGGCCAGGTACGTCGATGCCGACACCGGCAACATCATCTGCTGCAATGCTCTTCTCACCCATTTTTGCTTTTACGCTTTTTGCGATATCCGGCAGAATTTCGCTTCCGCCGTTCTCTGTGCGGGTCGGGATTTCCCATTTGTCCAGCAGAGTTCCGTCTGTCTGGAACAGTCCACATTTTACAGAAGTACCCCCAACATCGATTCCAAATACATAGTTTGCCATTTTTTTACTTCTCCTCTCTTTTTTTCACTAAATTAGCCTGTACACGGCGGTACAGCTCCTGTGCGGCATTGTAGCCCATCTTCTTCTGTCTGTGGTTGACAGCAGCGGTTTCTACGATGATCGCCAGGTTACGGCCCGGACGGATCGGAAGGGAATGGCAGACAACCTTGTTTCCAAGGAACTCAATATACTCTTCTTCCAGGCCCAGACGGTCGTATTCTTTCTCTTTGTCCCACTCCTCGAGCTTGATGACAAGATCGATGGACTGGGTATCTTTTACGCTCTCGACACCAAACAGTGTCTTGACGTCGATGATACCGATACCGCGCAGCTCGATAAAGTGACGCGTGATATCCGGTGCCGTTCCGACCAGCGTAATGTCGCTGACACGGCTGATTTCAACCACATCATCGCTGACGAGACGATGGCCTCGTTTGATCAGCTCCAGTGCAGCCTCGCTCTTTCCGATTCCGCTCTCGCCCATGATCAGGACGCCCTCGCCGAATACATCGACCAGCACGCCGTGGATGGAGATCATCGGGGCAAGCTGGACATTCAGCCAGCGGATGATTTCAGCCATGAAAACGGAAGTCGATTTGTCTACCGCAAAGGCCGGTACCTGGTAACGATTGCACAGATCCAGAATTTCCTGTCCCGGAATCATTTTCGTTGTGAAAATGACACATGGGATCTTACGGCTTACAAACTCTTCAAACGCGCGGACGCGCTCGCTCTCCTCAAGATGCTGCAGATACGTGAACTCTACATAACCGATGATCTGCACACGCTCATTGGCAAAATGCTCATAGTAGCCGGTCAGCTGCAGTGCAGGACGGTTGATATCCGGTGTGGCAATGACAAGATCTGTCATATCAACCTCTGGTGTCAGGTTGCGGAGATCCATTTCCTCCACCATTTTGGTCATTTCAATTTCTTTCATTTTCCTGTCCTCCGACTTCATTCGACGTCTTTTTAAATCCGTCTCTTCTATAATTTTAGCACAATAAAGCATCACGGGCAACCTGGAAATTTAACTATTTTGACGAATTCTCATTTTCCTCCTGTGCAGGTGCGTGAAAGAATGTGTAAACCTGCTCCGCCGCCTTTTTGTTCATGCCCGGAAGTCCGGAAAGTTCTTCCACGGTTGCCGCCTTGATATCATCAATTCCCTGAAAGTGGCGCATCAGTTCTTTCCTTCTTGTCGGTCCGATGCCCGGGATGTCGTCGAGAATCGAGTGGACCTGTCCCTTGCTCCGCAGCAGGCGGTGGTATTCGATTGCAAAGCGGTGCGCCTCGTCCTGCACGCGTGTGATCAGTTTGAATCCCTCGCTGTTCCGGTCGATCGGGATTTCCACGTTTCGGAAATACAGGCCCCTCGTGCGGTGCTTGTCGTCCTTTACCATACCGCAGACCGGAATCGCAAGATCCATTTCTTCAAGCACCTCAAGCGCAATGTTGACCTGGCCGCGTCCGCCGTCCATCATGATCAGGTCCGGCAGCCGCTCGAAACCGCTGTCCTCCTGGATGCCGCGCAGAAAACGGCGGCTTAAGACCTCTTTCATACTGGCGTAATCGTTCGGTCCCTCGACGGATTTGATCTTGAATTTTCGGTAATCGGCGCGCTTTGGCTTTCCTTTCTCGTAGACGATCATCGAGCCGACCGACTGGAAACCGCTGATATTGGAGATATCGTACGCCTCGATGCGGTCGATGGACGGCAGGTTCAGCCATCTGGCGATCTCTTTTACGGCGCCGATCGTCCGTCCCTCTTCCCGCTTGATCCGCTCGCGGTCCTGGTCGAGAACAATCTGCGCGTTCCGCTCCGCCAGTTCCACCATCTTTTCCTTGCTGCCCTTTTTCGGCACACGGATGCGGACCTTCTGGCCGCGCTTGCTGCTTAAATACTCTTCCATCAGCTCCTGCTCGGCAATCTCCTCGGAAATCATGATTTCCCGCGGGATGAACGGCGTGCCGGAGTAGAACTGTTTCATAAATGTGAGCAGCACCTCGTTTTTCTGCTCCTCCTCGCCGATCCGCAGATAATAATGCTCCCGCCCGATCAGCTTTCCATTCCGGATAAAGAAGACCTGCGCCACCGCATCCTCTTTGTCCATCGCAAGCGCAATGACATCCTTGTCCTCGCCGTCACTGTTCGTAATCTTCTGCCGCTCGCCGATCCTGCGCACGCTGTCGATCAGATCACGGTACTCCGCCGCCTGCTCGAACCGCATCTCCTCAGCCGCCTCCGTCATTTTTCCAGTCAGCTCTTTGATAATGTCATTGTAATTTCCATTCAGGAAACTGATCGCCTTTTTGATCTGCTCGCCGTACTCTTCTTTGGAAATGTATCCCTGGCACGGCGCCTTGCACTGGTGGATATGATAGTAAAGACACGGGCGGTCCTTACCGATCTCCTTTGGCAGGCTCTTATTGCAGGAACGGATATCGTACAGCTTCCGCAGCAGTTCGATCGTATCTTTCACAGCTCCGGCGCTCGTGTACGGGCCGAAATATTTCGCCTTGTCCTTCTTCATCTGATGGGAAAACAGAATGCGTGGAAAATCCTCGTTCACGGTCACCTTAATGTACGGGTACGCCTTGTCATCTTTCAGCATCGTATTGTATTTCGGACGGTGCTCTTTGATAAGGTTGCACTCCAGCACGAGCGCCTCCAGTTCGGAATCCGTCACAATATACTCAAAGCGGGCGATATGCGTGACCATCCGCTCAATCTTCGGCCCTTTGTTGCGGCTCGTCTGGAAATACTGGCGGACACGGTTTTTCAGCGAAATCGCCTTTCCCACGTAGATAATTGTGTCGTCCGCGTCGTGCATCAGATAGACGCCGGGTTTTCCCGGCAGTTTTTTCAGTTCTTCCTGGATATCAAACGCCATATGACCCTCCTCTTTTTGGGACTGTAATGTTGAAAATGCCCAGCGTGCAGAGATCGTTTTCTCTGCTCCCGCCGGGCCTTTTCACTTTCTTTTTATACTTCTGGATTTACGGTAAAATCCGCCTCCGGAAGTGCTGTATTTTCTGTTTCTGTATTTTCTGGATTTTCAACCGCTTCTTCCGCGTTTCCATTCCGTTTTGCAATCACCTGATGAAAAATCTCCATAAATTCTTTTCCGGTGATCGTCTCTTTCCGGATCAGGTAAGCTGCGATTTCATCCATCGCATCGCGGTTAGCTGCCAGAAGTTCTTTTGCCTGCTCATACGACTCTTTCAGGATCTTCATGACCTCGTGGTCGATTTCGGTTGCTGTGGCATCGCCGCAGTTTAAGACCATTCTTCCGTCGAGGTACTGATTCTGCTGGGTCGCAAGACCGATCAGACCGAATTTCTCCGACATACCGTACTGCGTGATCATCGCGCGGACAATCTTCGTCGCTTTCTCGATATCATTCGAAGCTCCCGTTGTCACGTTGCCGAAGACGATCTCCTCTGCCGCTCTTCCGCCGAGGCACTCGACGATCATCGCCTCGAGTTCGCTCTTCGTGTTGAGGTATTTCTCCTCCTCCGGCACCTGCATGACGTAGCCGAGCGCACCCATCGTACGCGGCACAATCGTGATTTTCTGTACCGGCTCGGAATCCTTCTGCAGTGCAGTAACAAGTGCGTGGCCTACCTCGTGGTAGGAAACGATCTTTCGCTCTTCCTGACTCAAGATGCGGTCCTTCTTCTCTTTTCCGACGAGGACAACCTCGACTGCCTCGAGAAGATCCTTCTGGGAAACGGCTTTTCTTCCGTTCTTGACCGCAAGAATCGCTGCCTCGTTGATCATATTTGCAAGATCAGAACCAACGGCTCCCGATGTCGCAAGTGCAATGCCGTCGAGATCAACCGTCTCATCGAGCGATACGTTCTTGGCATGTACTTTCAGGATTTCCACACGGCCTTTCAGGTCCGGTCTTTCTACGATAATCCGGCGGTCAAAACGGCCTGGACGCAGCAACGCCGGGTCAAGCACCTCCGGGCGGTTTGTCGCCGCAAGGATCAGAACACCCTTGGAGCTGTCAAATCCGTCCATCTCGGCAAGGAGCTGGTTTAACGTCTGCTCCCGCTCGTCGTTGCTGTTGTAGCTGTTGTCACGGCTCTTTCCGATCGCATCGATCTCATCGATAAAGATGATGCACGGTGCATTTTTCTTTGCTTCCTCAAACAGGTCACGCACACGCGATGCACCGACACCGACGAACATCTCGACAAATTCCGAAGCGGACATCGAGAAAAACGGTACGTGCGCTTCGCCGGCTACGGCTTTGGCAAGCAGTGTTTTTCCGGTTCCGGGAGGGCCTACAAGAAGCGCTCCTTTCGGAAGTTTTGCACCGATCGTTGTGTATTTTCCAGGGTTATGCAGGAAATCCACAACCTCCTGGAGCGATTCTTTTGCCTCGTCCTGTCCCGCAACATCGCGGAATGTCACGCCGGTTTCTTTCTGTACGTAGGCCTTTGCTTTGCTCTTTCCTACGCCCATGACTCCGCCGCCTTTGTTCATGCTGCGCATCACCCATACCATGACAGCAACAAGCATCACAACCGGCAGAATGACTGTCAGCAATGTGTAAATGATCGTTCCGGTAGAATCCGGCGGATCTTTGTGGTACGTAATGCCTTTCTCCTGTAACAGATCGACCAGCTCCTGCTCATCTCCCATCATCGTTACCTGATAGGTGATTCCCTCCGATTTCTGGTCTTTCGGCGTTACGGTCAGTGTTCCCGATTTCAAGACAACTTCCTGCACTTCATCGTTGTTTACCATGTCCAGGAATTTGCTATAGTCAAGATCCTCTGAAGTAATTCCCCCAAGGGCATTGTTCAGAAGTCCCATCACCATCAGGCTGACGAGGAGGCAGATCAGGATAATGAGTATCGTCTGTCTGTTTTTCGGTCCTCCCCCGGAGCCGTTTTCTGGTTCCCGGTTCTGATTTTTTCTATCGTCCATGCTTTTCCTCCTTGTATGTCAAACCGCCCCTCTTTTTTACGGACACTTTAACTCTTACATTATATCGGATTCCCTCTTAATTAGCAAGCCGGACTTTGTGAAAAAAGACTGAATTTATCTATACAAAAACGGCCCGCCGACACTCTTTCAAGTATCGGCGGACCGCCAGATAACACTCACATTACATTAGTCGTTATATCCGTTCGGATTCTTCTGCTGCCAGTTCCAGGAATCGGCACACATCTCCTCGATGCCGTACTCAGCCTCCCAGCCAAGCTCCTCTTTTGCTTTGTCGCATTTGGAGTAGCAGGTTGCGATATCACCATCACGGCGCGGTTTGATTTCGTATTTCAGCGGATGGCCGCAGGCTTTTTCAAATGCATGAATGACATCGAGTACGCTGTAGCCCTTGCCGGTTCCGAGGTTGTAAATGGAAACGCCCTCGTTGTCAGCCAGTTTCTGGATGGCTTTTACATGGCCGCGTGCCAGGTCAACAACATGGATGTAATCGCGGACACCAGTTCCGTCCGGAGTATCGTAGTCATCACCAAAAACGCCGATGCACTCGAGTTTTCCGATGGCAACCTGTGCGACATACGGAAGCAGGTTGTTCGGGATGCCCTTCGGATCCTCTCCGATAAGGCCGCTCTTATGCGCTCCGATCGGGTTGAAGTAACGAAGCAGGATAACATTCCATTCCGGATCTGCGGTGTGGATGTCGGTCAGAACCTGCTCGAGCATGCTTTTTGTCCAGCCGTATGGGTTGGTCGGGGTTCCCTTCGGGCACTCCTCGGTGATCGGAATCTGTGCCGGATTGCCGTATACGGTTGCAGAAGAACTGAAGATGATGTTCTTTACGCCGTGGTTTCTCATCTCATCGCAGAGAATCAGGGTTCCGGTCATGTTGTTGTGATAATATTCAATCGGTTTATGTACGGACTCGCCGACTGCTTTTAAGCCTGCGAAATGGATGACAGCGTCGATTTTCTCGTTGTCGAAAATTTTCTTTACGCCTTCGCGGTCCAGCATATCGGTTTTGTAGAAGGTTACTTTCTTTCCGGTAATCTGTTCTACACGCTCGATGGCTTTCTCACTTGCATTGTAAAGGTTGTCCATGACAACAACGTCATAGCCTGCGTTCAGCAGTTCCACACAGGTGTGGCTTCCAATATAGCCTGCACCGCCAGTAACTAAGATTTTCATTTTGGTATCCTCCATGTTTTCCTTCGCTGCTGCTTTTTTGCCGCAGCGGGTTAATTGAAGCATTTAGTTTATTCTACAACGTTTCCATGAATTTTGCAAATGCACTTCTACCTTCCTCGGTGCACTTGTAAACGCCGGCATCCTCGAGTACGCCGACAAAGACTTTTCCGACTTCCTCTTTCAGGATATCCATCACATTTTCGCTGTTCAGCTCCGGATGGCGCGGCAGGAATTCGTCTACCCAGTCGGCATGTTTCTCCAGCTCTGCGACAGCGCGGACATCTTTTCCCTCTACGAGGCATTTGGAAAGCTCTTCCAGCTCATCTTTTAAGCGCGCCGGCAGAATCGCAAGTCCCATAACCTCAATAAGGCCGATGTTCTCTTTTTTGATGTGATGATACTGTGCATGCGGATGGTAAACACCGAGCGGGCATTTGTCCGTCGTGATGTTGTTGCGCAGCGCCAGATCGAGTTCGAACGTATCGCCCACTTTTCTTGCGATCGGCGTGATCGTGTTGTGTGGCTCTCCGTCAGTCTCGGCGAATACAAACGCATCCTCATCCGTGTAACCTCTCCAGCAGTTCAGGATATGCTCTGCCAGATCAATCAGCCGTTTCTCATCTTTGTGACGGATTCGGATGACGGACAGCGGCCATTTGACGATGCCGGTTTCCACATCCTCGTATCCTTTGATGGTAAAATGGCGCTCGATCGGCGCTTTTGCCATTGCGAAGGTATAGTGGCCGCCCTGGTAATGATCGTGGCTTAAAATAGAGCCTCCGACGATCGGCAGATCCGCATTGGAACCGATGAAGTAGTGTGGGAACAGTTTGATAAAGTCAAACAGCTTCACAAACGTCGCACGCTCGATCTTCATCGGGTTATGCTGGAAATTGAACACGATGCAGTGCTCGTTGTAATACACATACGGCGAGTACTGGAAGCCCCACTCCGTCTGATTGATCGTCAGCGGAATGATGCGGTGGTTCTGGCGAGCCGGGTGGTTGACGCGTCCCGCATAGCCCACATTCTCCTTGCAGAGCAGGCATTTCGGATAACCGCTCTGTTTTGCCAGTTTGGCAGCCGCAATCGCCTTCGGGTCCTTCTCCGGTTTGGAGAGGTTGATCGAGATATCGATATCGCCGTAGACACTCGGTACGCTCCAGCGGATATCCTTTGCGATGCGGTATCTGCGGATGTAGTTGGAATCTTGGCTCAGTTTGTAGAAGTAATCGGTTGCCTCCTGCGGGCTTTTCGCATAGAGTTCTTCAAACTTCTTTACCACCTCACCCGGACGCGGCATCAGGCAGTCCATCAGTTTCGTGTCGAACAGATCACGGTAAACGACGCTGTTGTGCTCGAGAAGACCGCGCTTAGCTGCATCATCAAGCAGTTCATTTAAAGTCTCTTCCAGATCCGGGTTCTCCGGAATCTGCTCCGGCTCTTCGTAATCGGAAATCTGCATGACTTCCAGAATCCGGTTTGTCGCATAGATTTTATCCAGTCCCGAAACAAGACCGGCATTTTCTCCATATTTTACCAGTTTTGCAATACTCTCGTTGATCACTGTAGCTTCCTCCCTGCTGCCGATCCGGCTTTTTGTTTCTTATTTTAATACGCCTGCGCCGTCTCCGATGTCTACGACATAGAAGTCTGCGGCATAACCGATTTTTTCTTTGTAAGCTGCGCCTACTTTTGCGATGAAGTTGTCAATATCTTCTGTCTTTACGATGCTGACGGTGCATCCGCCGAAGCCTGCGCCTGTCATACGGGATCCGATGACACCCGGGCAGTTCCATGCTTCTTCCACAAGAGTATCCAGCTCGATTCCGGTTACCTCATAGTCATCACGCAGGGAAACGTGGGATGCGTTCATCAGCTCGCCGAATTTTGCGATGTCATTTTCCTTTAAAGCTGCAACGGCCTGAACGGTTCTCTGGTTCTCGTAAACGGCATGTTTTGCACGTTTCTGGCGGACCGGATCTTTGATGGCATCTTTCACTGTCTCAAACTCTTCCTCAGTCAGCTCGCCAAGACTCTTGATGTCTTTGACTTTCTGAATCTCAGCCAGAGCAGTCTCGCACTCGCTGCGGCGCTCGTTGTATTTGGAGTCGCCAAGGCCTCGTTTCTTGTTGCTGCAGGAGATGACAATTCTTGCGCCTTCCAGTTTAACCGGTGCGTACTCATATTTCAGATCGCTGGTGTCAAGGAAGATCGCACAGTCCTTTTTGCCCATGGCGATGGCGAACTGATCCATGATACCGCAGTTGACGCCGTTGTAGTTGTTCTCGGAGAACTGGCCGTACAGAGCGATGTCGATCATGGAGATGGTGTCGTATCCGAACATGTCACGCAGCATTACGCCGGTTACCGTCTCAACGGATGCGGAAGAGGAAAGGCCGGATCCATTCGGAATGTTTCCGTAAAGCGCGATATCGAAGCCCTGCTCTACCGGGAAGCCCTTCTGGCCGAATGCCCACATCATTCCCTTCGGATATGCGGTCCAGTTGCCTTCTTTTCCCATCAGGAACTCGTCGAGGGAAGATTCTACCACGCCGAGTTTCTCAAAGTTCATGGAGTAAAAACGAAGTTTTCTGTCGTCACGTTTTCTTGCTGCCATGTAAGTTCCGATGGTCAGTGCGCATGGAAATACGTGGCCCCCGTTGTAATCGGTGTGCTCACCGATCAGGTTCACACGTCCAGGTGCGAAGTAGGTGCGGATGTCGCCCTCTCCCCCGAACAGTTTTGCAAAACAATCCAGTACCTGCTGTTTCATTTTGTTGTCTCCTTTTCTTTTTGGTGTGTTGTTTTCGTGGTTTCGTTTGTTGTGTGTGTATTGTGTGTTTGTGTGTGTTTTTCTTATCTTCTTAAGTATCATTATAGTGAGCCATACGCTCCTTCGCAACAACAATATTAGGGCAAACGATAATTATATTGAGGTGATCTTCGATTTTTCCTTGTTTTTTTCTTCTTTTTGCCGCATACTTTACTTATCGTATGATTTCTTATGAATTTTATCGTCTGGAGGTACGTTTCATGCAGCTTCGCCTGGATAAAGAAAACCGTGAATTAAAGGCCCACGGCCGTTATGAATTTCCCGTCAATGTCAGTTACGAACAGCTCTCCTGCTACGAGCGCGGCTCCTTTTCCTGGCACTGGCACCCGGAGATTGAGCTGACGTTTGTCCTTTCAGGACAGATCGGGTATCAGGTCAATGGAAAATCGTATGTCTTAAAAGAGGGGGACGGCATTTTCTGCAACACGAATGCGCCTCACACCGGCCACATGATCGACGGGATGGACTGCGTCTATATTTCAACCACATTCGCCCCGCGCTTTCTCTATGGTTTTTCAAACAGTGTAATCCAGACGCGCTACGTCGAACCGGTCCTGACGGATATGCAGCTCGCCTCCATTGTCTTTTCTCCGGAGATCGACTGGCAGAACAAGGTGCTTACCTGTATGCACCGCATCTACGACCTCTCGCTGTCGCAGCCGGCCGCATTTGAAATGGAAATTCAGGAGCTTCTGCTCTCGATCTGGATTGAGATTTACCGCCATGCTTCCTTTTCCGGTGAATCCCAGAATACCGCGGCGGCGCGCGATGTCGAACGGCTCCGCATTCTGCTCGACTACATCCACCGCCACTATATGGAGCATCTGACGCTCGAGGATCTCGCCGCGCAGATCCACATCTGCCGCAGTGAGTGCTGCCGTTTCTTCAAGAAATGCATGAACGAGTCGCTGTTTGACTACCTGCTCGACTACCGCATTGAAAAAAGCCTGCCGCTCCTTCTCGAGCGCCAGGCCAGTATCACTTCCGTAGCCGAACAGACCGGATTTTCCAGTCCTGCCTACTTTTCTAAAATTTTCCGCCAGCAGATGGGCTGCTCCCCGAGTGAATACCGGAACCGCGCGGATCACACGTAACGTTCAGCGCCGTACCGGGATTTCATTTCCTGCTGCCCGGCTTTTGATCCGCTCTCACAATCCACCCTCTCCCAAAACGAATGGATTACCTCCGGGAGGCTGCTGCGCTGCACAATCCGGCAGTCCTCCCACTCTCTTGGGAACAGCTCGCGGTACTCCCTGTTTCGGAACCGCTCGTCGAGCAACAGAATCACACCCGTGTCCTCCGTCGTGCGGATCACGCGCCCTGCCGCCTGCAATACTTTATTCATGCCGGGATAGCGGTACGCGTAGTCGAAACCGTTCTCTCCGCTGCGGTCGAAATATTGCTTTAAAAGTTCTCTCTCCGGCCCCACCTGCGGGATTCCGGCTCCCACAACGGCCGCGCCGATCAGCTTTTCGCCGTCCAGATCAATTCCTTCCGAGAAAATGCCGCCCATGATACAGAATCCCACCAGCGTTTTCTCGTTGTCTTTCGCAAACGCTTCCAGAAACTCTTCTCTCTCCTGCTCCCGCATCGCCGACTCCTGGATCAGGCAGGTCACGTTTTCATCCGCATACAATTCTTCATAGACCGCATAGACATCCTGCATCAGGCGGTATGACGGGAAGAACGCCATATAGTTGCCCTTCCGGCTCTGGATCATCTCGTTCAGGTAGGCTGCGATCTTCTCAAACTCTGCGCGGTTTCTCCTCTGATACTTCGTGCTGACCTCGCTTCCGATCGCCAGACACCGCTTCGTGGGATCAAACGGAGACTCCACGTAAATCGCGTAATCGTCCGTGTTCGTGCTGAACATCTTCTTATAATACTGCACCGGCAGCAGCGTCGCGGAAAAGAAGACGGCCGACCGCCCCTGGTTGATGCACTGCTGCAGATTCTCCGCCGGATTGACGCAGAACAGGCGCAGTGCAAAATCGCCGTTATCGAGATAACTCGTGTAGATCAGATAATTTTCATCGACTAAATTGTAAATCTCTGAAAAATTCCGCAGGTTAAAGTAAAATTCCAGAACCTGCTTCCGGATTTCGCTCGTCTTGTGTGCTTCCAGCCAGCCCGCCAGCTCTTCCAGCAGCTGATTGACCATCAGAAGAAACGTCGATACGCTTTCCAGCTCCGTGCAGGAATCGCACTCTCTTTTGTAGACCAGCATCTGATGATTGCAGCGGTTCAGCGCCTTCTCGAGCTTTTTGCCCGGCGCATACGGGCGGAGGAGCTGGCGGACCTTTAAAATCTCCTCTTTGACGAGCGTGGCACTGAACATATCGCGGCCCCGTTCAACCAGGTTGTGCGCCTCGTCGATCAGAAAGATGTAGCCGCCCTTCGTTCCTTCTGCAAAAAAGCGTTTTAATTTCGAGGTCGGATCAAATGCATAGTTGTAATCACAGATCACGCCGTCCACCCACGAAGCCACGTCAAACTGGAGCTCGTGCGGGCAGACATTCCATTTTTCCGCCTGGCGCAGGACTTCCTCTCTGGTGTAGGAATCGCATTCCGTCAGCATCTCGTACACCGCCGCATTGATCCGGTCAAAGTGGCCTTTCGCACGCGGGCAGTGGATCGGATCGCACTCCGGCTCATCGAGGACGCACATTTTTTCTTTCGCCGTCAGAGTGATCGCTTTGAACTGCAGTCCTTTCTCTTTTAGAATCGAGACCGCCTCCTCCGCCACGGTGCGGGTGATGGTTTTCGCCGTCAGATAGAAGAGGCGGTCACCGCAGCCCTCTCCGATCGCGCGGATCGCCGGAAAGACCGTGGACATTGTTTTTCCGATGCCGGTCGGCGCCTGGACGAAGAGTTCTTTTTTCCGCAGAATCGTGCGGTAGACACCGCTCACCAGTTCCCGCTGGCCTTTCCGGTATGGGAAGGGGAATTCGAGATGCTGCATCGAGGCATCTCGCGCTTTCTGCCACTGGTACTGAAATTCCGCCCAGATAAACCAGGCATCGAGAAGCTCATCGAACCACTGCTCCAGCTCCGGTAGCTTGTACGTCTGCAGAAAATGGCGGATGCGCCAGTTGGAGTGCTCCGGCTTTACCTCTTCTTTGGTGAGCGGGCGCAGAAGGCCTTCCTCCTCTGAGGAGAGCAGGGTGTACGTCATCAGCACGCCCATCTCCTCTTTGCAGTTCTGGAGGCCGTAGATGCAGGCGTAGCATTTTGCCTGTGCCAGATGCACCGGAACCGGCTCTTCCATCGCTTCGAGGTCACGGTACGTTCCCTTGATCTCCTCGATCACGGTCGTTGTTCCGTCCTCGTACATGCCGTCCGCTCTTCCCTCGACGCGCAGGGTGAAATGCTCATATTCTTTTTCATGCACCAGCGGAACCTCCGCACGGTAATCGACACCCCGTTTTTTCTGGATCTGCTGATGCACCCGCGTTCCCGCCTGCATCGCATCGCGCTCACCAAAACCACCCGACGAGTTGTCCAGATCCCCGCTGCGCAGAATAAACTCCACCAGATTCCGCACAGAAATCCGGATCTCCTTCTTTTTCTCTTCCACTTGCCCGCTCCTCTTGTTTTTACTCAGAACATATATTTGCTCTCTATTATACAGAAAAAAGGAGACTGCCGCAACAGTCTCCTTTTTTCTCTCTGAAGTTATGTGTCTCGTGTGATTAGTTTTTCTTCAGAAAGTCTCCTGCGCAAATTCTGTCTCATCTCTCGCTGGCGGCGCAGGCTTTTGTTTTGTTTTTGTTCTTTTATTTCCCTTAATAGCCGTTACAGTTCACCCGCGCCATTCGCAAAACCGCGCTTTCAGCGCTTTCCGCTGCTACGCAGCTCCTTTTTGCTCATTTCTCGGCGCTCTCTTCGTGTGTTCCTGCGAACAGATTTTCATGCAAGCATGAAATCTGCTCTCCAGAACACACGAGTGAACTGTAACTCAAAATTTATGCTACAGCAAATTTCTGCAGGGTTTTATTGAATGCCGGGCTGTCACCATAGCAGTGTACGGTGAGATCACGGTTCAGATCCATGCTGAGGATGCCAAGAATGGATTTTGCATCAATAATAACACGGTTGTAAAAAATGTCAATATCAAAATCACATTTCGAAGCTGCTTTTACAAACTCCTCTACTTCCTCAGTTCCACTGAGTCTTACTACGCACTGTGACATACGATTCACCTCTTTCTTAATCAATAGCTGTTTGTTTTCCTATCGTTGAGGTAGATTATGCACTTTTTCTCTTTAAATGTCAATATTGAATTTATTTCCTTATTTTTGCCATATTATGCATGTTTTTTATGCAAGTTTTTCTCATTAACCCTTCATATTTGTCGCTTTTTGTCTCATTTGCGCAGTCATGTGTAACCGGTTACACAAAATCCGTTTAAAATAAAATAGTTTTTTCCAAAAGAAACGTAAAAATCTTGTCAAAAAAACCCGCTTTTTCTTGTAAAATCAAGAAAAAACGAGTTTTTTATGTCATTGCATCTTCTTGTATTTAATGATCAGATATTAATTTTCGCAATATCCGTGTTATCCACTTCTGCGAATCTTCCTTCATCTACCAGCTCGGCAAACTCCGGATGAATCGGCATTTTGCCGAGAACAGGCACGCCGATCTCGGCTGCGATCTCGTCAATGTGGCTTTCGCCGAAAATGGACAGCTTCCTGCCGCAGTCCGGACATACGAGATAGCTGTAGTTCTCTACGATACCGAGCACTGGAACGCTCATCATCTGAGCCATCTTGTAGGCTTTCATGACGATCATGCGCACCAGATCCTGCGGGGAGGATACGATCACTACACCGTCTACCGGAAGAGACTGGAAAACCGTCAGCGGAACATCACCGGTTCCCGGCGGCATATCGACGAAGAGATAGTCCAGATCGCCCCAGATGACGTCTGTCCAGAACTGTTTTACGGTTCCTGCGATAACAGGTCCTCTCCAGATGACCGGCTCCTCCTCGCCCGGAAGCAGAAGGTTGATGGACATTACCTTGACGCCGTTTGCTGCAACGGCTGGGTAAACACCCTTGTCATCTACGTTTGCAGGTCCTTTCAGACCATACATTTTCGGGATGGATGGTCCTGTGATATCGGCATCGAGGATACCAACCTTGTAGCCCTCTTTTGCTTTCTGGTTTGCCAGCGATGCGGTTACCATGGATTTACCAACGCCGCCCTTGCCGCTGACAACGCCAATGACATGTTTGATCGAAGAATCGGCATTCAGATCAATATGAAAATCCGGTTTGCCCTGTCCTGCCTTGCTTGGACATCCTTCGCAGCTTTCTTTGGAACAGCTCGAATTGCTGCATTCTTTTGCCATGTTTCTTTCCTCTTTTCTTGTTTTTCTTGCTTATTTGACAAAGCGGTCGATCGCCTTATTCAGCTCCTCAATCGCTTTTGTGTCCCCATGCTCGACTGCATCGACGATGCAGTGTTCAATGTGATCCTCCAGGATAATTTTTCCTGTATTGTTGATGGCCGCCTTCACGGCAGACAGCTGGATCAGAACCTCAGTGCAGTCCCGGCCTTCCTCTACCATCCGCTTGATCGACTCCATGTGTCCGATCGCGCGGGAGAGGCGGTTTAAGACTGCTTTTGTATTTGTATGATGGTGCCCGTGGGCGTGATCGTGAGAATGCTCGATCACGGTGCCGTCTTCCAGCACATGCACATGCGTGTGTTTTTCTTCACTCATCGTTTTTTTCTCCGCTTTTCCGGTATTTTCTGCGCGATTCAGATTTCTGTAAACGTAAACCGCTGGCGGATGCCGGAGGTCTCAATGTCAAAGACCAGAGATCCGTCCGCTTCCACCGTTTTTTCATATTTTAAGTTTTTGTCCGGAAATTTCTGACGGATATACGCCTCCGGGTCATCCGTCTCGATTTCATCGAAAAAGACATCCCGCATCTGATTGTTGGCACACTCGTTAAAAATCTCCCAGACGGTCTCGTACTCTTTTTTCATGCTTTTTCCTCTTCACTTCGCAGCACATCGCCGCACTGGCTCCACTCGCCAAGAAGGCGCTCCACGGACCATGCCGCATTTGCAGGGCTTGTCGACGGAAGACGGACCGCTTCCCTTCCAAGCTGCTTTTCCTGGTACTTCCGGTAATATTTCCACGCCGTCGCCCCGTTGCAGTAAATCTGCCGGATATCGGCGCAGACCAGAATGTCCTGCAACGGATTCGGCACAACGTCGCGGATGCTCGCATCGCTCGAGCCTGTGATAACACAGGACGCGATCACATCCCAGACAGCGATATGATTCCGGAGCAGAAACTCCTTCTTCTCTTCCACCGTCTGCGGCACCTCTTCCCCACACACGGCGGCCGTCACCTTCCAGAAACGGTTCTGCGGATGGCCGTAAAAAAAGCCGGTCTCCCTGGATTTTACGGACGGAAAACTGCCGAGAATCAGAATCCGGGAATCGGCACGGTAAACCGGCGGAATCGGATGCACCACCGGGTGCTCTTTTTTGTTCTCGTCAGGTCGGCTCATCTTCATCAAACTCCACTACCGTATAGAATCCTCTCGGTGTCTCTTTTACTTCTTTTACGATTCCCTTCCGGGACTGCAGCCTTTCATACGCCTGATAATTCTTGCTCATGGCCACTGCCGGGGTAATCGTATAATAATAGGAGGTAGGCAGTGCGCTCTCTGTCACGTTGACTTCCTGGCCTTCCTCGAGAAGTCCCTGTCGCTCCATCTTAAATTCCATCTGCCGCATATCTATCATCCTCCTTCTTGCAGCGGGCGCCAAAAGATACGCCCATGGGGTATTTTATCACACTTTTCCGAAAAAGAACAGGGGATTTTCCCGTTTCCATCAGAAAAAAAGGCGGTACAGTCCCCCCTCAAGGTTCTGTACCGCCTTTTTACGTTTCTCTTTTATTCTTCTGAAAGTGCTACTCTCTCTTTGATGATAGGTATAGTTACTTAAGGTAAACTTTCTCGGGATGATAAAGTTTACGTTACGCATGGTATCCATCGGATCGTTCAGGGAAATTGCAAGAACGTTCAGGAACGGATAAACCGTTGCGATGATAATCAGGATGAAAACTACAATCAGGACGTAGTCAAACGGCTGGGCTTTTTTTCCACTTTTCATTACTTTCTACCTCCTAAACCAGTCTGCTTTCGCCAAGCAGTCCGGCTACTTTATTTGCAATAAACAGTAAGATGACGCCCACGACAGACTGGAACATACCAATTACGGTACCAAGGAACAATCCGATCAGACTGATGCCGATGGTATTGATCATGGTCTGTCCAAAGATTCGGTCTGTGAATGCTTTGACAAAATTATCGAATCCGACAAATTTACGCTGCCATACCGGCAGTGCAAAGGTCTTTGGTTTTACCTCCTGGAATGCCATCGTCCATCCCCAGAGTGGTATGTACTTAAAAATGATCAGCCAGATCAGAAACGGTACTGACATCAGCAGCAGATAACGCTGTTTCCACATCAGCTTCCAGCTGAACTTCTCTTTTCCGGATCGTGTTTTTTTGGCTCTTTTGCTCATAACACTTGCTCCCTCCTTTTTCTTTATCCAAAGTATATAAATTTTTATACCCTAAAAATCGGAGATAAATATCCGTGATTTTCGTAGAAATCCTCTGGATTCTGAACATCCTGCCGAAAAAGCACATCTGGATCTGCTCTTTAAAAACACGTTTTTGTAAAAAGCACCGGAAATCCTTTCTGCTTTCTGTCTACTCTGCCGGAAATCTGCCCTCTTCCTGCCCCTCCAAAAGAAAATTCCCATAAAATTGTACTTTTTCTTACAATTCGCACAATTTTATGGGAATATGATCTCTTCCGGATCAGTCTGACGATGTCTGCCGCTTGTATTCCTTCGGACTCATGCCGACGTATTTCTTAAACTTCAGATAAAAATAGTCAATATTGGAGTATCCCACCCGCTCGGAAATCTGATATACTTTCAGATCCGTCTCAGCGAGCAGCTGTTTTGCATTGGAAATCCGGATGCTGTCCAGAATGTTGTTGAAACTGTCCCCGATCTCTTTGCGGAAGACCTTTCCCAGATAGTTGCTGTTGTAGTTGAACATCCGTGCAAACGTTTCCAGCTTAAGATCTTTCTCGTAGTTTCGTTCCATATAGTAATGCATGCGCTTGATGACCGTCTCGGATCCCTGATAGCAAAGCTCACTGCAGAAGCCCTGCAGAACTTCGAGATAGACGTTCAAAAGCTCATCGAGCCCTTCCGTGTGATTGATCCGGTCCACCGATGCGGTAATCTCTGTACTTTCTGACGCCCCGTAATGCTTGTCTGCCCAGTAATTCCGGAATGCGATATGCATATTTTGCCTGTTTTCCCAGGAAATGCCATGGCAGAAAGAAACCCGGCCATCGAAAGACCGGGTTTCTTCTATATATAATATCTTTTTTCTTAGTGATGGAACAAACGAATTCCTGTAAATGCCATCGCCATGTTGTACTTGTTGCAGCACTCGATGACAGCATCGTCACGAACCGATCCGCCCGGCTCTGCGATGTACTCGACGCCGCTCTTGTGTGCGCGCTCAATGTTGTCACTGAATGGGAAGAACGCATCGGAGCCTAAGGTTACGCCCTTCATCTGGTCGAGCCATGCACGTTTCTCTTCTCTTGTGAAGACTTCCGGTTTTACTTTGAAGATCTTCTCCCATGCGCCGTCTGCGAGGACATCCATGTACTCCTCGCCGATATAAACGTCGATCGCATTGTCACGGTCTGCGCGGCGGATGCCGTCTACGAACTGCAGATCCAGCACCTTCGGGCACTGACGCAGGAACCAGTTGTCGGCTTTCTGTCCGGCAAGGCGGGTGCAGTGTACACGGGACTGCTGGCCTGCACCGACACCGATCGCCTGGCCGTCTTTGACGAAGCATACGGAGTTGGACTGGGTATATTTTAAAGTAATCAATGCAATTTTCAGATCGCGTTTTGCTGCTTCCGGAATCTCTTTGTTCTCGGTTACCACGTTGGAGAGCAGCTCATCGTCGATCGGCAGCTCCTGGCGGCCCTGCTCAAAGGTAATGCCGAAGACCTGTTTGTGCTCGAGCGGAGCCGGACGGTAATTCTCGTCGATTTTGATGACGCAGTAGTTACCTTTTTTCTTTGCTTTCAGGATTTCGAGTGCCTCGTCGGTAAATCCCGGAGCGATAACGCCGTCGGATACCTCGCGTTTGATCAGGGATGCGGTGTCCTTGTCGCAGACATCAGAAAGTGCAATAAAGTCGCCGAAGGAAGACATACGGTCAGCGCCTCTTGCTCTTGCATAAGCACATGCTAACGGAGAAAGCTCTCCCATATCGTCTACCCAGTAAATTTTGCGCAGGGTCTCGTCGAGTGGAAGACCTACGGCTGCGCCTGCCGGGGAAACGTGCTTGAAGGAAGTTGCTGCCGGAAGACCGGTGGCTGCTTTCAGCTCACGTACCAGCTGCCAGCCATTGAAGGCATCCAGAAAATTGATATAGCCCGGACGGCCGCTTAATACTTCGATCGGAAGATCTCTGTCATCGTCCATGTAGATTCTGGAAGGTTTCTGGTTCGGGTTGCATCCGTATTTTAACGCTAATTCTTTCATGATTTTCTCCTTTCGCAAAACACTCGATTTCTTATTTATTTTTATTCACGATTCTTGTCTCATACTTGCCGGTTGCAATGTCGATATAGCGTGTGAAGAGGGACACCTTGTTGTCCTCGTTTAAGCTGCTCCAGAGCAGTTCCGTGAATGCATCAATGTCATCCGGGATGTCAACCAGCTTTGGCTCACCCTCAAAGCTTGGCAGCGGATTGCCGTCGTGCATGTAAGTATGGATGAAATGGCCTTCGCCTGCTACGCAGTTATCATAAGAGAAGGTGTAGCGGTTGCACTGGGACGGATCGCCATTGTTGCTCTTTAAGATCGACATCTGATAGCTGTACGTTCCGTTCTCTACGTGCATCACACCGGAAATACGAGGGGTGTAGTTCGGTGCATCCGGCTCAAACTCTCTGCTTCGGAGGGATACCTCAAATGTTTTTCCCTGCTCCAGTCCTTCGTATACGGTATCGGTCTGGTCTCCGTTTGTTACGATCGTATCATTTCCAAGAACGCGTACCGGCGCGTAGATGATCAGGCTCGGATCTTCCAGCTTCGACGGATCAAACGCCTGTGTGCGGATTCCCTCACCCTCCTCAACAAAGACACGGTTGCGGCTGTTCTGGCTTCTGCCCATAATAAAGTATCCAGCAACGGCTTTTGTGCCGTCTTTGGATCTGCCGATCACAATTCCTCTTCCTGGATATGCATTTCCTTTTAATTCCTGTTCCAGTGATACTTTTTTCATCTTCTGATCTCCTTTTCAAGGTGGCTGGAATGGGGTTTTCTGTCTTTGGATAAAAAAACAGACCCACTCCCCCAAGCATTCTTCTGCCCAGACGGTCGGCCTCTTCTCACGCTATACTCCCTGTGGTCATTTCCACTTCCGTCAGTCGTATAACTGCCTTTACCTTAACATGGAAATTCCCGCCTGTCAAGGGACGAAGCGGGAATTTCTCAAAATCAGTTTTTAACCGAATCCAGTAAGTCCCTGCTTCCATTGCGAAAAACAATATGCAGGGGTAGGTGGGGACTTGCTTGTATCTGATCCGATTCTTCGCTGATCGTCTTTTATTCATGGATATTGATGCGGTATCTCTTAACATTTGGAAATCCAGCGTGTGGAATGATTTTTTCTAAAACTCCGCCATTCTTTTCTATTACTTTTGCAGAAGCAATATTCGGTTCGTTACAGGTAATCAGTATTTCAGACAACCCGTAGTTGGCCGCTTCTATCAGCGTAAGTTTAAGAATTTCCGAAGCATAACCCTTTCTTCTCTGCGAGGGGCGGACACTGTATCCGATCTGTCCGGCAAATGTCTGGATAAAATCATTCGTTCCAAGACGGATATCCGAGATGCCGATTAAATGATCCTTGTTATCAAAGGCCAGAAAAACAGCCTCATCAACCAGTCCGTAGTGAGGGCTGTATTTGTGTGCCAGCCAATCTTCGTAATTTTCAGCCTGCTCCAATCCAACGCCTCCGCTTATTCTTTCTTTTGCCCTCAGAAATTCTTCTCGGAAATCCATAACGGCAATTTTATGTTCTTTTTGGGGCGTCATTAATTTTAAGGTGATCATAGCCGCACCCTCCTCTGTTCTTTTGTTGCGCCAATCATAAATCAGATACAAGGAAAACGAAAGATACTGGTTAATTTATGAGTTACTTATAAATTTCATAGTATAATCTATCACCCCTTTCGGAATGTTTTATGAAATTCTGCCGTTTTCCATCTCATACACCACATCCGCCATGTTCATGGTGGATACCCTGTGGGATACCAGCACAATCGTTTTTTCTTCTGCCGATTCTTTTAAAGATTTCAGAATGATTCCTTCAGTGAACCTCACATGACTAAAGTCACGTGCTTCAGACCGCTTTAGGCGGCAGACAAAATATCGGCGGATACGCCTGTTTCTTAGATCTTGCGCGGATACGCGCTTCTTCCATGCCGGATACGGCAGGTCTCCACATAACAGG
>NZ_JBNMHD010000014.1:0-61541 GCF_050872605.1 Fusicatenibacter sp.
AAGCGGAATCAGCCGAAAGAGTGTAAGCCGAAAGTTCTGTGATGAACTGCTGATAGAAAAAGTAAAGGATATTTTGTATGAAAAAGGTGGATAGAATATGCTGTATAAAAGGAAAAAGAAATAGGTAAAACGGTTCCAAACTGAAAAGGGGAAATTTTGTGCATAATGGTTCTGTCTGTGAGAAAAAAGGAAAAGTGAATACAGAAAAGGGGCTACTTATAAATATGCGTTACTAAAAGCGAAATCCCTGGCCTGATCCGGTTTTGTTTGTATTTCTAATTTCGATATGCTAAAATAAAAGACATGTCATACGATAAAAAAAGTAAAAGAGGAAATAAGAGTATGTCAGATATGATATTATTTGATCTGGACGGAACCCTGACCGATTCCGGTCCTGGAATTACAAGATGCGTACAGTATGCGCTGGCATCCTTTGGCATCGAAGAGCCGGATCTGGAAAAACTGAACTGTTACGTGGGGCCGCCGCTTCTGGAATCTTTCATGAATTTTGCAGGCCTTGGCTGCGAAGAAGCACAGCAGGCCATCACAAAATACCGGGAGCGGTACGAGGCAGAGGGCATTTTTGAAAATGAAGTATACGAGGGAATCCCGGAGGTTCTGGCGTATCTGAAAGAGCAGGGAAAAATTCTGGCGGTAGCATCGTCCAAACCGGAAAAATACGTGGAGCAGATCCTGGAGCATTTCGAAATCAGAAAGTATTTTACCGTAGTAACCGGTTCAGAAATGAACGAAACCAGAACCGACAAAGGAGAAGTCATCGCAGAGACGCTGCGCCGACTCGGAGCAGAAGACAGCCGTTCCGACGTGGTGATGGTTGGTGACAGAAGCTACGATGTAATCGGGGCAAGAGAAAACGGACTGCTCTGTGTCGGCGTATCGTACGGGTACGGCGGAAGAGAAGAACTCGAGGCAGCAGGTGCCGCAAAGGTGTGTGATACACCGGAAGAACTGAAACTGCTGGCGGAGGATCCGAAAGAAGAGAAGAAAAGACGCGACCGCATCAAAAAAATGAAGCCGGAGCGTATCCCGTGGCTGACAAGAGGAGAAAGTGGAACAGGAATCTTTGCGCCGAAAGAGAAAAAAGCAGAGAATATAAAAGAAAAAAGGACAGCGAAAACAGAGCCAAAAACGGAGGAAATCGTAATTCCTATCCAGCGGAAGCTATGGCGTCTTTTAAAACCGCTTCTGACGTACGAACTGTTTCTGATCGGAGCAACCGTACTTCTGGCGCTGATCCTGATGACGTTTACGACCGGTGGTTATCTGGAAGAGCGTATGCACGCGACATCCGTTCTTGCATCAGCAATCGGCAGTCTGGCGGCGGTCCCGGTTCTCTGGAAACAGTACAAAAAAGATGAAGGTATGTTCCCGAAACCGGAAAAACGGTGGAGTGCGGCAGAGGCAGCCGCCTGTATTCTGCTGGTTATGACCTTCGGCCATCTCCTGAACACTGTCATGAACGTGACCGGCTTTACCAGAATCTTTTCCGGCTATCAGGACATGGCATCAAAGATTTATGAAGGACAGAACCCGCTGCTTCTGATCCTGTCCGTCGGTGTGCTGAGCGCGGCCGCCGAGGAAATTGTTTTCCGCGGCATGATTTACCGCAGGGCAAAAGATTTCTGGGGAACCGGCTGGGGCATCGCAGCATCATGTCTGCTGTTCGGTGCATATCACGGCAATGTGACACAATTTGTCTACGCAGCCATAGTGAGTGTACTTCTGATTCTCATTTATGAGCGTTGCGGGACACTCCTTGCTCCGATTCTGGCACACATGGCAGAAAACATCTGGGGACTTTACCGGAGCCAGTTTATATCCTGGATGACAGAAAAAGCGCCGGCAGGAGCATGGATGTTCATCTTTTTCGAAGCCGTAATCTGCGCCGGAACGTTCTGGTATCTGTTTTTAACACCAGTAGACAAGAAGTCCCCCGCTTCTAAAGTGGTGGGATGAATTGTTAAAAGAAACATAACGGCAGTGGCGGGCGGAGAGAAATCGGTATCCTCCACTGACATGAGGCAGGTCACAGTCGAACTATTTTCGACATGTCAGACTCCGTGAAAATACCGACTGTGAGTTGAAACAAAGGATAAACAGGGAAAAACGCGAAAATAACAGAAAAAAACCACAGAATCCGCGAAAAAAATGCTTGTCATGAAAAAAACTCTGTGATACAATCTTACTGTTGCACAATAAGCACCCATGCGGTACCAAGGATGGTGCCTGTTTTTTGAAAAACAGGTTCCAAGGTGAAAAAACATGGGGAAGAATAAAACCATAAGGAGATAAAACAATGAGCGTAATTTCAATGAAACAGTTACTGGAAGCCGGTGTTCATTTCGGACATCAGACAAGAAGATGGAATCCTAAAATGGCTCCGTACATCTACACAGAGCGTAATGGTATCTACATCATCGACCTGCAGAAATCTGTAGGAATGGTAGATGACGCATACAAAGCTGTTGCAGACATCGCAGCAGACGGCGGCACAATCCTTTTCGTAGGAACCAAAAAACAGGCTCAGGACGCTATCGCTGTTGAGGCAGAGCGCTGCGGAATGTACTATGTAAACGAGAGATGGCTCGGCGGTATGCTGACCAACTTCAAAACCATCCAGAGCCGTATTGCAAGACTGAAAGCAATCGAGACCATGGAGCAGGATGGCACCTTCGAAGTTCTTCCGAAAAAAGAAGTCATTGAGTTAAAGAAAGAGCTTGCAAAACTGCAGAAAAACCTTGGCGGTATCAAAGAAATGAAGAGACTGCCGGACGCTATCTTCGTAGTAGATCCGAAAAAAGAGAGAATCTGCGTACAGGAAGCTCATACACTGGGAATTCCGCTGATCGGTATCTGCGATACCAACTGCGATCCGGAAGAGCTTGACTATGTAATTCCGGGTAATGACGACGCTATCCGTGCCGTAAAACTGATTGTTTCCAAAATGGCAGACGCAGTTATCGAGGCAAAACAGGGCGAGGCTGAGGAAGCTGCATACGAAGAAGCAGCAGAGACAGACGCTGAATAATTTACGCGAAGTAATGAACTGGGGGGAACTTGAAATTCAGGTTCCCTTCGGTGAATCTCACAATAGCAGACCGGCATGAAGATGCAGTCTGCTGAATCACGTATACGGAGGAATAAAACAATGGCTATTACAGCAGCAATGGTAAAAGAGTTAAGAGAAGTAAGCGGCGCTGGTATGATGGACTGCAAGAAAGCTCTTACAGCTACCGAAGGTGATATGGACAAAGCAATGGAGTTCCTGAGAGAAAAAGGACTTGCTACTGCTCAGAAAAAAGCTGGCAGAATCGCAGCTGAAGGTATCGTTATGCTGAACGTATCCGAGGATGGAAAGAAAGCTGTCGCTGTAGAAGTAAACGCTGAGACAGACTTCGTTGCAAAGAACGAGAAATTCCGTGGCTATGTAGCACAGGTTGCAGAGCAGGCTATGGATACAACTGCAGCAGACGTAGAAGGATTCCTGGCTGAGCCTTGGAAATTCGACACCAACGAGACCGTTGGCGAAGAGCTGGCTCATCAGATCGCTACCATCGGCGAGAACATGAACATCCGTCGTTTCCAGCAGGTAAAAGAGGAGAACGGTTTCGTTGCTTCTTATACTCATATGGGCGGTAAAATCGGTGTTCTGGTTGACGTTGAGACAGATGTTGTAAACGACGACCTCAAAGAGATGGCTAAAAACGTTGCAATGCAGATTGCAGCTCTTCGTCCGCAGTACACAAGCCGCGACGAAGTAAGCGCGGACTACATCGCACATGAGAAAGAAATCCTCATGGCTCAGATCCAGAACGACCCGAAAGAGTCCCAGAAACCGGAAAAAGTTATCCAGGGAATGATCCAGGGCCGTATCAACAAAGAGCTCAAAGAGATCTGCCTGCTTGACCAGGTATACGTAAAAGCAGAAGACGGAAAACAGTCCGTAGCTCAGTACGTAGCACAGGTTGCAAAAGCAAACAACGCAACTGTAGCAGTAAAAGGCTTCGTTCGTTTCGAGACCGGTGAAGGAATCGAGAAGAAAGAAGAGAACTTCGCTGAGGAAGTTGCTAAACAGATGAATGCATAATTCAACTGTAAGTTTACAAAAATAATATAAGAATATAGAGCCCTCATAAATAGTGCAGATAATACACGATTTATGAGGGTTTTTAGATTGTCTGAAATTATAATACTGCAATTTTTGCAATACACACAACAATCCTGCCAATTAGGTTTTGAAGGAAGTTACCTTATAATCATGACGAAAGAAACAGCTATATCGTTTGAAACCAGAGGATTCTGGAAAATTTTATGGAATGAGGTAATGGACATGGAATGCAGAAAATATGATCTGCTTACGCTGGGTGAGGTGCTTTTGCGGCTTTCGCCTCTGGCAAATGAAAGAATGATATTGGGCGTCTGGCAAGAAATGAAATTCACGGACAGTTTCCGGAAGAAATGTTTACTTCTGCCAGATGCTTTCACACCTGCGGAATTACATTGGCACTGGATGAAAAAGTGAGAGAAACAGCAGTTACTCTCATGAGAAAATTTAAAGAGCATGGAACGCTGATTTCTTTTGACGTAAAATTCAGAGGAAATTTATGGTCGGTATGAAAACATTGAAGTGGTGGACAGGATTGAAAGCGGAGATGCCTATATTGCAGATGCTTTGTATGGAATTTTGAAATATCCAGAATATCTGTCACAGGCAGTATCTATCGGAAACGCAGTAAGCGCCCTGAAGAATACCGTCCCCGGAGATTTTCCGGCAATGGATCTCTCCGAGATTCGTGAACTGATTCAGGAACATAAAGCGAATGGTCCGGTAATGGAGATGAAACGTCAAAAATTTAGATAAATAAGAATTGTAAAAGGATAACAGCCATTGCAGAGAATAGAGATATTGTCTGCAATGGCTGTTTTTATAGAAACCGAATGAAAAATAAGTTGATTTGGAAAGTGGATTTTTATATAATGAGGAAATGGTGTCGGACCAATATTTTATGGAACGTTAAAAATAAGAAAAGAGGAACAAATTTGAAAAAACAAGACAAAAGAAACTGGCCGAAAGCAGCGATTCAGATTCTTTTTTTCCTGCTGCTCCCGGGCCTGTTTGAGGCGCAGTTTTCTGCGGTTGGGACAATTGTTTCCGCAGTTTATCAGGGAACAGTTTCGTGGGAACGGATCAGGTATTCGGTATGGATGCTGCAGGCGACGGTTCCGGTGGTGATTATTGTGGGAAGGTTTTTTTGCGGATATTTCTGCAGCTTCGGGGCTGTGCAGGATTTTCTGTGGTTTGCAGGGAATAAGCTGAAATCGCAGTTTCGAAAAGCAGGTGCGAAAAACCTGCATTCAAATTCAAAGAAGAGTGGAAGAAATGTTCCAACAGGCTGGATCAAATATGGTGTACTACTGTTCTGGGCAGTCTTTGTATGGAGCGGTATATTAAAATGGAACATCGCAGGGCCGTGGCAGGTGTTTGGGCAGTACAGTTCCATCGGACACTGGCCGGGCGTGAAGCCTCTGTTTTCAATTGGCGGGGCGCTGCTTCTGGTGATTTTCGTTGGATCTGTTTTGATCCAGCGCTTTTTCTGCCGGTATCTCTGTCCCATGGGAGCCATCTACAGCCTGATTTCCAGATGTGCTCTGTTAAAAATTGTAAAACCGTGGAGCAAATGCGGAAACTGCCGTCTCTGTACTGCAAAATGTACCATGGGAATTGATCTGGCAGAGAAAGAGCAGACGGCAGGCGGCGCGTGTATTGGATGCGGAGTATGTGTAAACGGATGTCCGAAGAATAATGCACACTGGAAGTACCGATACAGCGTGTGGATCGGTGCCGGGGTGACCTGCCTTACGATTGCAGCATCGCAGTTTCTGATCCGGAGCGAGAGCAGTTCCATTGGTAAGACAGCAGGTGATGCGGCTGTTGATACGGCAGAACAGAACCCGAGCAGCAGATTCCAGGACGGCACCTATTCCGGAAGCGGAGAAGGCTATCGCGGAACTGTGACCGTTTCCGTGAAAGTAGAACAGGGAGCCATAACCGGACTGACGATAGAAAACGCCGAGGATGATCAGACATATCTGGACAGAGCCAAGTCAGGAATCTTTTCAGAAATTCTGGAAAAACAGAGTGCAGAGGAGATCGATACCGTTTCCGGCGCCACCTACAGCAGCAAAGGGTTGATTGAGGCCGCTCAAAATGCGTTAAAAGAAGCCGACCAGGAAAAAACGGATGAACCAGACGAAAATACGGCGTCCATATCAGCTGCGGGAGACGAGAATTCCAAGAATGAAACACAGGAAAATACAGCATCTGAATCGACGGATACAACGGAAGAAAAACAGGCATTCCTGGACGCCGGCCGTTTCCATGACCTGAAAGACGGCATCTACACGGGTACCGCCGATGCCTTCCGCGGGGATGTCGAAGTGCAGGTAACGGTAGAAAACCAGAAAGTGACCGACATCTCCATCCTTTCCTACTGCGACACCGAGGAATACTTTTTCCGTGCAGCGCCTTATGTGATTGAACAGATGAAAGAAGAACAAAGTCTCAACATCGACGCCTTGAGCGGCGCCACCTACAGCAGCAACGGCATCATCCACGCCACTGCCAATGCCCTCGAAATTCCGGAGGACGAATATGCACCGCGCCCCGGCCGTGATCTGAAAAATAAACAGAAAGACCATGGTCACATTGTACAGCATACCATCGAGAACCGGGAGCAGTATGAAGAAAAAGTAAAAGAATACGAAGACGTACAGAATTAAAAAAATCTCAGAATAAGCACTGTAAATACATCCATCTGTATTTACAGTGCTTTTCTGCTGTAACAGAACCCCGTCTGACTGCATCAAAAATATAAAAAATTTTACAATTATTTGATATAGACCTTATCAGAACAGGATAGCAGTTAAAATACAAATGTGCTACAATCGTGATTGTAGTAAAAAATATTCTGAAAGAAATGGCAGGAACAGCAAAAATACAGCGGTTAGGCTGGAGTCTGGAATGGATGCAGTCAAAAGACTGTAGTCTGAAAAAGAGGAGAACAAACGATTGACATACAAGGAAATTATAAAAAACAAAGAAATTAACGCATATCTGAAAAAAGGAAACGAAAACCTGGGACAGCTGGGATATACGGATCATTCGCAGAAACACTGTATGCAGGTTGCCCATCAGGCAGGAAAAATTCTGAAAAAGCTGGGCTATTCGGAACATGAGATTGAACTCGCTCAAATTGCAGGTTATATGCATGATATTGGAAATGTGATTAACAGATCACATCATGCAGAGTACGGTGCACTTCTTGCAAATGAACTTTTAAAAGAAACGGATATGACGTTGGAAGACAGAGTAACCATCGTTTCTGCAATTGGAAACCACGATGAATCAACGGGAAGTCCGGAGGATGTGATCTCAGCTGCCTTGATCGTCGCAGATAAAACAGATGTCAGAAGAAGCCGTGTAAGACAAAAGGAACAATCTGCTTTCGATATTCATGACAGAGTAAATTATGCGGTTACAGATTCCAAGCTGAAAGTGGATGAGAAAAAATCAGAGATCGCATTGAATCTCCAGATTGATGAAAAAATCTGTTCGATGTATGACTATTTTGAGATCTTTCTCGGAAGAATGATGCTGTGCAGAAAATCGGCAGAAATACTGGGAACTACGTTTAAACTGACGGTCAATGGACGAAAAGTTTTGTGAAAAGAAAAGCGGAATCTTTGAAAGAACGCGCAGAAGAAGGAGAATTAAAATACATGAAAAAGCAGCAGTTAAAACCAGAACCCTATATGATGAATCGTGAATTATCCTGGCTGAAATTCAATGAAAGAGTCTTAAACGAAGCCGGAAACCCGGCCGTCCCGCTTGCCGAGCGTCTGACGTTTGCTTCGATCTACCAGTCAAACCTGGATGAGTTCTACCGTGTCCGGGTCGGCACATTGATGGATCAGATGGAATCCAAAGAAGTGGTCCGGGAAAATAAAACGAATATGACGAGTGAACAGCAGGTAAAAGCGATTCTGCAGGAGACAAGAGACCTGGATCAGAAAAAAGCGGCGATCTATGAGCAGCTGATGGGAGAATTGGAGCCGAAGGGAATCCGCCTCATCAACTTCAATAAGCTGTCCGCTGAAGAGGGAAAACTGCTGGAAACGTATTTTGATAATGAGATCGCGCCGTATCTGTCTGCCAACATTGTGAGCAAACAGCAGCCGTTCCCGTTCCTGAAAAACAAAGATATCTATGCGGTCGCACTCCTTGAGACGAAGGGCGGAAAGACCCGTACTGCGATCATCCCATGCAGCAACAACGTATTCCGCCGTCTGATCGATATCCCGACCAGAAAGGGAACCTTTATGCTCTCCGAGGAGCTGATTCTGCACTTCCTTCCGAAGATGTTCAAAAATTATATTGTAAAAGAAAAATCCCTGATCCGTGTAACGCGGAATGCCGATATCGATACCGAGACGATTTACGATGAGGATCTGGATTATCGTGATGCAATGGAAAACCTGATCAAACAGAGAAAACGTATGAGCCCGGTCCGCATGGAGATGTCCCGTGAGCTGAACAAGAAGCTGACTTCATCGCTCTGTAAGGAAATCAAGGTGGACAAAGACCATGTATTCCTGTCCAGAGTGCCGCTGGATCTGTCATTTGTCTTTGCACTGCAGGGATATCTGCGCAGTCTGGAGCAGAACGGAACGGCCGACACTAAGCAACTGTTCTATCAGCGCCGCGCCCCGCGTATGACACCGCAGCTGGATTCGAAAGCGCCGCTGATTCCGCAGGTTATGAAAAAAGATGTTCTGCTTTCCTATCCATTTGAGAGCATCAAACCGTTTATCAGCCTGCTCGACGAGGCGGCAAAAGATGAGAGCGTTGTTTCGATTAAGATGACACTGTACCGTCTGGCTGACAAGAGCCAGATTGTTGATGCACTGGTCGAAGCAGCAGAAAATGGAAAAGAGGTTGTTGTCCTTGTTGAGCTGCGCGCCCGCTTCGATGAGGAGAGCAATATCGAGTATTCCCGTATCCTGGAGGAGGCCGGCTGCCGCGTGATTTACGGCCTGAACGGCTTTAAAGTCCACTCCAAGCTGTGCCTGATTTCCAGAAAAACAGAGGACGGCGTATCGTATGTGACCCAGATCGGAACCGGAAACTATAACGAAAAAACATCCGCACTCTACACCGACCTGTCTCTGATCACCGGAAACCAGGCGATCGGAAAAGAGGCGGCAGAGGTGTTTGCAGCGCTCTTAAAGGGCGAGACCGTGGAAAAGACTGACCTTCTTCTGGTTGCACCGAAATGTCTGCAGAACCGGGTGATTGAGATGATAGACGAAGAAATTGCACATGCAAAACAGGGCGAAGAGAGCTATATCGGCATCAAGATCAACTCCCTGACAGATAAGGCAATCATCACCAAGCTGGTGGAGGCTTCCCAGGCGGGCGTGAAGATCGAAATGATTGTCCGTGGTATCTGCTGTCTGATTCCGGGAATCGAGGGATACACGGAAAACATCAAGGTTGTCAGCATTGTCGGCCGCTTCCTTGAGCATTCCAGAATTTACCGGTTTGGAACGAAAGAGCGCGAGAAGGTCTATCTTGCATCCGCCGATTTCATGACAAGAAATACCATCCGCCGCGTCGAGGTTGCCGCTCCGGTTCTGGATGAGACCTTAAAAGAGCGTCTGGACTGGATGTTTGAGACGATGATGAAGGACAACGAAAAGGGAAAATGTCTGAATGCCAGCGGAAAATATGTGGACTGGGAATCGAACGGTACGAAACTCAATTCGCAGGAGCTGTTTTACGCGATGGCGTACAGCAATGCGGAGAAAGCGCAGACAAAGGCATAAAAACAGACAGGGATTTTATTCTGTGAAACGGCAAAACCGGAGAACAGCCAGGCAGAAAAGCGGGCGCTCTCCGGTTTTTCATCGGCGCTTGGATGGGAAAAAATCCCGCAATTGTAAAAAATACTTTGAATATCAAGAAATCTATGCTACACTGATACTATACGGCACTGGATGGAATTTTGCTTCTTTTTTACAAAAAGAGGTTATCAGATTTGATCTGTGTCTGCTAGAATTGCCGTATTGTCAAAAAAGAGAAAGCGGGGATATAGTATGGTTGGATTGTTTCGTGTACTCAACAGGACGAAAGTATTCCGGAATCTGACGGAACAGGAGTTTGCATGGGTATTGTATGATGTAGGAAATTCGGCGTTTATTATGATCGCCTGTTCCCTGATTCCGATCTGGTTCAAGAGCCTGGCGATCGGTATGGGGCCGGGGAAGATCAGTTCGGATCAGGCGACGGCGTATTATTCGATTGCGATCGCGATCGTGACAGTGGTTGTAGCGCTGATCGGTCCGGTCTGCGGTGTGCTGGCGGATCATAAGGACAAGAAAAAGATCTTCTTCACCACGACGGCCGGCCTTGGCATCGCGGGCTGTGTGCTGAATGGCTTTGCGACGAGCTGGGTGCTGTTTCTGGTGATTTATATTCTGACGAGAGTCTGCTACAACGCATCGCTGACCATTTATGATTCGATGCTGAACGATGTAACGACCGAGGAGCGCATGGACGAGGTTTCCTCCTATGGTTATGCGTGGGGTTACTTAGGATCCTGCATTCCGTTCCTGATTGCGCTGATTGCCTACGTGCTGGGACCGGACATGGTCGGTTTGCTGCCGGATTCTGTTTCAAAAATTATCGGTTTTGGCGTGACGGCACTCTGGTGGCTGATTGTAACGCTGCCGCTGCTGAAAGGATACAGGCAGAAAAATTACGTGGAGACGAAAGCAGTAACCGTCGGCCAGACGTTTGGGAAAATTTTCGGAACGCTGAAGAAAATTGCCGTTTCCGACCGGAAAGTCTTTTTCTTCCTGATCGGATTCTTCCTCTACATTGACGGCGTCGGAACGATCATCGACAACTGCATCAACATCGGAACCGACCTTAACCTGAATACGGTCGGACAGGTCATCTTCCTTCTGGCGACACAGGTTGTCGCCTTTGGCGGATCGCTGTTTTTCGCGAAGCTGTCGCGGAAGAAAGATACCGTATCACTGATCCTGATCTGTATCGCCGGTTATTTCTGCATCTGCCTCTATGCGCTGACACTGCGGACGCTCGTGCACTTTGCAATTCTGGCGTTCGGCGTTGGATGCTTCCAGGGATCGATTCAGTCGCTGTCGCGGTCGTATTATTCAAAGATTATTCCGGCGGAGAACTCCGGGGAATACTTCGGTATCTACGATATTTTCGCCAAAGGCGCATCGTTCCTCGGTTCTGCAGTTATTGCAGCTGTAAAACTGGCAGGCGGAACAATCAACGTGGCGGTTGCATGCCTGGCGATTTTCTTTGCACTGGGATTTGTTTTCCTGAAAATTGCAGACCGGCAGCCGATGGCTGGGGAGAGATAAAACAGAACATAGCATAAAAAATCTCAAGGCAGGAGAGAAATCCGCTTTGAGATTTTTTGCGTTTCACTCCGGGGTTCCGCAATGAGAGGTTTTGTGGTACAATAAGCAGTGAGCCGGGCCGCAGGGGATGAGGGGGCCTGAAAAATATGAATCATATAGACAGGATGAAACAAAATGGAAAAAACCAAAAAACTGGCGGTCGGCATTCTCGCGCATGTCGATGCGGGAAAAACGACGCTGGCAGAGGGAATTTTATATAAAACAGGCCAGATCCGGAAAGCCGGAAGGGTCGATCACAAGGACGCCTTTCTGGACACGGAGGAGCTGGAAAAAGCAAGGGGCATCACCATCTTTTCCAAACAGGCCGTGCTGAAGCTGAATGAGACGGAGGTCACACTCCTTGACACACCGGGCCATGTGGATTTCTCAGCGGAGATGGAGCGCACCTTACAGGTCATGGACTACGCGGTTCTTCTGATCAGCGGTGCGGACGGCGTGCAGGGTCATGTGGAGACCCTGTGGCGGCTGCTCGCGCGGTATGAGATCCCGGTCTTTCTCTTTATCAACAAGATGGATCAGCCGGGCACGGATGCGGAAAAACTGCTGGAAGAACTGCAGAGCCGCCTCTCGGAGCACTGCCTGAATTTTTCGCAGGATCTCCAGAACGCAGAATTGCTGGAAGAACTCGCCATGTGTGATGAGGACGTGCTGGAGCAGTATCTGGAAACGGGAAGCGTGGAAGAAGACCAGATCCGCACGATGATCGCAGAGCGGAAGGTCTTTCCGTGCTGCTTTGGCTCTGCACTCAAGATGGAGGGTGTGACGGAATTTCTGAAAATTCTGGACCGGTTTACAAAAACGCCGGAGTACGGCGGGGATTTTGGCGCGCGCGTCTTTAAGATTTCAAGGGATACGGCAGGAAACCGTCTGACGCATCTGAAAATCACGGGCGGCGTGCTGAAGGTGAAGCAGATGCTCGGCGAAGAAAAGGCAGACCAGATCCGCATTTATTCCGGTGCGGGCTATACGATGGTACAGGAAGCACCGGCGGGGACGATCTGTGCCGTAACGGGACTGAACAGCACCTTCTCCGGTCAGGGCATCGGCAATGAAACCGAGGCGGAAAAACCGGTGCTGGAGCCGGTGCTGACGTACCGCATCGAGCTTCCGCCGGACTGCGATGTCCATCAGATGCTTGGAAAACTGCGCCAGTTAGAAGAAGAAATCCCGGAGCTCCACATTGTCTGGAATGAGCGCCTCGCGGAAATCCATGCGCAGGTCATGGGTGAGGTGCAGATCGAGATCTTAAAGAGTCTGATCCACGAGCGTTTCGGC
The DNA here is from genome assembly GCF_050872605.1 of Fusicatenibacter sp. Taxonomy (GTDB): domain Bacteria; phylum Bacillota; class Clostridia; order Lachnospirales; family Lachnospiraceae; genus Fusicatenibacter. Next base: position 12,814 of record NZ_JBNMHD010000014.1, read on the forward strand.
GAATGGGTGGAATTCGGAGCCGGAAATATTGTATACAAAGAGACGATCCGCAGTACCGTGGAGGGTGTCGGCCATTTCGAGCCGCTGCGCCACTATGCAGAAGTCCATTTGCTGCTGGAACCGGCAGAACCGGGCAGCGGACTGCAGATTGGAACCGTCTGCAGCGAGGACACCCTGGACCGCAACTGGCAGCGTCTGATCCTCACACATCTGCTGGAGCGGAAGCATCCCGGCGTGCTGACCGGGTCGGAAATTACAGATATGAAAATCACATTGGTCAAGGGTCGTGCGCATATCAAGCACACCGAGGGCGGCGACTTCCGCCAGGCGACGTACCGTGCGGTGCGGCAGGGACTGAAAAAAGCAGAATCCGTTCTGCTGGAGCCGGTCTATGCGTTCCGGCTGGAAATTCCGTCGGAATCGACAGGACGGGCGCTGAACGATATTCAGCGGATGTACGGCAGCTTTGAACCGCCGGAAATGGAAGGCGATATGACGGTGATCACCGGAACCGCACCGGTTGTGACGATGCGGGATTATCAGAAAGAAGTGACTGCTTACAGCCGGGGACGCGGAAGAGTGTTCTGCACCTTAAAAGGATATGAGCCGTGCCACAACGCGGAGGAAGTGATCGCCTCCATCGGCTACGATTCCGAGGCGGATGTGGAAAATCCGACGGGTTCCGTGTTCTGTGCCCACGGGGCAGGCTTTGTCGTTCCATGGAATGAAGTGGAAGACTATATGCATCTGGAATATACACTGGAAAATCCGGAAGCAGAAAGTGATCCGGCGGAAGCAGCGGCAGACCGGAGCGGCGGAACATCCTCTGTGCAGAAAGCAAAAAAAGCATCCGACCGCGTGCCGATGGCAGCTTCCATGCAGGAGGCAAAGGAGCTGGAAGAAATCTTTATGAGGACATACGGCAAAGTGGAGCGGAAACGCGCCGGTTTCGAGCGGCGGACACGTCCGGTCACCTCGTCGTCCGGCATCGGGGATCCCAAATATGCAAAACCAAACCGTCCGAAGGAGCCGCAGGAGGAATATCTGCTGGTGGACGGCTACAACATTATTTTTGCCTGGGATGATTTAAATGAGCTGGCGAAGTACAACATTGAGAGTGCCAGAGGAAAACTGATGGACATTCTGTCGAATTATCAGGGATATAAAAAAATGACGCTGATTCTCGTCTTTGATGCCTACAAAGTAAAAGGCAACCAGGGTGAGGTCGGCATGTACCATAATATTCATGTCGTTTATACGAAAGAGGCGGAGACGGCTGACCAGTACATCGAGAAAACGGTCCACAGAATCGGCCACAACGGTAAAGTAACGGTGGCTTCCTCGGACGGTCTCGAGCAGATCATCATTATGGGAGCGGGCGCGCATCGTCTCTCTGCACGGGATCTGCGCACTGAGATTGAACATACAAACGGCCAGATCCGGGAAAACTATCTGGAAAAAGAACAGAAAACGAAGTCGTACCTGCTGGAGAACGCCTCCGGAGAACTGGGAGACTTTTTGAAAGAGCTGGAAGAAGAGCGAAAAAAAGAGAGTAAAAAGAGCAAAGGAAAGGCTTAAGATGAATTACGCAATCATACTATCGGGGGGAATCGGAACGAGAATGCAGATGGGGGATTTTCCGAAGCAGTATCTGGAAGTGGAAAAGAAACCGATTCTGCTGTATACGCTGGAGCAGTTTCAGAAAAGCAGTGCCGTTGAGAAAATCGTCATCGTGGCGGCAGATGCCTGGAGAGAGAAGATCCGCGGATGGATGGAAGAAGACGGGATTACGAAGTTTCTCGCCTTTGCGGATGCCGGGGATACGCGGCAGGAATCCATTCATAATGGCCTTACCGTCTGCATGGAGGATTCCGTATCGGAGAACGACGGTGTGATCATCCACGATGGCGTGCGGCCTCTGGTGAGTGAACAGCTGATTGGCGACTGCCTTGCGGCGCTCGCCGATCATGAGGGCTGTATGCCGGTGCTGCCGATGAAGGACACGATCTATCAGAGCAGCGACGGAACGAAAATTGACCATCTGCTGGAGCGCAGCACGCTGTTTGCCGGTCAGGCGCCGGAAGCCTTCCGTCTGCATCCGTATGCGAAAATCAACCGGGAAGCATCGAAAGAGGAGCTGTCCCTTACAAGGGGAACGAGTGAAATCGCCTACCGCCATGGGCTGGATGTGGCAATGATCCCGGGGGATGAACGGAACTTTAAGATTACGACGCGGAGCGACCTGGAGCGTTTCTGTACGATTGTGGAAGGAGAAACGAAATGAGAGCATACGAGCTGCACGGAATCAATGATTTAAGAAGGGAAGACATCGAAAAACCGGAAATCCCATCCGGCTGGGTTCTGGTGCAGGTAAAGGCATCGGGAATCTGCAGCTCCGATATTCCGCGGATTTTCACAAACGGAACGTATCATTTTCCAACGATTCCAGGCCATGAATTTTCGGGCGTGGTTGCCGCATGCGGCGAGGGCGTACCGGAGGACCGGATCGGAAAACGGGTCGGCATTTTTCCGCTGATCCCGTGCCGCACCTGCCCGCAGTGCCGGCAGAAAAAATATGAGATGTGCGAACACTACGATTACCTTGGATCGCGCCGGGACGGCGGCTTTGCGGAATACGTGGCCGTGCCGGACTGGAACCTGATGGAGCTGCCGGAAAACGTCAGCTTCCGCGAGGCAGCAATGCTGGAGCCGCTCTCTGTGGCGCTTCATGCGGTGAAACGAAGCGGTGTGAAGCCGGGCGATACCGCAGCAGTGATCGGAACGGGCATGATCGGTTTTGCAGCGGCAGCGTGGGCGAAAGCGCTCGGCGCCGAGACCGTTTTTGTGATTGGACGGGGCGAAGCAAAACGTGCGATCGCAGAACAGATCCCGGGCATCACATATGTGACGGAAGAGGAGAGCAAAGCGATTCAGGCGGATGTTGTAGTAGAAGCGGTCGGAACGCCGCAGGCCGTTTCCAGTGCAGTTCTTCTTGCCAGACCGGGCGGAAGCATCGTGCTGATGGGAAATCCATCGGGCGATCTTGCGATGGAAAAGAACGTGTACTGGCGCATCCTGCGCAAACAGCTGAACCTGACGGGAACGTGGAATTCTTCTTATGAAAAAGATGAAGCCTGCGACTGGACGGAGGCACTCGATGCGCTTTCGAAGAAGAAAATCCCGGCACAGGCGCTGATCACGCACTGTTTCCCGTCCGAAAAGCTGATGGATGGACTGGAACTGATGAAAAATCACAAAGAGCCATACTGCAAAGTAATGGTTTCATGGGAGTAGAAAAATATGAGAAAAAGTCAGATATCGGCATCTATGATGTGCTCAAACCTTGTGGATCTGCAGGCGACGATCGATGTATTTGAAAAAGAAAAAGTCGAATATCTCCATATCGATGTGATGGACGGCGAGTTCGTTCCGAACTTCGGCCTTGGCGTCGACTACATCCGCGGACTGCGGGAACTGACGAGTATTCCGCTCGATCTTCATCTGATGATCAAAGACCCGGAGTACAAGCTGCCGTGGATCGGCATTCACAAAGAGGACATCGTGACGATTCATTATGAGAGCACTTTCCAGGTGCAGCGCGCGCTCGATTACCTCGTGCCGTACGGCTGCAAGCGGTTCCTTGCGATCAACCCGGCGACACCGATCGGGCAGATCGAGGAAGTGCTTGATTATATCGACGGCGTCAATCTTCTGATGGTGAATCCGGGCTTTGCCGGACAGAAAATTGTGCCGAGTACGCTGCGCAAAGCGGAAAAGCTGCAGAAATTTCTGCAGGAGATGCACCGGGAGGATATCATTTTAGAAGTGGACGGAAACATTACGAAGGAGCACGGCGCGACGCTGCGTTCCTGTGGAGCCAGCATTTTTGTGGCGGGAACTTCGAGCATTTTCTGCACCGATGTATCGCACTTCGGAGAAAAAATCCGGGAATTCCGGAAAGCAGTGGAATAAGAAAAAGAACTGCCTTTCCGGGATGCACGGTTTGAAAAACAGACGAATACTGTAAAGTGAGCGAATGACGGAGCGTGTCATATGGTAGAATTATTTCTGCTTGCTGCGGCGCTCTCGGCCGATAACTTTGCAGTAAGCATCGGATATGGAAGCAGCAATACGAGAATTTCACCCGGCATGACGGCGCTGCTGAATCTGTTCTGCAGTGCTGCCCTGGTTGCTTCCGCACAGTTTGGAAAAAGATTTCTGCAGTCCGCAGGACCGGAATGGGGAACCAGGGTGGGGGCGGGCTGCTTTTTTCTTATGGGAACGCTGAAAATTTTCGAAGAACTGAGAAAACGCAGAAGAAAAAAGCAGGGAAAAACAGAAGCAAGACCGGAACATCTGGAAAAACAGCTCCACCCGCTGGAATTTGGCCTGCTGGCGGTTTCGATGTCGGTGGATGGAATTGTCTCCGGCGTCTTTGCCGCGGATCTTCCGGTGACAGGAGGACAGATCTTTTTTGCCTCCTTCGCGGTCGGAATGGCGGCGATGTATGCCGGAACTGCCATCGGAAAAAAGACGGGGCAGAAAAACGGCGGAAACGGAGCATTGTTCGGAGGAATTCTGTTCTATTTACTGGCGTTTTTAAAGCTCACATAGAATTACATGTAAGAAAGAAAAACCAGCAGATCCCGGCGTAAAATTGACAAGCCCGTGCAGATATGCTATAAAAGTAGGAGGTTTGCTGCTGGAAAATTAAAAAAACAGATGCAGCAGACAAAGTAAGAGAGGAAAATACATGATTTCAGTAGTAATCCCTTCGTACAACGGTGCAGAAACACTGTTTCAGGCAATCGACTCAGTCCTTTGTCAGACAACAAAAACCCCGCTGGAAATCCTGGTGATCGACGACAATTCCACGGACGATACGATGGAAAAGATGGGGCGTTACGGAGAAAATGACCGGGTACGGTATATCCGGAATGAGACAAACAAAGGAGCGTCCGCATCCAGAAACCGCGGTGTACAGCTCGCAAAGGGCGATTACATTGCCTTTCTGGACGCGGATGATTACTGGGATCCCGAAAAACTGGAAAAGCAGGAAAAAGCCCTTGCAAAGACCGGTGATGTGCTCTGCTGTACGGGCCGGGAGCTGATTTACGATCAGGAACCGGAAAAGCAGAAGATCTTTTCTGTCCCGGAGCGGATCACCTACAAAATGCTGCTGCGCGGCAACGTGATCGGCTGCTCGTCGGTACTGGCCAAAAGAAGCGTTCTGCTGGAATTCCCGATGGAAAAGGACGAGTGCCACGAGGATTATCTGGACTGGCTGCGGATCCTGAAAAAATACGGGACAGCCTGCGGTGTGGATGAGCCTTTGCTGAAATACCGGCTGTCCAGCACAGGAAAATCGGGGAATAAACTGCATTCTGCAGGAATGACTTACCGTGTTTACCGCGAGATGGGAATGGGAACGTTCCGCTCCCTGTACTGTTTTGCGTGCTATGCCGTAAACGGTGTGCGGAAGTATTACGGTAAGGGCAAAAAGAGAGGAAGAGATTGATGAACTATAAAAACAGGGAACAGTACAAACATCTGATGCGTGTCCTGGCGGTCGCGGCGATTGTGCTTCTGGAATGCGCTGTTTTTTCTGTGTTCTGGGACAGATACTATGCGAGCCACCTGTGGCTGGAGCCGTTCTGGGATAAGGGAAATCAGATTATCGTCGTGATCTACGGCATTTTTCTTCTGGTTTTCATGTACATTTACGGCGGCATGAAGATCGGCTACATGAAGGGAAGCAGCATCATCTATTCCCAGATGATGACGGCATTCTGTGCCAATGCGCTGATGTATCTGCAGATTATCCTGCTGTGGCGCCACCTGCCGTACATTCTGCCGATGGTCGGCATGACACTCGTGGACTTTGCGCTGGCAGGCATTGTATCCTGGCTTTTTGAGAAGACGTTTGCGCGTCTCTTTCCGCCAAGAGAGGTGCTTCTGATTTACGGTGAATACCCGATGGAAAGCCTGGAGCTGAAGATGAACCAGCGGCCGGACAAGTATATTGTAGCACATAAGGTGAGCGCGGAAGTGGGAGAGAAAGAGCTCTGCCGCCAGATTGACGCATACGGCCAGGAGGGCGTGATCCTGGGCGATCTTCATTCGGAGCTGCGCAACCGTCTGCTGAAATATTGCTATGCGAAAGAAATCCGTGTCTATCTGACGCCGAAGCTGTCGGATATTATGGTACGGAAAGCGGAAGCGCTCCATATTTTCGATACACCGCTTCTGCTCGCGCGAAACAGTGGTCTTTCGTTTGATCAGAGATTCTGCAAGCGCCTGCTGGATCTGCTCGTATCGACGATTCTTCTTGTGATCACGTCGCCGATTATGCTGATCGCAGCGCTCTGCATCAAGCTGTATGACCATGGCCCGGTGTTCTTTAAACAGAAACGTCTCACGATCGGCGGAAAAGAATTCTATGTTTACAAATTCCGAAGCATGATTGTGGATGCCGAAAAAGACGGCGTAGCCCGCCTAGCAACGAAGAACGACAGCCGCATTACGCCGGTCGGAAAGGTGATCCGCGCGACGAGAATTGATGAGCTGCCGCAGCTTCTGAACATTTTCAAGGGCGATATGAGCGTCGTCGGACCGCGCCCGGAGCGGCCGGAGATTGCAAAGAAATATGAGGAATCGATTCCGGAATTTGCTTACCGTCTGAAAGTAAAGGCAGGCCTTACCGGCTACGCCCAGATTTACGGAAAGTACAACACGACCGCATACGACAAGTTGAAGCTGGATCTGATGTACATAGAGAGCTATTCGATTTTAGAGGATCTGAAGCTGATTCTTGCAACCTTTAAGATTGTCTTCACAAAGGAGAGCACAGAAGGGCTCGAGGAAGGACAGAAGATCAGCCTGAACGCAAAGGAAGAGGAGAAAAAAGATGTTTAATACCGAGGACGAGGTTTTACGCGGACTGCAGGAGAAAAACCTGGAAATGGCCGTTATGTTTTACCACTGGTGCCAGAAAAACCATCTGACATGCTATCTCTGCGGCGGCGGCTGTATCGGCGCGATCCGCCACGGCGGTTTCATTCCGTGGGACGATGATCTCGACTTTTTCATGCCGCGCAAGGACTATGAGAAGTTTTTAAAGATCTGGGATACGCAGGAGGAGAGTAAAATCTACAAGCTCGAGTACCCGAAAGAGGGCTTCTGCAATGCGCACACGTTTGCGAACATCCGCGACAGCCGCACTACACAGGTGAAAAAGGAGCAGGTCGATATGGATCTCTGCCATGGCGTTGCGCTTGATATTCTCCCGATCGAGGGCTATGCACCGGGAAACCTTGCGCGGAAATGGCAGGTCATCGAGGGGAAGATTTTCCAGCTTTTCTGCACACAGGTCATCCCGACGAAAGAGCGCCACGGTGCATTTATGCATTATCTTGGAACCGTTCTGCTGGCGCTGGCTCCGACGCAGAAGATGCGGTACCGGATCTGGAAGCAGGCAGAGAACTATATTACAAAATTTGATATCGACAGCCCACGGGTGGACGGCATCACCGAGATGTGCGCACCGCAGGCGATTCTCCGGAAATATCCGAAAAAGATTTTTGCATCGGCGATTGAGGTTCCGTTCGAGAACGAGCGCCTGCCGATTCCGGTCGGATACGACACATATCTGCGCATGGCGTTCGGCGATTATATGAAACTGCCGCCGAAGGAACAGCAGAAAGGCCACCACGATGCGGCGTTTCTGGATCTCGATCATCCGTATGAGCAGTATAAGGGGATACACTACTGCTGTAAGAAATAAAGAAAGAGGATAAAACAATGCCGGAAATTTCAATCATTACCCCGGTGTATCAGGCAGAAAAATTTTTAAAAAAATGTGTGGATTCCATTCTCTCCCAGTCTTTTTCGGACTGGGAGCTGCTTCTTGTAGATGATGGAAGCACCGACAAGAGCAGTGAAATCTGCCGGACATACGCAGAACAGGATGCGCGGATCCGTTATCACCAAAAAGAGAACGGCGGCGTCAGTTCGGCGCGGAATGCGGGCGTTGCGCTTGCAGAGGGGCGTTATATCACGTTTGTGGACAGCGACGATTTCGCAGCGGAGGATCTTCTGGAAACACTGTATCGTCTGGCGGAAAAGTATGATGCCGAAATGAGTATCTGCCGCGGATACGATCTCTATGAAGGAAGGCCGGTGCCGGATCTGAAACAGGAGGGAATCGAATCTGTGACCGACAGCGAGGAGGGACTGCGCCGGGTGATGAAGGCGCGCGTGTTCGGCGTGATGCCGTGGGGCAAGCTGTATCGGAGAGAGATTTTCGAGGGCGTTGTCTATCCGGAGAAAACAATCGCCGAGGATGCATACGTCATCGTTCCGTTAATGGAGCACTGCCGGAAGGTGGCCTTTTCCACAGCACAGAAATACTATTACGTGCACCGGCGCGAAAGTCTCACGACAAGCGGTTTTCGCTGGTCAGATCTGGGTTCGGTGGAAGTGTGGGATCATAACCGGAGTGTCGTGGAAGAACGCCACCCGGCGCTGAAAAAAGAAGCAGGTGTGCGCTGCTGCTGGGCGCGGTTTTTCGTGCTGGACAAGCTGATGCTGTTGGAAACCATGGACGCGGAGAAAAAGGCGCTTGCGAAGAGGCTGGCAAAAGAGCTTAAAAAGCATCCGCTTCTGGTACTGGAAGGCGATCACTTCACGAACGGGCGGAAAATCGCCTATCTGACCCTGTTTCTGGGAACCGGAATTTACCGGCAGTGCGTTCGTGCACTGTTCCGGAAAAGAAATTTATAAAAAATGCGGCAGAAACGAATGAGATTTTCGTTTCTGCCGCATTTTTATATGGATTTTTCTAGCTTTCTTTTTTGGAAAGCAGAACACCGTTTTTATCAAACACATACGTTGTTCCGTCAATTTTTTTCGTCCCGGTGACGCATCCGCCCCAGCTCTGGAAATAATATGTTTTTCCGTCAATTTCTGCCCAGCCGGTCTGCATGGAAGCATCATCGTTGAAGTAATACCAGTTGTTTTTATAATAGAACCACTGCGATTTTCTCGCACCGCCCCAGCTGTAGGTAAAGTACCAGACACCGTCCCGGATCACCCATTGGTTTGTCGGCATGACACCGTTTTCATCAACAAAATAAAGATTGTTGTCATACGTAAAGGCTTCATCCGTTTTCCGTGTACAGTCCTCATTAATATAATAGTATTTATTCTGAAGCAGCAGCCAGCCTTCGTGTACGGCACCGCCCCAGCTTCTGAGATAATAATAGTTTCCATTCCATTTCAGCCACTGGTTCTGATACATTTTTCCGCTCTTATTTACAAAGTAGAGATTGTTGTCATACAGGAAACTTTCGTTCTGCTTCAGGGAACCGTCCGCATTCATAAAATACCAGGCGCCATCGATCTGATACCAGCCATTGGTTAGGCAGGAATATTTCTGTACATAATACCAGGCACCGTCATGGTACAGCCAGGTGCTGCCGGAAATACCGCCCCAGGAAAGAAATTTGACGCGGTAACCGTTTAAGGTAAGTGTCGTATTGCGTGCGGCACCTCCCCATGTGTAAAAATAGTACATCGTTTTGGTCTCCGGATCAGCGTGCCATCCGGACGAATACATAATACCGGTATCCTTGGCGAGATAGTACCAGTTGTTGCTGATAAACTGCCATCCGGTCTGCATCTCACCGCTGCCGGAAAAATAATAGTAATCTCCGTCAAGCAGAAGCCAGCCTGTTGCCATAACGCCGTCCGCACCGAGGTAATACGTTTTGTGGTCGAGGGTGAGCCAGCCGGTATACGGTGTTTCATCATCGTTGTAGTAATACCATTTTCCATCCCGTTTTACCCAGCCGATGACGTGGCGTTCGTTTGTGATCACGCCGTTTTCATCAGCGGTATATTCGATGCCCGTTTCTGTGTCGCGCCAGGAAGTGGAGCATACGAGAAAATGGCTGCTGTCTGCATAATATTTCTGTCCGCCGCGGGTGAAAAATCCGCTGTACGGGATGCCGTCATGATAAGCAACGAGCTTGGAAGAACGGCCGCGGTAAATTTCATAGGTATTATCCACGTTGGAAGTGACCGCGGAACCGGAAAAGTCAGCAATGACTGCCGGAAGATCGCCGGAATATTCTGTCGTGGAAAATACGCGCAGCCCCAGAGAGGTCAGGGTCTCGACGGTATCGTTATCCATAATACGGAAGTCACCGGTCTGGATAAAATATTCCGGGTTGACGGCAGCAAGATAGTCTGCATCGACAGCATTCGGATATCCGTGATGATTGGAAGTCATCAGATCAATGCTGTACAGCCCGTAGTTCGAAACAATCCGGCTGGCATCGCCCTCGACGTCGTCGATATCGCTCGTCAGAAAAGCGCGGTGGCCGTTTGCGGAGGCAATTACACCAAGACAGAACTGGTTGGCGTCCTCTTTTGGACTTGTGAGATAATCTTCCTCGTAGTTGACAATCTGGATCTGGAAATTTCCAAAAGCAAAATCAGGAGATCCTTCTTCTGCGGAGGCGGCACCGGGATTCAGATGCTGGATCAGGGTCACGCCTTCAGTCTCTTCTGCAGCAGTAAGAAGCTGGTCGTAGACATAAAGATTGTCCCAGAGACGCGCAGTATTATAGATATAACTGTCATCATACGGGAGCAGATAAACCCGGTCGGGGGAATACAGCCGCACGATGGTATCGCCGGTTCCAATATGGTCGCTGTGCGGATGTGTTGCAACATAAAACTGCAGATTATCGGAGGTGACACCGAGAGAGTCCAGGTAGGAGAGTACCTCATCGTCGTAGCCGGTCGACGTTGTGATGCCGCTGCGCAGCGGATAACGCGGATCAGATCCGTCAGGGTAATCCCAGTCCTCGCCGGAGTCTACCATGCCGAAAATTTTCTGGCCATTATCGTCTACACTTTCCAGAACGATGGCATTGGAGCCGCTGTCGAGTGTCAGAATGTGAATTTTTGCTGTAGTATCAGCCGCATGTGTGTTTTCCGGGGTGAGAAAAAGAAAAGCAGCGGCAAGGGATGCCGCGCCGATGGAAAACACGGATCTGCGGGTATGCCGGGAAAAAGGCATATCAATGGCTCCTTTCGTAACATATATCATTAAAAAAAGTAAAACAGCCGGGCGGAAAATAAGCACCCGACATCACGATTATACAAAATTTCAGGGAAAAGTCAATGTTTATTAGAATTTCGATTACTTGACGCAGACAGGGCATCATGTTAGAATGAGTGGGATTGGGAATGTAAGGAAAAGAAAGGAACCAAACATGATTACCTTATTAAAAATTCCGGCACTGTTTCTGGGAATGCTCGCAGTGTTCTGCTGCCTGGGTTCTTTTTTTATCAGAGAAAACAGGTATGAGAGCGGACATCTGGGGGAAACTGTGCTGTTTGGCTTTATTGCATATTACTTCTTATTTGAACTGATTTCTGTGCCGATGATGGTGCTCGGTGCAAAGCTGCATTTGCTCGCATGGGGATGGGCTGCTGTTGTGGCTGTCCTTGTAATTGCTTCCATCTGTCTTCATCTGGGAATGTGGAGAGAGTGGGGAAAAAGAAGCGGCGGTTTCCGGAGAGGAAAGACGGCGGCTTTTTATGTGATGCTGGTACTGATCGGAATCCAGCTGTATTTTGTGGCTGCACTGCAGGAAAACGGCAGTGCGGATGCAGCGTATTATGTGGGAAGTGTGACAACGAACCTTGCGACAGATTCTATCAGCAGCTTTGACCCATATACAGGAAAAGCACTGGATTTTTTTAACATCCGTTATGTGTTCAGCATGTATCCGGCAGCAAATGCAGTACTGTGCCGTTTAACGGGCCTTCATCCGCTCGTGGTGACGAAGGTGATTCTCTGTATGATGACGGTAGTTTTAAGTTATCTCGTCTATGCACAGATCGGAAAGGCGCTGTTAAAAGAAAAACAGATGGTATGGGTGCTCCTGTGCTTTATCAGCGTTGTGAATCTGAATTTTCATACGATCTTTTCGAATGCGTCGTTCCTGCTGACGAGGGGATACGAGGGAAAGGCCGTATTGTGCAATATCATCCTCCCGTTTCTGTTTTATCTTGGCCTGTGCATGTATCAGGAGAAGAATGGAAAGAGAGTCTGGCTGCTGTTTTTCATGACAGGCGTCGCTGCGATTGACCTTACGATGTCATCCATGATGACCGTACCGGTGGCCATGAGTGCTGTGATTCTGCCGAATCTTGTGCGGAAAAAACGCTGGGGACAGATCGGGCTCTATCTGCTTGCTGTGCTGCCGTGTGTGCTGGTGCTTGGGGTCTATCTCCTTGGTGTGCGCGGTATCCTGCAGATTCCGGTTGTGCGGTAGAAAGGAGAAAATGTGGGCGGAATAAATCTGAATGAGAGCGGCCTCGATTTTGTGAGACAGGTCTTTGTGACGTTTGGAGGAAACACAACCGTACTGACGCTGTTTCTGCTGTCGGTGCTGTATCTCGCTTTAAAAGGAAAAAAGGAAGAGCGGTATGTGTTCGTAACAACCGCTGTTTTTCTGGCCTTTACGGTATACAATCCATTTGCGGTGAAATATATCCTGGGAAAACTTGGAATGGTCAATGTTTATTACCGGTTTTTCTGGATTCTGCCGATGGTACTGACCATCGGATATGCCTGCACGAAAGTTGTGAGCGGGCAGAAAAAAGGCTGGAGACGGTATCTGACCGCGGCTGCGCTGGCAGCGGTCATCTGTTTTGGCGGAAATTCCGTACTGGCTGGCGGACTGCCTCAGGTACCGGATAACCAGTACAAGATGCCGGATGATCTTCTGGCCGTCTGTACGGTGCTGCACGAAGAAGCGGGAGAGGGAACCGTAAGAGTTGTCTTTGAACCGGATTTCAACCTGATCGTGCGGCAGTATGATGCTTCGTTTGAACTGGTTCTGGACCGCGATATGGTTCTGACCTATCAGGGCTCCAATACGGTATCAACCGATGCGCTGACCGAGCAGGAAATTGAAGACGAAACAAAGATCCTTCAGATTATCACACAGACGGATCTGTCGCTGGATCAGAAAGAATTTTACAGAAGTCTTACGGAAATGAATGCAGAGTATATTGTACTTTCGAGCAGTTCAGCGGCAGTATCCTATGTGGAAACAGCGGGGTGCATTCCGGTAAGAGAAGTAGAAGGGCATATTATTTTCCGCGTGGAAGAAAAGTAAGAAGGAGGACTTGTTTTTGAATAAGGCAAAAGATTATATTCAGCTGCACTTAAATATCCTGCTGTTTTCCCTGACGAGTGTATTCTCGAAAGCCGCATCGGTTCAGCTGAATCGCGGAGGAATCAAAAATCCGCTGTTATACGTATTTTTATTTCTCATGGTTGCAAACTGCGGCGTTTACGCCATTGCATGGCAGAAGGTGATTAAGAAATTTTCTCTGTCCACGGCATATGCAAACCGCAGTGTCTATCTGATATGGTCCCAGATCTGGGCAGTGATTATTTTCCATGAGAATCTGACCGTAAAAAATATCATCGGCCTTCTGATTGTGCTGGTGGGAGTGATGGTGGTGCAGCGATATGAATAAATATATGATTTTAATGCTGATCTGTACAATGTTTTCCGCAATATCCCAGATTCTGCTGAAACAGAGCGCCAACGAGGAGCATGCATCTGCACTTCGTGAGTACCTGAACTGGCGCGTTATTACAGCGTATGTGATTTTCGGCAGTGTACTTCTTTTAAATACGTATGCCTATACACAGGTGGATTTAAAATACGGTCCGGTACTGGATACCTTTACGTATGTGTTTGTATTGCTGCTGTCCTTTGGCGTTTTAAAAGAAAAGGTTTCGAAAGGAAAGCTGATCGGAAACCTGATTATTATTTTAGGTGTGCTGGTGTATACATTGCCGTAAAGAAATTTGGATTGTACCACGGAAAAGAATGTGCTATAATCATAGAATGTTCTTGACCATGACATAAGGTCATCCTTTATAATAAAGACAGAAACCCAAAAGAAAAGTTCATAAAAAGAGTTTCAGAAAAAGAAAGAGAGGAACAAAAAATGGGAAAAATTAATGTAGAAACATGCGAAATCGAAGGATTAAAAGTTATCACACCAACCGTATTCGGGGATGAGCGCGGTTATTTTATGGAAACCTACAATTACAATGATTATAAAGCAACAGGAATTGATCAGGAGTTTGTACAGGACAACCAGTCCAGCTCCAAAAAAGGCGTTTTAAGAGGCCTTCATTTCCAGATTAACTATCCGCAGGATAAGCTGGTCCGCGTGGTCAGCGGTGAAGTATTTGACGTGGCTGTAGACCTTCGTCCGGGCTCTGAAACCTACGGAAAATGGTTCGGCGTTCTGCTTTCTGCTGAGAACAAAAAACAGTTCTTTATTCCGAAAAACTTTGCGCATGGCTTTATCGTACTGTCTGATTCCGCAGAGTTCGCTTACAAATGCACCGACTTCTATCATCCAAACGATGAGGGCGGCCTGGCATGGAACGACCCGGAGATTGGTGTAGAATGGCCGATGCCGGAAGGAATGACCGTAGAAGATCTGATCATCTCAGAGAAGGATCAGAAGTGGGGCGGAATCAAAGAGTTAAAGAAGTAAAACAGGAGAAATGACGAATGTCGAAGAAAAAAACAATACTGCTGGCAGTGTGTGCCGTTCTGGTTGTGCTGCTGAATGTGGTAATACTGACGCACAAAGCACCAACGGATGGACCGGTGGAACTTCAGATGAAGGTTCAGTCGGATCTTACCGACCAGATTAAGGTATATTTCACCCCGAACGATTTTTACAACGAAGAGATGACGGATGATTACACGTATGTGAATCAGTATCCGAACGGTACGATGGATGAAGAAAAAGAAGTTTCCCTTACCATCGACAGTTCTGCAAAGAAGCTCCGTATAGACTTCGGCGTGCAGCCGGGAACCTTTATGGTACGCGATGTGAAGCTGAAATACCGCAGCACCGATCTGGAGATCCCGCTGGAAACTCTGATGCAGGCAGAAAACCATGATATGGCTTCCATGAAAATCGAAAAGGATGCGGACGGAAACGAAGTTCTGGTGATGAAAACTGAAAATGCCGATCCGTATCTCGACATGGATCTTGATCAGAGCGTCATCCATGACAGATATGCGGCACATGCGGCAAAGATGAACTGGATTAAAATCCTGACAGCAGTCATTCTTCTGGATGGAGCGTGTCTCGTTCTGTTCCGGTACAGAGAAAAAGTGCTGGCGCTTCCAATCGAGCTTGTTCAGAACAGAAGATTAATCTTTTCTCTTGCGAAAAATGATTTTAAAACGAAATATGCAGGCTCTTACCTCGGTATCGTATGGGCGTTTATTCAGCCGATCGTTACCGTCCTGGTTTACTGGTTCGTATTCCAGGTGGGACTGAAGAGCCCGGGAGCAAATGGATTTCCGTTTGTTCTCTGGATGATTGCAGGTCTGGTTCCGTGGTTTTTCTTTTCGGACGTACTGAATGCCGGCACGAATGCACTGCTGGAATACAGCTATCTGGTAAAGAAGGTTGTATTCAAAATCAGTATTCTGCCGATGGTAAAAGAGATTTCGGCGCTGTTTGTCCATTTATTCTTTGTGGCATTCATGGTTTTCCTGTATAGCTGCTATGGATATTTCCCGGATCTCTACTTCCTGCAGCTTTTGTATTATTCATTCTGCGTATTTGTATTCTCCCTGGGAATCTGCTATGCGACATGCGCGATTGTTATTTTCTTCCGCGATCTGTCGCAGATTATCAGCATTGTTCTGCAGGTCGGCGTCTGGGTTACCCCGATCATGTGGAATATTGACCAGGTAAGTATGCCGTCCTTTTTATTAAAACTGCTGAAGCTGAATCCGTTTTTCTACATTGTACAGGGTTATCGTGACAGTCTGATCAACAAGGTGTGGTTCTTTGAGCATTTTGATCTGACCCTCTATTTCTGGATTGTCACCTTCGTACTGTTCGGAATCGGCACTATTATCTTCAAACGTCTGAAAGTACATTTTGCAGATGTTCTCTAAAAAAACAGGAAAAGTGTGCCGGAAGTTTTTAAATTTCCGGCACATTTTAGAAAAAAAGAAATAAGAGGTACAAAAAAAGAATGAACGATAATGCAATTACCGTGGATCATGTGAGCAAGCTGTATAAGCTGTATGATAAACCGTCTGACCGCTTCAAGGAGGCGATGGGACTGACAAAAAAGAAGCTGTATCGCGAGCATTATGCACTGCGGGATGTGAGCTTTGATGTAAAACGTGGAGAATCCATCGGTATCATTGGTACAAACGGTTCCGGAAAATCCACGATGCTGAAAATTATTACCGGCGTTCTGAATCCGACGGAGGGCCAGGTGAATGTAAACGGAAGAATTTCCGCCCTCCTGGAATTGGGAGCCGGATTTAACGGAGAATATTCAGGAATTGAGAACGTTTATCTGAATGGAACAATGAATGGTTTCTCAAGAGAGGAAATCGATGCAAGAATGGATGATATCCTGCGTTTTGCGGATATCGGTGAATTCGTCAATCAGCCGGTAAAAACGTACTCCAGCGGTATGTTTGTCCGTCTGGCTTTTGCCGTTGCCATTAACATTGAACCGGAGATCCTGATTGTCGATGAGGCACTTTCTGTCGGAGATGTTTTCTTCCAGGCAAAATGCTTCCGCAAATTCGAAGAGTTCCGGGAAATGGGAAAAACACTGCTGATGGTAAGCCATGACCTGAGCAGTATCAGCAAATATTCCGATAAAGTGATTCTGCTGAATCAGGGTACTATGGTCGATAAGGGAGAACCGAAATATATCGTTGATCTCTACAAACGTTTCCTGGTACACCAGGAGGGAGACCCGGAGGCAGAGAAAAAACAGAAGGAAGCAGCTACCGCGGCAGCACTGGGAGAGCAGGAGGCAGCGAAAAAAGCAGCCGAAGAGCAGAAAGAACAGGAAGTTGCAGGACTTGCCTTAGATGGCAAAAGCGGATTCCGGATGAACCCGAACGTACTGGAGTACGGAGAAAAACGGGCAGAAATTACCGGTGTTGCAATTTACGATGAAAAAGGACTCTGCACGAACACGCTGGAAAAAGGAACACGGTTCCGGATTGTCATGCAGGTGAAATTCCACGAGGAAGTACAGGAACCAATCTGTGCGTATACCATCAAGGATGCCCGCGGAACAGAAATCACCGGTACGAACACCATGTATGAGCAGAGTGACATCAAACCGAAAAAGCCGGGCGATGTGATTACCGTCACCTTTGAACAGGAACTGAATCTCCAGGGAGGAGAATATCTGCTGTCCTTTGGCTGTACTGGATACCGGGATGCAGATTTCCACGTATATCACAGACTGTACGATGCCTGCAGCTTAACGGTAGTTTCCACAAAGAATACGGTTGGATTTTTTGATATGAATTCGAAAGTAACGATAGAAGAGTGAGAGGGTACTTATGCAGGAGAGAATCGGTAACATTGAACTGGATTACACGTATTACCCGGGAGAGGACATTTACAGCGACGGACCCATCGAAGACGAACTCCTGGAAATTGCAAAGAGCTGTACAGAGGAAGAACTGAATGCCGAGATTGCCAGAAGAAAGAGCTGGCCGGTGCTGTACCATTTTTCACACATCCGCCAGAATATTCTGGAGTGGGTGCCGTTTCAGAAAACGGACAGAGTTCTGGAGATTGGTTCGGGCTGTGGTGCCATCACGGGTGCCATTGCGCAGAAGGCCGGATCGGTTACCTGTATCGATCTTTCCAAAAAGAGAAGCTATATCAATGCTTACAGAAACCGTGCATATGGCAACATCAATATCCTGGTGGGAAACTTCCAGGATATTGAGGAAAATATGGACGAATGCTACGACTATATCACCCTGATCGGGGTGTTTGAATATTCAAAAGGATATATTGGCACGGATGATCCTTATGTGGAGATGATCCGCAGAATCAAGAGACATCTGAAGCCGGGCGGACAGATCCTGATTGCAATTGAGAACAGGCTGGGACTGAAATATTTTGCAGGATGCACGGAAGACCATACAGGTGTCTTTTTTGACGGCATCGAGGATTATCCGAATCTGCAGGGGGTACGGACGTTCTCGAAAAAAGAGCTGCAGGAAATCATTGACCGGGCAGGAGAGTTTGAGACAAAATTTTATTACCCGTACCCGGATTACAAATTCCCGCTGACGATCTATTCCGATGAATATCTTCCAAAGTGCGGGGAGCTGAAGCTGACCGCCTACAATTATGACCGTGCGAGAATGGAACTGTTTGATGAGACGAGGGTGGCAGATACGTTGATTTCCAATGGACTGTTTCCGGAGTTCTCCAATTCCTTTTTTGTACGGGTGAAATGGGGGGAAGCGTAACATGGGCCGAAAAACAGAAGAAATTCTTTATATCAAATATGCCAATGAAAGAAACCGGGAATTTGCCGCACGGACCGAGATTTTAGAGGATACCGAAGGAAACCGCAGTGTGAGAAAAACACCGCTGTACCCGGAGGGAAAGGCGCATGTGGCAGGTCTTGTGGAAAAATACCACAGACTGGAGCCGGATTATGAAAAAGTCGGACTGTTCTGCAACCGCGCGGAAGCAGACGGCAATGCGGTACGGCTGGAATACCTGACCGGGGAGTCGTTAGAAGAGCATCTTGATACGCTTCTGGATCACAAAAAGACAGAAGAGGCGGAAAAACTGCTGAAACAGTATATCGAAAAGATCCAGGTACTTCCGGGACAGGAAAACTTTCACATGACAGAGGAATTCAGAAAAGTGTTCGGGGAAGCGGAAAGTCTGGAAACCATGGCAGCTGTCTCAAACGCCAACATCGACATGGTATGCCAGAATGTGATGATGGATGCGGACCGCTGGACGATGATTGATTACGAGTGGACTTTTTTCTTCCCGGTTCCGACGGCATTTCTCGTATACCGTGTGCTGCACTACTATCTGGAGACACATGGAAAGCGCAGCGTTCTGGATAAGGAAGCACTGTACACCTGGGCCGGCATTACAAAAGAACAGCGGGAAACCTTCCATGAAATGGAACATCATTTCCAACAGCATCTGACCTCAGGCCATGTTCCGATGCGTGAGATGTACGGGGCAATCAGTCCGGGAACGTATCCGGTGCGCCATCTGGTCACGAAAGAACAGATCCGCAGAGGACAGGAACGCATGCAGATTTTCTTTTCGGATGAAAACGGATTCCGGGAGGAAAGAAGCATTTATTATAAACTGGAAAACGGAGAATTCCATGGAACGATTGAAATTCCGGAGCACACCGATGAGATCCGCCTGGATCCGTGCGACGGAATGGGACTCTGCCAGATTGAGGAGCTTTCCTTTGATGTGGGAACGATAGGTGAGATCATCACTTCAGATGGAATCACGGAAGACGGGGAAATTTACCTGATGAATGCAGTGGATCCGCAGCTTTATCTCGGCAGGGTTCCAGAAGGAGCAAAAACTCTGACCGTTCATCTGCATGTGACAGTAACGGAAGCAGATTCCGTGAAAATCAATGAAGCGGCCGGAAAACTGCTGAAAAACAGAGGAAAGAGACTGCGGAAAGAGAAAGAAAAACGGAAACAGGCAGAGGCACAGCTTGCAGAGAAGGCAGAAGAACTTTCCCGTCTCCAGGCAGAACTGGCACAGAAAACAGCGAAAATCGAAGAGATGGAACAGACGAAGGTCTGGAAGCTATACAGAAAGTATCGCACGATACGCGAAAGGAATTAAGAAATTCATGGGAGTTATTTATTCATCAGTTGATGCACAAGACTATACAACGGAACAGAATGGTACCCTGACTTTAAGCGGATGGAGAGGCTCAGAGAATGCCGGAGAGATTACGATGACCTGTCTGGCAGACGAAACAGAGGTTTCCACGGCAGAATTTTCCACCCATAAAAGAGAAGATGTATTTCAGATCTGCAAAACACTTTCGAAAGAAGACAGCAATGTGGGTTTTGAACTGACGATTACAGGGTTAAATCCGCTGATGGAACAGTATCAGAACATTCGTATCATCTGCCGTCAGGGGAAAAATGAAAAGACAGTCTGGGAAAAGCCGATGGCGGAGCTGAAAAAGGAAGTCGGAGCGCGCACGCTGATCCGAAGAATCGATGATATCCGAAGACGGGGAAGCCAGATGGTGGTATCCGGCTGGATCATCGACTATCTGCAGGAAAACCGGATCAAAGTACAGGATGGTCACGGAAAACCGGTGCCGTACGAGATGAAACAGATGGCAAGACCGGACGTCTGCGAAGCGTACAAATTGAAAGACATCAAGGCGTTTGGATTTGAAGTATCTGTTGCGTGCAAGGATCTGAAAAATCAAATGTTTACCGTTTGCTTTGAGAATGAAATGACGGTAAAAGAGGCAACCGTTGATGTGAAAAAATACGACTTTGAGAACTCTCCGCGCGGCCGGATGATGCAGACCTTAAGCCTGTCCAGAAGAAAAGAAAACAGGAAGATCATTCGTGAAAAAGGGCTTTCTTATTTTATCAAATTTGTGCAGGATCAGATGGACGTAGAGCAGGAAGATTATGAGGCATGGTTAAGAGCGCATCAGCCAAATCCAAAAGAGCTGAAAAAGCAGCGAAAAACAAAATTTGCGTATGAGCCGAAGATCAGCATCGTTATTCCGCTTTTTAATACACCGATCCGCTATCTGGATGAGCTGCTGGTGTCCATCACATCCCAGACGTATGCAAACTGGGAGCTCTGCCTGGCAGATGGAAGTACGAAAAAAGAAGTTGGTGACTTTATCCGCCAGAAATATGGAAAAGAGAAGAGAATCAGATACCAGAAGCTGGAAGAGAACAAGGGAATTGCCGGAAACACGAATGCGGCAGTTGCCATGGCAGACGGCGATTATGTGATGCTGTGCGACCATGATGACCTGGTTGCTGTCAACGCACTGTACGAGATGGTATCCGTCCTGAATGAGGATCCATCCACCGATATCGTCTACACCGATGAGGATCTGGTAAACAGCGACACGACCATGTATTTTTCCCCGCGATTTAAACCGGACTTTAACTTTGACTTTCTCCGTTCGATCAATTATATCTGCCATATTTTTATGGTGCGTAAGACAATTCTCGATGAGGTTGGATGCTTCCGTGAAAACTTCGACGGAGCGCAGGACTTCGATTTTATTCTGCGGTGCTGTGAGAAAACGACAAAGATTGCCCATATCCCGAAGATTTTGTATCACTGGAGAAGCCATGAAAATTCTACAGCAGGAAACCCGGACAGCAAGCAGTATGCGATCGACGCCGGAAAACGTGCGCTCGAGGAGCATTATGCCCGTCTCGGCATTGATGCCGAGGTGCGCTACACCGGCATTTTCATCATGTTTGAGTCTGTGCTGAAGGTCAAAGACAATCCGAAGGTATCGATTCTGATCCCGAGTAAGGATCATGTGGAGGATCTGGACAAATGTATCACATCGATCGAGGAAAAATCGACCTGGAAGAATTTTGAGATCATTGTCATTGAGAACAACAGTACTGAGCAGGATACCTTTGCTTATTATGACCAGATCCAGCTCCGCTATCCAAATGTACAGGTGGTTTACTGGAAGAAGGGCTTCAACTATTCTGCAATCAACAATTACGGTGCATCATTTGCAACGGGTGACTACTACGTTCTGATGAATAACGATATCGAAGTAATCACACCGCAGTGGATGGAGTACATGCTGGGTTACTGCCAGAGAGAGAATACCGGAATGGTCGGCGCCAAGCTGTATTATCCGGACGACACGGTGCAGCATTGCGGTGTTGTTATCGGTGTGGGCGGTTTTGCCGGTCATATCCTGACGAGAACGGGAAGAGAAGACAGCGGCTACTTTGGACGGCTGAAGGCTATTCAGGATATCAGTGCGGTAACGGCTGCCTGCCTGATGATCAAAAAAACAACGTTTGATGCGATTGACGGACTCGATGAAGAGTTCCAGGTAGCACTGAACGACGTGGATCTCTGCCTGAAGGTACGGGCACACGGAGAACTGGTGGTACAGAACCCGATGGTGGAAATGTATCATTACGAGTCAAAGTCCCGCGGAATGGAAGACAGCAAAGAAAAACATGAGCGCTTCAAACGGGAGATCGCCAGATTCCGCACAAAATGGGCAGATATTCTGGAAAAGGGAGACCCGTATTATAATCCGAATCTGACTCTGATGTACGATGACTGCAGAATCCGTGGAAAACACGAACATTTTGACATCATTGATGAGATTGAAGGAGGACACTGATGGCCGAGGATATTTTTGAGGTAAAAAGAGAACGGTTTGATCTGCTGCGTCCAGAAATTTATTTATTACAGGGAACGTGGCCTGAGGGCTATCGCGTGGAAGCATATCTGAAAAAACAGCAGATTCCAGGGGAGATAATGCCGTGGGATTATGTGAGCGTGCTCGACCGCGCTGCAACACATGAGGGGACCAAAAGAGTAACGGTAAGCCTTACCATGCCGGAGAAAATTGAGCCGTCTGGAAAGCTGGTCATCTATGCAGCACGCGGTGACAAGAAGATCAAATGGTTTGAGATCGGGGCGAAAGAACTGGCCCGCCGTCAGAACAGACCGTATTTTTTCATTGATGAGCAGAAAACACTTCGGGACGAAGAAATCTGCAGAATCCGCGGCTGGGTTGTTTCTGATCAGCCGGTCAGAATCGCAGTTTACGATGAAAAGAAAAAGAAAATCTCCTGTGAGATCAAACGGAACAAGCGCCTGGATGTTGCGGAGATGATCACAGAGACCCAGATAGAGCCGGAATGCGGCTTTTATATGGAGGTTCCGATCCGGGGAAGAAAAGTGATTTATCTGGTGTTTCATGACGGTAAGGAAAAAGCAGTTTATCCGATCGACCAGCGTTCCGTGATGATTGCGGCAGAAAAAGTGAGAATGTACACCAGAAAAGGCCGGCGTTATCTGCAGAACCATGGCACAGCCGAACTGATGGAAAAAGCGCTTCATAAAATTAAGAGCATGCGTCATGCGCCGGTGGATTACGGAAAATGGCTTCCGAAGCATCTGCCGGACAAAACAGAGCTGGAACGCCAGAGGAAAACAAAATTTGCAAAAGAGCCGAAATTCAGCATCGTTGTGCCGCTGTATAAGACCCCGGTGGAATATCTGGAGCAGATGGTACAGTCGGTGAAGCAGCAGACCTATCCGAACTGGGAGTTGGTTCTCTCCGACGGAAGCGGAAAGGATTCCCCGTTAAAAGCAGTGCTGGCGCGCATGGCAGCTGAGGAGCCGCGCATCCGCGTGGTGGAAAATGAGAAAGCGCTGCAGATTTCCGAGAATACGAACGCGGCGATGGAACAGGCAGCCGGTGATTACTTCGTCTTTATGGATCACGACGATATGCTGACGGAGCATGCCCTGTATGAGTGTGCTGCCGTTATCAACAAGACACCGGAAGCGGATGTGATTTATTCCGACGAGGATAAGATGTCAATGGACGGACATAAGTTCTTCCAGCCGCATTTCAAACCGGATTTCAATCTGGATCTGCTCTGCACGGTCAACTATATCTGCCATCTGTTTGTGGCAAAAAGAGAGCTGGTGGAAAAGGTCGGCATGCTCCGCAGTGAATTTGACGGTGCCCAGGACTACGATTTTATCTTCCGGTGTACCGAAGAAGCGGAGAAGATCTGTCATATTCCAAAGATTTTATATCACTGGAGATGCCATGAGGATTCCACTGCAGAAAATCCGGAGAGCAAGCAGTATGCATTTGAAGCCGGAAGAAGAGCGATTGAAGCGCATTATCAGAGAAAAGGCATCCATGCAACGGTAGAGAACGGTGAGTTCCTCGGCCTGTACCGGACGAAATACATTCTCGATGAAAAGCCGCTGATTTCGATTATTATTCCAAATAAGGATCACATCGATGATCTGGACCGCTGCGTGCAGTCGATTTTGAAAAAATCCAGCTATCCAAATCTGGAGTTTATTATTGTGGAGAACAACAGCACGGGGGAGAAGACCTTTGCGTACTATGAGAAACTGCAGAAAGAGTGCGGCAAGGCTCATGTGTGCTATTACAAAGGAAACTTCAACTATTCCAAAATCAACAATTTCGGTGTACAGTACGCAAAAGGAGAGTATCTGCTGCTGCTGAACAACGATACCGAGATGATTAATGATGACTGCATCGAAGAGCTGCTTGGCTACTGCACCCGCAGTGATGTCGGAATTGTCGGTGCAAGACTGTACTATGAGGATGATACGATTCAGCACGCCGGTGTTGTCATTGGCTTCGGCGGAATTGCCGGCCACTGCTTTGTACAGCAGCCAAGAGGAAACACGGGATACTGTCACAGGATCATCTGTGCACAGGATTACAGTGCCGTAACGGCAGCGTGCATGATGGTGAAACGAAGCGTCTTTGATGAGGTCGGCGGACTGACCGAAGAGCTTGCAGTGGCGTTTAATGATATCGACTTCTGCATGAAAGTACGGCAGAAGGGATACCTTGTCGTTTACAATCCGTATGCGGAGCTGTATCATTATGAGTCAAAATCAAGAGGACTTGAGGATACGCCGGAGAAACTGGAACGTTTCCACAAGGAAATCCGTACTTTCGAGACGAGATGGCCGGAGATTATGAAAAACGGAGATCCGTATTATAATCCGAACTTATCTCTGGAGACGCAGGATTTCTCATTGAAACGCCTGTAATACCAGAATAGTATTCGAAAAGGAAAAAAGAGAATGGAACAAAATACAAAGAAACAGGAAAGACGGTTGGAAATGGTTTTTCTTCTGGCAGTTTTTCTTACCATCCTGATGTGGGCGATGGTGCAGCCTTTTAATGCATCGCCGGATGAAGCCATGCGCTATCAGATTGTAGATTACATCATGCGCCACGGAAAACTTCCCGTGGGTTATGATGCAGAGATCCGCGATCCGAACTGGGGAATTTCTTATGCGTTTTATCCGATTACAACGTATATTGCAGGAGCCGTATTTGGAAAAATTGCAACATTGTTTTCTAGTTCCGGCATGGTGCCGATTTACGGTGCCCGGCTGGTCAATGTGATTTTGGGGACAATTACCGCAGGGCTGAATCTTAAGATCGGAAAAATGCTGTTCGAGAAGCGGATGGCATGGTTTTATACCATTCTGATCTGCTTTCTGCCTGGTACGATTTTCTTTAACTCGTATGTCAACATGGATGCACTGGGACTGTGCGCTTCTTCGTGGATCGTCCTCTGCTGGTGCAAGGCAGTTAAGAACGACTGGAGTGTGAAACTCTGCGTGGAACTGGGGGCGGCGATTTCGTTCTGTGCACTGTCGTACTTTAATGCCTACGGCTATATTCTGTGCAGTATCCTGTTCTTTTGCGCAACGATTTTACTTTGCGGAAGAAAAAAATGGGATGTAAAACGGATGATTCAGCTTGGACTTGTCGTGACGGCCGTTGTTGCTGTGCTGGCCGGCTGGTGGTTTATCCGGAATGCGATTCTGTACGACGGAGACTTTATCGGACGGAGCGCCTGTGCAAAATACGGTGCCATGTATGCGGCGCCGGGCTTCACGGAGGATACCAAGATTCTTCCGAAAAGGATGGACATGACGATATGGGATATGTACATGTGGATTCCGGGAAAATGGCAGTACAACTGGCTGGTTACGGTACTGGTCAGCTTTATCGGCGTTTTCGGTTATATGAATGTATTTCTGGCCAAAATCTGGTACAAGATCTATATTCTTGGATTCGGAATCGGCATTCTGGCCTCTGTTCCACTCTGGAAAAAGATGCTGTGGCTCAGAAAGAAAGAAGAAACTGTGGTTCGTACAGAGGAAACAGAAGAGGAAACGATCACATATCTGGTAGTGAAAGAAGAAAAAAGGTGGAGCCGGGAAGCACTGTTCCACTTTTCTATGGCAATCGCAATGGTGATTCCGTTTATTCTGCTGACCATTTATGCCTATTCTTCTGACTTTCAGGCACAGGGACGCTACATTTTGCCGATGATTCTTCCGTTTATGTATCTGATTACAAAAGGAATGGATGCACTGCTAAAGTGTCTGGTCAGGAAAGAAGCGATACGGAAATGGATCGTGCGGATCGTGGAAGGACTTTATATTGCCTCCGCATATGCTGTTTATTTCTTTGTTTTCCTGCCATTATATCATTAGAAGAAACGAAAAAAGACAGACTTTTGGAAATGATTTCCGGGGTCTGCCTTTTTTTGCTAAAGAAAAGCCTGGAAAATGTAAGAAAAATGTAAAAAAATATTGCAATGCAGGGGAAATCTGTGCTATCGTAGGAAAGAACGTGTAAATCGAACAGAAAAACAGAAAGGAAGCGTGAGAATAAGGCAACATGGAAACACAAGAAGAAAAGAAACCGAAGAAAGCGATTCAGGTACTGAAAAAAACGGGAATTGTAGTACAGTATGTCATCGTATTTCTGGCCATCCTGATCACATCCAGTATTCGGTGGATGTTTCGGACGTGGACAAGCCTGAATATGAATGAGCTGATGTTTCACCTGCAGTCACCGGTAGAAGGAACCGACACGGGAATCATCAAAAGCTATATCGTGTCCTGTCTGCTGGTTTCGGTTGTCCTGACCGCAGTTCTGGTATTACTTTACATAAAAATCAAAAACAGACGGCGCATTGTTCTGGGAATCAGCCTTGGCTGCATGATCTGTATTGCAGCTGTTACGATCGGATATATGTGGGAACGTCTTGGAATCACAGCCTATGCAAAAAACCAGACAACAAGCTCCAGCTTTATCGAGGATCATTACGTAGATCCCAATTCAGTTTCGTTGACTTTTCCGGAAAAAAAGAGAAATCTGATCTATATTTTTCTGGAGTCGATGGAAAATACGTATTCCTCGGAGGAATACGGAGGAGCTTTTCCGGAAAATGTGATTCCGGAGCTGACAGAGCTTTCCATGGAGAACGAAAACTTTTCCGGAGATCAGGAAACCTTAAACGGCGGAGTTCCGCTGACGGGAGCAACCTGGACGGTAGGGGCGATGTTTGCACAGACTTCCGGCCTTCCGTTAAAAATTCCGATTGAGGGAAATTCCATGGATACCCAGAAAGAATTTTTCCCGGGACTTACAACGCTTGGAGATATCCTAGATGATGCCGGATACGACCAGACGCTTCTGATCGGATCTGATGGCACATTCGGCGGAAGAAAGCTGTACTTTGAAGAACATGGAAATTATGACGTAATGGATTATAATTACTGTGAACAAAACGGGCTGATTCCGGAGGGATACCGTGTGTTCTGGGGATTTGAGGATAAAAAGCTGTTTGATATTGCAAAAGATACCCTGAAAGAGAAAGCAGCATCCGATGAACCGTTCAACCTTACGATGCTGACGGTCGATACCCATTTTGAGGATGGCTATGTGTGTGATGAATGTGACGACACATTCGGAGACAATCAGTATGCCAATGTCATGGCATGCTCAAGCAGGCGCGTGGCAGAATTTGTGAAGTGGGTGCAGAAGCAGGATTTCTATGAAAATACAACGATTGTAATTTCCGGAGATCATCTGACGATGGACAGTGATTTCTGTGAGGATGTGCCGGATACGTATGAGAGAAAAGTCTTTACGACGTATATCAATGCGCCGGTGCAGCCGACCGACACCGCGAAATACCGGGAATATTCTACTTTTGATCAGTTCCCGACAACGCTGGCAGCACTTGGCGTTTCTATCGAAGGAAACCATCTGGGCCTTGGAACAAATCTGTTTTCGAGTGAAATTACGCTGATTGAAAAATATGACAAAAATGTAGTAGATGATGAGCTGGAAAAACAGTCTGACTTTATGGATGAGATGACGAAGAACATCAAACAGGTAAAGAAAGAAGAACCATCGGATAACGATGATACGACAGAGGAAACAGAACAGACAGAAACGCAGGATCAGCCACTGGCTGAGATTGAGGTAACGCCATACGATTACCACAAAGGCTATTATACAATTACAGTACAGAATATTGTGCCGGATGATGTTCATACAGTACGGTGTGCAATCTGGAAGGAAGAGGATCAGAGTGACCTGATCTGGTATGAAGCAGAACACGAGGCAGACGGTTCTTACGTTGTAAACAGCATGGCGAGAGATTTCGGCTATCGGCCGGGCGAGTATCAGATTCATGTTTATGGTGTTACGGATGATGGAGATCCAGTTCTGCTTGGAAACTCTATTGGAGAAATTGTAAAATAGAAAAGCATAAAAAAATATCCCGTCCTGCCGGCGGGATATTTTTTTATGGAAAAATTAGAGGGAACACCGTTCTTTCCGGTAATAGAAGACGATGAACAGAAGAAAAATGAGAAACAGGATAGCGTCCGAACACGTATAGGCCAGTGCGGCACCCATCAGTCCCATGCTTTTTACGAGAACCGGAGAAAGCACAGTGGCGAAGAGACTGGCAAGACCAAAGCCCCAGAGCATGGCGTACTGATGACGCATGATGGTAAGAATCACCTGGTCGATGACGGCAAGGGCAAAGAAACCGCCGCCGATCAGAAGGACATCCAGGACGGCAGAATACGAATTCAGGTTCACGCCGAACACGATGGAGAGAACCGGACAGCCAAGGAACGCGCCGCCAAGAAGAATCACAAGAGAGATTCCAAGAGCGGCAAGGTGCATCAGAAAACAGTATTTCAAAAAAGCCTGATTCTTTTGTTTTTCCCACAGAACCGTGAGCTTTACCAGCACCGGCTGAAGAACGAATCCCACAAGCAGGTTGATGACAAAGCACGGCATGAACAGATACGTGTAATATGCCTGCATTGTACTGCTCAGATACGAGTCGATGGCATATTTCGGTGCATTTCCAAGGTAGATCAGCAGAAAAGCGCCGAGGCAGAGCGGAAAACATTCCACCAGAAGGCGGCCGATCGAAGCCAGGGAAAAAGACCGGACGGAAAAAGAAAAAGCACCTTTGGTAAGGAACAGAAGAAGGATCAGCACAAGTGCGGAAACAAGAATGGAAGCGAGGATAGCTGCCATAACACTTCCGGAAACCAGCAGAGTGACAAGAAATGCAGTGCAGTACGCAAAAACACGCAGAAAAAGAATCTTTCCGCTGATGTCGAGACGCCCATTCCGCTGGAAGAAACCGCCGTACAGATCATCCACAGCATCGGTCACCTTCAGAAGACATAAGAAGACAACGATCAGTGCCTTTTCCATATAATAGCCTTTGGCAGCGACAAACAGAATCGTGATCACCATCATGGCAGTGCTCGTCAGAATACGGGAGCCGAGATAGGTGCCGAACTGGTACTTGTCTTTGATGTCGGTTGACTGAAAATTACGCATGCCGTAGTTTCCGATACACAGCATCATCTGCGCGGTTGAAAAGCCGAGCGAAAAAATACCGGCGTCCTCTGTGCCGGCGATTCTTGTGACAAACAGTAAAAGAATAATGGAGACGACAGAGTTCAGACCGCTGGCCATCAGATTCCAGAAGACAGCAGCTTTTTCTGTTCCGCTCTTGGGATATAGTAGAAAGTTTTTCATAAAGAAATCTCCTGTGAGTTTGTTTTTTGATGTCATCTGGCATTTTATCATATCCATTGTGCAAAGTAAATACAGGAAAGTTGTAAGGGAACGTTATTGACTACTTTGCATGAGCATGGTATGCTAAAAAGCAACTATACGATTAAGGAAAGGAAGGCAGATGAACAGGTGAAGGTTCAAAAAGGAAGGCTGATAAAAGAAATTATTATTGTACTGTTATGTATGGTTCTTGGAAGTACATTAATAGAACTGGGGGCTAATATCAGGTCCATTGGCAAGGGAAAACAAAGTACGGTAGTTCCAGATGAAAGTATAACATTAGAAGGATTTGTCAGAGAGGGAGGCGGATATTATTTACAAAGTGGTGAGGGAGTATTAAGATGTGAGTTAAATGGTGAATATCTTAAAAAGTTTATCTATGATTTCGATACCAAAGATTTAGTTGATGCCAAGATTACGGTCGGATACGATAATTCGATGGGAAAGGAAGAAACCGTAACAATAGAGGACAGAAATCCGATTTTGCTGACCAGATCTGTTGTGAATGTTGGAAAAAAGGCAAAGTGGCTTCAGATCTCTTTGTCAAATATTGGAAGCGGAATCCTTATCAGAAACATAGAAGCAGGCAATCCGTTTGAGATGAATAAATATAGAATTTTCAGCAGTAATATTCTGATTCTGGGAATCTGTCTGCTCGTTATTTTCAGAAAAAAAATAGGAAAAGAAATAGAGTATGGATTTGCTGTTATAGCATTAGCTCTTGGAATTGTTTTTGTGATTTCTATCCCGACAAATAAAATTGGATGGGACGAAGAAACACATTTCAAACGGGCGTATGAGATGTCTTTATATCCGGGGGAAGAAAAGGTTTCAAGCGAAATAGCAGGTCAGTTCCGTGTAGATACTTTTTATAACTACCCATATTTTCAGCCGCAGTCTTATGAGGAAAAGCAGAATCTGAATGGACTTATGAATTATTATTATAAAGATGGCGATCATGCTGTAACAGTAAAAGGCAAACTCTGTGGAGTATACACGCCGGGACTGGTGCCGCAGGCGCTGGCAATGAAAATTGCACGGGCGATGGGAATGCCGTTTGACTGCATTTTTCTGGCTGGAAGATTTGCAGAATTGCTGGTTTATGTTTTCGTTATGTTTTTTGCGATCAGAATCATTCCGATGGGAAAAAGAATATTAACTTTTATTTCGCTTACCCCAACATCGCTTTTTCTGGCTGTGACTTACACGTATGATACGGTTGTTTTCTGCTTTATTTCGCTGGCATTTGCGATTATGATGAGGGAATGGCTGGATGAAGAAGAAAATGTAAATATGAAACGGATGCTTCTTGCGAACGCATTTCTGATCATTGGATGTCTGCCGAAAGCGATTTATGCACCGGTAGCTCTGATCCAGACATTAATTCCGGCAAAACGATATGAAAATAAGAAAAAGAGAAATCAGATGATGGTAGTGGCAGGTATTGTGTTCCTGCTTTTGCTGGCATCGTTTGTTATCCCGCAGATGTTAAACCCGAGTGCGATGGAAGACGTAAGAGGAGGAGCAAATGTGGATTCCGGACAGCAAATGAGTCTGATTTTGACACATCCGTTTGCATATGCAGGGGTTGTATTAAAGAATATTTGGACCAATTTGACGGATTTTGCTTTTGCAGAAGCATGTTACAGACTCTTAGGCCATCTGGAGCCGGCACCGTTTCAGTATCTTATTCCAATTCTGGTGGTATTTCTGATTGCAACAGACTATACAGAAAAACTGAACAAGAAGATAAACTGGAAACAGAAAACGGGAATCTTAATTTTCCTTGGAATGTCAGTGGTGCTTATCTGGACGGCGCTGTACGTTGCGTTTAATGCGCCGGGAAGTACCAGCATAGGCGGAGTTCAGGGAAGATACTACAGACCATTACTGTGGATGCTGTATCTGGTTTGCAGCAATAATTTTGTTGAAGTAAAGGCATCGAACAGACAGTATAATCGGTTTGTGTTAGGAGCAGGCATGCTGGTTTCGGGTGTTACGATCTGGCAGATTTTTCGTATGTTCTGCATCTGAGAGAGCATAAATCAGGAGGGAGGAAAATAGGAAACCTCCCTCCATTTCTATTGTTTGGAAATACGGGGATTCTTGACAAAAACAGAAAAATACGTTAAAGTATGCAAAGAGTCAATATGAGAAAAATAATGTGAGGGTAGTTTTTATGCAGTATAAAGGATCAGATCATACATTTGTTATTTGTGCCTACAAGGAAAGTCCGTTTCTTGAGGAGTGCATCATGTCTCTGAAAAAACAAAGCATACGGTCTAATATTATTCTTGTTACATCAACACCGAATTCGCTGATACAATCTCTGGCAGATAAATATGAAATCCCGTTTTACATCAACACAAAAGAAAAAGGAATTACGCAGGACTGGAATTTTGGCATGGAATGTGCCAAGACAAGCCTTGTCACAATTGCACACCAGGATGATACGTATGAGCCGCAGTATGTAGAGACGATGCTGCGCGAGGTCAACCGGGCAAAGCAGCCGCTTATTTTTTTCTCTAATTATGGAGAACTGCGCGAAGGAAAAAAGGTAGATGAAAACAAACTTCTGAAAGTAAAGCGCCTGATGCTGAAACCGCTGGAACTGTCAGGACTTTGGAATAGCATTTTTGTCCGCAGAAGAATTTTATCCCTGGGAGCACCGATCTGCTGTCCGTCCGTAACGTATGCGAAGAACAACCTGAAGCTTCCGGTTTTCCAGGCAGGATTTCGAAGCTGCGAAGACTGGGAGGCGTGGGAAAAACTCTCCAGAGAAAAAGGTTCGTTTGTATACAGCAAGGAAATTCTGATGCATCACCGGATTCATGCAGGATCAGAAACCTCCATTATTCTCGGGGATTCTGCTCGAAAAGCAGAGGATTATCAGATGTTCTGTAAATTTTGGCCGAAATTTCTGGCGAAGATCCTGGTCAGAATCTATTCCACAAGTGAAAAATCAAACGAATTGGAGAAAAAATGAAAAATCTGATTATTATTCCTGCATACAATGAGCAGGAGAGTATTGAAAAGACGGTAGAAGACATCAAAGCAAATGCGCCGAGTTTTGATTATATTGTGGTCAATGACTGCTCAAAAGATAATACCGGAAAGATCTGTAAAGAAAAGAAATACAACGTCATCAATCTGCCGGTTAATCTTGGAATTGGAGGGGCGGTCCAGACGGGATACCGGTATGCATGGAAGAATGGTTATGAAACAGCTGTGCAGGTGGACGGCGACGGACAGCATGATCCGAAGTTTCTGGAAATGATGCTGACGTATCTGGAAAAAGAAAATGCCGATATGGTCATCGGATCCCGCTTTATCACGAAAGAGGGCTTTCAGTCATCAGGACTCCGCCGTGTAGGAATCCGGTATTTTACCTGGTTGATTCACCTTCTGACGGGAAAAACGATTACGGACCCGACATCTGGTCTTCGTATGGTAAATCGTTCCGTAATCCAGCAGTATGCGTCCTGTTACCCAAAAGACTATCCAGAACCAGAGAGTGTTGTGACAATCCTGAAGGAACGGAAAAGAGTAGAGGAAGTGCCTGTTATCATGCGGGAGAGAGCCGGAGGTGTTTCGTCGATTTCTCCGATGAAATCGGTTTATTACATGATTAAAGTTACACTTGCGATTCTGATGGAAAAAATACGATAAACGTACGATGAAAAAGAAAAAGACAACAAGGAGGAAACTATGCAAGTTCGGTTACAGATTGTATTCGGAATTGTCCTGCTGCTGTTTATGATTGCAGTTGTTCATATGATCCGAAAAAGATACCTGGAAATTAAATATGCGCTTTCCTGGTTCCTGACATTGGTGTTTTTGATGGTTGTAGATGTCTTTCCTGGTATTCTTTCCCATGTAACAGCATGGGTTGGCGTGGAACTGCCATCGAATATGCTGTTTATTTTAGGATTTTGCTTTTTGATGGGAATTGTGCTGAATCTGACGGTGGCATTATCAAAACTTTCCGTTCAGAATAAGACTTTGATACAGGAAGTGGGAATTCTGGAAAAAAGAATTCGTCAGTTAGAAGAAAAAGAAAGATAAATTGAAAAATTCAGGCTGAATTATAAAACCCCGGATTCGTGTGGAATCCGGGGTTTTATAATTCAAGATCTTTATTTTCTGCGTTTTTTTCTGCGTCTCCGTCTCTTTTTGTTTCGCTGGATTACTGCAATGATCAGAATCAGAATAGCAACGGCATTCAGACCGATCAGAATGTAAAGCGGAGAGGAGAGGGAGCCTGTGGAGAAACCATCGCTGCTGTCCGCTTCCGGTGTTACAATTCCGGTTGGATCTTCTTCAGAAGAAGAGGAAACAGAAGAGGAGGAACTGTCAGCGGAGGAGCCGCTTTTTACAGAAACCTCTGCGGTTCCGATCGGGTGGCCGTCGTAAAGATACTGGCGGGTAAAGGTTTCCTGATCGGCAGCATCATCCGGGTCTGTGTAGGTGGCACTTTTGAGTTTGGCATCCTTCGGAAGCGATATGGTTCCGGAAAGAGATTCCTTTTTGGTGTCTTTTAAGGTATAGTGTGTAAAATTGTTAAAACCGTAATCAAACAGAGAACGGGTGTCGGTAATATAATCAAGGTTGTCGCAGGTCAGAACGACGCAGATCAAAGTAACGTTATTTCTTTTTGCGGCGGTAACCAGCGTATTGTGCGCTTCATCGGTATAACCGGTCTTTCCGGCGAAAGCACCCTGATAGCCATAGGTAGGATCATCCTGAAACAGCATCACATGATGATTCTGAAGCTGACGCGGGGATGCAGTCATATTGGTCGGCTGAATGGTATAGGACAGGTCAGATTCAACGCGGAGGAAGGTCTCGTTTTTGATCGCTTCCTGCATAATCAGTGCCATGTCGTGGGCAGTGGTATAATGATTCGGATCCGGCAGACCGTTTGGATTGGTAAAATGCGTGTTCGTGCAGCCAAGTGCAGCGGCGCGTTCATTCATCATATCAGCAAACGCCTCCACGCTGCCGGCGATGTCGATGGCAAGCTGTGTGCAGACCTCGTTGGCAGAGGCAAGAAGAACGGCATGGAGCGCATCCTCCACCGTGATGGTTTCGCCGAGCTGAACATCAATCCGGGCATTTCCCGGGATCGATTCGCTGACGGCCTGCTCTCCGAAGGTAACCGTATCGGTCGGCTGTCTGTTTTCGGCGACAAGCAGTGCGGTCATGACTTTTGTGATGCTCGCAGGATAGCGCTGCTCGTCCATGTTGGCATCGAAAAGAATCGCACCAGTGTCGGCATCCATCAGACAGGCTGCACCGGAATTGGTAAGGGGGGCCTCCGGCCAGGCAACGGAAGTTTTTTGATCCGAAGCGGCGAGAAGCGGTTGCGTTGAAAAGACAGTAACAAAAACAAACGTGAGCAGCAGACACAGGAACGTGCGCACTGCATGGGATTTTCTGTACATAATCACTCCTTCTGATCCGGCAGGCCAGTGCTGTTATCCGGCGGGCGGATCTTTCTAAAACATATAAGACACACTTTCTTTATTATAGCATAAACCCGATGGGGAAGAAATACATAAATTCTTAATATTTTCAGTCGGTATTTGCAAATTACATTAAAATAGGGTATAATGCGATCAAGTTCACACGGAAAAAATGGAAAAACCGCAAGGAGTTAAAAAAGTGTCAAATATGAAATGGCTCCGTTTTATACGGAAATTGAAACCTTACAACATACAGAAGGGACTGCGTTACCTGAAACATTATGGCCCAAAGGAATTCCTGATCCGTCTTTCGGAGCGGATGGAGCCGGAGGAGGTTCCGTACGGACCGTGGCGGGAGCAGTACTGCGCAAAAGAGGAGGACCTGGCGCGTCAGAAAAATCATAAATTTTCTTATTGTCCAAAGATCAGCGTTGTTGTTCCGGCTTACCGTACACCGGAAATTTTTCTGCGTCAGATGATCGAGTCCCTGGAAAAACAGAGTTATGAAAACTGGGAGCTGGTGATCGGAAATGCCAGCCCGGAGGATGAGACGATGGCGCGCATCCTGGAAGAGTATACCGGAAAAGACCCGCGCGTAAAGAACGTTCCGATTCCGGAAAATATCGGCATTGCAGAGAATACAAATGCAGCGCTTGCCGCAGCAGCGGGAGATTTCGTCGGTTTTATGGATCACGACGATCTGCTTGCGCCGGATGCGCTCTTTGAAATTGCCATCCGTCTGGAAAAAGATCCGTCCATCGATGTTTTCTATACCGATGAGGATAAGGTGCGGACCGATCTGTCCGAATATTTCCAGCCGCATTTCAAACCAGATTTCAATCTGGATCTGCTGCGGTCAAACAATTATATCTGCCATTTCTTCGTTGTACGGCGGGAGATTGCGGAGAAAACCGGCGGCCTTCGTCCGGAATACAATGGGGCGCAGGATTATGATTATATCTTCCGCTGCACGGAAATGGCGGGAAAAATTGTACACATTCCGAGAGTTTTATATCACTGGAGGGTCCACAGCGCTTCCACCGCAGACAATCCGGCAAGCAAGCTGTACGCGTATGAGGCCGGAAAAAAGGCAATTGAGGGAAACCTTGCGCGCTGCGGCGAAGAGGGAACCGTCACACTGCGTTCGGATTATGGTTTCTATGATGTGGATTATAAACTGCGGGGAACGCCTCTGGTTTCGATTCTGATCCCGAACAAGGATCAGGCCGATACGTTACACACCTGTCTGGAATCCATTAAGAAGAAGTGCATGTATCCATCCTATGAGATTCTGATTATTGAGAACAACAGCACTGAGGAAGCAACGTTTTCCTATTACAAAGAACTCGAAGCACAGGGCATCCGTGTCCTGAAGTATCCAAAACAGGGCTTTAACTATTCTGCGATCAATAATTTCGGCGTCAAAGAGGCAAAGGGAGAGTATCTCCTGTTTCTCAATAACGATATGGAAATCATCACACCCGATTTTATGGAAAAGATGGTGTCCAATCTGCAGAGACCGCAGATCGGGGCGGTCGGCGCGAAGCTGTATTACCCGGACAACACGGTGCAGCATGCCGGTATCATCATCGGTATCGGCGGCATTGCGGGCCACGCCTTTTTAGGACTGGCGCGCGGAAGAAGCGGCTACCTGCATAAGGCATCGCTCCAGATGAATGTGAGTGCGGTGACAGCAGCGTGCATGATGATGAAAAAAGAGGTCTTTGAGGAGGTCGGAGGCTTTGAAGAAGAACTGTCCGTCGCTTTCAATGATGTTGATCTGTGCCTGCGCATTGGAAAAGCAGGTTATAAAATTGTATACAATCCGCACGTGGAGCTGTACCATTATGAATCGAAATCCAGGGGAGCAGAGGATGACGAGAAGAAGGTGCGCCGCTTCCAGTCGGAAATCGAATTTATGCGCAGCCGCTGGATTGGGCTGTTAAAGGCAGGAGATCCCTGCTACAATCCAAATTTAACGCTGGCATCGTGGAACTATGGACTGCGTGCCGACGGCAGGGGAGTAAAACCATGGACAAAGTAGCAGTTGTAATACCAAATTATAATGGATACCGGTATCTGGAGACGTGCTTTGCAGCGCTTGCAAAGCAGACCTTTACGGAATTTACCACATATTTCGTGGACAATGGTTCACAGGATGAGAGCTGTGCGTTTCTGCGGGAACACTACCCGGAGACGAAAATCATCCAGCTCGATGATAACTATGGCTTCAGCCGTGCGGTCAACGAAGGCATCCGCCGATCGAAGGAGCCGTATGTGATCCTTTTAAACAACGACACCGAAGTGTTCCCGGACTTTGTCGAGCGCCTTTATGAGGGAATCTGTAAAAGAAAGAATGCGTTTGCATGCAGTGCAAAGCTGATTTCCTATCAGGAGCGTGATAAAATCGACGATGCGGGAAATTACTATAATATGCTGGGATGGGCATTCGCAAGAGGAAAAGGAAAACCGGTCAGTGAATTTGAAACGTCCGACCGGATTTTTGCGGCCTGCGCCGGAGCAGCGATCTACCGCCGGGAATTTCTGGAAAAGACCGGACTTTTTGACGAAGAACATTTCGCTTATCTGGAAGATACCGACATCGGCTATCGTGCGCGGCTTTTGGGCTACGAGAACTGGTATGAGCCGTCCGCGAAGGTTTACCACGTCGGAAGCGGAACGAGCGGCTCCCGGTATAACCTCTTTAAAATCCGTTATTCTTCCAGGAACAATATTTATCTGATCTATAAAAATATGCCGGTTTTACAGATTTTGCTTAACCTGCCGGCCTTTATCCTCGGTTTTTCGGCAAAACTGGTCTTTTTTGCATCGAAGGGATACGGAAAAGAATATCTGGCAGGAATCAAGAATGGTTTTTCCATCTGCCGGAAGCCGGAAAACAGAGCAAAAAAGATCCGTTTCGAGTGGAAGCGCCTCGGCACGTATTTTGTCATCGAAGGGGAGCTTTTTATCAATGTGTTCCGGAGATTTCTGGAGAGGGCATAAGGATTCTTTCAAAAAATTACGAAAAAGTTAAAAAGTTTACGGAAATAAGAAGAATGTTAGAAAAATATGATTGCTCTTTTTTGGAACTTATTGTATAGTTAGGGGTAGGGAATTTTTAAATCCCGAAAAAAACAGATAAGGTGAACGAATTTGATTAACGATAATCAGAAATATTTTGACCGGATGCACGTTCTGATCGATGCCCTGGTGCTTGCACTTTCCTACGTACTGTCCTGGTACTGCTATGTGCGGCTCGGCGTTATGAACAATCATCCTGAGAGGGGAATTCTGCCGCCGGCGACGTATATGATGGCATTGCTCTATATCGTACCCGGCTATCTGCTGCTCTACTATGCATTCAATCTCTATGCATCCAAGCGTTTTCAGGGAAGACGCCTGGAATTTGCCAATATTTTAAAAGCGAATACGGTCGGATTTCTGGTCTGGCTGGCAAGTCTTTACATGGTGCGCCAGATCCATTTTTCCCGTGGTATGCTCTGCATCTTCTTTGTGCTGAATGTAACGCTGGAAACCATCGTAAGAAATCTGATCCACTATATCTTAAGTAATATGTGGAAGCATGGCCGCAACCAGAAACAGATTCTGATGGTCGGCTACAGCCGTGCGACCGAGGAATACATCGACCGGATCATTGCAAACCCGGAGTGGGGGTATCTGGTCCGCGGAATCCTCGACGACCATGTCAAAGCGGGAACGATGTACCGCGGCGTCAAGGTCCTTGGAAGAATCAATAATCTTTCGGTCATTCTGCCGGAAAACAAACTGGATGAAATTGCCATTACCCTTGGGCTGAACGAATACTTCCGCCTGGAAGAGATCGTTGCCATGTGTGAAAAATCCGGTGTACATACCCAGTTTGTACCGGATTACCACAACATCATTCCGACAAAGCCGTATACCGAAGACCTGCAGGGACTTCCGGTTGTTAATATCCGCTATGTTCCGCTTTCCAATACGTTCAACGCGATGCTGAAACGGATTGTGGATATTTTCGGCGCACTCGTGGCGATTGTTCTGTTCTCGCCGGTGATGCTGTTTTCGTGCCTTATGATCAAACTGACCTCACCGGGTCCGCTGATCTACCGGCAGACACGTGTCGGGCTGCACAACAAACCGTTTGAAATGTACAAGTTCCGTTCGATGGAAGTTCAGACGGAGGAGAAAGAAAAGAAGGCATGGACTGTGAAAAATGACCCGCGTGTAACGGGATTTGGAAAATTCATGCGTCATACCAGTATCGACGAGCTTCCGCAGCTCTTCAACATCTTAAAAGGTGATATGAGCCTGGTCGGACCGCGGCCGGAGCGACCTTTCTTTGTGGAAAAATTCCGGGAGGAGATCCCGCGTTATATGGTAAAACATCAAGTGCGTCCCGGTCTTACGGGATGGGCACAGGTGAATGGATACCGGGGGGATACTTCCATCCGAAAGCGTATTGACTGTGACCTGTATTATATTGAAAACTGGACACTGGGACTTGACTTTAAAATCCTGTTTCTGACCTTTTTCAAAGGATTTGTGAACAAAAACGCTTACTAAAAGATAAGGGGAAAAAAGATGTCGAAGAAGAATTACAAAAAGAGCAGAAAATATAAAAAGATGCGCCGGAGAAAAATTATTTTTGGAGTGGAGATCGCGGTATTGCTGATCCTTTCCGGGATTCTTTTTGTTTATGCGTGGATCAACCGTTCTATGGATCAGATGAACCAGGACACGCTGGATACCTCTCAGATTCAGATCAACAGTGAGGTCGAGGCAAATACCGATCTTTCGCAGATGTCCGGTACACAGGTCATTGCGCTGGTCGGCGTGGATGCCAGAGGTGTGAAAGGCTCCGAGCTGGCAGAGAGTATGAACAGTGACACCATTATCCTGTGCTGCATTGATCACGACAAACAGGAAATCCGTATGGTGTCGATTATGCGTGACACCTGGATGAATATGGCGAAATATACCGACGAATATTATGAGTTTGACAAAGCCAATTCCGCCTATAACCGCGACGGCCCGGAGAGTATGCTTTCCATGCTGAATACCAATCTGGATCTTGCACTGACGGATTATGTCACCGTAAACTTCAAGGCACTTGCCGATGCGATTGATGTCCTGGGCGGTCTCGACATCGAGATGACAAATGCAGAGTGTGTTCACGCAAACAACTACAACAGAGAAGTGTCGGAAGCACAGGGCGTAGAGTATGAAGCGATTCCGTATGATGAGGACCTCTGGGATGATTACAGCGAAGTCCGTCATGTCAGCGGTGCGCTTGCTACCTCCTATGCGCGGATCCGTTACGGCGGCGGTGACGATGCAAAACGTACCAGCCGTCAGCGAATCGTCATCAATCTTATGGTACAGAAGATTAAACAGAATCCGACCAAGATTCCGGAAATTCTGGATAAGGTGATGGGAAATGTCAGCACCAGCCTTACCAAAAGCGAGATTCTGGAGCTTGGCATGCATGCGGTGACGTACAAAATGGGAACATCTTATGCATATCCGTTCCAGCTGTGTTATGGAGAAAATGTAGAAAACGCACTTGGCGTTGATGTTGTAATTCCGGTTACACTGGAACACAATGTAAAGGAACTGCACGCTTATCTGTATCCGACAATGAGCTATGATCCATCTGCAGCCGTTATAGAGTACAGTGACTATATTGCAAGAAAGAGCGGCTACGATGATGATATGATTGAGTATGTACTGAATCAGGGACCGGGCGCTGCAACAGATTCTGTGGTAGCAGGAGATTAAAATACAGGGAGAATACGACAAGATGAGTCAATATACCGTTGATGTCATGATACCAACGTATAAACCAGGGCAGGAGTTCGCAGAACTTCTGCCCCGCCTTTTAAAACAGACTTACCCGATCCGTTCGATCCGGGTCGTGAATACGGGGAAAAAGTTCTGGAATCCGGCGTGGGAGCAGCTTTCAGACAAGATTATGGTGGAGCATATTCAGCCGAGTGAGTTCGACCACGGCGGAACGAGAAGGGCAATGGCGGAGAGCTCCGATGCGGACCTTCTGCTTTTTATGACCCAGGATGCCATGCCGTACGATAACGAGTGCGTGGAACATCTGGTGGAAAAATTTTCGCTGCCGCATGTGAAAGCGGCGTATGCACGGCAGCTTCCGCGCGAGGACTGCCGTACGCTTGAGCGGTTTACGAGAGGGTTTAATTATCCGGAAGAGAGCGATATCAAGGATGCGGGCGATCTTCCGAAACTCGGCGTCAAAACATTTTTCTGTTCCAACGTCTGCGCAATGTATGACCGCGAAACGTATGAGGAACTGGGCGGCTTCGTGAAGAGCACGCTGTTCAATGAGGATATGATCTATGCGGGCCATCTCGTGCAGGCAGGCTATGCAATTGCCTATGCGGCGGATGCAAAAGTGGTGCATTCCCACAATTACGGCTGCATGGCGCAGCTTCACCGCAATTTTGATCTCGGCGTGTCCCAGGCACAGCACCCGGAGATTTTCGATGCGTATCCGTCGGAGGGAGAGGGCATCCGCATGGTGAAAAAATCGGCGGCTTATGTCTGCAGGATTCATAAACCATGGCTGCTTGTGACACTGTTTTTTCAGAGCGGGTTCAAGTATGTGGGATATTTCCTTGGAAAACGCTATCAGAGTCTTCCAGACGGCGTGATCCGCTGGTGTACGTCCAACAGGATGTGGTGGGAGTATCACGGAAAGAGAAGAAAAAAGCACAAACAAAAATAAATGAAAGTAAAAAACAAAATTGGAAAGTTTTTGTAAGTAAATACGAAATGCTCCATAAGGTTGACAAGGAACGGGGCAGCGTGGTAAAAGTGTAAAGAACAAGAAGCGAAGAGGCGGCATAACTTGAAAATAGAACAAGGGTGCCGCCTTTTACTGTTAGGAGGACAAAATCTATGTGTGGAATTGTTGGATATATTGGAACTCACCAGGCTGCCCCGGTACTGCTGGACGGACTGGCAAAGCTGGAATACCGCGGATACGACTCGGCCGGAATTGCTGTCTATGACGGAGAAAAAATCCGGATGGAAAAAGCGGTAGGACGCCTGAAAGTACTTGAGGAGCTGACACAGGACGGCGCAACCCTTCCGGGAACCGTCGGCATCGGCCACACCAGATGGGCAACCCACGGTGTTCCGTCCGATCTGAACGCGCATCCGCACTTTAACCACGATCATTCGATCGTTGTTGTACACAACGGCATCATTGAGAACTATCTGAAACTGAAGAAAAAACTCGCCGGAAAGGGATACGAATTTTTGTCTGAGACCGACACCGAGGTCATTGCCCATATGCTGGATTACTATTATAAAGGCGATCCGCTCGATGCTATTTCAAAAGTCATGCACCGCATGGAGGGATCCTATGGTCTTGGCATCATGTTCCGCGATCACCCGGATGAGGTTTATGCGGTCCGCAAAGACAGCCCGCTGATTGTCGGAACGAGCCCGGAGGGCAATCTGATCGCATCGGATGTCCCAGCTGTCCTGAAATATACAAGAGATGTCTATTACCTGGAAAATGAGGAGATCGTGAAACTGACCCGCGATGGCCTTCATTTCTACAACATCGACGAGGAGGAGCTGGAGAAAGAGGCAACCCACATCGACTGGGATATGAATGCGGCAGAAAAAGGCGGCTATGAGCATTTCATGCTGAAAGAGATGCATGAGCAGCCAAAAGCCGTAAAAGATACGCTGACTCCGCGCATTAAAAATGGTGACGTTGTGATCGAAGAACTCGGCATGACCGAGGAGGAAATCCGGGCGATCAGCAAAATCTTTATCGTTGCCTGCGGTTCCGCATACCACACCGGTGTGACAGCAAAATACGTCTTCGAAAAGCTGGCAAGAATCCCGGTTGAAGTAGATCTGGCAAGCGAGTTCCGCTACCGTGATCCGATTCTGCCGGAAAATACGCTTGTGGTCATCGTCAGCCAGTCTGGTGAGACGGCTGATACTCTTGCGGCTCTCCGCCTTGCAAAAGAAAAGGGCGTGCGTACCCTTGGTATTGTAAACGTAGTCGGAAGCTCGATTGCACGTGAGGCAGACAATGTCATGTACACCTGGGCCGGTCCGGAGATCGCTGTTGCGACAACGAAAGCGTACAGCACACAGCTTATCGCGCAGTATCTTCTGGCGATGAAGTTTGCCAAAGTACGCGGAACCGTTTCGCAGAATGACTTCGATGCGATGATCCAGAGTCTCGAGCGCCTGCCGGAGCAGATTTCGCTGCTGCTGTCCCACAAGGAGAACGTACAGCGTTTTGCCAACCGTTATCTTGCGGCAGAACACGTCTTTTTCATCGGACGCGGTATCGACTATGCGATCTCGATGGAGGGCTCCCTGAAGCTGAAAGAGATTTCCTATATCCATTCTGAGGCGTATGCAGCCGGTGAACTGAAACACGGAACCATTTCCCTGATTGAGGACGGACGCCTTGTCGTAGCCGTGCTGACCCAGCCGGAGCTCTACAAGAAAACGATCAGCAATATTCAGGAAGTGAAGACACGAGGCGCGTTTGT
This sequence comes from Fusicatenibacter sp., assembly GCF_050872605.1. Taxonomy (GTDB): domain Bacteria; phylum Bacillota; class Clostridia; order Lachnospirales; family Lachnospiraceae; genus Fusicatenibacter. Next base: position 56,448 of record NZ_JBNMHD010000014.1, read on the forward strand.
CATGGCGGTAACGACCGTCGGCAATACAGAAGTGGAAAAAGCAGCCGATTACGTAGTTTACCTGCCGGAGACAAATTCGATTTTTGCAAACTCCCTGGCGATCATTCCGCTGCAGCTCTTTGGCTACTACGTATCGATCGGCAGAGGCCTCGATGTGGATAAACCGAGAAACCTGGCGAAGTCGGTTACGGTAGAATAAAAAACCGCAGCATAAAATTCCTCTTTTTTCAAAATTATCACAGTTTCAACACAATTCTAACGTACAATAAGCAGTAGAAAATGAAGAAAGAAATAAAAGCACTGTGTATCGGTGCCTGAGATAGAAAAGAGAAAGAGGGATCAGCCATGAGTGAAGAGTTCAAAAAAGAAGAAATAAATGGTGAGGCAGCAGAGGAAACCAAAGCTGCAGAGCATACAGAAGAAGGAAAAGCAGAAACGACAGCAGAGCAGAGCACGGCAGAGACGGAAAAACCGCAGGAAACCGCAGAAGCGCCGAAGGCGGAAGAAAAGAAAACGACAACCTACAGCTGGGTGAATCCGAAAATCAGTGGAAAGACCGGCGAGGAGAATAACAGCGCTTCCTACACCGGAAAACCGGACCCGTCGGAGGCAAAGGCAGAGCAGACATCTTCTGCAAAGACAGAGCATTATCAGTATCAGTCACAGCCACAGAGTGCTCCGAAGCAGGAAAAACCGCAGTTTTCTGCCGTTCCGCAGCCGCAGGATCACAAAAAGAAAGCGAAAAAACCAATGTCAGCCGCAAAAAAATGGGGCATGACACTTGCCATGGCAGCGTGCTTCGGACTCGTGGCAGGCGGTGTTTTCATTGGGACTGCAGCAGTCGGTACGAAAGTGATCGGTACAGCGACAGAGCAGAAGCAGGAAGTTACAATTCCGACGACCACCACAACAACGGCAGCGGACAGCAGTGATACCTCCGATACCGTAAAAGCAACCGGCGAGATGTCCGTGAAAGATGTTGCATCGAGTGCGATGCCGTCACTGGTAGCCATCTCAACGACAACAGTGGAAGAAGTTGAGACGTTCTTCGGAACCACAAGCCAGGAAGTCCCTGCAAGCGGAACCGGCGTCATTGTCGGACAGAATGACGATGAGCTTCTGATTGCGACAAACAACCACGTTGTCAGCGGTGCAACCTCTCTTTCCGTCAGCTTCATCGATGATGAGACCGTAGAGGGCCAGATCAAAGGTACCGATGCGGACAATGACCTTGCTGTTGTCGCTGTCAAACTTTCCGACATCAAAGACGAGACAAAGAGCCAGATTAAAATTGCCGTGATGGGAAATTCCGATGATCTTGAGGTCGGCGATCAGGTTGTGGCAATCGGAAATGCGCTGGGAACCGGCCAGTCCCTGACGAGTGGTTATGTCAGCGCAAAAGACCGTACGATTTCCAGCCAGGATGAGAGCACCGGCGAGACGATTACCTCCGAAGGACTGATCCAGACCGATGCAGCCATCAACCCTGGAAACAGCGGCGGCGCCCTTCTGAATATGAACGGTGAGCTGATCGGTATCAACGAAGCAAAATACAGCTCCACACAGGTCGAGGGCATGGGCTTTGCGATCCCGATTTCGAAAGCAGAGCCGATTCTGCAGAACCTGATGAACCTGACAACAAGATACAAAGTCAGCGATGATGAGGCCGCTTATATCGGAATCAATATGGCAGATGTCAGCGCAGATGTTTCCCAGAACTACGGCATTCCGACCGGTGTCTGCATCATGAGCGTTGTAGACGGCAGTCCGGCAGCCGATGCGGGCTTCAAGAAAGGTGATGTTATCACCACATTTGATGGAAGAAGCATCTCGAACGCCAAAGGCTTAAAAGAGACACTGACCTATTATGCGGCAGGCGAGACTGTAGATGTCACCGTACAGCGTGCGGACAACGGCGAATACAAAGAAGTGACACTGACGCTGACCCTTGGCTCTGCAGCAGATATGCCGCAGACGAGCGGAAGCAGCAACGGAACAACAAACGATGGAACCGGAAGCTCCGATCAGAATGACCAGGGTATTCAGAATCCGTTTGGCAACAGATAAAACCTCAAAATAACTATTTCCTAAGAGAAAAAAGACGGACAGCACAGGAACACGAACGCCTGGCTGTCCGCCTTTTTCTGCATTTTTTGATATAATTTTTTGAATTTGTAAAATTCTTAAAAAAGTTGGTAATTTTTAAGAAAGTTTTTACTTGTGACCCTATGGCTTTTGGGCTATAATCAAGCTAGACCAAGCGATCTATTACAGAAAGGAATTTGAAAAACCATGTCAGAAGAGAAAGACAGAGTGGACGGTACCGCGGACGAAACGAAAGCGGAAACAAAAAGCTCTGACCATCATACAGAAGATACCTATGAAAAAGTCTGCTTCATGTGCCGCAGACCGGAAAGCAAAGCCGGAAAGATGATTACCCTTCCGGGGAACATCAATATCTGCCCGGACTGCATGCAGAAGAGCTTTGATACCATGAACCAGAACCCGGGCCAGATCAATGAGATGATGAACAATATGAACAACATGCCGAACATCGGCATGTTCGATCTCTCCGGGCTTTCCAACCAGATCCCGAACCGGCAGCGGGTAAAGAAAAAAGAAGAAAAGAAGAAAACAAAAGAATTTTCCATCAAGGACATTCCGCCGCCGCACCGGATCAAGGCGATGCTTGACGAATACGTCATCGGCCAGGAACGTGCAAAGAAAGTCATGTCGGTTGCCGTTTACAACCATTACAAACGTGTCTTTGCACCGCAGGACGGAAATGTCGAGATCGAAAAATCCAACATGCTGATGATCGGACCGACCGGTTCCGGAAAAACGTATCTGGTGCAGACGCTGGCACGCCTCTTAGATGTGCCGCTTGCCATCACGGACGCCACATCCCTTACCGAAGCGGGTTATATCGGTGATGATATTGAAAGCGTGGTATCCAAGCTTTTAGCGGCCGCAGACAACGATGTGGAGCGCGCGGAGCACGGTATCATCTTCATCGACGAGATCGACAAGATTGCCAAGAAGAAAAATACAAACCAGAGAGACGTCAGCGGAGAAGCGGTACAGCAGGGAATGCTGAAGCTCCTCGAGGGCAGCGACATCGAAGTTCCGGTGGGAGCCAACAGCAAAAATGCGATGGTTCCGCTCGAGACCGTCAATACCAGAAACATTCTCTTTATCTGCGGCGGTGCCTTCCCGGATCTGACGGACATCATCAAGGAGCGTCTGAACAAGACAGCTTCCATTGGCTTCCAGGCGGATCTGAAGGACAAGTACGATGGGGATAAGAACCTGCTGTCACAGGTGACCTTAGAAGACCTTCGGACTTTCGGTATGGTGCCGGAGTTCCTTGGCCGTCTGCCGATCGTATTTACGCTGGAGAGTCTCAACGAGGATATGCTGGTCGAGATCTTAAAAGAACCGAAAAATGCGATCCTGAAGCAGTATAAGAGACTGCTCGAACTCGACGAGGTGAAACTGGAGTTTGACGATGATGCGCTTCGCTCTATTGCAAGAAAAGCTCTGGAAAAAGATACCGGTGCGAGAGCACTCCGTTCGATCATCGAGGATTTCATGCTGGATATCATGTATGAGATTCCAAAGGACAGCAGCATCGGAGAGGTTATCATCACAAAAGACTATATTGAAAAGACCGGCGGGCCGACGATTCTCCTGCGCGGTCAGGAAGTTCCAAAGTTAGAGCAGAAATAAGGTAACTGGAAAACACAGCGGAGCGGATGTGAAACTGGCGTTTTCTTGAAATAAGAGATAAGAAAGAGAGGGTTTTAACTATGGCAGAGGATTTTTTTGGAAATTTAAGTAAAACACTGAAAAAAACAGTGGATACTGTGGGAAAGAAAACAGATGAATTCGTAGAAATTCAGAAAATCCGCACCCGCCAGCACGCACTCGAGGATCAGATCGAGAAGAATTACCAGGATATCGGACAGATCATCTACAACCGCTATCTGAACGGCGAAGCATTCGACGAGAATCTTGCCGGCATCTGCAAAGATATTACCGATCTGGAAAAAGAGATTGCAGACTGCAAAGAGGATGTGGCAAACAAGAGAGGTCGTATCGTATGCCCGGCCTGCGGTGCAAGTGTTCCGAAAGACGCAGCATTCTGTATGCGTTGCGGTGCTGCTATGCCGGAAAAAGAAGAAGAGCCGGAGGATGCAGAGTTCGTACACGTAAAACCGGAAGAGGAAGGCCAGGAGGAAGTATCTGAGGAAGAAAAGACCGCAGAGGAAGTTCTCAACGAAGAGCCGGAAGAAAAAGCAGAAGAAACCGAAACAGCAGCACCGGAAGAAGAGCCGGAAAAAGAAGCAGAGGCACCAGAAGAGGAATGATCTGGACTCTGCTGCCGGGAGCTGTTTTCCTTGCGGACGGACGCCTGAAAAAGAAGGCAGAAGAGCAGTTAAAGGAAAATGAGCAGATCCCGGTCTGCAAAGGACATATTGTCCTGCGGAAATGCCATAACCGCGGTGTAGCGGGCGGCGGCTTCGCGGACAGCACGAAGAAGGTGGAAATTCTCACCTTCTTTTTGCTGTCCGGACTGTGGGCGCGTCTCGGCGCGCTGGCGGGCAGACGTAAGTGTAAGGCGAAGAAGTTAGGGCTTGCGCTTACGATTGGCGGCGGCATGTCGAACTGGTATGACCGGCATAAGAGAGGTTACGTGACCGACTATGTCAGTTTCCGGTTTGGACCGGAGAAATTCCGCAGACTTGTGTTCAATGTTTCTGATTTCTGTATTTTCTTTGGACTTACGCTGCTGACGGCAATTTCCTGCCGGGAGTCCAGGTGATGCAGGATCTCCCGAAAAGCCCTGCAGAAGGCGGGCTTTTCGGGGCAAAAAAGAAAATTTGAAATTTTTTGAAAAAATTTGAAAAAAGCTGTTGACAGATTCGGAATCATCTGGTAATATATGTTTTGTTGAGCGGCACATGAGAGTCGCAAGACAAGAAATGCAGGAGTGGCGGAATTGGCAGACGCGCAGGCTTCAGGTGCCTGTGGTCGCAAGATCGTGTGGGTTCAAGTCCCATCTCCTGCATTATTTTTTTCGCTTTGCGTATC
>NZ_JBNMHD010000015.1:0-59479 GCF_050872605.1 Fusicatenibacter sp.
AGAAGATCGATACGGGATATCAGTGGCTCGACAAAGACACGATCGATCTGGAGACAAATCAGAAGTATCTTTATAACTGAAAATTATTTTCGGGTCTTGCTATAAGATAAAAAATGAACCCGGCAGACAAGGGAATGTTCCTTTGCCTGCCGGGTTTTCTGCGCTGCAGTGCGGATTACGAGTTCTGATCGTCTTCGTAAATTTTCTGTACCTCTTCGGAAATCTGCTGCCGGATCGCGGAGAGATCGACATCCGGGATGCCGTCTTCGGTGATCTGCGGTTTGGAAGGAGAGGTATACGGCTTCGTATCGCCCATGGAAGCTTTTGGGGATGTTTCTTCTTCGTCAAACTCCTCCGGAGCGGCCGGTTTTGCGGATGGCCGGCGGCGGATGATTTTTGGAAGATCTTCCTCATCGTCGTCATCGTCAGGTTCTTCCGGAACAAAACGGAAATCGTACATGGTGTTCTGCGAAACACGGGTACGGTTCGACGGTTTCTGATAGCTGCGGTACGGGTCTCTTGCGCTGCCGGAAGAAGAGGAAGAGGAGCCGCGGCGTTTCTTTTTCTTCTTTCTGGATGGAAGAGGATCGAAACCGGATCTGCGCTTCCGTCTGGCGCGCGCCTTTGCACGGTGTTCGCGTTCTTCTTCGTCGTCATCCTCCCAGTAGTCGGCTTCTTTCCACGGTTTAAACTGGAAGAGCATGCCGGCTGAGGCGAGAATGGAAGAGACAATCCAGAACATCATGTTCAGGTCCAGGTCTTTGAAGAAATATGCCATGCGGATCGTCGTGAGGGCGCCGCAGATGGAGGTGACCAGGATGACAGAGATGCGCTCAAACGGAACGCAGATCAGGCCGATCACAAAAGCGACAAGGGCGACGAGCCCATAGCCGGTGATGTCGTTTGGATTGACGAGATGCCAGAGGCAAAAGCCGACGAGTCCGCAGATCAGAAGAAAGAGTCCGATCCGGTAGAGGACGAAGGCAATGATTGCGGTCAGAAGACCGGTGCCGACGGCAAGCGCCAGGGTGATCGTCGTGGTCTGATTCGTGTAGGTACCCGCTGCATAACCGGCGGCCGCGCCGAGAAAAAATCCGGGAATGACGCTCCAGAGCTTGCGGAGCGCATAGCCGAAGAAACAGTTCAGCAGGGCAAAAACAATCACAATCAGAAGAAGCTGCTGCTGGTAAACACCCATGACGTCCCGGACTTTATCGAGACCGCCAAGCAGCGTGTTGATGTTGAAAGCTTGCATATTCAGATTCATGATATTCACTCCTATATGATGTATCGGAAAAATAGATACAGGTTGTATTTTAGTACGGAACGGCGGTTTTGGCAAGTGAAATTGTGTTTGAGATCTGGGAAACGGCAGAATGGCGGCGGTGTGCATATGGTATAAGGAAGAGCAAAAAGGAAATAAAACAGGCATGAATCAGGATAGAGTATATGAAAATAGAAGAAATTCCTATCAGGGAAATCCGATGGAGCGGGCGGAGCCGTTTTTTGCGGCACAGCCCTTATGGGGAAGAAGTATGGAGGAGCAGCAGGAAGCGCGGGAACGGCAGCGGATGCAGTCGTGTTATTCCCGGACGGCATCTGATCTGCAGCGGCTGGTGGAGGCAGAGTGTGACCGCATGGATTACCGCGGCAGCATGATGTACGACGAGTTCCCGGACCGGCTCATGATGGAGCACACCTGCCGGAATATCGCACGTCAGTACGGCAGGGAAAACGGTGGGAAGGATGAGAAAACGGCAGAAGAGGAACTGCTCGATCTGATCGGCGTTCTTTTTTATAATGAAATGTTCCGGAGGCGGAGCAGGAGGAAACATTATTACAATCTGTGGCTTTAACCGCGCCATAAAGTAATAAGAGGGTAACACATTTTTAATAATTTTTCTGTTGTGGTTTTGCGGAAAACAGATTACAATATTAGCGGGGTTGTAAGGGGCTTTATTACACATGTTTACAAACGATTCAGAAAGTTTGGAGAGTATAAATGGAATTACAGAAATTATTACAGGATGAAATCCGGGAAGGGCTGTATCGTATCACGATCAGCGGCCCAAGAGGGGACAGTGAAGTGTCCAAAGTGAGAATACGCCCGGTTGAAATAAAAGGAAAACTGCTCTTTCAGTGCCAGGAGACCGTCGGTACGAAGGAGTTTCATAAAAATATGACAAAAGACGACGTGATCACCCGGATCAGAGACTGGATGAACGGAACCTTCAAGCAGATGCAGCTCGAATCCGACACCTGCACCGCCTCCGTTCTGGTCAGCAAAAAGGGAACGATGACGATCAAAAAGAAACCGCATATGAAAGGAACCGGCAAACCCGTCAATCTGGCGCATAACCGGAAGAAACGGTATATTCTGGAAGAAGGAATCCCGGTTCCTTTTTTACAGGATCTCGGTGTTATGACAAAAGAAGGCAAAATCGTGCGGACCCGCTACGACAAGTTCCGCCAGATCAACCGCTTTCTGGAGTTCATCGAAGATATCCTGCCGCAGCTCCCATCGGACCGCGAGATCACGATTCTCGATTTCGGCTGCGGAAAATCGTATCTGACGTTTGCGATGTATTATTACTTCCGCGAACTGAAAAAACTGGATGTCAACATCATCGGACTCGATCTGAAAGAGGATGTCATCGCGATCTGCAACGGACTGTCGGAGAAATACGGCTATGAAAAGCTGCATTTCTATCAGGGCGACATCGCTTCTTATACCGGCCGCGACGAGGTCGATATGGTGGTGACGCTGCACGCGTGCGATACGGCGACCGACTATGCACTGGAAAAGGCCGTCAAATGGAATGCAAAAGTTATTCTTTCCGTTCCGTGCTGCCAGCATGAGCTGAACCGCCAGATTGCAAACAAAGAACTGTATCCGATCATGGATTACGGTATCTTAAAAGAGCGCATGGCAGCGCTTCTGACCGACGGAATCCGGGCAAAGCTTCTGGAAAATGCAGGGTATGAGACACAGATTCTTGAGTTCATCGACATGGAACACACGCCGAAGAACCTTCTGATCCGCGCGGTAAAACGCCAGGAAGGCTCGAAAAAACTGCCGGAAGAACTGAAAGCGTGCATGGAAGCGTACCATGTGAAGCCGACACTGGCAGAACTCCTGACAGAAAAGGAGGAGCCGTGATGAACAAAAGAGCAGCAAGGATTCTGATCCTTTTTCTTGTTTTTGCCGCATCGGTCGGTGTGTTCACACACCTGATGAGCCACGAGACAACGGAGAATGCGACCGATCTGGACGCAGCGAGTCTTCCGGTGCTGTACATGAAAAACGCGGACACGACAGTGAACCGCATGTACGGATACCGCCAGGAGATGAACGGCGTAACGACAAGAGAAAACCTGACACCGCTGCCGATGGACCGTTCGCTTACGCTGGAAATTGATGCGAAGGGACAGAAAATTAAAAACGTGACCTATACGGTGGAAAGCACAGACGGCGGAGCGCTGATTGAAAACTCGGTGCTGAAATCGTTTGACGAGGATGGAAGCTATCTGAAAGCAGACTTCCAGTTAGAGACCGCGATTCTGATGAATCAGGAATATACGCTGAAGCTCGAGGTTGCCTACGGGGACGGACAGTCTGCCTGGTATTACACCCGCATTGTACAGCGCAACGGCGTGGAGGTCGGCGATTATCTGGCCTACACTCAGATGTTTGCGCAGACATGCCTGGATAAAACGCAGGCGGAAGCGCTCGTTCCGCAGCTTGAGCCGGATGAGACGGGGGATAATTCTTCGTTCCTCAATGTCAACATTCATTCCAGCCTCGACCAGATTTCCTGGGGAAGCCTTGCACCGACGATCGTACAGCAGCCGGTGCAGCAGATCAAGGAAGCGAATGAGACGACGACCAGCATCACACAGGAGTACATGATCAGTGCGCAGGATGAGAACGGACAGACGGAGTATTATACCGTAAGCGAGTTCTACCGGATGCGAGAGTCCGACGGAGAGATTATTCTGCTGGACTTCGAGCGGAGCGCACAGCAGATCTTTGATCCGGAGCTTGGTGTTCTGACGAAATCCGGCATCAACCTCGGTGTGACCGGCGAGGATACCGAGTATGTGACGAATACGGCAGGTGATATTGTCGCGTTTGTGGTAAACGGCGATCTCTGGTGCTACAACCGCAGTGCCAACAAGACGATCCGCGTGTTCAGCTTCCGCGAGAACGGCAGTCTGGATGACAGGGAGCAGCATGGAGAGCACGATGTTAACATTGTGCGTGTGGATGATGCGGGCGATGTGACGTTTGTTGTTTATGGCTATATGAACCGCGGAAACCATGAGGGTGAAGTGGGAGCGGCCGTTTACTATTACCGCGCCGAGCGGAATGTGGCGACCGAGGAGATTTTCGTTCCGGCGGATATTTCCTACGAGATGCTGAAAAAACAGCTCGACCGCCTCTCCTATGTCAATCAGCAGAAAGAGATGTATCTCTATCTGAACGAGGACCTGTGCAAGGTGGATATTGAAACCGGCACGACGACAGTGGTCCGGGAAAGTATCCCGGAGGACTGCTTTGTAGTATCGGAAAGCCAGGAGAGCATCGCATGGATGGATGCGGACAACGCAAGCAGCGCGACGAACATCACCGTGATGAATCTGGAGAGCGGGGAAACGCAGCGCTTTGCGGCGGATGACGGACAGAAGATCCGGGTACTTGGCTTTATCAATGAAGACTTTGTCTATGGTATGGCAAACGACAGCGATATTTTAAAAGATATTTCCGGCAATGAAGTTTTTGCCATGCATACGGTGCGGATTGTCAGCATCGACGGAACCGTGAAAAAAGAGTATCACCAGGACGGCTATTATGTGACAGGCGTGTCGATTTCGGACGGCCTTCTGGAGCTGGACCGCGTAATACGCCAGGAAAACGGCTATGCGGATGCGCCGGAGGATCACATCATGAACGGCGAGCAGCAGAGCCAGGAGCTGGTGACGGGCCGCCTGGCGACGGTGGATGACAGAAGAGAGCAGCAGTTCCTCCTGGAATTCTCGACGAGCGGCAAAACACAGTCGCTTCTGACACTGACACCGAAATATATTTATTCGACACTGCGGACCGATCTTGCGATGTCGTATGATACGGGCAGCGCAGATCTTTACTATGTATATGGAAAAGGAAAACTGATCGCCATTTTAAGCTCCCCGGCGGAGGCTGTACAGCTTGCCGATGAGAATGTCGGCGTTGTGCTGAACAGCAGCCAGTCCTACGTATGGGAGCGCGGAAACCGCCAGCAGGGCATGCGCCTCGATGAGACAACGATGCCGTCCGGATTCCAGAGTGCATCGCTTGACGAAAACGTGCTGAAGGAGTCGCTCGGCGATGATTACGAGCTGCTGAACCTGACGGGATGTACAAGAGAAGAAATTCTCTACATGATCAGCAGCGGCTGCGGCGTTGTTGTGAAGACCGGCGCGAATGAGAGTCTGCTTCTGACTGGATACGATATTTTCGGAAATTCCTGGCTGTACAACCCGGCAACGGGCGAGACAACCGCACTTTCTGACGATGACAGCGATGCATTGTTTGCACAGAACGGCAATGTCTTCATCAGTTATATTAAAAAAGTAAAGATCGAGTGATTTGCGGGGTTTTCTAATGACGCAAAAAGTGCTAGAATAAAGAAAGCACTATGAATATTAGGGAGAAAAAGACAATGAAACTTACAACCATCCGAGAGATTTATAAAAACCGGGAAGCATACCTGGACAAAGAAGTAACCGTAGGCGGCTGGGTGCGCAGCGTACGTGATTCCAAAACCTTTGGTTTCATCGTTCTGCACGACGGAAGCTATTTCGAAACCCTGCAGACCGTATACCACGATGAGATGGAAAACTTCACTGAGATTTCCAAAATGAACGTCGGCGCAGCCATCATCGTAAAAGGTACCCTCGTTGCTACCCCGCAGGCAAAACAGCCGTTTGAGATTCAGGCGACAGAAGTTACCGTAGAGGGCGCTTCCGCACCGGATTACCCGCTGCAGAAAAAACGCCACTCCATGGAGTACCTTCGTACCATTTCCCATCTGCGTCCGAGAACCAACACCTTCCAGGCAGTATTCCGTGTTCGTTCCCTCTGCGCCTATGCGATCCATCAGTTCTTCCAGGAGAGAGACTTCGTTTACGTCAACACTCCGCTGATCACAGGAAGCGACTGCGAGGGAGCCGGCGAGATGTTCCAGGTAACCACCATGGATCTTGACAATATTCCGAAAACCGAGGACGGCGCTGTTGATTTCACACAGGACTTCTTCGGCAAGAAGACAAGCCTTACCGTAAGCGGCCAGTTAAACGGCGAGACCTTTGCACAGGCCTTCCGCAATATCTACACCTTCGGACCGACCTTCCGTGCAGAGAATTCCAACACCACCCGCCATGCAGCAGAGTTCTGGATGATCGAGCCGGAAATCGCCTTCGCTGATCTGGAGGACGATATGGAGCTTGCTGAGGCAATGCTGAAATATGTCATCCGCTACGTTATGGAGCATGCACCGGAAGAAATGCAGTTCTTCAACAGTTTCGTGGATAAGGGACTGATCGAGCGTCTGAACCATGTCGTAAATTCTGAGTTCGGCCGTGTAACCTACACCGAGGCTATCGAGCTTCTGGAGAAAAACAACGACAAATTCGATTACAAAGTATACTGGGGATGCGATCTGCAGACCGAGCATGAGCGTTATCTGACCGAGCAGATCTTCAAGAGACCGGTTTTCGTTACCGATTATCCGAAGGAGATCAAGGCGTTCTACATGAAGCTGAACGATGACAACAAGACCGTTGCCGCTATGGACTGTCTGGTTCCTGGCATCGGAGAGATCATCGGCGGAAGCCAGCGTGAGGACGATTACGAGAAACTGCTTGGTCGTATGAAAGAGCTGGGACTTGCTGAGGAAGATTACGGATTCTATCTGGACCTCAGAAAATATGGTTCTACCCACCATGCAGGATTCGGACTGGGATTTGAAAGATGCGTCATGTATCTGACCGGAATGGGCAATATCCGCGACGTCATCCCGTTCCCGAGAACAGTAAACAACTGCGAGCTGTAATTACGAAAAGTGATATAGAAACTTAAAAAATACGGATGCCGGGTGCAGTGGAATCCAATGTGGATTTGGTGCACCTGACGTCCGTATTGTAGTAATAGAGAAAATGAATCCAGAAAGGGGTATGCGCCTATGCGGTTTATTCATATTGCGGATGTGCATCTCGGCATGCAGCCGGATGCGGGATTTCCCTGGAGCGAGGAGCGCGGGGAGGCCATCTGGGAGAGCTTCCGGCGGATCATCCGCCTGGCCGGTCGGGAAAAGACGGACTTTCTGCTGATCGCGGGAGATCTGTTCCAGCGTCAGCCGCTGCTTCGGGAACTGAAAGAGGTTAATGATCTCTTTGCTTCCATCCCGGAGACGATTGTCGTGCTGATTGCCGGAAACCACGATTATGTGAAGCGGGAGAGCTTTTACCGCGGTTTCGACTGGGCAGACAATGTGGTAATGCTCCTGTCGCCGGAGCCGGACTGTGTTGAAGTTCCGGAGAAGAAGACGGCGGTGTACGGATGCAGTTACGACAAAAAAGAGATCCTGGAAAACCGGCTGGACGGCGTGCGGCCGGAGGGCAAAATGAAATATCATCTGCTGCTCGCGCACGGCGGCGATGCCCGCCACATGCCGTGGAATCCGGGCCGCATGGCGCAGGCTGGGCTTGATTATATTGCGTGCGGACACATTCATAAGCCGGGGATTCTTATTCCCGACAAAATGGCATACGCAGGCGCACTCGAACCGACGGATGAGACGCAGTTGGGGCCGCACGGCTACATCCGCGGAACGGTGGACGAGCACGGAACGCGGATTCAGTTTGTGCCGTTTGCCAGATATGAGTACGAAGATCTGGTGCTGAACGTGACGGAGGATCTGACGCAGTATGCGCTGGAGACGAAGCTGAAACAGGAGTTGGCGCTGCGGGAGGATGGGAAGATCCGGAAAATTATCCGCCTGAAACTTGTGGGACACCGTGCCGCCGAGCTGGAATTTTCTCCGAAGCGGCTGATGGACTGCGGAAGAATTATCTCGGTGGAGGATGAAACACGCCCGGCGTATGATCTGGAACAGTTGAAGAAAACGTATGGCGCGGGTCTGATCAGTGCCTACATTGAAGCATTTGAAACGAAGACAGATGTGCAGTCGCAGAAAGCACTCGACTATGGACTTGAGGCGCTGCTGGCGGCGCGCAGGAACGGCTGAAAAAAAGATTGCGGGAGGCGTAGAAGATGAAAATAGAAAAACTGGAAATCCGCAATTTTGGAAAAATGCAGAACCGCACACTGGAATTTTCCGATGGGATTCAGCTCATCAGCGGGGAAAATGAGAGCGGAAAATCGACCGTCCATACCTTCATCCGCAGCATGCTGTTCGGCATGACACGCGGTCGGGGGCGGGCGGCAAAAAATGATGTCTACAGTCGTTATGAGCCATGGGAAAATCCGGCATACTATGAGGGAGAGATGGTGTTTGAAAGCGGCGGCAAACGGTTCCGCCTGACACGGAATTTCGGGCGGCAGAACGCCGATGCAAAGCTGGTGTGCCTGACGGACGGCGAGGTGCTCTCCGTGGAGGACGGCGATCTTTCCATGCTGCTCGGCGGTGTCAGCGAAATTGTGTATGATAATACGGCTTCCATCGGGCAGTTAAAAGGCAGAACCGAGGAAGGGCTTGCAGACGAGCTGCGGAACTATATGGCAAATTACCAGGGGAGCAGCGATGGTGAGCTTGATGTGGCGGCGGCGCTGGATCTGCTGAAGCAGAAGAGAAGACGATTAGAGCAGGAGCAGAAAAAGACGCTGGCAGGACTGGAAAAACGAAAGGAAGAACTCGAGACAAAAATTTCTGTCTTTGAGGAAGAGTGCCGCCAGAGCGGGGAGAATCTGCAGCAGGCGAAAGAGCAGATGAAGCGGGATATTTATCAGAAGGATGTGCCGATCGAACGGGTGCGGAAGATGAAAAAAGAATCTCGGAAGAGCCGCAAATGGGGTGCCGCGTGCGTGGCGCTGGCTGGATTTCTCTTGTTCTTATGCATTCTGCAGTTCTTCCATATTGATTCGCTGCTGACGAGAACGGGACTCGGGCTTGCGATTGCGGCGCTCTTGTATCTGGCGTACAGTCTGTTCCGCCACCGGAAAACGGAGGTCGAGCAGGTCGTGACGGAGCCGGAGGAGCAGGCGATCCGCCGCCAGCAGTGGAATGTGGACCGCCTGAAGCAGGAGCTGGGGCAGAAACAGACGGTGCTGTCGAACTTGCAGAGTGAATACGAGGAACTCTGCATTTCCATGACGGAAAAAGATCACCTGCAGGAGGAACTCGATGCGATTGCGCTTGCGGGAGAGACAATTCAACGCCTTTCCGTGCAGATGCAGAGCCGGATCGGCGATCGCTTAAAACAGCAGATGTCAAAAACGCTGTCGTCGCTGACGAACGGCCGCTATCTGCAGGTGAATATGGATGAGAATCTGCGGATCGGGCTTCATACGGAAGACGAGTATGTGCCGCTGGAGCAGGTCAGCCGCGGTACGATCGAGCAGGCGTACTTTGCACTCCGCATGGCGGCGATGGATGTGCTCTGCGGTGAGGAGGAGCTGCCGGTGATCCTCGATGAATCGTTTGCGTTTTACGATGAAAACCGGCTGAAAGAAACTTTGAAATGGCTGGCGGAAAACCGGACGCAGGTGCTGCTTTTTACGTGTCAGAAGCGGGAGGAGGAAGCACTCTCGGAGATGGGAATTCCGTACCGGAAAATTATGCTTTAAGTAATGCGGCTCGCAGAGAATCGGTGAGTTGTGGTTTGGAAATAAAGGAGAATAGAAGTTATGCTGACAATAGGATGTCATTTATCATCGTCCAAAGGATATCTTGCCATGGGAAAAGAGGCAGTGTCCATCGGGGCGAATACCTTTCAGTTTTTTACAAGAAACCCGAGAGGAAGCAAAGCGAAAGCCATCGACGAGGCGGATGTCGCAGCGTTTCTTTCCTACAGTAAGGAGCATGGAATCGAACGGATTCTGGCGCATGCGCCGTACACGCTGAATCCGTGCTCGAAGGATGCGCACACGAGAGAGTTCGCGTGGATGACGATGGCGGATGATCTGAAGCGGATGGAATACACGCCGGGAAACTGCTACAATTTCCACCCGGGCAGCCACACCGGACAGGGTGCGGAAGAGGGAATCTGTCTGATTTCGGAGATGCTGAACGAAATTTTAAAACCGGAGCAGACGACCACTGTGCTGCTCGAGACGATGGCAGGAAAAGGAACCGAGGTCGGAAGATCGTTTGAGGAGCTGGCGGCGATTCTGGATCGCGTGGAATTAAAAGACCACATGGGCGTCTGCCTGGATACGTGCCATGTGTACGATGCAGGATACGATATTGTGGATCATCTCGATGAGGTGCGTGAAGAGTTCGACCGCGTGGTGGGACTTTCGAAGCTGAAAGCAATTCATCTGAACGACAGCAAGAATCCGTTTGAGAGCCATAAGGACCGCCATGAGAAGATCGGCGAGGGATCGCTGGGGCTTGCGGCATTTGAGCGGATCGTGACACATCCGGCGCTTGTGGGACTGCCGTTCTATCTGGAAACACCGAATGAGCTGGAAGGATATGCGAAAGAGATCGCGCTGCTGCGCGGGTTTGCGAAATAGAGGAAGAAGGTAAGAGAAAGTGGAAAACCAAAGAGAGAAGAACAGAAAAGCATTTTCTGGCGACAGAAGTGAGAGAGTGACCGGAAAGAAAAAGGAAGATTTTCGGGAGAACAGAAAGAAAACCGGTGATGGGAAAGTTGAAAAATTCCATATAAACCAGGAGAAAAACAAAACCGGAAAACGGGGAACGTTTGGACAGGACAAAGGAAAGAAAAACGGGAACAATGCGGAGCCGGTGAAGAAATTCAGAAAAGAAGAGAAAGCAGCACCGGCAAAGGCAGAGCAGAAAAAGGGCGCATCCTCGTCGAAATCGAAATGTCCATACCAGAAAAAATGCGGCGGATGCACGTATCTGAAACTTTCCTATGAGGAGCAGCTTGCGAAAAAAGAGCAGTTCATTAAGAAAACACTGAAAGGCATTGTCCCGGTCAAAGGCATGGTCGGCATGGAAAATCCCTACCATTATCGGAATAAAGTCAACTCCGCCTTTGCACGCAAAAAAGACGGAACGATCGTATCCGGAATCTACGAAAAAGGAACGCACAAAGTAGTCCCGGTCGAAGAGTGTCTGCTTGAGGATCAGCGCGCCGATGCCATCATCCGCGATATCCGCAGTCTGCTGAAGAGCTTCAAAATCATGATCTACAACGAAGACAGCGGCTACGGCCTCCTGCGCCACGTCATGGTGCGCACCGGTTTTGCCTCCGGAGAAATCATGGTCGTCCTCGTCTGCGTATCGCCGGTCTTCCCGTCGAAGAACAATTTCGTGAAAGCCCTGCGCAAGCTCCACCCGGAGATCACGACCATCGTACTGAACGTCAACGACCGCACCGACAGCATGGTGCTTGGAAAACGCGACATCGTCCTCTTCGGACGCGGCTACATCGAAGATGAACTCTGCGGCTGCACCTTCCGCATCTCCCCGCAGTCCTTCTACCAGGTCAACCCGGTTCAGACAAAGAACCTGTACGAAAAAGCCATCTCCCTGGCCGGTCTGACCGGAAACGAGCGCGTCATGGATGCCTACTGCGGAATCGGAACCATCGGACTCATTGCATCCCGCGACGCGAAAGAAGTCATCAGCGTCGAACTGAACCCTGAAGCCGTCCGCGATGCCGTAACAAACGCCAAACGAAACCAAATCAAAAACGTCTCCTTCTACCAGAACGACGCCGGCGCCTTCATGGTCTCCATGGCCGAAAAAGGCGAAAAAGCCGACGTCGTATTCATGGACCCGCCGAGAGCCGGCAGCGATGAAGCTTTCCTATCCTCTGTCGTAACCCTTTCACCGAAAAAAGTGGTTTATGTCTCCTGTAATCCGGAGACACTGGCGAGAGACCTGCGGTATCTGACGAAACACGGATACAAGGCGGAAGAGGCATGGGGATATGATATGTTTGCGTGGTCGGAACATGTGGAAACTGTGTGCCTCTTGAGCAACCGAAAACCAGATACCACGGTAAAACTCAGCGTGGATATGGATGATTACTATCGTATTATAAATGGTAAAGATGGGGAATGATGATTTCGCTATAGTGACTCGTTCACGTTGATAATATATCTGATTTTGGAGGGAAATTAATTTATGGATAAAGAAAAAGCAGATATGATTATTTATACGACAGAGGATGGTCTGCGAAAGTTGAAACTACTTTTGATGGTGATACAGTCTGGTTGTCTATTGATCAGATGGCAGAATTGTTTCAGAGAGATAAATCAACCATTTCCAGACATATAAAAAATATATTTACAGAAGGTGAATTACAGCGGGATTCAGTTGTTGCAAAATTTGCAACAACTGCTTCTGATGGAAAAGTTTACAATGTAGATTATTACAATCTTGATGTTATTATTTCTGTTGGCTATCGTGTAAAATCAAAACGAGGAACACAGTTCAGACTCTGATTTTGCGTATGAAATGCAGATCCGCTTTGACTCCATGGGAAAAGACCACCTGGAAACGCCGGAGAGTGAGATTGAGGAATGGGTGGAAAAAGTAAAACAGGAATTACGTTGAACCAGGATTGCCCAAAAAGATCCTGTTTTTAGTAATGGAAAAGGAATATGGAACTACCTTGGAAGCTAGTTTAAGAGAGGAAGTGTATGATATGAGTAATTTGGGTGAGGAAATAATGGAAGAAGGAATTGCGATTGGAGTAGAAAAGGAAAAAACGAGAATTATTTTTCAAATGGATAAAAAAGGTTTTTCTGTAGAACAAATTGCAGAGGTGACAGGAAAAACAAAAGAAGAGGTAGAAACAGTTCTTAATGGAAAAGAGCTTACGCTTGTTTAGAAAACATAAATCTAAGAAGAAAAATGTGAGAAAAGAGAGCCTTTGAGTTTCAAAACTTAAAGACTCTCATTTGGACATAAGAAGAAAAGAGGAACACGATGGCATCAAGTATGATTCATCTGGCGGTTGTGCAGGAAATGATGAAGGAAGTTTCTTTCCGCGATATCGCCCGCCTGCGGCTTGGGGTGATTCTGCCGGATGGGGCGGTGGAAGGGAATAGTCATTTAAAAAAGAAGATCTGTGAGAATACCCGATATACGTATGATCTGGAAATTTTTCGGGAGCAGTACGGCGCATATATGAAGAAAGATGACCTGTATCTCGGATACTATTTTCACCTGATTCAGGACATGCTTTATCGGAGATTTCTGTACGGAGAGCATGGCTGGAATTCGAGTATTCCGGGGAATGTGGAGAAGCTGCATCGGGATTATGAGCTGCTCAATGGGTATGTGGCAGAAAAATATGGTCTTTCCCGGGAGATGGTTCAGGAGATAGATCTCGCCGATGAGCCGCTGGCACAGCTTGCGGAATTTGATGTAAAAGGTCTTGCGGAAGAAGTCCGCGGGGAGTTCGCCCCGATGGAGGAAGAAGAACTTTCGGTATTTACAAAAGAAATGGCCGATGAATACATCACCCGTGCAGTGAAATTCTGTGTGGAAGAAATGAAAACACTTTCCGCAGGAAAATCAGGTCTGGACAGTGCAGCGTGGAGCTGGGAAAAACCAGAAAATAAGTCATAAGAAAATTTTAAGGAGGTTTTTACATATGAACACAAGACGTTTAGGAAAAACAAATCTGCAGGTCAGTGAGATCGGCTTTGGCGGTGAGTGGCTGGAGCGCCATCCGGAGGAGGAAGGCGTGGAGCTGATCCACTACGCTTCCGAGCAGGGCATCAACATTCTCGACTGCTGGATGCCGGATGCGAAATCGCGTGATATCATTGGAAACGGCATCAAGGCGAACCGGGATAAATGGTTTATTCAGGGACATATCGGTTCCACATTAAAAGACGGTCAGTATTACCGTACCAGAGATATGAAATATGTCCGTCCGGCATTTGAGGATCTGCTGAAACGGCTGCAGACAGACTACATCGACCTCGGCATGATTCACTACATCGACTCCGAGGAGGAGTGGGAGCAGATTCAGCATTCCGATTACATGGATTATGTGATGGAACTGAAAAACAGCGGTGTGATCCGCCACATCGGCATGAGTTCCCATAACCCGAAAGTCGCTGTTAAGGCAGCGGAATCCGGCTATGTGGAGATGATTCTGTTCAGCATCAACCCGGCGTTTGATATGCTTCCGGCGAGCGACAACATTGACCAGATGTTTGCCGAAAAATTCGACGAGGGCCTGAAAGGCATCGACGCGGACCGTGCAAAATTATACAAAGTCTGTGAGCAGAACGACGTCGGAATTACCGTTATGAAAGGCTTTGCCGGCGGCCGCCTCTTTGATGAAAAACGCTCCCCGTTTGGCGTAAAGCTGACTCCGGTGCAGTGCATCCACTATGCGCTTACAAGACCGGCTGTCTGTTCCATCATGTGCGGTTACGATACGAAGGAGCAGGTGGACGACGCCGTTTCATACGAGACAGCATCCGAGGAGGCAAAAGATTATGCATCCGTCATCGCGAATGCGCCGTTCCATTCCTACCGCGGCGAGTGCACCTACTGCGGCCACTGCAAACCGTGTGTGGCGAACCTCGATATCGCAATGATCAACAAATTCTACGATCTTGCGACGATGCAGCCGGAAGTCCCGGCGACCGTAAAATCGCACTATGAATTACTGGAGCACACCGCATCCGAGTGTGTCGGATGTCATGCCTGCGAGAGCCGCTGCCCATTCGGCGTGCCGATTGCAGAACGCATGGAGAAAACAGCGAAATTATTTGGATGTTGAGAAGACAGAAATTTCGTGAAACAGACGAAGTGACTTGTCTGAAAAAAAGAAGGAATGAAAAACAGGAGAGGAAATAAGGAAACATGGCAGTAAATAAAAATGGAATCGTAGTATTAGGAGCAGTTTTCGTAGATATCAAGGGCTTCCCGGAGGACATCTACGTCCCGGACGGCAGAAATGCCGGTCATGTCGAGTACATCCACGGCGGTGTGAGCCGAAACGTGGTGGAGGACATCGCAAATCTGGAGTTGCGCCCGACTTTCCTTGGAATTGCGGACAATACCGCACTCGGCGAGGATGTTGTGCGCAAACTGCAGCGCCATAAAGTCAACACCGAATACATGAAAGAAATCCCGAACGGTATGGGAACATGGCTTGCTGTCTTCGATCACAACGGTGACCTGGCGGGCTCCATTTCCCAGCGCCCGAACCTGATGCCGATTCTCAATATTCTGGAAGAAAACGGAGATGAAATTATCGAAAACTGCGATTCTGTTGTGGCGGAGATCGATATGGACAAAGAGATCATCAAAAAGCTGGTACAGCTCTGTGAAAAGTATGATAAAAAATTGTACGGCGTTGTCAGCAACATGAACATTGCGGTCGGCAGACGCGATCTTCTGCAGAAATTTGACTGCCTGATCTGCAACCAGCTCGAGGCAGGTGTTTTCTTCTCCGACGATTACAGTGAGAAAACACCGGCCGAGATGGAAAAGATTCTCGCCGAGCGCCTGAAAGCGGCGAATGTTCCGGCCATGGTCGTAACAATGGGCGGCGACGGAGCGGTTTATGCGGAAGCAGACGGAGAGAGCGGCTTCTGCCCGGCGCAGAAAGTACAGGTAAAAGATACAACAGGAGCCGGTGATGCGTTCTGTGCAGGTGTTTCCGCCGGTCTGACCTATGGAAAAACGCTTGGCCAGGCAGTTGAAATCGGTACGCGTCTTGCTGCATCCGTCATCACATCGTCGGAAAATGTCTGCCCGCGCTTCCGCCCGGAAGAGTTCGGCATCGAGGCATAAAGGGGGCAGAAATGAAGTTACTGTACGGAACCGGCAACCCGGCAAAACTCGACGCGATGCGTCACCGCCTTGCCGGTCTTGGGATTGAACTGATCGGCCTCAAAGATCTGAACGGTGCAGAACTGCCGGAGATTGTTGAAGATGGGAAAACACCGCTGGAAAATGCCAGAAAAAAAGCGGAAGCTTATTTTGACGCACTGCGCATGCCGGTATTCTCTTGCGATTCCGGTCTGTATTTCGATGGCGTATCCGAGGAGGACCAGCCCGGTGTTCATGTGCGGACCGTGGACGGAAAGTATCTGTCCGATGAAGAAATGACCGCGCATTACGCCGCCCTTGCAGAAAAGTACGGCGGCCTGACGGGACGCTATAAAAACGCAGTTTCGCTGATTCTTGATGCGGACCACCGCTATGACGCGATGGAACCGTCGATGGAGAGCGCTCCTTTCCGCATGGTCAGCATACCCCATCCGATGAGCAAAAAAGGCTTTCCGCTCGACCGCCTGTCGATCGATCTGCGGACCGGAAAATATTATTACGATCTGAATGAGAAAGAAGCCGCGCTCGATCAGCTTGCCGTGGAAGACGGTTTTCTGCAGTTTTTTGAGCGGGCAATGGAGGAATACCATAAAATGGAACGATATGAACTTCGAACCATCCGCCAGGATGAAATGGAACAGGGCGTTGCCATTGAGCTGGCGTGCTTTCCGCCGAATGAGGCGTGCTCCGAGAAGAGTATGCGCGAGCGGGTGCAGTATGCGCCGGAGCTGTTTCTGGCGGCAGTAGACAAAGAAACCGGAAAAATCGCCGGAACGCTGAACGGACTTGCAACAAATGAGAAAAAATTCCGTGATGCCTTTTTCGATGAAATCAGTCTGTACGACCCGAAGGGCGAAAACGTTATGCTACTGGGCCTCAGTGTCCTGCCGGAATACCGCGGCCAGGGAATCGCCCGCGCGCTGATGGAAGAGTACAGCCGCCGGGAACAGAAAAACGGAAGAAAACAGCTCATTCTGACCTGCCTGCAGGATAAGGTGGAGATGTACAAAAAGATGAACTTCCACGACGAGGGAATCTCCGCATCCACCTGGGGCGGCGAGGAGTGGCATGATATGACGAGAAAATTAAACGATTAAGAATTTTACAGAGAAAATCTCTTGTGTTAAAGTTTGCTGTAAGCGTTATAATCGGTGAGATCGTGAACGTCTGCGCAGACGAGAGCGTTCTGAACGACGGAAAGATCGATCCGAAAAAACTGAAACCGATCGCCTTCGATCCGGTCAACAACACCTACCTCGCCATGGGTGATAATATGTAAAAATTTTATATATTCCCCTTGACAAACCACCTCCGCAGTCTTATGATATATATAAAATTTATATATATAAATATTTTACATATCAGAAACTGACGGAGGTGGTTTTTTATGTATTTTCCGGTATCAGCACTGCTGATCGAATTTATGATCCTGTCGATCGTGAACCGGGAAGATTCCTATGGATATGAGATCAGCCAGACCATCAAGCTGGTTGCCGACATCAAAGAGTCGACCCTGTACCCGATCCTGAAAAAACTGGAAAAAGCAGGCTACGTGATAACGTATTCCGCAGAGTACCAGGGCAGAAAACGGAAGTATTATTCGATTACAGAAGAGGGAAAAACACAGATGGCGTACCTGCAGGGCGAATGGAAGTCCTACCGTGACACCATTGACGACATCATCGAGGGGAGGAAAAAAGGATGACAAGTGGGGAATACCTGAATCAATTGCAGAAGTATCTGAAAAAACTTCCGCAGAGTGATTATGAAGATGCAATGGAGTACTTCACTGAGTACTTCGCGGACGCCGGCCCGGAAAAGGAGCAGGCGGTAATAGAGGAGCTTGGAACACCGAAACAGGCGGCTGCCGAGCTGATGATGAACCTTCTGGACAGAAAGATGGACGAACGAGAGGCCATGGAGCAGGAGGAAAAACGGAAAGAGAAGAAAAAAACGACAGGCGCGAACGTTGTCTGGATCGCGATTCTCGCTCTGTTTGCAGCTCCGATCGGAGCGCCGATCCTGATCAGCCTTCTCATCGTTCTGCTCTGTGCGGCCCTCTGCGTGGCACTGCTTGACATGAGCGTCTTTCTGATCGCAGTTGTCGGCGTGGTTGTTGGCGTCAAGATGCTGCTGCGCGGTATCCTGGCAGTTTCAGTTTCCTTCGGCGGTTTCTGTTTTATCACCGGAATGGGAATTTTACTGATTGGAATCAGCATTCTGTGCGCGGTGTTCGGCGTATACTTTGCAAAATGGATGGGACAGCTGTTTGTATGGTGCACACGTAAGGTAACAAAAAAAGGAGGCAGCAGATCATGAAAAATTGGACAAAAACAGCATTACTGACAGGATGCGCCTGCTGCATTGCCGGTGCGGCGCTGATGTTCTGCGGCTGGACGGGCGGCGGAAAAGCATATGCGGAAACGTATGACCTGAATGCCATGAGCGGTTCTGTGACAAAAGCAGACGGCATTTCTGTGCAGGGGAAGACAAAGATTGAAGATTTTGATGAACTGCAGACAGATCTTGCCATCGGTGACCTGCGTATCCTTCCGTCCGGCGACGATTCCTGCTATCTTTCCTGGCGGGTTCCGTCGAAAAAGGGAAAAACCGCCGTGGAGTACAGCGTGCGGGACGGTGTTCTGAAGATTGAAGAAACGAAAGCTGTATCAAACTACATTCACGTCGATATTGACTTTATGGGAGAAGTATTAAGCGGCGGAAAAGAGGACGAAACAGGTGTTGTCCTGTATCTGCCGGAAAAGAAAGTGCTGAAAAAAATGGACGTAACCATGGAATTCGGCGATGTGCAGATGAACGGAGTCCAGGCAGAAAGCGGAAGGATTCAAAGTGATGACGGCGATATCACACTTTCCGGATGCAGAATGCAGAATATTAAACTGGAAGCGGACTACGGTGATGTTGAACTGAAGAGCGGAACGTGGGAGAATGGATCGATCACGCTGGATGATGGTGATGTGAAAATCCAAAATACAAAGCTTTCTGGGGAAGTGCCGGTGGAAAACTCCTACGGTGATATTGACCTGGAACTGAGTAAAAAAGAGCTGGAGCAGCTGGAAATTACAGCAAAGACAGATTTTGGGGAGATCGATGTACCGGATACCATGGAGAATCTGCTGCAGAAAGAGGAGGACGAGCAGAGCTTTTCTTATGCACCGGATCAGGCGGTGGGCAGAATCAAACTGATGACAAAGGATGGTGATATCTCGCTGGAAAACGATTAAGCGTTTGTGACTGTTCAGGGCTATACGAAATTCCGAAAAAATCGCGAATCATGCTTGTTTGAATGAGTGCCTTTTTGAAATAAGACAAAAGTGATAAAAAAACAGGAGGCTGTTTGGCTGGTTTCACTAAGAAAAAGAGAAACGACCCAAACAGTCTCCTGTTTTTTTGTGCTTAAATTCGCAGTATTTCACTTGATTTGTGGGTTGCGGTGCTTTAAAATGAAAGTAATAAAGCATTGTGGAACGGGCTCCACAGACCGGCAGCGGGGGAAGAAGCCGGAACGAGTCAGAGAAAACAGCCCAGTGTAAGAATAGGAGTTAGGAGAAACTATGGCAAGTATTAGAGATGTCGCGATCAAAGCGGGAGTAGGAATTGGAACGGTATCCCGTGCGCTCAATGGAAGCGGATACATTTCCGAAGAAACAAAACAGAAAATCATGCAGGCAGTGGAGGAACTGAACTATAAACCAAATGAGCTTGCTCAGAACCTGTTCCACAACAAGTCTGGTTTTGTTGGAATTGTTGTTACGAACCTTTCACACCCGTTCATGGCATCTCTGGTCAAGCATGTTGAGAACAATCTGTACACCAACGGTTACAAATGCATGCTCTGCGAGGTGGGAGACAATCAGAACCGCATTGAGGAATTTGTGGAAATGTTGCAGCGAAACGTTATGGACGGCATTATCTGCTGTGCGGATATCCCGTCTTCTATCAGTCTGGCCGAAATCCACCGCCCGATTGTCATGGTTGACCGCTGTGGTGCAGAAGGGATTCCGTGTGTACATTCCGACCATAAGCGCGGCGGTGAGCTTGCGGCGCAGGCACTTTTGAGCGCCGGATGCAAGAACGTGATCTATTTTGCATCGAGTGCAACAGAACGTGGTTATTCGATGGATCGTTACCGACGGTTTGCGGAAGTCTGCAAACAGCATAGATGTAAGGTTACAGCAATTGATGGCGGAAGCAAGATTCCGAATTTTCAGACCGGCCCGACGATCTGGAAAAAATATATTTGTCATTTTGATGGAATTGATGGACTCTTTACGTCCGATGTCACAGCGGCAGTGTGCATGAAGATGCTGCAGAAAAAAGGAATCAAGATTCCGAAAAAACTGAAAGTGGTCGGCTATGACGGCCTGGATTTTACCCGCTTTTTGACACCGGAGCTGACAACAGTCCGTCAGAATGCGCCGGAAATCGCCAAGCGGAGCGTAGATACGGTCATCCGCATGATTGACGGAAAGAAGATTGAGAAAATGGAACAGATTGTGGATGTGACCTTCCGAAAAGGGGAAAGTACCTGAAAATAACGAAAAGGGGAAACACTGAATTTTGGATTATTTTCCGGGAATGCAATAAAACAGAAGAAGAACAGATATCAGAGACACTCGATCTGAAAAGAAAGGGTGTCTCTTTTTCATGCATAAAATTGTTACGGAAACAGTTGCAATTGTCGAAAAAATAGTGAAAAACGGAAAAGTGGAACATATGGAACAAAAACGCATGGAACAGAGAAAAATGTGAAACAGTGGAATGGGAGAAGAAAAGAAATAAGTGTGGAGTTTTTGAAAAAGTTAGGTGCATATTGCACAAAAACACGAAATAAGAATTGTGAAAATGTTGAAAACGACGAAAAAATATTGGAATTTCGTTGACATTGGGTGAACTGCGTACTATGATACAGATATGGAACAGGTTCCACAAGACAAAGTGCCGAAACGGAAACAATGCAAATGTGGAACAAAAAGCGGTTGGTAAAGCTTTTAGAGAAATAAGGAGGGAACTATGAAGAAAAAAACGTCATCGCCGAAAACGGCAGAAAGTGGAAAATTGAAAAAAGCGCTCTCGTGCTGGCAGCTGTACATCCTGCTGATTCCTGCACTGATCTGGCTGATCGTTTTTGCTTACTATCCAATGTACGGCCTGATCATCGCCTTTAAAGATTTTAAAGGCCGCATAGGAATCATGGGAAGTCCGTGGGCAGATCCGATCTTCAAGTATTTCGAGATGTTCTTCAGTACCAGTATTGCCATGACGGCAATCAAGAACACGATCATCATCAGTCTGGAGAGCTTGATCATCGGATTCCCGATTCCGGTTATCTTCGCACTCTTACTGAACCAGGTACAGAGAAGCGGACCGAGACGAATCATCCAGACCATCTCCTACGCACCGTACTTTATGTCAAACGTAGTTGTAGTCAGCCTGATTTCCGTACTGTTTTCCGCAAACGGTCTTGTAAACCACGCAGTTATGGGAGCCGGCGGAAAAGCAATCATGTTCACCAGCCTTCCGGAGTACTTCCGCAAACTCTTCATCGGAAGTAACATCTGGCAGACGATGGGATTCAACGCCATCATCTTCATCGCAGCACTGACCGCAATCAGCCCGGAGTATTACGAAGCAGCAACGATGGATGGTGCTTCCAGATTTCAGAAAATCCTTTACATTGATTTACCTCTGATTATGCCGACCATCATCCTGATGCTGATCCTTCAGGTAGGTAACATTATGAACGTGGGATATGAGAAAGCTTATCTGATGCAGAACGGTACCAATACAACCGTCAGTGAGATCATCTCGACATACGTATACAAAGTAGGTCTCCAGACCGCACAGTACAGTTTTGCGACAGCCGTTGGCTTATTTAACTCCGTTGTAAACTTCATTATTCTGGTTATCACAAACGCAGTTGCAAAGAAGACCAGCGATATCAGTATTTTCTAAGAGTCAGGGGGCTTGAAAAATGGCAAATAATAACACTGTGAAAAAGAAAAAAGTAAAAATGAGTACGGGAGACAAGGTCTTTACCGTGATCAATACCATCATCATGATCCTTGTCTGCATTGCAATTGTATATCCTCTGTATTACGTGCTTCTGGCATCTGTTACAGACCCGGTTGTTGTAAGTTCCGGTAAATTCCTTCTCTATCCGGAAGCGTGGTACACCAACGGATATGCAACCACACTGAAATATCAGCCGCTCTGGACCGGCTATGCAAATACCATCAAATATACCGTATTAGGAACGCTGATTTCCCTGGTCTGCACCATTCCGGCCGGCTATGCACTTTCCAGATACGATATGGTAGGAAGAAAACCAATTATGTTCCTGTTCACCTTCACGATGTTCTTCAGCGGCGGTATGATTCCGATGTACTTAACCGTACAGCAGCTGCACATCTACAACACAACATGGGCTATGGTTCTTCCGGTAGCAGTATCCGCTTACAACCTGATCGTATGCCGCTCCTTCTTTGAAAGCGGTATTCCGGTCGAGCTTCTCGAAGCAGCAAAGATCGACGGCTGCAGCGACTTTGGATTCTTCTTCAAAATTGCAATTCCGCTGTCGAAAACCATCATCGCAGTTATGTGTCTGTTCTATGCAACTGCAATGTGGAACCAGTTCTTCAACGCACTGATGTTCCTGCAGGATGACAGTAAGATGCCTCTCCAGGTCGTTCTTCGAAACCTGGTACTGATGAATCAGTCCAACCAGATGGGAAGTAGTGCTTCTGAGATGGTAACAAAACAGAAACTGGCTGAGCAGTTAAAATACTGTGTCGTAGTTGTTTCCGCATTCCCGCTTCTGTGCGTATATCCTTTCCTGCAGAAATACTTCGCAAAAGGTGTTACGATCGGTGCAGTTAAGGGCTGATGCAGAACAGAAAATTTATTGTTACAAAAGTTATCGTTACAGAGTTCATGGCTACAGCAGACATGATTTTATAGTAGAAACACAAAAATATTTACGTATTTCACTGCCGAAAAGGCAGCAAAATAAAGGAGGAACAACATGAAGAAAAAAATCGTATCCGTATTACTGGCAAGCCTTATGGTAAGCAGCATGCTCGCAGGCTGTGGAAACAGCTCGGGCAGCTCAAGCAGCTCCGGTGCAGGAAGCACAGGAGGAGATACCACATCTGCATCCGGTACAGAAGCAGGTGACACAGGTCTCACAGCAGAGGAGCAGGAAGCAGTTGATGAGGGAATCATCCAGCTCGATGGTACCCTTCCGATCATCAAAGATCCGGCAAAATTCGAAGAGAAATACGGAAAAATTTCCGCTCTGATCGTAAACTCTGCAGACAGAACCGTAGAAGTAGGCGACCTGGCTATGTGCCAGAAATGGTTCGAGGACACAGGAGTAGAGTTTGACTGGCAGCCGATCCCGCAGGAGAGCGCAACAGAGAAAATCAACCTGATGCTTTCTTCCGGCCAGGATCTTCCGGATGTATTCTGGAACTTCGGCGATGGTAAATCCGGAAACACCGTAGTTCAGTACGCAGACCAGGATGTATTCCTTCCGACCGAAGGCCTGATCGAAGAGTACATGCCAAACCTGAAAGCATTCCTCGATGACAATGAGCAGTATCAGCTTGAGATCACCGCTCCGAACGGCCATAAATATGGATTCCCGTACGTAGAGGAAATGAAAGGTCTTGTATTAACACCTGGACCATTCGTGATCAACAAAACATGGCTGGATAAAGTAGGCAAAGAAGTGCCGACAACCGTAGACGAGTGGGTAGACTGCCTGAAAGCATTCCGCGACGGCGGCGATCTGAACGGCAACGGCGAAGCTGATGAAATCCCAATGGCAACCTGGTTCGGTGCAACTGATACCTTTGGTTCCTACAACCTGTTCTATCGTTTCACAGGTGCATTCGGATGCGCTGACTCCTACTGCGGAGGAAATGCATATGCAGACCACTTAAGAATGGTTGATGGAAAAGTTACCTTTACCGCAATGGATGATGCATTCAAGAAAACAGCAGAATTCTTCAACATGCTGTATGAAGAAGGACTGATCTGGAACGGTTCCTTCGAAGCAGACTCCAGTATGGCATTCAACGCTTCCCTGATCAAAGAGAACGTTGCAAAGATCGGTTCCTTCGGTGTTTGGGGCGATCAGGAAATTACAAACCAGGAAGTACATGATCAGTACGTAGCAGTTCCGAGACTGCAGGGCGAAGACGGTATGACCGGTTTCGAGTGCAACTACTCCGAGCTGCAGGATTCTTCCGATACAGCAATCACAACGACCTGCAAATTCCCGCACGTTGTTGCAAGATTTGTAGATTACATGGTAGGCGATCCGGAAATCTCTGTTACATCTAACTGGGGTGCAATCGGATACAACTATGAGAAAGACGAGGACGGCATTCTTCGTACACCACTTGATGAAAACGGAAACTACAAACCTCTGAATCCGGAATATAAGAACTTTGGTGAGGCTCGTGTAAACTCCACAACCTGCCGTGGTTCTATGATCGTTCAGAACGAGTACTATGACACCGTTTGCGGATACACCTTCGATGCAGTAAAACTTCTCGAGATGCAGAAAGAAAACGGTAAGGATGACATCATGGAAGAGTATGACACCATTCCGCGTGTTCTGATGACCCAGGAAGAGATTCGGCGTCTGGCACAGATTCAGCCGACCATCTCCGATATTGTTGACCGTTACATCACCACATGGGTAACCGGCGGCGTTGATGATGCAAGCTGGGATTCCTATAAGACAGAGCTGGAAGGCGCTGGTGTGAACGAACTGGTTGAGATTTACCAGGGCGCAGTAGATCGAGCAGCTTCTGCAGCAAACTAAAAATCGGGCGAAAAGCGATTACAAAAAAGCAGTAACGTAAAGGATTTGCAATTAATGTTCTATAACTAAAGAAATTCCAAATGTGGCCATGTTGTATCCCATATAACATGGCCACATTTAAAAAGAAGATTATTTTGTTCTTATTTCTTTTTTGTTGAAGTTCCAAATGAAAAAAGATAAAATAGGAAAAGAGAGAACAGGAAAAGAGGGATCCTATGAGTAAACAGGGAAAAAGAGATTTTAGACCGAACATTCATTTTACACCGGAGAAAAACTGGAACAACGATCCAAACGGACTGATTTACATTGATGGTATCTGGCATCTGTATTATCAGCATAACCCAAATGACGTTGTATGGGGACCGATGCACTGGGGTCATGCAGTATCGAAAGACCTGATTCACTGGGAGCATCTGCCGGTCGCCCTGTACCCGGATGAGATTGGAACAATGTACTCCGGAAGTATGGCATACGATGAAAATAACAGCAGTGGATTTGCAAAATACGGTGAGAAACCGATGGTGGCTGTCTACACGGCGCACAATATGGAAACAGGCCTGGAGCAGCAGTGTATTGCATACAGCCTGGATCAGGGAAAACATTTTGAAAAATATTATGGCAATCCGGTCATCAAAAACCCGAGCACACCGGATTTCCGTGATCCGCGCGTCTTCTGGAATGATAAAAAGGACTGCTGGAGCCTTGTTCTGGCATCCGGCGACCACGCAGAGTTTTATGCATCCCAGGATCTGAAAAACTGGAAGAAAACAGGCGAGTTCGGTGTCGGTGTCAATAAAGTGCCGACCGTATGGGAATGCACCGATCTGATCCGTGCTAAAACAGGAAATGAATTTGATGGATTCAAATGGATTCTGATAGTCAGCATGATACATCCGGGAACCGAAGGCCGTGCCAATATCCAGTATTTCGTCGGTGATTTTGACGGAGATACCTTCCAGTGCACCGAGATCACAGACGAGCCGCTGTGGATTGATTTCGGATTCGACAACTATGCCGGCGTAACGTATGGAAACTACGACCGTCCGGTTTATCTTGGATGGGGCGTTAATCCGCTCTACGCAAACTTCGTTCCGACCGGTGAGTATTCCGGCCTGATGACACTGCCGAGAGAACTTTCTCTCTGCGAGACCGAGGAGGGCTACCGCCTGAAAACAAAACCGTTCGGTATCGACGAGTACCGTGCGGGCGCATTCCCGATCGGAAATCAGAAACCGTTGCTGACCGAGAGCTTTGGACTTCTCGTGCAAGGTAATTTCGGAAGAATTGCACTGAAAAACAGCAGAGGTGAGGAAGTAGTCATCGAAGTAACGGTGGACAGCATCACGGTGGACCGTTCTAAGAGCGGCGACCTTAGTTACTTTGATGATGTAGATCCGAAGCTCTTCAAAAAAGAGGATCTGCTGGTATCCACAACAAAACGTTACATGCGCGGAAATGTCAATATGGAGATTATTTTTGACGTTTCCTATCTGGAGATTTATGCAGATGGTGGTCTGGAGACCGCTTCCGTATGCGTTTACCCGGATGCGCCGTACCAGGTGGTTTCTACAGACGGCGATCTGGAAGTGAAGATGTATACCATCAAAAAATAAGGGATGCAAAAATTCGTAAACTAAAGTAAAATAAAGAAAACGGCTGGTGTCTGCAAAACCGGGATATAGGTGGTTTTGCAGACACTTGTACTATATTGGGATAATTTGGAGGGTTTGAACAAATGACAAAAACGAGAGACTACAGACCAAAAATTCACTTTTCACCGGAAACAGGCTGGATGAACGATCCAAACGGTATGGTTTATGTGGACGGCGTGTACCACTTCTTTTATCAGAAGTATCCATACGCAACCAACTGGGGCCCGATGCACTGGGGCCATGCGACATCCCGCGATCTGATTCACTGGGAGCATCAGCCGATTGCACTCTACCCGGATGAACTGGGATTTATCTTCTCAGGAAGTGCAGTATATGATATTCAGAATTCTTCCGAGTACGGCACCAATGAAAATCCGCCGATTATTGCCATTTACACGAGTCATCACAAGGACGGCCTGGAGCAGCAGAGCATTGCATACAGCAATGATAAAGGCCGGCATTTTGAGAAATCCTATCTGAATCCGGTCATCAAAAACCCGGGAATTTCCGATTTCCGTGATCCGAAAGCGTTCTGGAATCCGGTCAGAAGATGCTGGGGTCTTGTCCTTGCAGCACAGGACCGTGTTTTCTTCTATGCATCCCAGGATCTGAAAAACTGGGAGAAAACTGGTGAATTCGGACCGGAAGGAAACCATGTCAAAGGCGTATGGGAGTGCCCGGATCTGTTCCCGATCGAGTATGAAGGCAAAAACGTATGGGTTCTCATTGTCAGTATGACGAAAGCTTCTGAGAATGATCACTGCAAGATGCAGTATTTCCTGGGCGATTTCGACGGCGAGAAATTCCTCTGCACCTACCCGTCCGATGAGCCGAGATGGCTGGACGAAGGCTTTGATAACTATGCGGCCGTTACCTTCCAGAACGCAAAAGACGTTCTGATGATGGGCTGGGGCATGAACTGGCAGTATGCTGCACAGACACCGACAGAAGACTACTGCGGTCAGGCAACTCTGGCAAGAAAACTGTCACTGACGAAAGTGGACGGCGATCTGACCCTCGTGGCTGCCCCGGTCGGACTGGAAAAATTCCGCCACAGCAGCTATCCGATTGAGAACCACACTACGATTCGTACCGAGACCTTTGGATTAAAGATCTCCGGAAAGGGAGATGCAAAAATTTCCCTGAAAAACTCGGTGGGTCAGAAGCTGAAAATCTATGTAACCGATACCGAAATCACGGTTGACCGTACGATGGCAGGATACAAAGAATTCAGTGAGCATTTCATGACGGAGAAATATTCCATTAGTACGGCAGCGAGAAAGAAAGATGGCGCATGGAATCTGGAACTTGTGTTTGACGTTTCGATTCTGGAACTGTTCGCCGAGGACGGCGTAGATGCCATCTCGACCGTTGTTTATCCGGAGACACCGTACGACCGCGTAAGCTGGAAGGGTGATCTTTCCGTAGAATTTTACGAAATCGAGGCATAGGACCGACAGGAAAGGAGAAAACGCAGAATGGGATACTTTAAAGATGTGACACCAGAATCAGTTGGAATTGGTTCGAAAGGAATTTTGAATTTTCTCGACCGGATCGAGAAAAGCCAGATCGAGCTGCACAGTTTTATGGTGATCCGCCACGGAAAGTGCGCGGCAAAGGGCTGGTGGAAGCCGTATGATGAAAAATTCCGTCATCCGCTGTACTCGTTCAGCAAATCACTGACGGCAACGGCGATCGGATTTGCAGAGCAGGAGGGAATCTTGTCGCTCGATGAAAAAATCGTCGATATATTCCCGGATCTGCTGCCGGAAGATCCATCCGAAAATCTCAAAAAAATCACACTGCATCACCTGCTGATCATGGGATGCGGCCACGAGACAGAGATTACGGATAATTCCGAAAACTGGATTTCCACATTCCTTCATCACCCGGTGCTTCATGAGCCGGGAACGTTTTACAAATATAACACGGCCGGAACCAACATGCTGGCGGCCGTTCTGCGGAAAAAGACAGGACAGAACGTCACAGAGTTTCTGAAACCGCGCCTTTTGGAGCCGCTCGGCATCACCTCCCTGACCTGTGCACTGCTCGGTGACGGAACGGAGCTTGGCGGAGGCGGTATGAAGATGGTGACGGAGGATATGGCGAAATTCACCTATTTTCTGTCCAGACAGGGCGAGTGGGAAGGAAAACAGCTGCTTCGAAAAGACTGGTTTGAACGCGCCTGCCGCAAGCAGATTGAGACGGAGGGCGATTCGGAAGGCCACGTAAAAGACTGGGCGCAGGGCTACGGCTATCAGTGCTGGATGTGCCGTTATCCGGGTTCGTTCCGCGCAGACGGCGCCTACGGCCAGTTCGGTGTTGTATTCCCGGATCTCGGCCTGATCGTGATTCTGACAACCGCGACAGAGCAGACCCAGGAGGAACTGAGTGCCCTGCAGGAAGAGCTGATCCCGTATGTGAAGAAAGAGGCAGGAGAGCTGCCGCCGTCCGCGCTTGCCGATGTGGTAAAAGAGCGTACCGCAGATCTGGCTCTGCAGCCGCGCAGAGGAACGAGAAATCCTTTCATGGAAGAAAAAGTAAGCAGTCATGTTTACGTGTCTGTTCCGGTGATGAATGACCGGCTGCCGGATTCCGCAGAAATTCTGATCGGCGGAAGCGGACTGTTCAACCTGGAGACAAGCCCGATCCAGGAGATGCGCTTTTCCTTTGGCGGCGACCGGATGTACTGGAAAGTAACCGAGGGCGGCAAAGAAAAAGAATTTGTCCTCTCGATGCGTCAGGATTTCGCCTACAGCGAAGCGGACGGCCATATTTACGCTGGATCCGCTGCATGGCGCACCCTCAACACACTTGAGATGGAACTCCGCCGGATGGACGGTTTAAGCGGCGGCCGCATGATCATAAGATTCCAGAAGGAAAATCTTCTGTTAGAGGCGGAGGATACGCTGATCAGCGTCGGCGGACTCGGCATTTCACCGCGCCAGGCACTGACTGTGTTTGGAATCAAAGAAAATTAAACATAGCGAAACAGACCAAAGCCGGCGGAATTTTCCGCCGGCTTTTTCGCGGGACGAAAGAGTATTCTGTAAAATTTTTGGCAAAAAATAAAAAACAATATGCAAAGTCGGATGGAAGAATTGCCAAGCTTGTGTTCAGCGCGGATTACCAGAATGCGATTCTGTTCCGGGAGGAAGAGACGCTTCGGATGATGCGGGAAATGTTTGAACAGTATCTGCGGCAGTCTGATCCGTTGTTTGAACGGCTCGACACGGTGCAGACACAGCTTGGCTACACGGAAACACTGATTCAGCATTTTATCGAATCGAACTCACCGCGCTACTTTTTTCAGCGGATGCCATGCTTTTCCGGCCTTCTGACCGGACAGATGCTGGAGCGACACCTTGTGCCGGAGATGCCGATGCGGGAACAGATGGTGCAGGCGGTTGCCCGGTATGCAAAAGTGATGCAGAGCAGAGTGCTGGACAAAAAGACGACGATGTTTTTCTCGGAGGACGGCGTGCGGAACTTCCTCGAAACGGGACGCGTGGATGAGTACCCGAGAGAGTGCTATTCCCCGCTCGATATGGAGGAGCGAGTCGATCTGGTGCGGAAATTTCTGGCGCTGCGGGAGCAGACGAATCTTCGGATGATGAAAGATGCGGAGGTCAGAGCGAAACATACGCTGAATATTTCGGTCAATGCACATGAAGGCTATCTTTTATTCCAGACGAAAAACGAGCGCCTGATTTACCTGAGCATTCAGGAGCCGAGCGTTCTGACAGCGTTTTACGATTACCTGGAATCGATGAAACCCGAACACTTCTGCACGGAAGAAGAAATGCTCGCGCGGATGGACAGACTGCTTGACGAATTTGTATCTTGTCATTCGGACGCAGGTTCGATATAATAATTAACAGAAAGATATTCCAAGAACCGGTCAGTTGCGGAAATCGCAGGTGACCGGTTTTGTTGCGGCTTTGCAGAAAAAGCTGCGGGAAAATCAAATTTTACAAATGGGGGTTTTGTATCATGAGCGCAGAGAGCAAAACAAGAATGACAGAGGGCAGTATCTCCCGGAAGATCATCCTGTTTGCCATCCCGCTGTTTCTCGGAAATCTGTTTCAGCAGCTCTACAACACAGCCGACTCGCTGATCGTAGGAAACTTTCTGGGAAGCAACGCGCTGGCAGCCGTCAGCTCATCGGGAAATCTGATCTTTTTGATGGTCGGTTTCATCAACGGTATCGCGATGGGTGCCGGTGTTGTCATCGCGAGGTACTATGGAGCGAAAAACAGAGACAATCTGCAGAAGGCAATTCACACGACCGTGGCCTTCGGAATCGCGGCCGGTCTTGCATTGACTGTGATCGGCATGTATCTGGCACCGAAGATCCTGGTGCTGATGGGAACGCCGTCCGATGTGCTTCCGCAGTCGGTTGAGTATTTCCGCACGTATTTTGCGGGTTCCCTCGGATTTGTCATGTATAACATTTTCGT
The DNA here is from genome assembly GCF_050872605.1 of Fusicatenibacter sp. Taxonomy (GTDB): domain Bacteria; phylum Bacillota; class Clostridia; order Lachnospirales; family Lachnospiraceae; genus Fusicatenibacter. The sequence goes on from NZ_JBNMHD010000015.1 coordinate 30,974, forward strand.
CGGCATCCTGCAGTCCGTCGGCGACAGCCGCCACCCGCTGATCTATCTGATCGTGTCGTCGTGCATCAACGTTGTGCTCGACCTGCTTTTCATCGGCGGCCTCGGTATGGGTGTCGGTGCGGCGGCGCTTGCAACGGTCATTTCCCAGTTCACAAGTGCGATTCTCTGTATGATCCATCTGCTGCGGACGAAAGAAGAGTACCGGCTTCATATCAGCAAAATCCGTTTCGACGGCCGCGTGCTCGGCGAAATTATCCGCAACGGTGTGCCGTCCGGCTTCCAGAACTCAGTTATCTCGATTGCAAACGTTTTCGTGCAGACAAACATCAATGCATTCGGAAAAATGGCGATGGCAGGCTGCGGTTCGTATGCGAAAATTGAGGGCTTTGCCTTCCTGCCGGTCACCTGCTTTACGATGGCGCTGACCACATTCGTCAGCCAGAACCTCGGCGCAAAACAGTATGACCGTGCGAAAAAGGGAGCGCGGTTCGGCATTCTCTGCTCGGTCATTATTGCCGAACTGATCGGATTTGTCATCTACGCTGCTGCACCGACCCTGATTGCGGCATTCAACAGCGATCCGCAGGTCGTCCACTACGGCGTGATGCAGGCGAGAACGATTGCGCTGTTCTACTTCCTGCTGGCATTTTCCCACTGCATCGCAGCTGTGCTCCGCGGTTCTGGACACGCCTCGATTCCGATGGTTGTCATGCTCTGTGTCTGGTGTCTGTTCCGGGTCAGCTACATTACCGTGACGGTTCGTCTGATCCCGAATATCCGCGTGATCTTCTGGGCTTACCCTTTGACCTGGAGTATCAGCTCCGTCATTTTCCTGTATCTGTTCCTGAAAGGGAAATGGGTGTATGGCTTTGAAAAAGGAGGAAGGCAGAGATGAACGCAGAATCGACAAGAGAAGCGCTCGATGTGGCATCGCTGGCAGGGGATATTCTGCTGGCGAGCGGAGCGGAAATTTTTCGTGTGGAGGAGACGATTGAGCGCATCGCGCGGGCGTACGGCGTCAGCTCCAGCGACGCGTTTGTTCTGAGCAGCGGCATTTTTCTGACGGCAGAAAGCGGAAAAAAACAGGAATTTGCCCGTGTGCGTCACATTCCGCTGTCTGCCGCGCGGCTCGACAAGGTAACGGCGGTTAATCAGCTCTCCCGTGAGATTGAGGAGGGCCTGCACACACCAAAAGAAGCGAAAGCATGGCTGCTCGATATCCAGAGGATGCCGGAAAAAGCGAGATGGCATCAGGTTCTTGCGTCCGGCATCGGAAGTGCCTGCTTCTGCTTTCTGTTCGGCGGTGATGTGGTCGACAGTATGGTAGCGTTTCTGTCCGGCTTTGTTCTGTATTTCTATCTTTTGTATCTGCTGCGCGGCAGAATGTCAAAGATTGCGACAAATATTTCCGGTGGTGCACTCGTCACACTGATTGCGGTGTTCCTGTATCAATCGGGAATCGGTCACCATCTGGATAAGGTTATCATCGGTTCGATTATTCCGCTGGTGCCGGGTGTGAACTTCACAAATGCCATCCGCGATGTTGCGGACCAGGATTACATCGCGGGTTCGGTACGGATGCTTGACGCTCTGCTTGTAACCTTCTGCATCGCACTTGGCGTCGGGCTTGTGATCACAGGGTACCATCAACTGGCAGGAGGACTGCAGCTATGAGTGAGACGATTCGTTTGATTGCGGAATTTTTCGCGGCCTGTGTCGGAACGATTGCATTTGCACTTTTGTTCCAGGTTCCGCGGAAATATTATCTGTACTGCGGACTGGCCGGGGCGTGCGGCTGGATCTGCTACAAGCTGATCCTTCCGTATACGACAGAGCCGGTATCGATCTTTTTTGCAACGGTGCTTGTTATCATTCTGTCGCGCAGCTTCGCGGTATACAAGCGCTGCCCGGTAACGGTATTTCTTATTGCCGGGATTTTTCCGTTGGTGCCGGGAGGCGGAATTTACTGGACGGCTTTTTATGTGGTAACAAATGATCTGGAACGGGCCGGTGCAAGAGGCTTTCTGACGCTGAAGGATGCGGTTGCGATTGTACTTGGGATTCTCTTCGTCTTTGAATTTCCGCAGAGCTGGTTCCGTAGGGTGTTGACAGACAAAAGCAAATAACCTATTATTGTGATAGAGTTTATAAACAAGGAGGAAGGAAAACAAATGGCATTGAATCAGTTTTCCAGAACACAGCTTTTGCTTGGAAGCGAGAGCATGGATCTTCTGGCGGATGCAACCGTTGCCGTATTCGGGATTGGCGGTGTAGGAGGCTATACCGTGGAGGCGCTGGCAAGGAGTGGTGTCGGTCATTTTGTGCTGGTGGACGATGACAAGGTCTGCCTGACCAATATCAACCGTCAGATTATTGCAACAAGAAGCAGCGTTGGAAAATATAAAGTAGATGTAATGAAAGAACGGATTCTCGACATCAATCCGAAAGCGGAGGTGGAGGTATATAAATGCTTCTATCTGCCGGAAAATGCGGATGATTTCGATTTTTCAAAGTATTCGTACGTTGTAGACGCGGTTGATACGGTAACAGCAAAGATTGAGATTATTATGCGTGCCAAGGCATGCAATGTGCCGGTTATCAGCTGCATGGGAGCCGGAAACAAGCTGGATCCGACCAAGTTCCGTGTGGCGGATATCTATAAAACCAATATGTGCCCGCTGGCAAAGGTTATGCGGCGCGAGATGAAAAAGCGCGGGGTAAAAAAACTGAAGGTTGTCTATTCAGAGGAAAAAGCGCTCCGTCCGCTCGAGGATATGAGTATCAGCTGCCGGACGAACTGCATCTGCCCTCCGGGCGCTGCAAGAAAGTGTACGGAGCGGCGTGATATCCCGGGCAGTGTAGCGTTTGTGCCGTCTGTAGCAGGACTGATTCTGGCGGGAGAGGTCATCAAGGATCTTTCCGGTGTCAGAGAGAGAAGACAGTTACAGTAAGAGAAGAAGAGAATAAGACGAGCCCCGGAAAACAGAAATGCTTTCCGGGGCTCGCTTCATATTCTTTTATGGAGATTTGTAAAATAAAACTTACATCACAGCAACAACATCATACTCGGTGCAGCCTTCGGTCGTTGGAATCAGATTTCCTTCTACGGCGGTTCCATTTACAGTCATGGAAGAAACGCCCTTCTCCTTGTGATCCGGGTTCTTGAAGGTGATGTGATACCATGCACCGCGGAAGTATCTGCGGATCTTGAACTCTTCCATATCGGACGGAATACACGGATTTAAGGTCAGTCCGTCGTAATCCGGCTGGATACCGAGGATGTACTGGGAAACATTGACAAAGGTCCATGCGGCCGTACCGGTCAGCCAGGAGTTCTTTGCCTCACCGAAGTGAGCGGCATCTTTTCCGGCAATCATCTGGGAATAGACATATGGTTCCGTGCGATGGATTTCACTGATATCCTCGATGTAAGCCGGGCAGATCTTACGGTACAGGTCAAAGGCGCGGTTGCCGTGACCTACCACCGTTTCGGCGATGGAAATCCATGGGTTGTTGTGACAGAAGATACCGGCATTTTCTTTGTATCCCGGCGGATAGGAGGAAACCTCACCAAGATTCAGGTAATATTTGGTGTAAGCCGGCTGCAGAAGAACGACACCGTACTTGGTTTCCAGGATATTTTTTACGGAAGTCAGAGCCTTTTCGGCCAGACCCTCTTTCACGCCGATTTCGGCAAGAACGCAGAAGCCCTGTGGCTCAATGAAAATCTTGCCTTCCTCACACTCGTTTGATCCGACTTTTTCGCCGGCAGCGTCATACGCACGCAGGAACCATTCGCCGTCCCAGCCGGCATCGAGCACGGCCTGGTAAACCTTTGCAACCTCTTCCTCTGCGTAAACAGCCTCCGCTTCATTGCCTCTGCGGCGGCAGATTGCTGCGTATTCTTTTCCGTATTTGACAAACATAGCGGCGATGAAAACAGACTCGGCAACCGGTCCCTCAGACGGTCCAGTTGTCTGGAACGGTTCGCCCGGCTCTGCAGAGAAGCAGTTCAGGTTCAGACAGTCATTCCAGTCAGCACGGCCGATCAGCGGCAGCTTGTGCGGGCCGAGATGGGTTACGGTAAAGTCGAAGGAACGTTTCAGATGCTCCATCAGAGGCTGTGCCTTGGTGGAATCGTTGTCGAAATCAACCTGCTCATCGAGAATAGAGAAATCTCCGGTCTCTTTGAGGTAGGCGGCACATCCGGCGATCAGCCAGAGCGGGTCATCGTTGAAGCCGCTTCCGATATCCATGTTTCCTTTTTTCGTCAGTGGCTGATACTGATGGTACGCGCTTCCGTCTTCAAACTGGGTAGCGGCGATATCGAGCAGACGATCTCTTGCGCGGTCCGGAATCAGATGAACGAAGCCGAGCAGATCCTGGCAGGAATCACGGAATCCCATACCACGGCCGGTGCCGGACTCGAAGTAGGAAGCCGAACGGGACATGTTGAAGGTAACCATACACTGATACTGGTTCCAGATGTTGACCATGCGTCCCAGTTTTTCATCTGCACAGGAGAGCGCATATTTTGCCAGCAGGCCATCCCAGTAGGAAGCAAGCGCTGCAAGTGCTGCGTCAACCTGCTCGTCGGTCTGATAGTGGGAGAGCATCTCTTTTGCCGGTTTTTTATTGATCACGCCAGGAGCTTCCCATTTGTCATCGGCTGCATTCTCGCAGTAGCCGAGAACGAAGATAAAGGAGCGGGATTCGCCCGGTTTTAAGGTAACGTCGATGTGGTGGGAACCGATGACACCCCATCCGCTGGCAACGGTATTGCCTGCAGTGCCGCGCAGAACGGTCTCCGGGCGGTCATTTCCACGGTAAGCGCCAAGGAAAGCGTCGCGGTCGGTATCGTATCCGTCGATCGGGCAGTTGACTGCATAAACAGCGTAATGTCTGCGGCGCTCGCGGTACTCGGTTTTGTGATAGATCTCAGAACCCTGGATCTCAACTTCGCCGATGCTGAAGTTTCTCTGGAAGTTGGTCATATCATCCACAGCGTTCCAGAAGCAGAACTCTACAAAAGAAGTCAGAGCCAGTGTTTTTTCTTCGGTGCCGTTGTTGGTCAGCACGAGACGGTTTACTTCGCAGGAATCTGCCAGCGGAACAAAAGCGGTCAGTTCAGCGTCAACTCCGTTTTTGGAAGAAACAAAGCGGCTGTAGCCAAGGCCATGATGGCACTCGTAGGAATCGAGAGGAGTCTGGGTCGGCTGCCAGCCCGGGTTCCAGACGGTATCGCCGTCCTTAATGTAGTAGTAGCGTCCGTTCTGATCGAGCGGCGTATCGTTATAACGGTAACGGGTCAGACGCAGAAGTTTTGCGTCCTTGTAGAAGCTGTATCCGCCGCAGGTGTTGGAAATCAGAGAAAAGAAGTTCTCAGATCCAAGATAGTTGATCCACGGAAGCGGAGTCTTCGGGCTTGTGATGACATACTCTTTTTTCGCATCATCAAAATGTCCAAATTGCATGTGTGATACCTCCTTCGTCGTACAATGTAATTTCATTATACCGCCGAAAAAAGAAAAAACTAGCAAGAATTTGCTAAAAATATAAACAAACGCCGAAACCGTTTTTGTGACAGTTTCGGCGTTTGTGAAAGATTCACAGGAAGATCAGATCTTCTCGTGATTCTTAAATTTTTTAATAACCTTCTGAATCCGATCCGCCGGATCCAGCAGTCCGCTGATGGAGGCGTCGTGATTCAGCTTGTCGATGATGAGAGCGATATATTTGCTCAGGTCGCAGCTGATGTAATACTCGCGGGAGAGAAGCTCCGGTGTCTGGTATACGACGTTGGTGGTCAGAACCTTTGTGAAGAGTCCTTCCTCATAAGCCTTGTCGAATTTCTCCAGTCCGCTGGTGAACAGTCCGAAGGTCGAGCACATGTAGATGTTGCGAGCCTCACGATCCTTTAAGAGTTTGGCAACTTCCAGCATACTCTCGCCGGAGGAGATCATATCGTCGATGATGATCATATCTTTTCCTTTGACATCGGCACCGAGGAACTCATGGGCAACGATCGGGTTGCGTCCGTCGATGATGGTGGAGTAGTCGCGGCGTTTATAGAACATACCCATGTCAACGCCAAGGTTGTTTGCCATATAGATGGCACGGCCCATACCGCCCTCATCCGGGCTGATGACCATCAGATGATCCTTGTCGAGCTTCATATCCGGTGCATTGCGCAGGATGTTTTTGATGAACTGGTAAGCCGGCTGGATGGTTTCAAATCCATGCAGCGGAATCGCGTTCTGGACACGCGGGTCGTGAGCGTCGAAGGTGATGATGTTTTCCACGCCCATAGCGGTCAGCTCCTGCAGACCAAGTGCGCAGTCGAGAGACTCTCTTCCAGATCTCTTGTGCTGGCGGCTCTCATACAGGAATGGCATAATGACATTGATTCTGCGGGCTTTTCCACCGATGGCTGCGATGACACGCTTCAGATCCTGGAAGTGGTCGTCCGGAGACATGTGGTTGGTGTAGCCGCACAGAGAATAGGTCAGGCTGTAGTTGCAGACATCGAGCAGAATGTAGATATCGTCACCGCGGACAGATTCGTTGATGATACCCTTTGCCTCGCCTGAACCGAAACGCGGAACCTGAGACTGGATAATGTAGCTGTCACGCTCGTATCCTTCATAGGCAGCGACATATTTTTCCGCAAATTCATTGCCGCGTCCTTTTCTCCAGCTGACCAGATAATCGTCGACCTTTTTTCCAAGTGCGGCGCTGCTGTTCAGCGGGATCAGTCCCAGTCTTCCGATTGGCAGTGTGTCAAAATGTCCTTCAGTTCCCTTACTCATGCTTTGGTTCCTCCCAAAAGTTTTTTCTGGATCCGAATATCGTTTCCAAAAAGTTTAATGATGGTGTAGTTACTTGAAATTCGTGAAAAGGTACGTTCTGAGTACGTCTCCATGAAGCGGTCAAGGGGCAGGTTCGTGGAGATGATCGTCGATTTCTTCCGCAGGATGCGTTCGTTGATGCAGAGAAAGAGCTGGGAAGAGACGAAGCTGTTGGTCAGTTCCGTACCTAAATCATCAATGATCAGAAGATCGCAGTCAAAGATATTGGCGTGAGCGTCTTTTTCTTCTTCTGAACTGGAAAAGGTGTAGCGTGCAAACAGGTCAAACAGATCAAATGCAGTAAAATAAATCACACAGAACGACTGCTCGATCAGCTCGCGGGCAATACAGTGCGAAAGAAACGTTTTTCCGACACCAGTGTCGCCGTAAAAGAAGAGATTTTCAAACGACGAACCGAAATTGCGGACGAACGCCTGACTTTTTTCGAGCGCGGCAGCAGCGGCCTCGCGGGAAGTGAGCGGTGTTCCGGTACTGGTCAGGCTGTCCGAGTAGTAATCCATGGAGAACTGGCTGAAATTTTCGGTTTTCAGAAGCTCCTCCACATTGGACTGCCGGTACAGAAGAGCGACGGCAGCTTTTTTGAAGCAGGCGCATTTCTGCGTGCCGTTGATGTAGCCGGTGTCGCGGCAGAGCGGGCAGTCATACGTCAGCTCGAGATAGTCTGCCGGGTAGCCGTGCATGGAAAGAAGCGCCGCGCGTTCCTGGGAACGGTCACGGATGGCAGCATTCAGGTCGAGATCCATGGAAGCGTCTCCGTTCAGCATCGCTTTTGCTTTCCGGACCGAGAGGGATGCAATCTCGGCGTCGATTTCCGCAAGGCGCGGAATCTTTTCATAAGCAATGCGGATGTGCTCCTGCTGTTCTCTCTGGTGGCGGAGCTGCCGTTCGTTGTACATGCGCATAATCGCATCGTATTGCGGGTTTGTCAGTGCCATAGTTGTTTCGTCCTCCGGGCGTTATTTCAGAAGCTGTTCTTCTAACTTCTGGTAGTCGTATTCTCTCTGATGGAAATTGTTGAAGCGGTTATTCGAAGCAGCAGGAGCGGTTTTTCGTGCCGCATTCTGATCCGATGCGGTTTTTTTCCTTTTCTGGTGCTCCGCATCGCGCTGCTCGACGTCTGCCATGGAGCGGACGCCCTGTTCCTTCCATTTGGAGAGAATGCCTTCCGCGTACTGGAAACTCGGCTGGCCGATCTTGGAAACGGTGCGCTGACAGGCTTCGGTGATAAGATCAATCGTAAAACCGTAGGTATTCAGCCAGCGGTCCATCATCTCGGCTTCTTTTTCCACCGGTGCGCGGTTGCGGATGCCGAATGCTTTCAAAATTGTGTAGTAATGTTTGTTGAATGTCGTGGTCTCCTGTTTGGCAGAGGCAACATCGTGGATTCCGCTTTCCTGCCAGGCGAGTCCTACCTTTTTCAGGTAGTGGATGCTGGTGCTTCCCTTCGAAACACAGTATTCCACCAGGTATTCCAGAAGATCCGCGGAAAAATGGAGATCATCATAGAAAAACATGATGCATTCGATTTCCGTCGGCGACAGAAGATGACCGAAATACGTCTGCGCAACGTAAAGAACATGCTGCAGTTCTTCGCGGCTGCCGGGAGCGTGTTTTTTTTCTGCTGACTGTCCGGAAATACCGGAACTGGAAAGATCATCTGCCGGAGAAGAGACAGATGGGGCAGAAACGGCCGGCTGTGGTGATGGAGCCGGGTTTTGTTCCGTCTGCGGGATTTCAACGGATACAGCAGAAACAGCCGGTGCAGCCGCAATCGGACCGGAAATCGAGGATTCCGGTGTTGGAAGGATTCCGCTTTCTTCCTTCCGGACAAGCGGCAGAAAGGCGATTCCGGTCGGAACGCTTTCCCCGGCGGTGTAGGAGAGCGAGAGGAGTCCCTGCTTCTCCCAGTATTTCAGCGCACGGACGATATCGTTTTCCGTGCAGGAAAAAAAATCTGCCATCGATGACAGAGCGGAATCCTGCTGATGGTCTTTGACCAGCTTCAGCAGATAAAGGTACACTTTTACAAATTCTCCGTTGGCTGCGGGCATATATTGTTCCAGAAAAAGATCCGGCACAGCAGTCACACTGGCCAGGCAGTCATTGTTTAATGTCAGCATACTCAAAATTACACCATCCTGTTCTTATCGTGCGGCAGATTTTTACTTTTAGCGATCTGTTTTTTTATTATACGTCTTGCCTTCTCATACACAATCAAGTATAACACAGTATTTTCGACAAGTGAATAGGTGTTTTGCGGAAAAAAACATTCCGGGAAAAAGGCACGGTGGATGAAAAAGGACTGTGGACAATGTGGATAATGTGGAGAAATCCGTTCTGCGGAATATTATCATCTACCAAAAATGTTGAAAAATGGCGGAAAACAGGGAAGTGTAGGAATTTCTGTTGATATCGTTATGTAAACAAAGTTATACACAGGGAATCCACATTGTGTGGATCGTAAAAATGTGTATAAAATTGTGGACAATGTGGATAACTCTGAAAACAGGCGGAAATACAGGAAAATAGCTGTGAATAAAATTGTGCGTAACTATTTGGCGAAAAGACAGATTGTGTGGATTCGGAGCAAAAAAAGACCCTGTGGAAAAAGGAAAACTCCATTTTCCACAGGGAGCAGGTAAAGCGAAAGAATGATTTTATTTTTCGAAAGCAAGAAGCTCCTCACCGATTTTTACAACGTCTCCGGCACCCATGGTGATCAGCATGTCGCCCTCGGCAAGATTTTCGTTCAGATAGTTTTCGATTTCCGCAAAGGATGGGAAATATTCGCAGGCAGTGCCGAGTTTTACAATGCGCTCCTGGATATCTTTGGAGGAGATGCCGAGCGTATCGGTTTCTCTGGCTGCGTAAATATCGGCGAGAACCACATGGTCTGCCAGGGAAAGAGCGGCGGCGAAATCATCGAGCAGCGCTTTCGTTCTGGTGTAGGTATGCGGCTGGAAAACGCACCACAGGGTTTTGTGTGCACAGTTTCCGGCAGCTTCCATCGTTGCACGGATTTCGGTTGGATGATGCGCGTAATCGTCGATCACCTTTGCTCCGTGGCAGGTGCCCTTGTACTGGAAACGGCGGTCGGTTCCGCGGAAGGTCGCAAAGCCTTCGTGGATGGCGTCTTCCGGCAGCTGCAGTTCATCGGCCAGTGCGATGGCAGCCAGTGCATTGGAAACATTGTGGAGTCCCGGAACCATCAGCGTGTAGTGGCCGCGCAGTTCGCCGCGGCAGATGCAGTCGAAGGACGGGTGATCCAGCTCATCGTAGGTAATGTTGGCAGCAGTATAGTCAGCGGCAGCCTGGTTTTCCAGTGCGTAGGTGACAACCTTACAGCCAAGACCTTCGGTCACGTAATCGTATTTCGGTGTATCGGCATTGATGATCAGCATGCCGTCGGCCGGGAGCAGACGGGCAAACTCGCGGAAAGAGTGGCGGATGTCGTCGATATCCTTGAAGAAGTCGAGATGGTCCGCATCCATGTTGAGGATGATGCCGATTTTCGGGAAGAAGCTTAAGAAACTGTTGGTGTACTCACATGCCTCGGTCAGGAAAGTTTCGGAGTGGCCGACACGGATATTTCCGCCGATGGACGGAAGAATACCGCCGACAGAAATGGTCGGATCACAGTCGGCTGCCATCAGAATGTGGGAGAGCATGGAGGTTGTCGTTGTCTTTCCGTGGGTACCGGAAACGGCGATCGGTGTATCGTAGTTGCGCATGATCTGTCCGAGCAGCTCGGCACGGGTCAGCATCGGAATGCCGGCAGCTTTGGCAGCGGCAAACTCCGGGTTGTCCGGGTGGATCGCTGCAGTATAAACGACAAGGTCGATGCCAGGAATGATATTTTCCGCCTTCTGGCCGTAGAAAACCTGTGCGCCAAGAGAAGTCAGGTGGCGGGTCAGGTCACTTTCCTTTGCATCGGAACCGGAAATCGTAAAATTTTCTTTTAAAAGAATCTCAGCAAGGCCGCTCATGCTGATGCCGCCGATGCCGATAAAATGTATATGGATTGGTTTACTGAAATCTACTTCGTACATAGTATCTCCTTCAATGTGTCTTTTCACTGAATTGGGGAATTTTTCTCAACTAATCATAGGAAGGAACAGAGTAAAATCCAAAGCCGTTTCCCCGGAATCCGGCCGGAACTGTTCTGGCTAATAGTATACACGTATTTGCCGGAAAAGTAAAAGAAAAAAAGCACAGGAAAACGAAAATGAAATAAAAAATAATAGATAAGTAGTGTAAACGAAACTATATGCAAAATAATATATTGCAAATCAAAACCGGCGTAGTGTGACAAAAACTGATAAAAATTCATGAATGAGATGTCGAAAATTGTAGAAAATCATGATTTGGCTTTTGGCGCAAAAAAAAATGCATAGTCAAAAGTGATAAAATATAAGAAAAAAATAAAGAAAGATTATAAAAATCGTTCACAATGGGAAAGAAGTGTGATATAATTTTAGATGTAGTTATCAAAGAAGTGCGTGGATATGAAAAGCCAGGACCGACAGGGATTATTTCTGAAGGCAGACAGAAAGTATACCGTACATTCTTACAGTTACTGCAAATCTTTAGATACGACAAGAGGTGATTGCATGATTAAGAAAGAGATGATAGCAATGCTGCTGGCAGGCGGCCAGGGAAGCCGTCTCGGTGTGCTCACAGAGAAAGTGGCAAAACCGGCAGTAGCATTTGGCGGAAAGTATCGAATCATCGACTTCCCGCTCAGTAATTGTATCAATTCAGGAATTGATACGGTAGGCGTACTGACCCAGTATCAGCCGCTGCGGCTGAATACCCATATCGGAATCGGTATTCCGTGGGATCTCGATAAAAACGAAGGCGGCGTAACCGTTCTGCCGCCATACGAAAAAAGTACAAACAGCGAATGGTATACAGGAACGGCAAATGCAATTTACCAGAACATGGCTTATATGGAAACATACAACCCAGAATATGTTCTGATTCTTTCCGGTGACCACATTTACAAGATGGATTACGAAGTAATGCTGGATTACCACAAAGCAAACCACGCGGACGTAACCATCGCATGTATGCCGGTACCGATCGAAGAAGCAAGCCGTTTCGGTGTCATGATCACAGACGGAAACGGAAGAATTACCGAATTTGAAGAAAAACCGGAGCACCCGAGAAGCAACCTCGCTTCCATGGGTATCTATATTTTCAGTTGGAAAGCGTTAAAGGAGTCTCTGACGGCCCTGAAGGATCAGCCGAGCTGTGACTTCGGAAAACACATTCTGCCGTACTGCCGCGACAACGGAAAACGCCTGTTTGCGTACGAGTTCAACGGCTACTGGAAGGATGTCGGAACGCTTGGCTCCTACTGGGAAGCAAATATGGAGCTGATCGATATTATTCCGGAGTTTAACTTATATGAGGAATTCTGGAAAATCTATACTAAAGGTGATATCATCCGTCCGCAGTATGTTTCCGGGGACGCTGTCATCGACCGCTGTATCATCGGCGAGGGTGCTGAGATTTACGGCGAGGTACATAATTCTGTCATCGGCGCGGATGTGCGTATTGAAAAGGGTGTTGTCGTAAGAGATTCTATTATTATGCGCCACAGCACAATCGGTGAGGGAACCCAGGTCAATAAGGCCATTATTGCGGAGAACGTACAGGTTGGCAAGCATGTTGTAATGGGCGTTGGCGAGGAAGCGCCGAATGTCTTAAAACCGAATATTTACGGATTCGGACTTGTGACCGTTGGAGAAAAGGCAGTCATTCCGGATGGCGTAACCATTGGAAAGAATGTCTGCATTTCCGGCGAAACTTCCCCTGAGGATTACCCGGATGGCACACTTCCGTCCGGCGGAGCAATTGTAGAAAAGGACGGTGAGTAATATGAGAGCATTGGGAATTATTCTTGCAGGCGGTAACAACAACAAAATGAGAGAGCTGTCCAACAAAAGAGCCGTTGCAGCTATGCCGGTCGCAGGCAGTTTCCGGAGCATCGACTTCGCTCTGTCCAGCATGGCAAACTCTCATATTCAGAAAGTGGCTGTCCTGACACAGTACAACGCCAGATCCTTAAATGAGCACTTAAGCTCCTCCAAATGGTGGGATTTCGGAAGAAAACACGGCGGTCTGTTCGTATTTTCACCAACCGTTACAACAGATAACAGCTGGTGGTACCGCGGAACCGCAGACGCGATCAGCCAGAACCTGACCTGGCTGAAAAACAGCCATGAGCCATATGTAGTCATCGCTTCCGGTGACGGCGTATACAAACTGGATTTCAACAAGGTGCTGGAGTACCATATCGCAAAACGCGCCGACGTTACCGTGGTATGCACCGAGTCCAGAGAAGCAGATACCAGCCGGTTCGGTGTCCTGAAGATGAATGAGGACTGCCGCATCGAGGAGTTTGAGGAAAAACCGATGGTTTCCAGCTCCAATGTGATTTCTACCGGTATCTATGTCATCCGCCGCCGCCAGCTGATCGAAATGATTGAGCGCAGTGCACAGGAAGACCGCTACGACTTTGTAAAAGATATCTTAATCCGTTACAAGAACCTGAAACGGATTTACGGCTACAAGATCAATACCTACTGGAGCAACATTGCTACCGTAGATTCCTATTACAGAACCAACATGGATTTCCTGAAACCGGAGGTAAGAGATTACTTCTTCGGTCAGTATCCCGGCATCTACTCCAAAATTGACGACTTTCCGCCGGCAAAATACAACCCGGGCTGCGTAGTGAAAAATTCCCTCGTATCCAGCGGCTGTATCATCAACGGACAGGTTGAGAACTCTGTTCTGTTCAAGAAAGTATATGTAGGAAACAACTGTGTGATTAAAAACTCCATCATCTTAAACGATGTCTATCTTGGAGACAACACTCACATTGAGAACTGTATTGTGGAAAGCAGGGACACCATCCGTGCAAACTCCTATCATTGTGGTGAGGACGGCATCAAGATTGTTGTCGAGAAAAACGAAAGATACGCCATCTGATTATGAGGTGAAAGGGGCATAAAAATTTATGAACATTACAGACGTTAGAGTACGCAAGGTTACAAAAGAAGGAAAAATGAAGGCGGTTGTGTCCATCACAATCGATGACGAGTTTGTCGTACACGATATTAAAGTAATCGAAGGAGAGAAAGGACTGTTCATCGCAATGCCGAGCCGTAAGGCTACGGACGGGGAGTACCGCGATATCGCACATCCGATCAACTCCGGAACCAGGGAAAAAATTCAGACTATTATCCTGAAACAGTACGAACAGGCGATGGCAGAAGCGGAAGCAGAGGAAGCTGCTGCAGAAGCCTGAGTAAAAAAATGCCCCCGGGCGGAAAACGGAAGTGGTTACGTTTTCCGCCCGGGGGCGTTTTTACGTCAGCAAAAAAGAAAGATGACGATATACAAAAGTATATCGCCATCTTTTTATGAGGGGGGAGATAGTGAGTGGTTTATCAACTATCCGAGATTTATTATAAAAGGAATATGTGAGCAAAGTGTGTCCAAATTCTAAAAGAAATGGAAAAAATATAAAGAAAAGAAGAAAAATTGCGGGAAGAGGTATGGACAGAAGCAAGAAGAGAGCGTAAAGTGAGAGAAAAATGTACCTTCGGAGTCTTTTTGTGCCTGTCTTTGTGTGAACTGAAAAATTCCGGGAGTACATCATAAAAAGAGGAGGAAACAGGATGAGACAGAAGAGAATCAGCGATTACGGATATCGGATTGGCCATCGTGAAAGCGGTCCGCGAAACAAAATTACGGATGTACCGGGGGTGCGGGTAGGCCATGCGACGGTGGAAGACGGAAATCAGCATACCGGTGTGACGGTGATTGTACCGGGAGAGGGGAATCCGTTTCTGAAGAAATACCTGGCGTCTGCTTACGTGCATAACGGTTTCGGAAAAACATGCGGTCTTGTACAGATACAGGAACTCGGAACTCTCGAAACGCCCATTGCCCTGACCAATACACTGAATGTCGGAAAAGTGGCGGATGCCATGATTTCCTGGATGATACAGCAGACCAAAAAAGAAGGAGAAGATGTTTTCTCTATCAATCCGGTTGTCGGAGAATGCAACGACTCGAGGATCAATGAGATTGGGAACCGGGCAGTGGGGGAAAAAGAGCTGTATCAGGCACTGGAGCAGGCGGATACAGACTTTGCGGAAGGAGCTGTCGGTGCCGGAACAGGAACGATCTGTTATGGACTGAAAGGGGGAATCGGATCGTCATCCCGCACGCTGGTACTTGATGGAAAAACATATACCATCGGTGTACTGGTACAGTCGAATTTCGGGGCAACCAGAGATTTGAAAATCAGTGGAAAACCGGCAGGGGAGAGGATCCTGGAACAGATCCGGAAAGAAGAATGCGGAAGCAGCGCCGAAGACCGGGGATCCATCATGACGGTTCTGGCGACGGATCTTCCGGTATCGGAGCGGCAGCTGTACCGGATCATCCGCCGCTGCGGAGTCGGAATCGCCAGAACGGGAGCCTATACCGGCCACGGAAGCGGTGAAATCATGATCGGATTTACAACGGCAAACCGCGTGGATACAAAGAGTACATGTGAAGTGGAAGCGTGCGCCCGGATAAAAGAAGAAAAAATTAACGAGGCATTTGAAGCTGCGGCAGAGGCTGCGGAAGAAGCAATCCTGAACTCTATGGTAACCGCAAAGGAAAAAAGAGGCCTGGACGGAGCCAGATACCGCAGCCTTGCCGAGTTTCTGGAAAAACCGGGATTTCTGGAATAAATCATTTTTCCAGAACCATACGCCCCAGCTCAGAGATTTCGCATCCGCCCTTTGTGCGGTGCACGATGAGATAACCGGCGGAAGAAAGCTCTCCGAGCACGGTGCGCAGAGCCGCTTCGGATACAAAGGTTTCTCCGTCGGCCAGTCCGTTTTTGATGGCCAGGCGGCCTGCTTTCGGATGCGTCGATACGAAAGAAAGAACCTGATATTGAAGATCGGTGAGGGAAACATCAGCCATCTGGCGGGAGCGGAGGTACGTCGGCAGGTCGGAAAGCTGCAGTTTATGACTGTTGTACCGGGTAAACAGGCTGCAGGACAGATTGTACAGCTCATGAATATTTCCGGGGTACGCATACTCCTTCAAAAAGCGCAGAAGCCCTTCCGAAAAGATCCGGTCGCAGGTCATATCGGAATTGTGGAAAAACTGAAGCAGAAAGTAATTGAGAAGATCGGGAATATCCTCCCTGCGTCTGCGGATCGGGACGGTCTGAAGCTCCGAAGCACTTAAAAGATGAAAAAGCTCCCGCAGGAAGGTTCCTTTTTCTACTTTTTTGTAAAGGTTATCATCCGCAATGGCAATGATCCGCACATCGAAACGGTGGGTTTCCGGTGCGGAAAAGAAATTTCCATGAACATTGGTAAGAACATTGACCAGCAGATCCTGAATGGCAAGCGGGAAACGGTCCACCTGGGAAAGAACGAGTGTGCCATGGTTGGTTTCGGCAAGAAGCCGGAGCAGGGAGGCTTCGGTCAGATCATTTCCCGGAGAGTGAAGAACGGAAAACGGATAATGGTGGCGGCGCGAAAAATTGTGGATTGCACGTGCGAGTGTCCGGCGCTGTGTACCGCTTTCCCCCTGGATCAGAATCGGAAAATCAAAAAGTGCAAGATGTCTGGCCTGGGTCATTAGATTCTGGACGGAATCTGCGTGGGAAAGGGAAAGAGAAAATGTACGGGAGGAAGCAAAAAAAGTGCTTTCTTCCGTTTTTTCTTCTTCGGCTGCCGGTGCCTCTGTGGATCTGCCCCCGGGAAGAAATGCAAGGAAAACAGGCTCTGTATCCGGAAACACCATAGAAAGAACGCTTAACGTAATCTGTGTCTTCTGATCCGAAAGGAGAATGGTCCAGTCGCCGTTGCGGTCGAAAGCAGTATCTGCGTAGGCAGGCGGAAGACATTCCGAAAAAGGCTGCCCTTCAAAATTGGAGGAGGGAAGAGAGAAGGCATGTGCAAATTTAGCGTTCATAAACTGAATGCGGCCATCCGCGCCAAACAGACAGACGCCAACGGGAAGAGAGAACAGGATCACCTGCATGAGCTGTTCGGTCTGCACATAATTGGTATAGTAGGTTTCTGAGGTCTTGACGGTGTGAAGAATCTGATTGACGTAATTGCGCGATACACGGTTTACGGTCTGCAGAGGAATGTTGAAATATTCGCAGAGCTGTAAAATAGTAGAAATATCGATGATACGGTTGCCGATATCCAGCACATTCGGAATGCGGGAAGGAACGAGCTGCGGCTCGCCGGCGGTAATGGCAAACTGAATGTCAGACTCGGTATCCTTGCATCCGGGATAAAACGGAACAAAGTCATATTGGGTGATGCCGCATTCCTCGAGCTGGGAAATGATAGCGAGCGTGGAGGATTTATCGTCGTTTACCAGATAGACACGTTCATGCGGCGGAATCTGAATGATTTTATCCAGAAACATATGGTTGAAGACACGGTCGCAGGCGAGCTGCAAAATGGAGGAGTCGATGGTAAGCGGAAAGGTTTCCAATGCACGGGCGCTTGGAAAAAGGACGCACTGGTATCCCCGGAAGAGAGAGGGGTCTGTGGCCTGTTCCCTTAAAAGGGTATTGAAGGTGAGATATTCACCGAGCACGGAGTGAAGATAAGACTGAAATTCGGAAAGCATTCGCTTCCGGGAAGAAATGATCAATACGTTGCCAAGTTTTTGCGTTCTGTTCATAAAGGATCCTCTTTTCCTGCTAAAAAGTGGTAATGGGTTAAAAATTAGGATAATTATACCATTTTTGACGAAAATAAACAACCTAAATGCAAAAATACAAAAAAGAAAAGAAAAAAACAGGAAGAATGCTTTGACATAGTGACGCATTACATCTATAATACCGATTAAGCAAAGGGGCTGTAAAATAAAGGTAAGGCATCTTTGCTCTTTTTTATATCTCATAGTTCTGTTATCTGTGAAAAGAAAGAACAAAGAAAACAGCAACACTTGCAGAAAAGGAGGAGACAACAATGAAAAAAAGACATGTAATGCGTGCTCTGGTTGCAGCAGCAACGGCACTGGCACTGACAGCATGTGGATCGACTGGTTCTTCTGACACAAGTAAGAGCACATCGACAGCAGCTACATCAACAGCATCCGCTGCATCGACCTCATCCGGTTCGGAAGCAGATACGGAGAATACCATCACGATTCCGGCAGGCGAGTCGGTATCCCAGGATTCTGATGTTACGGCAATGGTAGCTGTGGATTTTACCACCATGGATCCGATGGATACTTCCGATACACTTTCCGGCGGTGTACAGCGAATGATGATGGATGGCCTGTTTGGATTTGATGAGAATATGCAGATCATTCCGATGCTGGCAACCAGTTACGAAGCAAACGATGAAGCAACCGAGTATACGATTCATCTTCGTGAGGGCGTAAGTTTTACCGATGGAACTCCGTGGAATGCAGATGCCCTGATTGCAAACGTAAACAAATGGGCAGACAAGAGCCTTGGACTGAAACGTACTACATTCCTCTGTAATGTTCTGGATCATGCAGAGAAGGTAGATGACTATACCGTTACAATTTATTTATCACAGTCATTCGGTGCTTTCATCAGCAACCTGGCACATCCGGCTACACTGATCATGAGTCCGAAACAGATTGAAGCAGGAGAAGATGCCTGTGCACAGGCACCGGTAGGAACCGGCCAGTACAAATTTGTTGAGTGGGTTGCCGGTGACCATATGAAAGTAGAACTGAACAAAGACTGGTGGGGATATGACGCAGACGTCTGTGGCGGAACTGCTCTGGCAGATGCAGATGCAGGATTTAAGAGCATTACATTCAAACCGGTTGCAGAAAGTGCTACCCGTGTATCTGCAATTCAGGCAGGTGACGCACAGATTATGTGGTCTGTACCGACCGAAAGCGTTGACACCTTAAAAGGTGACAGCAACGTATCCGTTGGAATGGGCGACAGCATCACCGTATGGTACTTCTTCATGAATACACAGAAAGCACCGTTCAACGATGTTAAGGTTCGTGAGGCAATGGCTTATGCAATCAACAAAGAGGCATATATCCAGGTAGTTATGAACGGTTACGGTTCTGTGGCAACTTCTATGGTAGGAGAAGCTGTTCAGCACTACAAAGGAAATGATCCGTATTCCTACGATCCGGAAAAAGCAAAAGAGCTGTTAAAGGAAGCAGGATATCCGGATGGATTTACCACAACACTGATGTACACCAACACGACAGCAAACCAGAAAAAAGCAGAGTTCTACAAACAGCAGCTTGCAGAGGTTGGTATTGATCTGGAACTGAACGGAATGGAAAGTGCCGTTCTGAATGAAAAGGTTCAGGGAGCTGACTGTGCAGGAGCAGACGCTGAGGTTGACTGCTACTTAAGCGGATGGTCTACCTCCACCGGTGATGCCGACTGGGGACTTCGTCCGATGCTGGCAACCGAGTCTGAGCCGCCGATGAGCTACAACATCAGCTACTATGAGAACGAAAAAGTAGATCAGCTTCTCAAAGATGGTCTTGCAACTGCAGATGAAGACAAACGTGGTGAGATTTATGCAGAAGTACAGGATATTGTATGGCAGGATCTTCCGCTGCTCTGCATCGCAAACGATAAAAATATCTGGGCAACCAGCAACAACATTACCGGAGTATATCTGTTAGGTGATGGAAGCATCGGCATGAGAAATGCCAGAATGGCAGCCGAATAACGGCAGACTGAAACAAGGATATGAAAAAGACCCCGGCGTCCTTCTGTCAAAAGAGGGCGCCGGTTTCTTACAAACAGGAAAGCAGGCAGTGATCCGTGGGATTGTACCTGTAGGATAAGCATGAAAGTAGGAGATACAATATGCCAAAATATATACTGAAGCGTATTGTGGGTACGATCCCCACACTGATTATTGTTATTACATTTGTATTTTTCTTTGTCCGCCTGATTCCGGGAGATCCGGCGAGACTCGTTGCAGGAGAGCAGGCAACACAGGATGATGTAGAGGCAGTAAGAGAAGAGCTTGGCCTCAATAAATCCATTCCGACACAGTATGTTACCTACGTGACGGGACTTTTGAAAGGAAATCTCGGAACCTCTCTTCGTACAAAGCAGCCGGTTACAAAGGAAGTTGCGGGAAGATTCGGAAATACCGTTCGTCTGGCATTTGTCACATTGCTGTGGAGCTCGGTTGTGGGTGTACTCTTTGGCGTATGGTCCGGAACACACCGGGGAAAATGGCAGGATTATACCGGAATGACGATTGCGGTCTCGGGTATTTCCCTCCCCTCGTTCTGGATCGGCTTCCTGCTGATTATGCTGTTTGCGGTAAAGCTCCGAATTCTGCCGACAACAAGCGGAACGAGCCTGAAAAGTCTGATTATGCCGTCCATCACACTCGGCGTCGGAATTGCAGCCGTGATTGCACGATTTACGAGATCCTCCATTATTGAGGTGTTAAAAGAAGATTACGTCAGAACAGCAAGAGCAAAAGGAATCAAAGAAAAGGTTGTGATCTGGAAGCATGCGTTCCGCAACTCCATGATTTCCGTCGTGACGGTTGTGGGTCTGCAGTTCGGCTTTCTGCTGGGTGGCTCTGTTGTCACAGAAACGGTATTTGCCTATCCTGGTCTTGGATCCCTTCTGATTGAATCGGTCAATTACAGAGATTATCCGGCAATCCAGTCCCTGATTCTGATCTTTTCGCTGCAGTTTATCGTCATCAACCTGATTGTCGATATCCTCTATGCGGTTCTGAATCCGGAAATTAAACTTCAGTAGGAGATGAGTGGAATGAAAGAAAAGAAAAAAGTACAGACCGAGAGCCAGGAGAAAATTAAAACTCCGTTTTCTGAGATGGTTCGAAAATTTAAAAAACAGAAAAATGCAGTAGTTGCGCTTTGTTTTATCATTTTCCTCATTTTCCTTGCGTTTTTCGGAAGCAAAATTGTGCCGTACGGAATCAATGAGTATGATTACAATGCGATTCTTCAGGGACCAAGTATGAAGCACCTGTTTGGAACGGACGAGTTTGGACGGGATCTGTTTTCCCGTATCGTCTGTGGAACCCGGATTTCACTTGCGGTCGGATTCGGCGCTGTTACGGTCGGTGCGGTCTGTGGTACCATCCTCGGACTTCTGGCCGGATATTACGGCGGATGGATTGATTCTATTATTATGAGAATCTGCGATGTCCTGTTCGCTTTTCCGGGACTGATCCTTGCAATTGCCATTGTGGCAATTCTCGGAAGCGGCATGGCCAACGTCGTGATTGCGGTCGCTGTCTTTTCTACACCGACCTTTGCACGGCTTGTCCGAAGCAAAACGCTGAGCCTGAAAAATTCCGTCTTTGTCCTGGCGGCACGGAACATCGGTGTTTCCGATGCAAGAATTCTGTTTCACCATATTCTGCCGGGAGCCATTCCGGACATCATTGTACAGTATTCCATGTCATTTGGATCTTCCATTCTGACAGCATCGAGCCTTTCCTTCCTGGGAATGGGCGCACAGCCGCCGACACCGGAATGGGGACTGCTTCTTTCCAACGGAAGAAACTATATGGCAAGTGCAATGTATGTGACGATTTTCCCGGGTCTTGCGATTTTCCTTACCGTACTGAGCTTTAACCTGTTAGGCGACGGACTTCGCGATGCACTCGATCCGAAACTTTCCGATTGATAAGGAGGAGCAGAAGTGGCTACTGATAACGTACTTGAGATAAAAAATTTACATACGTATTTCTATACCGATGGCGGCGTGATCAAAGCAGTAGACGGTGTCGATGTGGAGCTTCGACGCGGCGCAACGCTTGGTATCGTAGGCGAGTCGGGAAGTGGAAAGAGTGTGACATCCCTCTCTGTGATGGGATTACTGACCGGAACGAAAGGAAAAATTGCTGACGGCGAAATCCTGCTGGATGGCGATGATATTGTAAAGCTGACGAAGGAACAGCAGAGAAAGCTGCGCGGAAGCAAAATTTCCATGATTTTCCAGGAACCGATGACCAGTCTGAATCCGGTCATGAAGATCGGGGATCAGGTGGCAGAATGCGTTCTGCAGCATGAAAAAATATCAAAAAAAGAGGCACTGAAAAAGGCAGAGGATATGCTCCGGAAAACGGGCGTTCCGCGCGTGGAGCATATGATGAAGGAGTATCCGTTCCAGCTTTCCGGCGGCCAGAGACAGAGGGTCATGATTGCCATGGCGCTTGTATGTAAGCCGGAAATCCTGATTGCGGATGAGCCGACGACTGCACTGGATGTAACGATTCAGGCACAGATTCTGGATCTGATGAACCAGCTGAAAAAAGAGACGGGTACATCCATCCTGTTTATTACACATGATCTTGGCGTTGTCGCAGAGGTCTGCGATGATGTTGCCGTTATGTACTGTGGCCGCGTGGTAGAGCGGGGAGATGTAAAAACAATTTTCGCCAATCCGTCCCACCCGTATACGAAAGGACTGCTGGGATCGATTCCGAGACTGGGAGATGCCGGAAAAGAACTGAATTCGATTCCGGGAAACGTTCCGAACCCGAAATATATGCCGAAAGGCTGCAAATTTGCGCCGCGATGTCCATACGCTTCGGAAAAATGCCGCGAGGCAGAACCGGGATTTTTCCAGATCGGGGAAGGCCATATCAGCAGATGCTGGCTCTGCGAAAGCGGACAGCTCAAAACAGACCACGTAGAGAAGGCAGGTGACTAGGATGTCGGATACATTACTTAGAGTAGAGGATTTGAAAATTTATTATCCGGTTGCCGGAAGCGGATTTGGGAAAAAGGAATTCGTCAAAGCGGTAGACGGAGTTACCTTTGAGGTAAAAAAAGGCGAGGTGTTCGGAATTGTAGGCGAGTCCGGCTGCGGAAAATCCACACTGGGAAGAGGCGTCTGCAAACTGGAAAATCTGACATCGGGTCATGTGTATCTGGATGGCGAAGATATTACAGAATACAATGACCGGAGAATGCGTTCCGTCCGGAAAAAGGTACAGATGGTTTTTCAGGATCCGTATGCGTCCCTGAATCCACGGATGTCTGTTTTTGACATCATTGCAGAGCCGCTGCTGGTGCATCATCTGTATCAGGATAAAGCGGATCTGGAAAAGAAAGTGCTGGATCTTTTGCACAGGGTAGGACTGGATGACTACCATGCAAACCGTTACCCACATGAATTTTCCGGCGGTCAGCGTCAGAGAATCGGAATTGCCCGCGCACTTGCGGTAGAACCGTCTCTGATCATCGCAGACGAACCGGTTTCGGCACTGGATGTGTCCATTCAGGCGCAGGTCCTGAATCTTTTAAATGAACTGAAGCATGATCTGGATCTGACCTACATTTTTGTGGCACATGACCTGAGCGTTGTGGAATACATCAGTGACCGTGTCGGCGTTATGTATCTCGGTAATTTCGTGGAAGTCGGAGAAAAAGAGAAAATTTACAGCAATCCGATGCATCCGTATACGCAGGCACTGCTTTCTGCAGTTCCGGTTCCAGATCCGACGGCAAAAAGAGAAAGAATTCTGCTGGAGGGAAGTATTCCGTCCGCGCACAAGCCGCCGACAGGCTGCAAATTCCATACCAGATGTCCAAAATGCATGGAATGCTGCAAAACACAGGCGCCGGAGCGGTATGAAGTGGATGACGGACATTACGTATATTGTCATCTTTATGATAAAGAAAGAAGGGAACAGCAGAAATGAAGCTTTTTATCAGTGCAGACATCGAGGGATGTGCCGGAGTGGCACTGACCGATGAAACACATAAGAAGGAAAGCGTGTACCAGAGATTTGCAGAGGAGATGACCGAAGAGGTCGTTGCGGCATGCGAAGCAGCGCATGAAGCGGGCGCGGATGAGATCGTTGTAAAGGACGGTCACGGAGATGCATCTAACATTGACCCGCTGAAAATGCCGGAATATGTCACCCTGATCCGGGGAAAGAGCGGTCATCCGTATAATATGATGTATGGCATCGATGACAGCTATGACGGTGTGTTGTATCTTGGATACCATGCACCGGCAGGAGATCCGAATTTTTCGATCAGTCACACATCGACAGGAAACAGCCTGTATATCCATCTGAATGGAAAAGTGATGAGTGAGTGCATGCTGAACAGCTATACGGCAGCATCACATCACGTACCGGTGCTGTTCCTTTCCGGAGATGAAGAGATCTGCCGGCAGGCCAAGGAACTGGTTCCAGGCATTACGACGGTGGAAACGAAGCATGGTGTCGGTGCGGCAACATGGTGCAAAGCGAAAGGAAAGGTGATTTCCGAAATCCGGAAAGGGGTAAAAAAGGCAGTTGCCGGACAGAAAAAAGAGTGCCAGGTGGCCCTTCCTGAGCACTTTACGTATGAGGTAACCTACAAAGACTGGAAAAAAGCGTACACGATGTCGTTTTATCCGGGAATGCAGAAGGTAGATACCTTCACAAATAAGCTGGAGACAGACCGCTGGATGGATATTGTCACAGCACATTGCTTTGTTGTATATTAAAAATATAAATCTGACAGAAACCCAAAGAAAAGAGGATAAAACAATGGATATAGAAATGTTTGGTAAGCTTTCCGATGCATTTGGACCAAGTGGATTCGAGGAGGATGTCATCCGTACCATCGCAGATTACTGCAAAGAGTTTGATGTGGAAAATGACGCAATGAATAACCTGTATGTGCGGATGCCGGGAACAGAGAAGGATTCCCGTCCGGTCATCCAGCTGGATGCCCATCTGGACGCATGCGGTTTCATGGTACAGAATATCCAGGACAACGGATGCCTTGGCATTATCATGCTTGGCGGCTTTCATCTGACCAGCCTTCCGGCACATGCGGTATGGATCCGCACCAGATCCGGAAAGATGGTACATGGTATTATCTGCGCAAAACCGGTTCATTTCATGACAACAGCGGAACGCAGCAGTCAGACTCTTGAAATTGAAAAAATGTATGTGGATGTCGGAGCAACCAGCCGCGAGGAGGTTGAAAATGTTTTCGGAATCCATATCGGTGATCCGATGATGCCGGATGTAACCTTTGAATACGATGCAGAGCATGAGATCTGCTTCGGAAAAGCATTTGACAACCGGGCCGGCTGCGCATGCATCGTAGATACGATGAAACAGCTGGAAAAGGAGCAGGCTTCTCTTGCGGTTAATGTTGTCGGCGCCTTTGCAGCACAGGAGGAGGTCGGAACCCGCGGTGCTGTGGTAACAAGTCAGATTGTAAAACCGGACCTTGCCATTGTATTTGAGGGATCTCCTTCCGATGACTTTTTCATCAGCGCAGGACAGGCACAGGGCTGCATGAAGAAGGGTGTTCAGATTCGTATCCTGGACAACAGCTATATTTCCAATACGCAGTTTATTTCACTGGCCGAGGAAGTAGCAGAAAAATGCGGAATTAAATACCAGGAGAGCGTAAGAAGAGGCGGAAGCACAAACGCAGCAAAAATCAGCGTGACAGGAAAAGCAGTTCCGTGTCTGGTGCTTGGTGTTCCATCCCGCTATGCGCACAGCCATTATAATTTCTGTGCAAGAGAAGATCTTGAAGCGGCAAGTGCGATGGCAGCAAATGTGATCCGGGCATTGGATGAAGAAAAAATCCGTCATATCTGCCATCAGGATGTACTGTAAAAAAATCGGATAACGAAAGAAAAAAGAATGCCGGAAGCGGGTTCACAGGAAAGGTGAAGCCGTTTTCGGCATATCTGGTAAAAAAGGAGAGTTTACAAGTGAGAAAACCGATCATTGGAATCTTGGGAAATACGTATAAAACACAGCCGGGACTTTTTTCAAGTGCGGAGAGAATGTATGTCAACAGCGATTATATCGAATCAGTTCTGAACAACGGCGGAATTCCGATGGCAATTCCGGCAGTTGCCATGAAAGCGGATCCGGAAGGCATACTTGCTGTGTGCGACGGAATTCTGGTTCCCGGCGGAGAGGACTTAAATCCGTGGTATTATGGAGAAGAGCCAAAACCGCAGATCCAGACGATCCGTCCGGAGATCGACGAGGCCTGGTTTGCACTTGGACGGGCAGCAAAAGAGATGGGAATGCCTATGCTTGGCATCTGCAAAGGAATTCAGTTTTTAAATGTCCTGTGCGGCGGTGATCTGTACCAGGATATCTATACACAGAAGGAAACCACAATTTTGCATCTGCAGTCCCTGGAGCGGTCTTATCTGCATCACCATGTGGAAATTAAAGAGGGAACCCATCTGGCAGAAATCCTCGGGGCGGGAACCCATGCGGTAAACTCCATGCATCATCAGGCAGTGCGTACGCCGGGAGAGGACATCGTGGTTTCAGCAACGGCGCCGGATGGAACTATCGAGGCGATAGAAAGCCGCAACGGACAGATTGTGGCTGTACAGTGGCATCCGGAAGGGCTGATCCACTCAGCGCCGGAGATGAACCGCCTTTTTGCGGATCTGGTAGAAAGAAGCAGCAGATACAGAGAGAAAAGGTAACGATTTGGAGCTATGTAAAAGGAAAGAAAAACCGGGATGGGACTTTTGAACCGTTACGAAAAAATAAGAATGGATAAAGATGCGATTCCAAAAGCAGAGAGCAGGAATCGTTCGGGAGGCAAAAAAAGAATGAACAGAACAATAAGAGTATCGGCGGCAGGTGATATTCTGATTATGAAACGGCTTCTGCCGGGATATCAGGATGTTTTGCCGATTCGCGAATTTCTGATGCAGGGAGAGGTTCGGATGGCGAATCTGGAAACGACGATATCGGACGGCAGCTGTTACGCATCGGCGTATTCCGGCGGAACATGGCTGACTGCAGATGCGAAGTGTCTGGAAGATACCATGCGTTACGGTTTTAATTTTCTTGGGATTTCGAATAATCATACGATGGATTATTCCTACGAAGGACTGGCATCTACGATCAGCGAACTGAAAAAAAAGGATGTGGCATATGCCGGAGCAGGCAAAAATCTTTACGAAGCATCGCGTCCTGCCATTCTGGACACAACAGCGGGACAGATTGCGGTGATTGATATCTGTTCTACCTTTGAAAATGCAGCCAGGGCGGGAAGCCAGACGGAACGGCAGCCGGGCCGGCCGGGCTTAAATCCGTTGCGTTTTTCGGAAAAATATACCATTACGGAGAAACATGCGCAGGATCTTGCAAAGATTGCAGAGGTGACTGGAATCAACGGACTGCGGGATCTGCACCGGCAGGAGGGATTTATCGCTCCGCTTCCCGAGGGTGTCATGGAATTTGGCGGGAAAATGTTTGAAATCAGCAAGGACGGAACAGAGGGAAGAAGCTCCAGCCCGAATCCGATCGATGTGAAACGCACCGTCGATGCAATCCGGGAAGCGAAGATGACATGTGAGGCAGTCCTGGTTATGGTACATTCCCATGAAATCCGTAAGGACAATGACGAGGAAGCGGATTATTTTCTGGAGGAATTTGCACACGCCTGTATCGATGCGGGAGCCAGTGCGGTGATCGGGGGCGGAACGCATCAGCTGAAGGGAATCGAACTGTATCGTGACTGTCCGATTTTCTATTGCCTCGGAAATTTTATTTTTGAAAATCAGTATGTACGCCTTCTGCCTGCGGACTACATGGAAAAATATGGTCTGAATATTCACACGGCAGCATCCATCGGAATCGCCAGGCGGCAGGAGCAGTCCTCACATTCCCTCTACGAAATTCCGGAGGTCTATCGGAGTGTGCTGCCGTATTTCGAGATCTGTCAGGGGAAATGCACACATCTGGAGCTTCTGCCGGTCGAGCTTGGTATGGACAGGGAAAACGCAGAAAAAAATATTCCGTACGTGGCAGACGAAAAAACAGCAGAAAAAATTGCAGAATATCTCACCCGCGTGAGCAAGAGATATGGAACAGAATGGGAATACAAAGAAGGAAGGATTGTACTTCATGCGTAAAAAATGGGAAATAGAAGAAGAATACCGAAACTTTTGCCGGAACAACAAAGAACTTGCGCTGCAGACGCTGCGGGAGCTGACACTGACCCCGACGGAAACGGGAAAAGAGGATCAGAGAATCGCATATTGCATGGAATGGATGAAACAGCAGGGCATGGAGTCGGTTCATACGGATGAGCTTGGAAATGTAATCTGGGAGTATCGGCCGGAACAGGAAAAGAAGGTTCTGTATACGGCGCATCTGGACACCGTGTTTTCGCTGGAGGAACCGCTGGAAATCAAAGAAGACGGAATGATATGGCGTTGTCCCGGCATCACAGACGATACCGTGAATGTCGTGATGCTTCTGATGGCGGCAAAATACGTTCATGAGACAGAGCCGGAACTTCCCTGTGGTCTGATTTTTGCAGCGGATCTGGGAGAAGAAGGGCTTGGCAATCTCTGCGGCGTCCGCGCACTTGTCGACCATTATGAAGAAAATCTGTGCGGAATGGCAGCCTTTGATCTGTATCGGGATAAAATGTATCCCATCTGCATCGGATCTGTCCGATATCGGATTTCGGCAAAAACAAAGGGCGGTCATTCCTTTCTGAATTTCGGAAGAAAAAATGCCATTGCAGAGCTTGCGGGCCTGATCGGAGAGCTTTACCGTTTTCAGACGGATGCAGCATCTCATACGACATACAATGTGGGAAAAATAGAGGGAGG
>NZ_JBNMHD010000016.1:0-57387 GCF_050872605.1 Fusicatenibacter sp.
ATGCGGTTTTGAAGGTATATCAAATATCTTCAATTAAATAATCCTCGATAGCTCAATGGTAGAGCATTCGGCTGTTAACCGAAGGGTTGTTGGTTCGAGCCCAACTCGGGGAGTGAATGCGACCTGTAAGAGTTTCTTACAGGTCAGTTCTTTCAAAAAGTAAATATGGCTCCGTGGTCAAGCGGTTAAGACATCGCCCTTTCACGGCGGTAACACGGGTTCGATTCCCGTCGGAGTCACTGAATATAAAATATTTGTTATGTATGCCGATGTGGCTCAATTGGCAGAGCAGCTGATTTGTAATCAGCAGGTTATCGGTTCGAGTCCGATCATCGGCTCTTTGGACCTTTAGCTCAGTTGGTTAGAGCAACCGGCTCATAACCGGTCGGTCCCGGGTTCGAGTCCCTGAAGGTCCACTTTAGTTCTATATTTTATATTCTGTTTATATCTGGCCCGGTGGCTCAGCTGGTTAGAGCGCCGCCCTGTCACGGCGGAGGTCGTCGGTTCGATCCCGATCCGGGTCGCTTTAAAAAGTCTGCGGAAGCAGGCTTTTTTCGTGTATAAAATTTTTTTCTATTATGAAAAACACCGCCTTCCAGACAGGAAAGAAAAGTCTAAAAGACGGTATTTTACTTAACGGATAAAGTTTGTGCCGACGCGCGGTTCCTTTTCCGGAAGACCAAAGGATTCTTTTCCGAGCTGAATGCTCTTCATCAGAAAACTCATATTTCGTGCAAGGGTACGCATGATCTGCAGGCCTTCGAGATCCTGCTGTGCCTCGTCTGCATTATTTCCGTGAATACTGTTCCAATACTGGCCGGAGGCAACCGGCATGCCGGCGATGGTGAAATATTTGTTCAGCTCATCAAAGGTAGCGGAAAGACCGCCGCGGCGTGCAGAGACAACCGAAGCGCCGACTTTCATGGTCTTGTCAAAGTGTGTGCTGTAGAACAGCCGGTCAAGAAAAGCAATAAGTGTTGCATTTGCAGATGCATAATAAACCGGGCTTCCGACAACAAGGCCGTCTGCCTCTTCAAATTTCGGAGCAACCTCATTTACCATATCGGAAAAAGCACATTTTCCGAGCTTGGAACAGGCGCCGCAGGCAACACAGCCGCGGATATCTTTATTTCCGATATGTACGATTTCCGCCTCAATACCGTTTTCTGTAAAGACTTTTTCCATTTCGTGCAGGGCAGTATAAGTGCTGCCTTTTGCGTGAGGACTTCCGTTGATTAATAATACTTTCATTTGATGGTACCTCTCTTTCGTAATTTCCTTTATTATAGCACCGGGAAAGATGCAAATAAAGACGCTTTTTTGGGCAAAAACTGATCTTAACAGAAATGGCTGATGGACGGTATAATACAATCAGTAAAGAAGGCAAAACTTGCAATGGGAGGTTACCAAATGAAGATAGAGAGAATTCTGATCGAAGACCAGATGGCGCCGATCGGGCTGGATGAGAAAAAGCCGGCATTTTCCTGGCTGCTGACAGCAGAAGAGGGAGAACAGAATTTACTGCAGAGCGCATGCCAGATTGTTGTGCGCACCGGAGAAAGTACGGTGTGGGACAGCGGAAAAATGGAAACCGGTGTATCGACGGGGATTGTGTATGAAGGAGAAGCACTGCAGCCCTGCACAAAATATGAAGTAAAGGCAGAAGTGTGGGATAACCACGGCGGAAAAGCAGAAGCAGAAAGTTCCTTCGAGACAGGCCTTATGGATTCTTCGTATGCAGCATGGGAGGGAGCTGAGTGGATCGGCGCACCGCATGCGACGGTATGCGCGGAAAACCGCGGTGTCTTTACGATCGAGAGTGAATTTAGGATGGAAGGCGGGAAGGGAGAAGCGGGTATCGTCTTTGGAGCCAATGACTTCCGTCTGAACGATCATACGAAAAATGAACTCGGCATGGAAGGGGAGAACTATATCCGCTATGCTGTGTGTTTTGAGGAGGGGGATGCACGCCTTGAGATTTACCGCGTGGGCTATGCACCGGAGGATACAGCAGAAAAGCCGTTTGCCGTTACAGAACTGGTCAACTGGAACGAAAAAACACAGGAAATTCTGACACCGGAGAATGCGGATGCTTTTCATAAGCTGACTGTACAGGTTGACGGAAATGTGGCATACGCCTATGTCGACGACATCCTCGTGGATGCCATTGAGGAGCATGGATTTTTTGGAACGAAAGTATCAGGCCGCCAGTTGAATCCGAGAGGAAACAACGATGTACTGCCGTATCCGAGACTGAATGAGATTGGATTTTATGCAGGAAAAGAGACGACGGGTTATTTTAAGAACCTGACGGTAAGAAATGTAAGAAAACCATCCGCGGAAATTGTTCGTGAGACGCCGGAAGGACGGCTGGATGGGGGAAAAAGTATCTTTGCGGATCAGATTCCGGTGGAAAGCGGCTGCTTTAAAGTAGAAAACAGCCAGGTCACAGCAGATCCGTCCCATCATTCGATTCCGATGCTGCGGTCGTGTTTTTTCTGCCAGGAGGAGAAAAAGCTGGCATCGGCACGTCTTTATGTCACCGCGAGAGGCATCTATGACTGCCGGATCAACGGACAGGAGATCACGGAAGATCTGCTGCGTCCGGGACTGACACAGTATGACCACAGAATGAACTATCAGACATACGATATCACAGGGCTGATGAAACCGGGCCGGAACGGAATCGGCGTGACGCTGGCATCAGGCTGGTGGAGCGAGGCACAGACCTTTGTGGTGAAGAACTTCAATTACTTTGGAGACAAGGAGAGTCTGCTTGCCAAGATTGTCATGACGTACGAGGATGGAAGCCGCGAGGTCTTTGGAACGAATACGAAGGACTGGAAATATTTCGGTGAAGGTCCTTATCTGTTTTCCAGCTATTTTGCAGGAGAGCAGTATGATGCACGCCGGGCGGAAGTTTATGAAACGTATTCTCTGCCGGAGTTTGATGACAGCACATGGGAAAAACCGGTTGTTGTGGATACCGTCATGATCGAAGAGTTCTGCACGATGCCGGGCTTTGGACGGTCCTGGCCGGCGGTTCATGAGCAGAAGCCGGAATATATCGGTGAGTACGATGCGCCGGTGCGGATTGTGGATCGGAGAACGGCAAAGACGAGAAAAGAGCTGTTCCCGGGTGTGTATCTCTACGATCTGGAACAGGAGATGGCCGGTGTACCGCGGATTACACTGCATGAGAAGGCGGGCACAAAGATCATCATCCGCTATGCGGAGGTGCTTTATCCGGATCTGCCGGAGTATGCCGGAAAAGAAGGCACGATGATGCTGGAAAATTACCGGGATGCGACGAGTACGGATGTTTATATCTGCCGCGGCGGGGAAGAGGTGTTCCAGCCGAAGTTTACCTTCCACGGCTGCCGCTATATTGAGATCAGCGGTGTGGAGCATGCGCCGGAGCTGGAAGAAGTAGAGAGTCTTCAGTATTCTTCTGTGACGGAATTCCATGGAAGCCTTACGAGCAGCCATAAACTGCTGAACCGGTTTGCCGAGAATGTTTCCTGGTCACAGAAATGCAACTTTATCAACATTCCGACCGACTGCCCGCAGAGAAATGAGCGCATGGGCTGGGCGGGCGATACGCATATTTTCTGCCATACGGCGCTCAACAACAGCAGCCTGAAGAAATTCTATGAGCGGAACCTGCAGGCGATGCGTGATCTGCAGACACCGGAAGGCCAGTACCCGGAGATTGCACCGGTGGGCGGCGGATTCGGCGGCATTACGTATGAGTGTGCGAGTATTTTTATGGCGTGGGAGCTGTATGAGCAGTATGGGGATATCCGCACACTGGAGAAATTTTATCCTGGCATGCAGAAATATATGGACTATATGAAGGATAAGGGTCTGCCGGAAACGAAGGTAAATCCGGCGATCGGACCGCTTGGCGACTGGCTGGCACCGGAAGAGACGGATCTGCTGCTTTTATGGAATGCATTCTATTATAAAGAAGCCGATCTGATGAGCCGGATTGCCGGTGCGCTCGGAAGAACAGAGGAGCAGCATCAGTATGAGGCGCTTGCTGCGAAGGTGAAGAAATTCTGGAATGAGACATTTGTACTTCCGGATTCCGGAAAGACCTGCAATGCGGACGGAACGCTGTGTGATACGCAGTGCTCGTATGCAATTGCACTGTCTTATGGTGTGGCAGAAGACAGAAAGAGAACAGGAGAGCATCTGATCCGAAAGACGAGAGCGATCGGCCATACGGTCGGAACGGGATTCTTTGGAACGGGTATTCTGAACCAGATGCTGACCGAGCAGGGCGCTGTGGAGGATGCCTGGAAGATGATGCTGCAGACGGCATTCCCGTCGTGGCTGTATCCGGTGACCCAGGGAGCGACGACGATCTGGGAGCACTGGGATTCCTACACGAAGGAAAAAGGCTTCGGCGGACAGAATGCGATGAACTCGTTCAATCATTATTCTCTCGGAAGCGTTCTTTCCTGGCTGTATCACACGGGACTTGGTATCCAAAGAGACGAGACAAAACCGGGTTATCAGCACATTCTGCTGAAACCGCAGCCGGGTCCGCTCGAGTTTATGAAAGGTTCCGTAGACAGCCCGTACGGCGTGATTTCTGCCGGATGGGAGCGGAAAGGTGACAAAATAGAGTATCAGGTTACGATTCCGGTCAATACAACGGCAACCCTGTTTAAAAACACGGAGGATCCGGCGGATACCGTGGAACTGGGAAGCGGAACGTATACTTTTATGCTGTAAAAAGAAAACCCGAAAGGCTCCGGCAAAGAAATGGGAGACTTTCGGGCGGAAAGAGAAACGCTGTCGGAGAGAAGAGAACTCCGGCAGCGTTTTCTTTGTCATGCTTATTTTTCGGCAGTCATGTGCAGATGACGTTTGATCGCCTCAAAGCTTTCCTGGCTGATGACATGCTCGATGCGGCAGGCATCTTCCGTGGCGGTCTGCTCATCAACACCAAGACTCATCAGGCCGCGGGAGAGGAGCTGGTGGCGCTCATAGATCATCTCTGCGATCGCGCGTCCGCTGTCGGTCAGGTAGATGTAGCCTTCCGGCGTTACGCGGATCTGCTCTTTTTCTCTTAAGTTTTTCATGGCAACGCTGACACTTGATTTTTTAAAGCCAAGTTCTTCTGCAATATCAACACCGCGTACAACGGGCTTTTTCTGACTTAAGACTAAAATGGTTTCCAAATAATTTTCTGCGGATTCGTTCGTTTTCAGCAAAATGTTCACCTCGTTTTTCTAAATAGCTGAAGATTCATAAATATATATAAATATAGAATAGCATATTTTTCAGAATAGGGCAATGATGGTTTTTGATGGTTTTTCTTAATTTCAGAAAAGTTGTAAGATTTCAGAAAAAAGACAATGAGGATAGAAGAAGAAAAGCAAGATAAAAGATGACAGGGGGCAAAAAGAGAGGTAAAATAGGAAAAAACAATGAAATTTAGATGGAGGTTAGAGCATACCATGGAACAGGTGATAAAGAAAAGACTGCAGCAGGTGATGGATGCGTCCGTTGCAAAAGGAGAGACACCGGGCTGTCTTCTGGTGGTGATCAAAGACGGAGAAGAGCAGGTTTATCTGGAGAGCGGATATGCGGATATCGAAGCGAAAAAGCCGGTTTCCCGCGATAATATTTTCCGTCTCTACTCCATGAGCAAGCCGATTACCGCGACGGCCATGATGATTCTGGTAGAGCGCGGAATCGTCGATCTGGCGGATCCGGTCAGCAAGTATCTGCCGGGCTTCCGGAACCCGGTTGTATGTACAGCGGATGGGAAGATAGAAAAAGCGGAGAGGGAGATCCTTCTGGAGGATATTATGAATATGACATCCGGGCTGACGTACGGCGGAACGGATGAGACGGGACGGCAGACCGATACACTTTTTCAGGAGGTGATCCACGGACTTAAGGAAGAAAACGGCGGAACGATCAGTACAGTAGAATTTGCAAACCGTCTTGGAAAAGTCCCGCTTCTGTATCAGCCGGGCCAGTCCTGGAGTTATGGAACGTCGGCGGATGTCGCAGGTGCGGTGATTGAGGTGGCAAGCGGCATGCGATTTGGGGATTTTCTGAAAAAAGAAATTTTCGAGCCGCTCGGCATGAACGATACCGATTTCTGGGTTCCGGCAGAAAAGCAGGATCGTCTGGCGAAGGTGTATGACTGCAGGGAGGGACAGCCGTCCGTCCGTTATCTGGACAATAACCTTGGCATTCAGAACGATATGGCGTACCGCCCGGCATATGAGGCAGGCGGAGCAGGCCTTGCATCTACCATCGACGATTATGCGAAATTTGCGCAGATGCTGCTGAACGGCGGCACCTACAACGGTGTACAGATTCTCCGTCCGGCGACGGTAAAATTTCTGGGAGGCCACACATTAAGCGCGGTACAGCAGGCAGGCTTTGATAACTGGATTGGTCTGGAAGGGTTCTCCTATGGCAATCTGATGCGTGTTCTGGTAGATCCGACGCGTGTGGTAACGCTGGGAAGCAAGGGTGAGTTCGGCTGGGATGGCTGGCTTGGATGCTACATGGAAGTCGTGCCGGAGCAGAATATGACATTTCTGATGATGACCCAGAAAAAAGATGCCGGAACGTACACCCTGTCCCGGAAGATCCGAAATATTATTTTCAGCGAATGACTTTTCATGAGAGTGATTCTCAAGTAAGGCCTTCCGGCCCGTCAGATCAGACGAAAAAAGTGCCGGAAAAGAAACAACTTAACGAATCAGACGGAACATATGAGCAAATTGCTGTAAAACCACGTCGAATTTTGTCTAAAACGGATATTTGCAGTGAGACAGATGTATGCTATTTTAGTGTCAGTCGAAAATGAAGGCGATTTCATTACTACTTTCAGAAAAAACAGAAAAAAAGGGATATCGTGTAAGCTTTTGACCGATTTTGAAGGAAATAAAAGAAAGAATTCAAAATTATGAAAAGAAGACCAAAAAGCAGAAAGGATGCAGAAAATATGATTTCGTTACCGTTAAAGTTTGATGAAGTAGAGAGTGTAGAAGAATTTGTAAATATGGTGAAACGCCTGGATTACGACGTTGACGTAAAAATAGGACGATGCGTCTTTGATGCGAAATCCCTGATGAGTGTCCTGATGATCGCCGGAAACCCGGATGCGGTTGTGGAAGCCCATACGAACGATATCGAAGCATTTAAAAAGAAATTTAAGGATTACCTTCAGTAAGAAAAAAAGTCGGAAAGGCACTGTGTGTAAGATGCATGGTGTCTTTTTTGATGCACGAAAAAGCGGGTGAAGTATCTTGCCGGGGAGACGTGTGCATGGTAAAATAAAGTCTATTGGGATGGAAATAAGAGAATCAAAAGAACGGGCTGATGTAGAAGAAGTTTTTCGTAAAAAAGGAGGCACAAAGTGGAAGAAGAGAAACTGGAAAGAAGCATCAGAAAATCAGAGATTCCCGGACTTACGAGGGAAGAGGAGGAAGCACAGCTTGCGAAGGTGATCGGGATTGCCAAGCGGAATCTGGAGCAGGCGAAGGCGGATATCCGGTCAGCGAATGAGGATCTGGCGGATCTGATGGAGACGTACGACGCAAAAGAGGCGGAAGGCCTGGCGCTCTGGAACAACGCGACGGCGAAGCTGAATGCGTACCAGCACGGCATGGCGCGGCTGGAAAAAGCGAGAAAGAAGCCGTATTTCGGGCGGATTGATTTTCAGGATCCGCGGCTTTCATTTCTGGAGTCGTATTACATCGGACGCGTCGGCATTTCCGATGAGAAGGCGGAGCCGGTCGTGCTCGACTGGCGGGCACCGATTTCCTCCGTCTATTACGAGAACAGCACCGGGCCGTGCAGTTATACAGTGAGTTCAGAGGGTACTTTTTCGATTGATCTGAAAAGAAAGCGGACGTATGAGATTGAAAATGACCGTCTGAAAGACTTTTTTGATTCCGATGTGGTAGCGAACGATGAGCTGCTGACAAAGTATCTGGCGAAGAACAAAAAAGCGGTGCTCGGTGAGATCATTGCGACGATCCAGCAGGAGCAGAACCTCATTATCCGCAGATCCCCGAAGACGAATCTGATCGTACAGGGCGTGGCTGGTTCCGGAAAGACGACGGTGGCGATGCACCGGATTTCGTACATCCTCTATAATTACGAGGAGGACTTCCGGCCGGAGGATTTCTATATCATTGGAAGCAACCGCATTCTGCTGAACTACATTACCAGCGTTCTGCCGGAACTCGATGTGTACGGCATCCGTCAGATGACGATGGAGCAGCTTTTCATCCGGTTTCTGTACGAGGACTGGGACGAAGCAAAGTACACGGTACACACCATCGACCGCGCGGATGAGAAAAACAGCATAAAGGGCGGAAGCGGCTGGTTTTTCGATCTGGAAAATTTCTGCCGTACGTACGAGGCAGAGCAGATTCCGCGGGAGCCGGTGCGGCTGGAAAAAACGGGAACATTGCTTCTGGACGCCGAGTATATTGATAACTATTGCAGGGAGCAGTCCACACTTTCCATGGAAGGAAAGATGTGCATGCTGAACGAGATCCTGCTGGCAAAATTTGAGAACGAGGTTTCGGGAAAAGAAGTGACGTTTCCGGCGCGCGAGAAAAAGGCGCTGAAGCGGAAATACGAGAAATATTTTGGAGATGGAAAATGGCGGGGATCTATTTTTGATCTCTATTTGCAGTTTCTGGGGCAGCAGGCGGAGAAAGGAAAAGCGGTGGAAGTGCCGGAAAACTCCTTTGATGTCTATGATCTGGCGGCGCTGGCATACCTCTATAAGCGGATCAAGGAAAACGATCCCGTGCGCGAGGCGAGCCATGTGGTCATCGACGAGGCGCAGGATTTCGGGATGATGGCGTACCAGGTGCTTCATTACTGTCTGCGTGACTGTACGTATACCATTATGGGAGATACGTCGCAGAATATCCATTTTTCCTACGGCCTGAACGACTGGGAGGAGCTGAAAAAGCTGATTCTGACCGGCACGTACGATGCGTTTGGCGTTCTGCGGAAGAGTTACCGGAATACGGTGGAGATCTCCGATTTTGCAAACGAGATTCTGCGGCATGGGGACTTTGCGATCTATCCGGTGGAGCCGGTGCTGCGGCACGGAACGGCGGTGCGGAAAGAAGCATTTGACGATGAAGCGGCGCTGCTCGCCGCGGGTGTTCAGACAATCAAGACATGGCAGGCGCAGGGATATGAGACGATTGCCGTTGTATGCCGGGATGAGACAGAAGCGGCGGATACGGCGCGGAAGCTGAAACAATACGTGCCGGTTGAGGAGGAGGATCTCGAGACGGCAGAGTTCGGCGAGGGCGTGATGGTGCTCCCGGTAGCATATACGAAAGGTCTTGAGTTTGATGCGGTGCTGCTTCTTGATCCGACGGAAGAAAAATATCCTGAAAATGACGGGCAGGTGAAGCTGCTTTACGTGGCGGCGACGCGGGCACTGCATGAGCTGGCGGTGCTGTATACAGGAGAGCTGACGGGAATCCTTGCCAAAGAAGCGCCGAAGGGCCGTCACAATCAGGAATTTGCCATGGAGACGCTGACAAAGGCGAAAGAGTATGAAAAGGTTTCGATGACGCAGAAGGAGACGCGGGAGGAGAACCGCGCGATTGGTATCCAGGAGATGGACGAGCGGAACAGCCACGGACCGAAGCGGATTGTGATCAAGCCGGAGCAGAGGCCGGGAATGGCGCCTGGAAATACAAGCACGACCAGAACAGCGGTGATGGCAAAAGGCAGTACGGCAACGCGGAGGGCTGCGGCAGAAACGGGAGAAGAAATTGCCGCAAAGACAATGCAGCAGCGTGCACCGGAAGGGGTGTCATCTGTTTTTGCAGGTGCGGCTTACCGTGGGAAAGCAGGCAGCAAAGCGCCGGGAAGCAGACGGTTTGCTGGAAATGGAACGGCAGGAACACAGACAGGGAAAGCCGAGGTGCCAAATGGAACAGGCACGGCCGGAGTGCAGAGTGCAAAAAGACCGGGCGGAGCAGGTATGGTACCAGGAGAAGCCGAGAAGACGGAGCGCCTGAATACCTCACCTTACGCTTTCGGTGCAATCCCGGAAAACGAGCTGCTGCGCATCAAGGGCCATTCGAAGATCAAGTGTGCGGTGAAATGGGCGAAGAAAGGAAAATCGGCGGTTGAGATTGCCAGCATGTACGGCAGCTTACGCATCACTCCGATCACGCCGGAGGTGATCCGCATCAGTTTCGTAAAGGGTGTGACCGCAAAAGTGCAGGATACGTACTGGAAGCCGAAAGCGGATACCGCGTTTCCGTGGAGTGCGAAAGAATCGAAGACGGCGGTTCTGGTCGAGACGGAAAAGCTGCGCGTCATGGTAGAAAAAAAGGACGGCGCGGTGCAGTTCCTGACGCCGGACAACAAACCAATCCTTTCCGAGAAGCGTGACGAGCCGCGCATGATCGACGGCGGTATGACATGGACATTTTTCGACTGGAGCGGTTCCGAAAAGCTGAAAGCAAAGGGCATTCTCTCGACCGAGTGGCTGGATCTGACCGCGAAGGCGCGCTACGTCTCTTTTGGCGGAAAGCAGGCGCGGATGCCGCTGCTTGTTTCGAACCGCGGCTACGGCATTGCGGCCGCCGCGTCCCGGACGGCACTGCTGTGCAATGTACGGACGTTTGGAACGTATCTTCACACCGCAGGGGACGGACAGATTGATTATTACTTCATTCTCGGAAAAAACCGGGAGGAAATAGTAAAACAGTATAAAGAGCTATAAAAGGAGCAGACATTTTATGAAAACTCTGGTAATTGCAGAAAAACCATCCGTGGCACGCGACATTGCGCGCGTACTGGAGTGCAGCAAAAAAGAAAACGGAGCGCTGGAGGGAAACAAGTATATCGTTACCTGGGCGCTCGGCCATCTGGTGACGTTAAAAGATCCGGAAGACTATGACAAAAAGTATAAGGAATGGAATATGGCAGTTCTGCCGATGATGCCGGAAAAACTGCAGATCAAGGTCATTCCGCAGACGGGAAAACAGTATCACGCGGTGACGGCACAGCTTGCGCGGAAGGATGTAAATGAGGTTGTCATTGCAACGGATGCCGGCCGCGAGGGAGAGCTGGTAGCACGGTGGATTCTCGACAAGGCGCACAACCAGAAGCCGTGTAAGCGTCTCTGGATTTCTTCTGTGACGGACAAGGCGATCCGGGAGGGCTTTGCCAATCTGAAGGATGCGAAAGAGTACGACAATCTCTACCGCGCTGCCGTTTCCCGTGCCGAGGCGGACTGGCTCGTCGGCATCAATGCGACGCGGGCGCTGACCTGTAAATACAATGCACAGCTTTCCTGCGGCCGTGTGCAGACGCCGACACTTGCCATGATCGCACAGCGCGAGCAGGAAATCCGTGAATTTGTCCCGAAAACGTATTACACGGTGACGGCCGCGGCGGGCGGTGTGGTCTACACCTGGAAAGATGAAAAATCGGGCGGCACAAGAATCTCCGATCCGGAAAAGGCAAAGCAGATCGCAGAGAAGGCAAAACGGTATCCGCTTGTCTTACAGAACGTAGAAAAGAAGAAAAAGCAGAAAGAAGCGCCATTGCTCTACGATCTGACGGAGCTGCAGCGCGATGCGAGCGCACGGTTCGGCTATTCGGCAAAACAGACGCTGAATCTGATGCAGAGCCTCTATGAGACCCATAAAGTCCTTACGTATCCGCGGACAGATTCACGGTATCTGACGAAAGATATTGTGCCGACGTTAAAAGAGCGGCTGGATGCGGTCAGCATCGGCCCGTACAAAGCACTGGCCCAGCAGGCGAAGCGCAGTCCGCTGAACGGAAAGCTCTCCTTTGTCAATGATGCGAAGGTTTCCGATCACCATGCCATTATTCCGACGGAGCAGTACGTGCAGTTATCCGCACTCTCGAACGAGGAGCACCGCATTTATGATCTTGTTGTGCGCCGTTTTCTTGCGGTACTGCTGCCGCCGTGTGTATATGAAGAGACGGTGATCCAGGCTTCCATCGAAAAGGAATGCTTTACTGCGCGCGGAAAGCGCATGGTCGAGAAAGGCTGGCAGGAGGCGTACGAGGATAACCGGTACGACGAAGAGGATGAGGCGAAAGAAGAGGTGCGGGAGCAGAATCTGCCGCTTCTGGAGGCAGGCATGAAGATCGGGCAGCCGAAGATCAGTCTCCGCGAAGGAAAGACAAAACCTCCGGCACGCTTCACGGAAGGCACGCTGCTCTCCGCGATGGAAAATCCGGTCCGCTACATGGAAAACCGCGACAGCAGCCTGGTAAAAACGATCGGTGAGGCGGGCGGCCTTGGAACGGTTGCGACCCGTGCGGATATCATCGAGAAGCTGTTCCGCAGCTTTCTGCTGGAGAAAAAAGGCAATGAGATCTATCTGACCTCGAAAGCACGCCAGCTTCTGAAGCTGGTTCCGGCGGATTTGAAAAAGCCGGAGCTGACGGCAAGCTGGGAGATGCAGTTAAACGACATTGCAAAGGGAAAGAAGCGGCGCGATGTGTTTATGAAGGAGATCCGCAGCTACACGGTGGAACTGATCGATGAGATCAAGACGGAAGAGGGAACGTTCCGCCACGACAACCTGACGAACAAGAAGTGCCCGAACTGCGGAAAACGGCTGCTTGCGGTGAATGGAAAGAACGCAAAACTGCTCGTCTGCCAGGACAGAGAGTGCGGCTACCGCGAGACGGTTTCCCGCACGACGAATGCGAGATGCCCGGTCTGCCATAAGCGCATGGAGATGATCGGAAAGGGCGAGGATGCGACGTTTGTCTGCGCCTGCGGCCACAAAGAGCGCATGACAAAATTCCAGGAGCGCCGCAAAAAAGAGGGCGGCGGTGTGACGAAGCGCGATGTGGCAGCCTATATGAAGAAACAGAAAAAAGAGGCCGAAGAGCCGGTGAACAATGCGTTTGCCGCGGCATTAAAAGGAATTAAATTATAAAAATGGGGCGAGTCCTGCCAAAAATCAAAAAAACGGTGGACTCGCTCTTTTTGTTAAAATCGTAGAGAAAAGAGTCAAAAAAAGTGATTGTTTTATGCAGAGTTATGCCGTAAAATAGAAACAAATGATATAAGAAACAGGAAAATTGTTAAAAGAAACATAACGGCAGTGGCAGGCGGAGAGAAATCGGTATCCTCCACTGACATGAGGCAAATCACAGTCGAACTATTCTCTACATGTCAGACTCCGTGAAAATACCGACTGTGAGTTGAAACAAAATAAATTGGGAAAAGAAGGGTGAAACTTATGGAGAAAACAACGAAAAACGGAATTAACCGGATCAGCCAGGAGGGCGGAAAAACGATCGCCTGGGCAGAAGAGTCCGGCGTAAAAGTATTGGAAAAAGATGGATATTACTTTAAAGACCTGGCAAAAACCGGTGAACTGCTGCCGTATGAGGACTGGCGTCTCTCCGATGAAGAGAGAGCCGCAGACCTTGCGGGCCGTCTTTCCATCGAGGAGATCGCGGGTCTTATGCTGTACTCACCGCACCAGGCTGTACCGCCGATGCCGGGCGGACCGTTCCAGGGAACGTTTGACGGAAAAACGTATCTGGAATCCGGTAAAGAACCGTATGCGATTTCCGATCAGCAGAAAGAATTTCTGGAGGACGAGCACATCCGCCATATCCTGCTGACGAACGTGGAAAGCCCGGAGATCTCCGCAAAATGGAGCAATGAGCTGCAGAAACGGGCAGAGACACTGCCATATGGTATTCCGGTCAACCTCTCCTCTGATCCGCGGAACGGAGCAAAGGATTCCGGCGCAGAGTTCAAGAGCGGCGGAAGCGAGATCAGCAAATGGCCGGAGGGTGTCGGCTTTGCAGCATGCTTTGACCCGGAAGTAGCCGGACAGTTTGCAAAGGATGCCTCACGTGAATACCGGGCACTCGGCATCACAACGGCACTCGGACCGCAGATCGACCTCTGCACCGAGCCGAGATGGATGCGCTTTGTCGATACGTTAGGCGAAGAAGTGGAGATGTCCAAAAAGCTTACCAAAGCGTACTGTGACGGTATGCAGACAACGGAAGGGGAAGCAGACGGCTGGGGAAAAGACAGCGTCAACACGATGGTAAAACACTGGCCGGGCGGCGGCACCGGAGAAGCCGGACGCGATGCACACTATGCATTCGGACAGTTTGCCGTTTATCCGACCGGAAACTTTGAGGAGCATTTAAAACCATTTACCGAGGCAGCCTTCCACCTGGACGGACCGACCGACTGCGCATCCGCGGTTATGCCGTACTACACCGTATCCTACGGCGTGGACAAGAAAAACGGCAAGAACGTCGGAAACTCCTACAGCGAGTACCTGATCAAGGATCTGCTACGCGGAAAATATGAATTCAAGGGCATTGTCTGCACCGACTGGGGCATCACCCAGGATCCGGAGAAGACGATTGAGGGCTTTGGAAGCCGCTGCTACGGCGTGCAGGATATGACCGAGGCAGAACGGTGTCTGCTGGCGATCACAAACGGCGTTGACCAGTTCGGCGGAAACAGCGAGTCCGGTCCGATTGTCGAGGCGTATAAGATCGGCTGTGAGAAATACGGCGAGAAAGCGATGCGTGAGCGCATGGAGCTGTCCGCCAAACGTCTTCTGATCAACATTTTCCACTGCGGCTTGTTTGAGGATCCGTATCTTGATCCGGAAGAATCCGCAAAGATTGTAGGATGCGAAGAGTTCTGCCGCCATGGCTATGAGGCACAGCAGAAATCCATCGTCCTGCTGAAAAACAGTGCCAAACGCGCACCGGAAGGACAGAACGGTGTACTGCCGCTGAAGAAAGGCCTGAAAGTGTATATTCCGGAGAGAAAGATCGGACCGTCCAAAGCATTCTTCCGTATCGATCTGCCGGCGAAAACCGAAGATCCGCTGCCGGTTGGGCTGCCCTCCAAGTGCGGCACACGCGTAGCATCACCGGAGGAGGCCGATGTGGCGCTGGTATTTATCGAAAGCCCGGCGTGCAACCCGTATTCCACCGAAGACCTTGCAAACGGCGGCAACGGCTACCTGCCGATCACACTGCAGTACCGCCCGTATACGGCGAAAAAAGCGCGTGAGGTCAGCATTGCCGGCGGCGATTTCCGCGAGAATTTCACGAACCGCAGCTATCTTGGAAAGACAAACACTGCCTACAACGAGGCTGATCTCGACAATATTCTCGAATGCCGCCGCGCGATGGGCGGCAAGCCGGTGATCGTCTGCGCAACCGTCAACAACCCGATGGTGATGCATGAATTTGAAGCCGAAGCCGATGCGATCGTCGCAGAGTTCGGTGTTTCGAGAGCCGCTGTGCTCGACGTTGTCTTCGGCGATTACAACCCGACCGGCCGTCTGCCGATCCAG
This sequence comes from Fusicatenibacter sp., assembly GCF_050872605.1. Lineage (GTDB taxonomy): Bacteria > Bacillota > Clostridia > Lachnospirales > Lachnospiraceae > Fusicatenibacter. The sequence continues at coordinate 15,375 of NZ_JBNMHD010000016.1, forward strand.
ATGCCGAAGGATATGGATGCGGTTGAGGAGCAGAGTGAGGACCGTGCGCTGGATATGGAAACCTATATTGACAGCGAAGGACATAACTATGACTACGGTTATGGCATGAATTACGAAGGCGTTCTTCCTGCATGGAAAAAGTAAAAGAATAACAGAAAACCTGATCGGCACCGGGACCGCGTGTGTTTCGGTGCCGATATTGGAAACAAAAGACAGAATAAGGAGGACCTAAACAGAGATGATTGTTCCAAAATATTTCGAAGATTTCGATCACCTGCATGTGAATACCATGCCGAACCGTGCCTACTACATTCCGGCATCCCGCCGCATGGAGGATCTGGTGGAGAACCGGGAGGCGTCGGACCGCTTTTTCCTGCTTTCCGGGGACTGGAAATTCCGCTATTTTACCAGTGTTTACGATGTAAAAGAGGAGTTTTTCGCAGAAGGATACGACACTTCTGCATTCGAGACGATTCCGGTACCGTCCGTCTGGCAGAATTATGGCCATGACCACCATCAGTATACGAACGTCCGCTACCCGTTCCCGGTGGATCCGCCGTATGTGCCGTATGAGAACCCGTGCGGTGCGTACGTGAGAATGTTCGAGTGGAAAAAACAGGAGGAAGCACCGAGGGCATTCCTGAATTTTGAGGGCGTGGATTCCTGCTTCTACGTATGGATGAACGGCAGCTTCGTCGGCTACAGCCAGGTGTCTCATTCTACGAGTGAATTTGATGTAACAGACTTCTTAAAAGATGGCACCAACACCATCGCCGTACTGGTGCTGAAATGGTGCGATGGAAGCTATCTCGAAGATCAGGACAAATTCCGCATGAGCGGCATTTTCCGCGATGTCTATCTGCTTGCAAGACCAGAAAAAGGCATCCGCGATTACTTTGTAAAGGCAGCGCCGGACGCATCGTACCAGAATGGAGAAGTTTCGATTGCGATTACCTGGAATGACGGGGAACCGCAGGAAGGAACGGCAAAGCTGTTTGATGCAGAAAATCATCTTGTGGCAGAGGCAGCGTTTGGCGGCGATACGGTTCAGATGCATGTAAAAGATGCACATCTGTGGAATGCCGAGGAGCCGTATCTGTATACGCTGGTGCTGGAGACGGCGGGTGAGGTGATCACTGATCATGTCGGCATCCGTGAGATCCACGCGAAGGACGGTGTGCTGTACCTGAACGGCGTGAAGATCAAATTCCACGGAACAAACCGCCACGACAGCGATCCGGTGACGGGCTTTGCGATCAGCCTGGCGCAGATCAAAAAAGATCTGAAAGTGATGAAAGAACACAACATCAATGCGATTCGTACCAGTCATTATCCGAATGCGCCGTACTGCTATCAGCTCTATGACCGTCTGGGCTTCTATGTCGTTGACGAGGCGGACAATGAGAGCCACGGCACCGAGGCGGTTTACAGCAACTATACGACGTGGGAAGAGTATGCGAAGAACTGGAACAAGCTGATTGCAAACAATCCGGTATTTACAGAGGCAACCGTGGACCGCACCCAGCGCTGCGTAGAGCGCGACAAGAACCGCCCGAGCGTTGTCATCTGGTCGATGGGAAATGAGTGCGCATACGGCTGTACCTTCGAGGCGGCCTTAAAGTGGACGAAGGAATTTGACCCGACGCGTCTGACACACTATGAGGCGGCACGGTATGTGGATGATCCGAAGAAATACGATTACAGCAACCTCGACCTCTACAGCCGCATGTATCCATCACTCGAGGAGATTAAAAAAGAGCTGGTGGAGTACGGGGATAAGCCGTATATCATGTGCGAATACTGCCATGCGATGGGCAACGGCCCGGGAGATCTCGAGGACTATTTTGAACTGATCCACAGTGAGGAGAAGATGTGCGGCGGCTTTATATGGGAGTGGTGTGACCACGCGATCGACATGGGAAAAACGATCGAAGGCAAAAAGATGTACGCATACGGCGGCGACCACAATGAGTATCCGCACGACGGCAACTTCTGCATGGACGGACTCGTTTATCCGGACCGCACACCGCATACGGGACTGATGGAATTTAAAAACGTGCATCGTCCGGTGCGCGTGACGGGATATGATGCCGAAAAGGGTACACTGACCATCAAAAACTATATGAATTTTGTGAATCTGAAAGATTACGCTGTGCTCGGCTATGAGGTGCTTGTGGACGGCGAAGTGACGGAGAGCGGCAAGATTACAGATGAAGCACTGCTGGAGCTTGCGGCAGGCTGTGAGAAGACGATTCCGCTTGCCATTTCCGTGCTGCCGGAGCAGGGAAAATGTGCGCTGAAGGTTACCTGGTATCAGAAACATGCGACAGAGCTGGTGCCGGAGCAGTTTGAGCTTGGTTTTGAAGAAGTTCCGGTGGAGACGAAAGACAATCAGAACCAGAAAGCAAAAGCGATGATGAAGCACCCGGAGAGAACGGCTTCGTTCGGATGGAAAGAGGATGATCATTTCCTGACTATATCGACGGATCAGTTCAGCTATACCTACAATAAGTTTACCGGCCTGTTTGAGGAAATGTGCTATGCCAACCAGAATCTGCTCGACCGCCCGATGGAGCTGAACATCTGGCGTGCACCGACAGACAATGACCGCAATATCAAGAATACCTGGATGCGTGCGCAGTATGACCGCACCGTGACGCGGGCGTATGAGACAACGGCGCGGGAAGAGGACGGCTGCGTGGAGATCGAGACAAGCTATTCGATTTCGTCTCCGGCTCTGCAGCGGATCCTTGCAGGTGTGATCAAATGGACAATTTACGGCGACGGAACGACCGATGTCCATGTAGAAGCAAAGAAAGACCTGGTATTCCCGGTTCTGCCGCGTTTTGGCCTGCGCCTGTTCCTGCCGGATTCGTTTGCAAAACTGACCTACTGCGGCCTCGGCCCGGTGGAGAGCTACGTGGATAAGCATCAGGCAAGCTATCACGGCGTTTTCCACAGCACACCGGCAGAACAGCAGGAGGATTACATCCGCCCGCAGGAGAACGGCAGCCACTATGACTGTGATTACGCAAGCCTTGCTAATGACCGCGTGGTGCTGACGGCAGTGGGAGAGAAAACGTTCTCCTTCCAGGCATCCGTTTATACGCAGGAGGAGCTGACGGAAAAAGCACATAACTATGAGCTTAAGCCGTGCGGAAGCACTGTTTTCTGCATTGACTACCGCCAGGCGGGAATCGGATCGGCAAGCTGCGGTCCGATGCTGCTGGAGAAGTATCAGTTGAAAGAAAACGAAATAAAATTCGCCGTACGGCTGAAACCGGAACTGCTGTAAGACGATTGCAGAAAAAAATGCTGCTTCATCTTCCGAAAAGGGGGAGTGAAGCAGCGTTTTTTGTATGGGGGATAGGAAAAAGTCTGAATAAACCTATTGATACGGTATGAATATAGGTATATAATGGATGAAATTACAATTCAGATTCACAGATTCTGGAAAATCAGGGAAGAAAAAGGAGAAAACAGATCATGAGTGAAATTACAAGAGACGAGGCGTTTGCCTTATTAAAAAAATACAACAAAGATCCCTTCCATATTCAGCATGCGCTTACGGTAGAGGCGGTGATGAAATGGTATGCGAGAGAACTCGGCTATGAAGCAGAAGAGGAGCACTGGGGAATTGTCGGTCTGCTGCATGACATTGATTTTGAACTGTATCCGGCTGAGCACTGCCTGAAAGCACCGGAACTGTTGCGGGAAGGCGGCGTATCGGAGGATATCATTCATGGAGTTGTTTCACACGGCTATGGCATCACCATCGAGTGCGGCGTGACGCTGGATGTGGAGCCGGTTCACGAGATGGAAAAAGTGCTGTTTGCCGCAGATGAGCTGACAGGCCTGATCTGGGCGGCTGCGCTGATGCGGCCTTCCAAGAGCACAAAAGATATGGAACTGAAATCCCTGAAGAAGAAATATAAGAGCAAAGGCTTTGCAGCGGGATGTTCCAGAGAAGTCATCGAGCGGGGCGCCGAGCAGCTTGGCTGGCCGCTGGACAAACTGCTGACCATGACACTGCAGGCCATGGCTGACAGCGAGGATGAGATCAACCGGGAAGTGGAAGCGGAGCAGAATGTGTAAAAAACAGCCTGAGATACCAGATTGCTACGTGCTTGGCACTCCCGCAATCTTCAAAAACATTCGTAATCCGCTCATTTTTCTTCGAAAAATGGCTACTTACTCATGTTTTTGGCGGGTCAAAAGATCAAAAATTCTCTTGCAAGCGAGCTTGCATCGGCTTTTTGCCCTTTTGCCCCTGGTATCAAACAAAATCTGAGTGAAAGGGTGAGATAAAATATGATCAGTGAAAAAATTTTTGAATTAATTCTTCGAAACGGCATGACGCAGAAAGAATTCTCCGAAGAAACCGGAATTTCCCAGAGCACCATCAGCGACTGGAAAAGAAAGGGCACCAATCCGTCGGCGGATAAAATACTGAAAATCTGCGAAGTGCTGAAGGTTACGCCGTATGAACTTCTGGGGGAGAATGAGACAGAGCCAAGCGCTGTGGATTTTGAACTGCGTGCGGTAAATACAGAAGAAAAAATGATTCTGGAGGGATTCCGCAATCTGCCAGGCAGACAAAAGGAAAGAATCCTGGGATATCTGGCGGCATTACAGGAGGAATAAGAAAACATGTAGAAATCGTATGTCAGAATAGATTGACATGCGATTTCTTTTATATTAATATACGTATATACGATACGTATATTAATATAAAAGAAAATATTGACATCATATATGACACCAAATATAATAAAAGGAGAGATAAGACATGTCAAAATGGGATAAACTGATTGCGAGGATCTGAGGAGTGTCAAAGGATCTGCGGTTTCATGAACTGAGAAAAGTATTAGAAAGCTACGGATATGAACGGAATGCGCCGAAAAGCGGGAGCAGTCATTATACATTTCGAAAACCAGGCGCCGTACCAATTACAATACCAAAACATGAACCGATCAAGAAAGTGTATGTAGAAATGGTAAGACAGGTGATAGAAAGTGAGGAAAAGAAACATGAAGACGTTGAATGATTATATGAAAATGTCCTATCGTATGGAAATTGTAGAGGATCAGGATGAAGGCGGATTTGTAGTATCTTATCCAGATCTGCCAGGATGTATTACCTGTGGAGAGACCATAGAAAGCGCAGCAGCAAATGCGGTGGATGCCAAAAAGGCATGGCTGGAAGCTGCTTTGGAGGAAGGAATCGAAATCGCTGAGCCGGATAGCCTGGAAGCGTATTCCGGACAATTTAAGCTGAGAATGCCGCGAAGCCTGCACAGAGCACTGGCAGAGCATTCGAAACGAGAGGGAATCAGTATGAATCAGTATTGCGTATATCTTCTATCAAAAAACGATGCAATGGTTTCAAGAAAATTTTAAGGCGGTGAAAATATGACACAAAAACCATCCTACATTCCGAAAAAGTACATTTATGCCAAACGTACCGGCAATCTGAAAGCGGAGGCGGTAGGGGTTGTGAAAGGGGAGAAGCATTTTCCGGTTTTTGAAGGAGATGTTGTTTTTAAACCGCTTACAAAATCTAAACCGCTGTCTACACCGCTGTTCGCCTATGCTGAGGTTTTCTGGTCATGGGTGATTGATGCGTATTTTATGCCGGCGCCGCAGTATCAGCTTGCGTTTTGCGAAGGGTATGAGGCGGAGGTGGAGAAATATTACGATTATGGAACAGTTTCACCGATGATTTACGGGGAAGGAGAACATCTGCTGAATCTGCTGGAGTTCTTTCGAAAATATCCTGACGACAAAGTCCATATTGATGACTACGTCAATTACTGCCAGATGTTCTACGACTACACCGAAATCCTCGAATCCGACTATTTCCAGACCCACCCGGCGATGGCGGAGGAGCTGGTACTGCAGATTCTCGTTTCGATTTTGAAAGGCGATCAGAACTACCATTACGAAAACATCGCATTTGTCTGCCGTGAAGACGATAAGATTCTGCGTCTGGCGCCGATGATTGATCATGAGTTTTCAACATATTTCATGTTCCCGGACAGTATGCCGCGGCAGATGTACTGGTTTGAACAGCTTGCGCGGTCCATTCAGGGGGATGAAGTACAGCTGGGGGAGTTTGATTATCTGACGAACGAAACAGAGCGTCATCTGATGGAAAAAAGCGCAATATGTCTGCACAAAAATCTGATATACATCAGAGAACATTATCCTGAAGTCTGTCAGGTGTTTCTGGAAAAATTGAGCAGACTGGAAAAGGATCTGAAAGAAAAGAAAGAGCTGTTTGAACTGGAAAAAGGCCCGGGCTACCCCGATACGGCCAATTCAGATGCTTATCTGATCGGCAAAGCACGGTACAAAGATCACGACGAAGAAAAAGCCAGAGAATATGAAACAAAATACGGCGGAAAAGAAAAACAGATCAATTTTGAAGTCGTAAACAGCGTAGCAGTCTATGAAATAAAGAAAATCATGCAGCAGATGCGGGAAATCCTCGAAAAATAAGCATCCGCACAGAGATTTCGCTTTTAGAAAATAAGATCCCCGTTTTGCCAGGAACACATCCGGCAGAACGGGAAATTATGAAAGAGAAATAAAAAACAGAGAAAAACGATTTTTCTGTCGCACAATCCCTCTCTGACGTGTTAAAATAAACCATAATACGTTCGGCAGAAAGAGGGAATCGAGTATGAAATATGCCTACAAAAATGGAAAAATTTTAAACGGAACGAAAGAGATGCAGGTCCAGAACGGTCTCACGATTCTGACGGAGGGAGAAAACATCACGGCGATTGTCCCGGAAGAGACGAGACTTTCCGGTTATACAGAGGTAGATCTGCAGGGAAAATACATCATGCCCGGTCTGATCAACATGCATGTCCACCTCGCGGGCAATGGAAAACCGCAGAAGAAGCAGCGCGACAATGCAAAACTCGTCAAAACCCTGATGAGCAACGGTATTTCCCGCGCTATCGCCTACCGCATGGTGGCAGGATTTGCAAAAGACGAGTTACTGAGCGGTGTCACTACGATCCGCACCGTCGGAGGGCTTGGAACTTTCGATACGCGGCTGCGCGATGAAATTAAAGCCGGAAAAAAGACAGGCCCGAGAATCCTTGCCGCAAATGAGGGAATCTCCGTACCGGGCGGACACATGGCAGGATCCGTAGCCATCGCAGCGGAGAGCATCGACGCGGCCGTCGCCCATGTGGAGGAGGCAAAACGCGAGAACGTCAACCTGATCAAGCTGATGATCACCGGCGGCGTGCTCGATGCGAAAGAAAAAGGCGTCCCGGGCGAACTCAAAATGGAACCGGAGATGGTAAAAGCCGTCTGCGACAAAGCCCATGCGCTCGGCTATCAGGTCGCTGCCCATGTCGAATCGCCGCAGGGAGTCCGCGTGGCGCTGGAAAACGGTGTGGATTCCATCGAACACGGTGCAAAAATGGACGAAGATATGATCCGCCTGTTTAAAGAAAAGAAAGCATTTCTCTGCACCACGCTGTCACCGGCACTCCCATACGCGCTGTTCGACCGCTCCATCACCAATGCAACAGAAGTGGAGCAGTTCAATGGAAACGTAGTATTTGAGGGAATTATCGACTGTGCGAAAAAAGCCATCGCCAACGACATCCCCGTTGTCCTTGGAAACGACGTCGGATGCCCGTGGATTACCCAGTACGACTTCTGGCGGGAACTCTTTTATTTCCATAAATATGTCGGTGTTTCCAATACATTCGCACTTTACACCGCAACCGCCCGCGCCGCCGAGATGGCAGGAATCGGAGCCAAAACCGGAACGATCGAGCCGGGAAAATGCGCGGACTTCATCGTCACCGCAAAGAATCCGCTCGAAAACCTCCGCGCTCTGCGCCAGATCGAAATGGTTGTCGCGAAGGGAAGAAAAATCGACCATCCGCAGGTAAAACGTAATCCGGTCGTGACGGCGGAGCTGGATAAATTTCTGGTGGATTAAAAACAGGATGGAGAAGACAAACAAGATGGAAGAAACGAAAGAAACACAGGAAAGCTTACAGCGAAAAAGAGAACAGGCCCTGCAGCGGCTCCACAGGGAGCGGACAGAAGAAGCCCTGTGGGACTGTGTTACTGCGTATCAGGATTTTGAGTTCCATACGTATTCCGGCCTGCCGTATTCCTACCATATGAAATACGGCAGAAGCGGCACCTATACAAAAGAGCTCTGGATCAACCGCAGAGAAAAAAGCAAAAGTCTTGTCTGGAGTTCCGTCCGGAGTGCATATCAGAAAGTGCTGGAATTACAGCAGGAGAACGAAAGACCGGTTGTCGAGCGCCCGAAAGCGCTGGGCGATATCCGTGGAATTACGTATATTTACGGCATCTTTTACGAGTTTGCCCTGCTGGAAATGCCGGAAAAAGCAAAAGAAAAAATTGCTCTGCAGACAGCAGGACAAAAATCGCCGGAAAAATAAATTTTCCGCCCATACAGGTCTTGACAACCACGCATTGGGTGATATAATCTAAAACTATCGGGAGCCAAAAAGCACCGAACACAAAAAACAAAGCGTAGAAGAGACAAGTAAATCACAGCGAATGTGACAGAGAGAAACCCCGTTTTGTGGTGCAAGGGTTTTAACAGGAACGTGATCGAAGACCAGCTCTGAGCGGCCCCAATCCGGCCCGGTGATTCCGTTATCGTCAAATGAAGTGGTTTGAAAAAACAAAATGGGTGGAACCGCGGTGAATGAAAATACATCGTCCCTTTTGACAGCATAAGCGTGTCAGAAGGGACTTTTTTGTTGCTGTAAAAAGTATAAAAATCCTGAAACACGCTTGCGAAAAATATACAAAGAAAGAGGTAAAGCAAATGATCATCACACTGAAAGATGGAAGTACCAAAGAGTACTCCGAACCGAAATCCATCATTGAGATCGCAGCAGACATCAGCGAAGGCCTTGCAAGAATGGCCTGTGCAGGTGAAGTAAACGGCGAAGTAGAAGACCTTCGTACCGTGATCGACAAAGACTGTAATCTTTCCATTCTGACCTTCAACGATGAAGGCGGAAAAGCAGCATTCCGTCACACTACATCCCATATTATGGCACAGGCAATCAAGAGACTGTACCCGGAGACAAAGCTTGCAATCGGACCGTCCATCGCAGACGGATTCTACTACGATGTAGACAGAGAAACTCCGCTCACCAGCGAGGATCTTGAGAAAATCGAAGCAGAGATGAAGAAAATCGTAAAAGAGGATCTGAAACTGGAGCGCTTCGAACTGCCGAGAGCAGAAGCCATTGCCTTCATGAAAGAAAAAGAAGAGCCGTACAAAGTAGAACTGATCGAAGATCTGCCGGAAGACGCAGTCATCAGCTTCTATCGCCAGGGTGAATTTACGGATCTGTGCGCAGGCCCTCATCTGATGAGCACAAAGCCGGTCAAAGCCTTCAAACTGACCAGCCTTGCAGGCGCATACTGGAGAGGCAGCGAGAAAAACAAGATGCTGCAGAGAATCTACGGAACTGCATTCACAAAGAAAGCAGAGCTCGAAGAGTACCTCCATATGATCGAAGAAGCAAAGAAACGTGACCACAGAAAACTCGGAAAAGAACTTGGTCTGTTTATGATGAGTGAGGACGGCCCGGGATTCCCGTTCTTCCTTCCAAAAGGAATGGATCTGAAAAATGCGCTGATGGATTACTGGCGTGAAATCCACAGAAAAGCAGGATACGTAGAAATCTCTACCCCGATCATCCTGAACCGTCGTCTGTGGGAGACCTCCGGTCACTGGGATCACTACAAAGAAAACATGTATACCACCGTCATCGACGATGAAGATTATGCAATCAAACCGATGAACTGCCCGGGCGGCGTTCTCGTGTACAAATCCGAGCCGCGTTCCTACCGTGATCTGCCGCTGCGTCTGGCAGAGGTTGGCCTGGTACATCGTCATGAGAAATCCGGCCAGCTGCACGGTCTGATGCGTGTACGCTGCTTCAACCAGGACGATGCCCATATCTTCATGACACCGGAGCAGATCAAAGATGAAATCAAGGGCGTTGCAAACCTGATTGACCAGGTTTACAAACTGTTCGGATTCAAATATCACGTAGAGCTGTCCACCCGTCCGGAAGACAGCATGGGAAGCGATGAGGACTGGGAGGTAGCAACCGAAGGACTCCGCGGAGCACTCGATGACCTTGGACTTGACTACGTAGTCAACGAAGGCGACGGCGCATTCTACGGACCAAAGATCGACTTCCATCTGGAAGACTCCATCGGAAGAACCTGGCAGTGCGGTACCATTCAGCTTGACTTCCAGCTGCCGCAGAGATTCGAACTGGAATACACAGGAGCTGACGGCGAGAAACATCGTCCGATCATGATCCACCGTGTTGTTTACGGTTCCGTTGAGCGTTTCATCGGAATCCTGATCGAGCACTTCGCAGGTGCATTCCCGACCTGGCTTGCACCGGTACAGGTAAAGGTTCTGCCAATCTCCGACAAATACGCAGATTACGGCAAAAAAGTTCTCGATGCCCTTCATGAGGCAGGCATCCGCGCAGAGATGGATACCCGTTCCGAGAAGATCGGATACAAGATCCGTGAGGCACAGGGACAGAAGATCCCGTACATGCTGATCGCCGGAGCAAAAGAGGAAGAGGCAGGTCTTGTATCTGTCAGAAGCCGTTTTGCAGGTGATGAAGGCCAGAGAAGCCTGGAGCAGTTTATCGCAGATATCAAAGAAGAAATCGCAAGCCGCGTAAACCGCCCGGTTACTGTTGAAACAAAAGAAAATAAATAAGAACAAACATTTTGAATCCATGCGAAAGCAGGAAATGATTCGGAATGCATAAAAAATTACCTTCTGGAAATAATGGTTTCTATGCGGGCGAAACCGCAGAAAACTAAATTTCAGGAGGTAATTTATTATGCCAGCATTAAGTTGTTCCGCTATGACCTGTGTTTACAACCAGAACGAGCTCTGTTCCAAAGGAGATATCCGCGTAGGCGGAAGCGGAGCCAAAAGCTCCATGGAAACGTGCTGCGAGAGCTTCAAGGAGCGCGGTGAGGGCACGATGTCCAACTCCACCGGCTGCGGCTGTACGAAAATCGGTGTCAACTGTAAGGCGCAGAACTGTACCTTTAACGACAACTGTAAATGCGAAGCCGGAGACATCCATATCTCCGGAGACAGCGCATGCAGCTGCCAGGAAACCGAGTGCAGCTCCTTCCGCTGTGGCTGCGGGAAATAAATACGAAAAAATGCGAAAATCAGTATTGACAACAGGATGGGAGAGTGCTATACTGCAATAGTCTGAGAAAAAGAAAGTAGAGTATCCACTCTCACCCTAGCGCAAACACGCGACTACGGTCCAATATTGATCTTAAGTTCTCTTTGTGTAGAGATTTATGTACAATGTTAAGTGGATAGTCTGTCTATCCACTTTTCTTTTGGTTAAACCGCAAAAGCGGGCAACACAGTCTTTTATAATGATGGAGGTGCACTACAATTAGCGAATTAATGATTAACGAGCAGATCAGAGACAGAGAAATTCGTCTGATCGGTCAGAACGGAGAACAGCTTGGTATCATGTCTGCCAGAGATGCGTACCTGAAAGCACAGGAAGCAGGTCTGGATCTTGTGAAAATTGCTCCGACAGCGAAACCGCCGGTTTGCAAAATTATCGACTACGGAAAGTACAGATATGAACTGGCCCGCAAGGAAAAAGAAGCAAAGAAAAAACAGAAAACAATTGAAATCAAGGAAGTTCGCCTTTCTCCAAACATTGACACCAATGATCTTAATACCAAAGTAGGTGCAGCCCGTAAGTTCATTACAAAGGGAGACAAAGTAAAAGTAACACTTCGTTTCCGCGGCCGTGAGATGGCACATATGAACAGCAGCAAATACATCCTCGATGAATTTGCAGAGAGTCTGTCCGATATTGCAACGGTTGACAAAGCGCCGAAGGTGGAAGGCAGAAGCATGACCATGTTTTTGACGGCTAAACGTTAAAATACATTTGAATCAATATCAAGGAGGAAATTAAAATGCCAAAGGTAAAAACAAGCAGAGCAGCTGCAAAGCGTTTTAAAACAACAGGAACAGGAAAATTAGTAAGAAATAAAGCTTACAAGAGCCATATCTTAACCAAGAAATCTCAGAAGAGAAAAAGAAACCTGAGAAAACAGACTACTGTTGATGCAACAAACGTAAAGAACATGAAGAAAATCTTACCTTACATGTAATTTTTGCAAGGTAGAGTTACGCCCAACAGATCAAGGAGGAAAATAAGAAATGGCAAGAATTAAAGGCGGCATGAACGCTAAGAAAAAACATAACAGAGTATTAAAACTGGCTAAAGGTTACAGAGGAGCCAGAAGCAAACAGTATAGAGTAGCAAAACAGTCCGTAATGCGCGCACTGACCAGCTCCTACGCAGGAAGAAAACAGAAAAAACGTCAGTTCCGTCAGCTGTGGATCGCTCGTATCAACGCAGCAGCAAGAATGAACGGTCTGTCCTACAGCAAATTTATGTCTGGTCTGAAACTGGCAGGCGTTGAGCTGAACCGTAAAGTTCTGGCTGACATGGCAGTTAACGATGCAGAAGGATTTGCAACACTGGCTGAGCTTGCAAAAAGCAAAGTAGCATAAGTAAAAACATATTCTGTGTGAATATACGAAGAAGCTGTGAGAACCGGTAAGGGGATCGCAGCTTCTTTTGAAATATAGAAAAACATGAGGTGAATATGGAAAAAAGCAAAGTGGCAGTGGTTGCCTGTCCCGACTATGAGCCGGCGCGCGTAAAGGAAAGCCTGCAAAAGGGATTGGAAGCAATTGGCGGCCTGGAATCTCTGATCGGAAAAGAAGAAAATATCTTATTAAAACCGAACCTCGTCCGCTCCGCAAAACGCGAACGCGCCGTCGTGACCGACCCGGAAGTCATGGATGCCCTGATCACGATTTTGCAGGAAAATGGCTATGAGAATATTTCCTGCGGCGATTCCTGCGGCCTTGGCACCCCGGAGGGCATTGCAAAGGAAGCCGGGCTGAAAGAGGTGCTGGAAAAACACAACGTTCCGCTGAAGGATTTCCTTACGAGCGAGCGCGTAGAAACCGCCGACGGCAAATTTCTGATGATCGCGAAAGACGCTCTCGACTGTGATGCCCTCATCAGCGTCAGCAAAATGAAAACCCACGCGCTGGAACGCATCACCGGAGCCGTCAAGAACCAGTACGGCTGCATCAGCGGCGTCTACAAAAAACTCGGCCACACGCAGTATCCGAACGCTGAGAGCTTCGCACACATGCTGATCGAGCTGAACCAGAAAGTCGCCCCGCGCCTCTATATCTGCGACGGCATCGTAGCAATGGAAGGCAATGGTCCGACTTCCGGCGATCCGGTTTCGATGGGAGTTCTTCTTATATCCACCGATCCGATCGCACTGGATACCGTATTCTGCCATCTGGTGGATCTCGATCCGTCGTATGTGCCGACAAATCTCTACGGGGAAACGCTCGGTCTTGGAACGTGGCACGACGACCGCATCGAAATCGTGACAGCGGATGATAACATATCCGAGGAAGAACTGAAAAGAAAGTACGGAAATCCAAACTTCAACGTCGACCGCCGCAAAGCCCGCAAAAAAGGAGCCCTCGACCTGCTCGAGATCCTCGGGGTATTCCAGAGCCGCCCCTATATCATAGAAGAAAAATGTAAAAAATGCGGCGTCTGCGTCGAGAGCTGCCCGGTGGAAGGGAAAGCCGTCCGCTTTGATAACGGCCGCAGAAATCCGCCGGTCTACGATTATAAAAAGTGCATCCGCTGTTTCTGCTGTCAGGAAATGTGCCCGCATCAGGCAATCCAGGTAAAGAAACACCGTCTGCCGTGGGGAAAATAAGGGAGCTATCCTACAAAGTGACTGGAAAAGCAAAAAGAGAAGTGTTATACTTGAAACCGGACAAAATTTAGTACAGGAGGAACAACACCATGGAATTAGAAACTTTAAGAAGTGATATGATAGCAGCAATGAAAGCCAAAGACAAAGCGAGAAAAGAGGCCATCTCTTCCCTGATCTCCGCAGCCAAGAAGGTTGCTATTGACGAGGGCTGCCGCGATGACATCAAACCGGAAATGGTAGACCGCGTCATCTTAAAAGAGCTGAAGACCGTAAAAGAGCAGATCGATACCTGCCCGGCATCCCGTGAGGACTTAAAAGCAGAGTATCAGTTCCGCTATGACGTCATCAGCGAGTATGCACCGAAACAGATGAGTGCAGACGAAGTCAAAGCTTACATCCAGGAGAAATTCGCAGACGTTCTGGCAACCAAAAACAAAGGTGCCATCATGAAGGCTGTTATGGCAGATATGAAAGGTAAAGCAGACGGAAAAGTCATCAACCAGACCGTTGCAGAACTGTGCAAATGAATATCATCAACATCGAACACATCAGCAAACTGTTCGGCGATAAACTGATTTTTGACGATGCCTCCTTCGGCCTGCAGGAGGGCGACAAGGTCGGCATCGTCGGAATCAACGGAACCGGAAAATCCACGCTGCTGCGCATGGTGGCAGGAGAGGAGACACCGGATTCCGGCCAGATTATCCGCCAGAACAACCTCAAAATGGCCTATCTTCCGCAGACACCGGAATTTCCGAAGGATGCCACCGTGCTGTCCTACGCCCTTTCCGGCGATGAGGAGGACTGGCAGGTGCAGAGCAACCTTGTACAGCTCGGTATCACCGAATACGACGCAAAACTCGACACCCTCTCGGGCGGCCAGCGCCGCAAGGTTGCTCTGGCAAAAGTGCTTGCGTCCGATTTTGACGTCCTGATCCTCGACGAGCCGACAAACCATCTCGACAATGCGATGCTCTCCTGGCTTGAGGATTACCTGAAAAATTACCGCGGAACCGTCTTTATGGTCACCCATGACCGTTATTTCCTGGATAAAGTGTCGAACCGCATCCTCGAAATCAGCCACGGAAAAATGTACAGCTACGATTCCAACTATTCCCGTTTTCTGGAACTGAAAGCTGAGCGCGAGGAGATGGAACTCGCCTCTGAACGGAAACGCCAGAGCATCCTGCGCATGGAACTCGAATGGGCGAAACGCGGCTGCCGCGCAAGAAGCACAAAACAGCGCGCCAGACTCGACCGTCTCGAAGCACTCAAAAATGGCACAGCACCGACCGCAGACGCTGTCGTGGAGATGGATGCTGTCGAGACCCGCATGGGAAAGAAAACGATTGAATTCCATAACGTCAGCAAAGCCTTCGGCGATAAAACGCTGATGAAAGATTTCGAATACATCTTCCTGCGGAACCAGAGTGTCGGCATCATTGGCCCGAACGGCTGCGGAAAATCCACAATGCTGCGGATGATCACCGGAGAAGTCCTGCCGGATGCGGGAACCATCGAAATCGGCGACACGATCCGCATCGGCTATCTGGCACAGGAAGAGCCGGACATGGATACGAATCAGCGCGTGATCGACTACGTGAAAGATATCGCTGAGTATGTCCAGACCCGTGACGGCCGCATCAGCGCATCGCAGATGCTCGAACGCTTCCTGTTCACACCGGATATGCAGTACACCCCGATTTCCAAACTCTCCGGAGGCGAAAAACGGAGACTGTATCTCTTATCCGTCCTGGTGAGCGGCGCCAATGTTCTGATCCTCGACGAGCCGTCCAACAACGTTGATATCCCGACCCTTACCGTGCTTGAGGATTTCCTGAACACGTTCGTCGGCATCGTCATCACCGTTTCCCACGACCGCTATTTCCTGGATAACGTCGTGGACCGCATCTTCGAATTCGACGGAAACGGAAATCTTCTGCAGTACGAGGGCGGCTACACCGATTACCTCGAAGCAAAAGAACGCCGTTTCGGCGGAAGTGCGGAAGAAACGGCAAAAGCAGCGCCGTCCAAAACGTCCGCGGACGAAACTGCAAAGCCAAAGAACAACGACTGGAAGCAGAACCGTCCGACCCGCCTGAAATTTACGTTCAAAGAACAGCGCGAGTACGAGACCATCGATGACGATATCGCCGCACTCGAGGAAAAGATTGCATCGCTTGACGATCAGATGCTCAAAAACGCCACCAATTCTGCAAAGCTCGCCGAACTGATGGCGGAAAAAGAGAAGACCGAAGCTGCTCTGGAAGAAAAAACCGAGAGATGGGTTTATCTCACCGACCTCGCAGAACAGATTGAGGCGCAGAATCAGAAATAAAAGAAGCAAAGGAACTGTCCGCAGAAGAGAAAAAAATACGCGGGCCGTTCCTTCTTTTTTTATCGAGAAATTCGACGCGGAATTACCAGAAGTTGTAAAAAACTTGTATTTTTCCCTGAACACCCACAGAAAATCTGGACAGAATGCCCAATCGGTGTTATAATTCAGACACTGGACATAGTGGCATTGCCATGCCCTTATCCGGGTTTTTCGAAGCGCGGAGGCAACCGAAACCCGGCAGAACACCAACCTGAGAAAAGCCAAAGTAATTTTTGGTCATCATTTTTTAAGGAGGATAAAATCAAATGGCTAGAAAGATGAAAACCATGGATGGTAACCAGGCTGCAGCACATGCGTCTTATGCGTATACCGACGTAGCAGCTATTTACCCAATTACCCCTTCATCCGTTATGGCGGAGCATACCGATGAGTGGGCAACCCAGGGAAGAAAGAACATTTTCGGACAGGAAGTTCAGGTAACTGAGATGCAGTCTGAGGCAGGAGCAGCAGGTGCAGTACACGGATCACTGG
Organism: Fusicatenibacter sp.; assembly: GCF_050872605.1. Classification (GTDB taxonomy): domain Bacteria; phylum Bacillota; class Clostridia; order Lachnospirales; family Lachnospiraceae; genus Fusicatenibacter. The sequence continues at coordinate 32,124 of NZ_JBNMHD010000016.1, forward strand.
CAGCCGGAGCTCTTACCACAACCTACACCGCATCCCAGGGACTTCTTCTGATGATCCCGAACCTTTATAAAATTGCCGGCGAGCAGCTCCCGGGCGTATTCAACGTATCCGCTCGTGCCCTTGCAAGCCACGCACTTTCCATCTTCGGAGATCATTCAGATGTTTACGCCTGTCGTCAGACCGGAGTCGCAATGCTCTGCGAATCCAGCGTACAGGAGGTTATGGACCTGACACCGGTTGCACACTGTGCAGCACTGAAAGGTAAAGTTCCATTCATCAACTTCTTCGATGGATTCCGTACCTCCCACGAGATTCAGAAAATCGAGACATGGGATTACGAAGATCTGAAAGACATGGTAGATATGGATGCAGTAGATGCATTCCGTAAACATGCCCTGAACCCGAACCATCCGTGCCAGAGAGGATCCGCACAGAACCCGGATATCTTCTTCCAGGCAAGAGAAGCATGTAACCCATACTACGATGCTCTTCCGGCAATCGTACAGGAGTACATGGACAAAGTAAACGAGAAAATCGGAACCGATTACAAACTGTTCAACTACTATGGAGCAGCAGACGCTGAGCACGTAATCATCGCTATGGGTTCTGTCTGCGATACCATCGAGGAGACCATCGATTACCTCGTAGCAGCAGGCAAGAAAGTCGGCGTTGTAAAGGTACGTCTGTACCGTCCGTTCTCCGCAGAAGCACTCATCAATGCAATTCCGGAGACTGTAAAACAGATTTCCGTTCTGGACAGAACAAAAGAGCCGGGATCTCTTGGCGAGCCTCTGTACCTGGACGTAGTAGCAGCATTAAAAGGCAGCAAATTCGAGAGAACACCGGTATTCACAGGCCGTTACGGACTTGGTTCCAAAGACACCACACCGGCTCAGATCGTTGCTGTATATGAAAATACAGAAAAACAGAGATTTACCATTGGTATCGTAGATGATGTTACCAATCTGTCTCTGCCGGTTGGCGCTCCTCTGGTAACAACTCCGGAAGGAACCATCAACTGCAAATTCTGGGGACTTGGCGCAGACGGTACCGTAGGTGCAAACAAGAACTCCATCAAGATCATCGGTGACAACACAGACATGTACGCACAGGCTTACTTCGACTATGACTCCAAGAAGTCCGGCGGTGTAACCATGTCCCACCTGCGTTTCGGAAAGAAACCGATCAAATCCACATACCTGATCCACAAAGCAAACTTTGTTGCATGCCACAATCCTTCCTATGTGAACAAATATCACATGGTAGAAGAGCTGGTAGACGGAGGAACCTTCCTTCTGAACTGCCCATGGGATGAAGCAGGCCTTGAAGAGCATCTGCCGGGACAGGTAAAAGCATTCATCGCAAACCACAACATCAAATTCTATGTCATCGACGGCGTTAAGATCGGTATCGAGACCGGCATGGGACCGACCCGTATCAACACCATTCTTCAGTCTGCATTCTTCAAGCTTGCGAAGATCATTCCGGAAGAAAAAGCCATCGAACTCATGAAAGCAGCAGCAAAAGCTACATACGGCCGTAAAGGTGATGACGTCGTAGCGAAGAACTGGGCAGCTATCGATGAGGGTGCAAAACAGATCAAGGAAGTTGCAGTTCCGGAAAGCTGGAAAGATGCAGCAGACGAAGGTCTGACCACAACTCACGCAGAGAGCGGCCGCGCTGACGCTGTTAAATTCGTAAATACCATCCAGGCAAAAGTAACTTCCCAGGAAGGAAACAACCTGCCTGTATCCGCATTTACAGACTACGTAGACGGAACAACTCCGTCCGGCACATCCGCATACGAGAAACGTGGTATCGCCGTAAACGTACCGGTATGGAATCCGGAAAACTGTATCCAGTGTAACAGATGTTCCTTCGTCTGCCCGCACGCTGTTATCCGTCCGGTTGCCATGACCGCAGAAGAAGCAGCAGCAGCTCCGGAAGGCATCCAGACCATGCCGATGACCGGTATGCCGGACTACACCTTCACAATGGCTATTTCCCAGCTTGACTGTACCGGATGTGGTTCCTGTGCAAACGTATGCCCGGGCAAGAAGGGTGTGAAAGCACTGGCTATGGAAAGCCTTGCAGCACACGAAGCAGAGCAGAAATACTTCGATTATGCAGCAGCTCTTCCGGAGAAGACAGACGTTGTAGCAAAATTCAAAGAGAATACCGTAAAGGGCAGCCAGTTCAAGAAACCGCTGCTTGAGTTCTCCGGCGCATGCGCAGGCTGCGGCGAGACTCCTTACGCAAAACTGATCACCCAGCTGTTTGGTGACAGAATGTACATTGCAAACGCAACAGGATGCTCCTCTATCTGGGGTAACTCCTCACCGTCCACTCCTTACACCGTAAACGAGAAAGGACAGGGCCCGGCCTGGTCCAACTCCCTGTTCGAGGACAACGCAGAGTTCGGTTATGGTATGCTTCTCGCTCAGAAAGCAATCCGCGGCGGCCTGAAAGCCAAAGTTGAGGATGTTATGAACTCTGAGAAAGCTCCGGAAGAAGTAAAAGCAGCATGCAAAGAGTATCTGGATACCTTTGACTGCGGCGCTACCAATGGAACCGCAACCGATAAACTCGTAGAAGCAATCAAAGATGCTGACTGCGATACCTGCAGAGAAATCGTGAAGAACAAAGACTTCCTCGCTAAGAAATCCCAGTGGATCTTCGGTGGTGACGGATGGGCTTACGATATCGGATTCGGCGGCGTAGACCACGTACTTGCCAGCGGAAAAGATATCAACGTAATGGTATTCGATACCGAGGTTTACTCCAACACAGGCGGACAGTCCTCCAAAGCTACTCCGACCGGTGCAGTTGCACAGTTCGCAGCAGGCGGTAAAGAAACCAAGAAGAAAGATATGGCAAGCATCGCAATGAGCTATGGCTATGTATACGTAGCACAGATCGCTATGGGTGCTGATTACAACCAGGCAGTCAAAGCAATCGCAGAGGCTGAGGCATATCCGGGACCGTCCCTCATTATCGCTTACGCTCCATGTATCAACCATGGTATCAAGAAAGGTATGAGCAAAGCACAGACCGAGGAACAGCTTGCTGTTCAGACCGGATACTGGCATTGCTTCCGCTTCAACCCGGCACTCGCTGCAGAAGGCAAGAGCGCATTCACACTGGATTCCAAGGCTCCGTCAGGAGATTATCAGGAATTCCTGAACGGCGAGGTACGTTACAACTCTCTGAAACGTGCAAACCCGGCGAAAGCAGAAAGACTGTTCGGCAAGAACGAGCAGGAAGCAAAAGACCGTTACACTTACCTGAACAAACTCGTAAAACTGTACGGCGCAGAAGAGTAATTCTTTCGTTCAGATTACTCCAAACCTGTAACATAAACCCTCGGGCGGTACGTATTGCCGCCGCCTGAGCAAAGAAAGAGGCCATGCCCCCAAAAGGGTGTGGCTTCTTTTCTTAAAAAAGGAAGCATAAACTTCTTTTAAACTGCTTTCTTTGTATAAAAGCTATGATATAATAGCAGAATAGCAGGCTGTAAATAGTGTATAAAAAGAAGAAGTATTTTTATAAACAATAGAAAAATGAGAACGAAAAGGAGATCCCGATGAACTACACAATCTACGACTACCTCGGTCTGTTCTTCCTCTACGCTTTCCTTGGCTGGCTTCTGGAAACAGCAGTAGCAGCCATTCGAAAGAAACATATGGTAAACCGAGGATTCTTAAACGGCCCATTGTGTGCCATCTACGGAATCACAGCCGTTGCTATGACACGCTACCTGTACGAGCTGCAGTCCAGCCCCGTATTCCTGTTCCTCGGCTGTATGATCATCGCCACCGCCGCCGAATGGATCGCCGGCCACGTCCTGGAGCGTATCGGCCACGGCAAATGGTGGGATTATTCCAATAAAAAATGGAACATGGACGGCTACATCTGCCTCCAGTATTCCGTACTATGGGGAATCCTTGGTGTTCTTGCCCTGAAATTCGGCAACGCACTCGGCCTTACCCTCCTCCATCTGGCGCCAACCGGCATGATGCATATCACGCTGTGGATCCTGTTCGGAATTCTTGCCGTCGATGCCATCGGTTCCTACGCCGTCCTGCGCCACATCACCAAAAAGATGCCGCGCATCACCGCGATGAACGATCAGATCGACGCTTTCACCAAACGCCTTTCGGTCCGTCTGTACCGCTGCCTGGAAGCCCGTGTCGAGCGCGCCTACCCGTCGGTGCAGCCGATTCCGAAGCAGAAAGAAAAATCGAAAGTATTTGCCGAGGGATGCAGCTTTTATAAAATCATCCTTCTGTTCATCATCGGCGCCTTCTTAGGAGACATCGTCGAGACCATCTTCTGCCGCATCACCGCCGGCGTCTGGATGAGCCGCAGCAGCCTTGTCTGGGGCCCGTTCAGCATCGTCTGGGGCCTCGCCATCGCCCTCGCCACCTGGTTCCTCTATAATTACAGAAACCGCTCCGACGGCTTTTTATTCGCCTTCGGAACCTTCCTCGGCGGCGCCTACGAATACCTCTGCAGCGTCTTCACCGAAATCGTCTTCGGAAAAGTTTTCTGGGACTACAGCGACATCCCCTTCAACCTCGGAGGCCGCATCAACCTCCTGTACTGCTTCTTCTGGGGAATCGCCGCCGTCGTATGGCTGAAAAAACTCTACCCCCTGTTCTCAAAATGGATCGAAAAAATCCCCCTGAAACAGGGTCCCATCATCACCTGGATACTGATCATCTTCATGCTCGCCAACATCCTCGTCTCCACCCTGGCCCTCACCCGCTACGACCAGCGTGCCCACAATGAGCCAGCAGCAAACGCCATAGAGCAGCTCATTGATGAACGTTTTCCGGACAGCCGGATGGAAAAAATCTATCCGAACGCAAAAATGGCGAGCTGAAGCAATAAACCTTTGGCAACCCATCAAAAGTATGATATAATACCACATAGATATTTTGAGGATAAACCGTCCTCTAAGAGCGAAGAAAGGACTCAACCACAAATGACAGTAGACAACAGCTTCACCATGAAGAAATTCCAGAGCATGGAAATCATCTATGTGACCTTTTCCCAGATCACAAAACTCCCATACGTAGAGTGCGATCCGGAAACCTTTGATGATCAGGTATACATGTTTACCGAAGAAGAAGCAGCCAAGGAGTTTGCAAAATCCTATGTAGAAAAGAACACCCCGCTGCTCACCGTAAAAGTCCTGCGCAAGCAGATGCCGAACTTCTATATGGGCCTCTACGCCGAAGGCGTCAACATGGTCATCTTCCACGAAGGCGACCAGACCCGCCGCATCGAGCTCGAGCAGATCTTCCCGAAACCAGACATGGAGAAAATGAACAAACAGCACCTCCCGGTTCTGAACCCGGGCGTACAGCTCACCGTCGTATACTTTCTGCAGGAACTCAGAAAACCAAACCAGAGAAGAGACGATGCCGAGCGCATGCAGCACCTGCGTGAACTCGAAGAAGAAATGCTTGTCAACCTGATGAGAAGCAAATTCATCCTTGCCATCGACATCTCCCAGGTACAGGGCGAATTCGATCCGGCCAACCCGGGACCAGACGTGCGCATCCCGTACATCAAAAACCAGAACGAAGACATCTTCCAGCCGCTGTTTTCCGATATCGGTGAATTCCAGAAATTCCGTCCGGATCCGCAGGCAAAACTCCGTCTGGCAGCCATCCCGTTCCAGCACCTTCTGCCGTACCTGATGAAACAGGCCAAAGGCTTCGTCATCAACCCGTCCGGCTTCAACCTTCTGTTGACCAGAGAACAGCTCCAGAGAATCATGGGAGCCCAGGCACAGAGCGTCCGACCGAACCTTGAGGCAATGATGGCACAGGCCGCTGCAGCACAGGCACAGAAAAATGCACAGAACAACGCTGCAAACGACGAAGTAAAAGAACACGTCGACGAGACAGAGAACACCGCAGCAGAAACCGACAACGAAGAATAAAACCGACAGGGCCGCAGAAAATCCCAGCAAACGGGCACTGCGGTCCGTTTTTGACTGCATAAAACCGGAAATAATAAAGAAAAACAAGAAAGGATATACAAAAATGAACGCAGAACATTGCAAAGCCTATACCCTGCTGCAGGAACAGCAGATTGACGATATCCATGCACACGGCTACCTCCTCCGCCACAACAAGAGCGGTGCCCGCGTGCTCCTTCTCGAAACCGAAGATGACAACAAAGTCTTCAACATTGCGTTCCGTACCCCGCCGGCCGACAGCACCGGCGTAGCCCACATCCTCGAGCACAGCGTCCTCTGCGGCTCCCGCGAATTCCCGTTAAAGGATCCCTTCGTAGAACTCGTCAAAGGATCCCTGAACACCTTCTTAAATGCCATGACCTACCCGGACAAAACCATGTACCCGGTAGCCAGCACCAACGATGCCGATTTCCAGAACCTGATGCATGTCTACATGGATGCCGTATTCTACCCGAACATTTACAAACACGACGAAATCTTCCGTCAGGAAGGCTGGAGCTACCATCTGGAAAGCGAAGACGGCCCGCTGACCTACAACGGTGTGGTATACAATGAAATGAAAGGAGCCTTCTCCTCCGCAGACGATGTCCTGGAGCGTGAAACCTTCAATACCCTGTTCCCGGACACCCCGTACGGCGTAGAATCCGGCGGAGACCCGTCCTGCATCCCGGACCTGACCTACGAAAACTTCCTGAAATTCCATCAGACCTATTACCATCCGTCCAACAGCTACATCTACCTGTACGGAAACATGGACATGGAAGAAAAACTGGCGTGGATGGATGAAAAATACCTGTCCCATTTTGAGGCAAAAGAAGTAAAATCCGAAATTCCGTACCAGAAACCATTTGCAGAGACCCTCGATATTGTACACGAGTATCCGGTGCTCGACGGCGATCCACTTGAAAACAATGCGTACCTGTCCTACAACATGGTCATCGGCAGCGGTCTGGATGTAAAATTGAACGTAGCATTTTCCGTTCTGGAGTATGCACTCCTTGACGCACCGGGAGCCCCAGTCAAACAGGCACTCCTTGACGCACACATCGGAAAAGACGTTTACGGCTCCTACGAGGACGGCATCTTACAGCCATTCTTTTCCATCGTAGCCAAAAACGCCGATGAAAACGAGAAAGAAAAATTCCTGTCCATCATCCGCGGCACCCTCGAGGATATCGTGAAAAACGGCATGGATCAGAAAGCCCTCGAGGCAGGCATCAACTATTTCGAATTCCGTTTCCGTGAGGCGGACTTCTCCAGCTTCCCGAAGGGCCTGATGTACGGCATTGACGTCTTCGACAGCTGGCTGTACGACGAGAACAAACCGTTCGCCTACCTGCAGCAGCTTGCGATCTACGATGAGCTGAAAAAACTGGCAAAAGAAGGCTATTTCGAAAACCTGATCCAGACGTATCTGCTGGACAACACCCATGCCTCCATCGTGACCCTCGTTCCGAAGACCGGTCTTGCCGCAGAAAATGATGCAAAGACCGCAGAAAAACTGCAGAAATACAAAGAGAGCCTGTCAAAAGAAGAGATCGAGAAAATCATTGCTGACACCAAAGAGCTGGCAGCATATCAGGAAGAAGAGGAGAGCGAGGAAGCACTCGAGACGATTCCGCTCCTGAAGCGAAGCGATATCAAACGTGAGTCTATCAAACTTTACAATGACGAGCATGAAGTCGATGGAACGACTGTGCTTCATCACAACGTATTCACGAACGGCATCGGTTACTTAAACCTGCTGTTTGATACGAAAAATGTGCCGAACGATCTGATCCCGTACATGGGTGTCTTGAAATCCGTTCTCGGCTATGTGGACACCGAACACTACACCTATGGCGAACTGTTCAACGAGATCAATGCACAGACCGGCGGCATCAACTGCGGACTGCAGGTATTCCGCATTCCGGAAAATGATGACGACTGCCGCAGAATGTTCGGCATCCGCGCGAAATTCCTGTACGACAAACTGGATTTCGTCATGAAAATGATCAAGGAAATCCTGAACACCTCCCGCCTGGATGATGAGAAACGTCTTCACGAGATCATCTCCAGCATGAAATCCGGCCTGCAGAACCGCCTGTCTTCCGCCGGAAATGCAACGGCTGTGATGCGTGCAGCTTCCTATTACTCCCCGATGAGCAATTTCCAGGACCGCATCGCAGGCATCGGCTTTTACCAGCTCTTAAAAGATCTGGACGAGAACTTCAATGAGAAAAAAGCAGAACTGATTAAAAATCTGCAGACCCTGATGAAATACATCTTCCGCAAAGAGAATCTGACCGTCTCCTATACCGCAGACGAGACAGGCTACGCACCGCTGGAAGAAAAAATCGCAGCATTCAAAGAGAATCTGTACACCGACGAAGTGGAGCCGGGCAGCATTGTGTATGACTTTGAACAGAAAAACGAAGCCTTCCAGACCTCCGGCCAGGTACAGTACGTGGCACTCTGTGGAAACTTCGAGCGCGAAGGCTACGACTACACAGGAGCCCTGCGCATCCTGCGTGTCATGCTGAGCTATGACTATCTGTGGATCAACATCCGTGTCAAAGGCGGCGCTTATGGCTGCGGCGGAGCTTTCGGAAGAGGCGGAAACGCGTGCATTTCTTCCTACCGTGACCCGAACGTCGGAAGAACCCTTGAAGTATACCGCGGTATCGGCGATTACGTGCGCAATTTCGAAGCAGACGAGCGCCAGATGACCAAATACATCATCGGAACAATCAGCGAACTCGACGTCCCGATGAACCCGTCCGCAAAAGGCCAGACCTCCGAGAGCGCATGGTTCAACGGCATCACCGAAGCCGATTTCCAGCAGGAGAGAGACCAGATCCTCGATGCAACCCTGGATGACATTCATGCACTGGCAGACCTTGTAGATGCAGCCTTAAAACAGAACAACATCTGCGTTGTCGGAAGCGAAGCAGCCATTCAGAAAGAGAAAGAACTGTTCAAGAACGTAGAGAACTTATAAGTTAGGAGAACAAAACAGCAATGGAAAACAATGCAAATTATAAATCCGGCTTTGTAGCCCTGATCGGCCGTCCGAACGTGGGAAAATCCACGCTGATGAACCACCTGATCGGACAGAAGATTGCGATCACATCCAAGAAACCGCAGACCACCCGCAACCGCATCCAGACCGTTTATACGTGTGACGAGGGACAGATCGTGTTCCTCGACACACCGGGTATCCACAAGGCGAAAAATAAGCTCGGCGAGTACATGGTCGATGTAGCCGAGAAAACGTTAAAAGAAGTCGATGTGATTCTCTGGCTCGTAGAGCCGAGCAACTTCATCGGAGCAGGAGAGCGCCATATCGCAGAGATCCTGGAGAAAGTCAATGCGCCGGTCATCCTCATTATCAACAAGACCGATACCGTGGAGAAAGACAAAATCCTGGAATTCATCGACACGTACCGCAAGCTGTTCCAGTTTGCCGAGATCATTCCGTGCTCGGCACTCCGCCATCAGAATACCGATGACATCATTCCGAGCATCTTCAAATACCTGCCGTACGGCCCGCAGTTCTACGATGAGGACACCATCACTGATCAGCCGATGCGCCAGATCGTGGCTGAGATCATCCGCGAGAAAGCACTGTACGCCTTAAACGAAGAGATTCCGCATGGCATCGCCGTTGTGATCGATCAGATGAAAGACCGCCCGAACGGAAAAATCGTTGATATCGATGCGACCATCATCTGCGAGCGCGATTCCCACAAGGGCATCATCATCGGAAAACAGGGCGCGATGCTCAAGAAGATTGGAAGCAATGCGCGGTATGAGCTGGAGCAGATGCTGGAGCAGAAAGTCAATCTGAAACTCTGGGTCAAAGTCAAAAAAGACTGGCGCGACAGCGATTTCCTTGTGAAGAACTTCGGATATGATAAAAAGAAACTCGATTTATAATATTGCATTATAATAAGGAAGAAACATGCGAGAACCAATCAATGTAAGCGGAATGGTATTATCCGCCTCCCCGGTCGGAGAGTATGACAAGCGCGTCGTGATCCTGACCCGGGAGCTCGGCAAAATCACTGCCTTCGCGCGCGGTGCCCGCCGCATGAAAAGCCCGCTGATGGCCGTTTCCAATCCGTTCGTCTTCGGCGAGTTTCAGGTCTACGAAGGCCGCGACAGCTACACTCTCTCCGGTGCAAACATCAAAGAATACTTTCTTGACCTGGCGCAGATGCAGCCCGGCGTCTACTACGGTTTTTATTTTCTGGAACTGGCCGAATATTTCGGTCAGGAAGGAAACGATGAAACCCAGATGCTGAACCTACTGTACGTGACGATGAACGCCATCCGCCGCGGAAAACAGGACCTCCGCCTGATCCGGTGCATCTTCGAACTGCGGACGATCACGATCAGCGGAGAAGCACCGCAGATGTTCTCCTGCATGGAGTGCGGCACGAAAGAGAATCTGACCGTTTTCTCCCTGCGCGACAGCGCCATCTACTGCCAAAACTGCGGAAAGACAATCAAAGATCCATGGACGCTGCAGCCGGGCACCGTGCTGGCATGCCGCTATATCATTGCGGCGCCACTGGAAAAGCTGTATGGGTTTACGGTGAATGAAGAGATCCTGGATGAACTGGAGCGGTTACTGCGGGCGTATCTGCATCGGTATGTCGAGAAAAAAATGAAAACGCTGCAAATATTGGATCTGATGAAGTAATAGAAAATGAAATATCTTACAAAAATGTGAAAAAAGTATGTCCAAGAAGCGGTCCACACCTTTACAAATAAGTAGAAGTGGGATAGAATATTTGAGATTAAAGAAAAAACGGTTTGGTATTCGTTGCAGAAGTTATAAATATACAAATGAGATGCATAGCGCCAGAAAGAGATTTTAGTAAAACTGGTAATGCGAAAAAGCAGTAAAACTATGTGTAATAAGAAAATGTTACGGATACGGAAAAAAGAAATACGACAGGGGAGAAAGGTATGTACAAAAAATCATCCACAGGATGGCTGAAGCATCTGGATTTTATGGTTCTTGATATTATCTGCTTTCAGCTCGCTTTCGTTATGGGCTATTTTCTGAGACATCACAGTTTTAATCCATATGGAAGCCCAATTTACCGAAATGAGGCTATCGTATTCGCTCTGATCCAGCTGATGATCATGTTTTTTGACGATTCTTTCAAAAACGTCATGAAGCGCGGATACCTCGTGGAAATCGGAATGACCGCAAAAAATATGGTATACATCATCGTTCTTGGTGTATTCTACCTGTTCCTGATTCAGGCGGGAGACCAGTTCTCCAGAGCAACCATTATGCTGACCGGTGTTCTGTACGGAATGTTTTCCTATCTGGTGCGCACTGGCTGGAAAGTCGTTTTGAAGAAACGCAGCAGCGGAGAACACAGCGGCCGTTCGCTTCTGATTATCACGACCGAAAAACAGTCACAGTCCGTTGTAAAGAGCATGCTGGACTTCGATTACATCGGCGTTCGTCCGACCGGCGTTGTTCTCGTAGACCAGGACAGGACCGGACACAAAATCCACGGCGTACCGGTGGTATCAAATCTTGCAGACGCAGCTGAGTATGTCTGCCGTGAGTGGTTCGACGAAGTGCTGATCGTTCTGCCGGAAGGCAGAGAAATTCCGCAGAAAGTATTCGACGCATTCGCTGAGATGGGAATTACGATCCATGTGAAAATTGCGGATGTGAATGAAATGCAGGGAAAAAATCAGACTGTAGAGCGCATGGGCAACTATACCGTGGTCACCACCTGCATCAACATGGCAAGCGCAGGACAGCTTGTGCTGAAACGAATCATGGACATCTGCGGCGGTCTTGCCGGATGTATTCTGACCGGAATCATCTTCCTGTTCGTTGCCCCGGCGATTTATATCAAGTCTCCGGGCCCGATCTTCTTTTCACAGTACCGTGTCGGAAAGAACGGAAGAAAATTCAAGATTTACAAATTCCGCAGCATGTACATGGATGCGGGAGAGCGGAAAAAAGAACTGATGAAACAAAACCGCGTCAGCGATGGTCTGATGTTCAAAATGGAGAATGACCCGCGTGTCATCGGAAGCGAAAAAGGACCTGGCAAAGGAATCGGAAACTTTATCCGCAAAACCTCGCTGGATGAGTTCCCGCAGTTCTTCAATGTGTTAAAAGGTGACATGAGCCTCGTAGGAACCCGTCCGCCGACAGTAGACGAGTGGGAGAAATATGAGCTCCATCACAGAGCAAGACTGGCAATCAAGCCAGGACTGACTGGTATGTGGCAGGTAAGCGGACGAAGCGAGATTACGGACTTCGAAGAAGTTGTAAAACTGGATACGAAGTATATCTCGGAATGGTCATTTATGCTGGATATCAGGATTCTGTTTAAGACTGTACTGATTGTATTAGGTCAGAAGGGGTCTATGTAAAAAGATACGGAATCGGACTTTGAAAATCATTCAGAATTGGATACTGTGCTGAAAAATTGCGGAAATGTTGCGATTAGGAAGATAAAAGATGGAATAAGTCGAAAGATTTATGAAGAGAAACATAGTAACACTGCTCTTGAAGAGGGCAAGAGGAGAGACTGTCTCGGTGTGGAGAGGAAAAGTCCAAATAATAACAATTATTTGGAATTTTTTCAGGATAATCGAATTTCAGGATTAATCAATACTAATATTTGAAAACAATGTTAAGTTTGATTAGTTTTGAAAAAATATAGAAATGAACTGGAGAAGATATGAAAAAAGAAGTACAGCATGTTTATTTAGTAGGCGCAAAATCCCTTGGAGCTTACGGCGGTTACGAAACCTTTGTATTCAAGCTTACAGAGTACCATCAGAACAAAGAAAATATTAAATATCATGTTGCATGCAAAGCCAATGGTGATGGCTGCATGGATGAAAACAAATTTGAGGGTGTGACCAAAATTAACGATCATGAGTTTGAACTCCATAATGCACACTGCTTTAAGATCGATGTCCCTCAGATCGGACCTGCACAGGCGATTTATTATGATGTAGCAGCTCTGCATGCTTGTTGTGAACACATCAAAAAAAATCATATCAATCACCCAATTGTTTATATTATGGCCTGCCGTATTGGACCATTTGCGGGGCATTTTTACAGAAAAATTCATAAGCTGGGTGGCAAGGTGTATCTGAACCCGGATGGGGAGTGTGAAATAATATGGACAACCAGAGAAAAGCCTGATTTCATGCGGGTTTACGCGGCTTGACCTTTTCACCTCAACCTGTTTCTGCCTGTCATGGTGCGTTATAACCAGCGTGATTTCAGGTGCTAATGGCTTCTGGTTGCGCTCTATACTTAACCCACCACAGCGAAAGCTGATAGAGCAGAAAACAGAATAAGGAGGTACGAAGGCAAGCCTGCGTATAGATTGCTGCGGTGATCTGTATACAGGCTTGTTGTCGTGCAATGAAGAACAACATACCGGGGGGAGAATTTGAATGAAAACAAAAAGTGTAATAGAGAAAAATATGAAAGTTTGCCTTGTGGGGTCATCTGGTGGTCATTTGACCCACCTTTATATGCTAAAGCCATTTTGGAAAGACAAAAATCGCTTTTGGGTGACCTTTGATAAGGAAGATGCAAGAAGCCTTTTAGAGGGAGAAAAGGTATACCCTTGTTACTTCCCGACAAACCGTAGTATTAAGGCACTCATCAAAAATACAAAAATTGCGTGGGATGTGCTGCATAAGGAAAAGCCTGATTTGATTATTTCCTGCGGTGCAGCGGTTGCGGTTCCATTCTTCTACATTGGAAAGACGATGGGCGCAAAGCTGATTTATATTGAGGTCTTTGATCGGATTGATAAGCCAACGATGACGGGAAAAATGGTTTATCCCATTGTTGACAAGTTTATTGTGCAGTGGGAAGAGCAGAAAAAGGTCTATCCGAAAGCGGTCAACCTCGGAAGCATTTTCTAAGTAGGGGTAATAAGTAATGATTTTTGTGACGGTAGGAACACATGAGCAGCCGTTTAATCGACTGATTCAAAAAGTAGACGAATTGAAACGTGATGGGGTTATCAAAGATGATGTGATTATCCAAACCGGCTTTAGTACATATGAGCCGAAATACTGCCAGTGGAGCAAATTGATTCCGTACCAGCAGATGGTTAAGAATGTAGCCGATGCCAGGATTGTAATTACTCACGGTGGCCCAGCAAGTTTCATCATGCCATTGCAGGTAGGGAAAACACCCATCGTTGTGCCGCGGCAGCATCAATTCAATGAGCATGTAAACGATCATCAGGTTGAATTTGCGAGAAATGTGGCTCAGAGAATGGGAACAATCATCCCGGTAGAAGATATTGAAATATTGGGAGACATCATAACGAACTATGATCAGATTGTCGCTGGTATGGGACACGGAATGAATAGCAATAATGCAAGGTTCAATGAAAAGTTGGAGCAAATTGTAGAGGAACTTATGAAGTAAGCTGATTTTATAGTGGCTGAGTCGTAGTAAATGAAAAATAAATAGGAAAGAGAGAATAACATCGTGAAAGTTCTTCATATTCCAACGGGAGGATTGTTTTCGGACGGGATACTTAGCTGTATTACAGACTACATGGCGGCGATGGATAAAACTGATTTGGATGTTCGGGTCCTTGCAACAAATAAAGCAGAGGATGTTGCTGTTCAAAAAGTAAAAAGAAGTGGATGCAAAGTTGTTTCTATCCCGTATAGAAAAACGAACATAGTCAAATATTTTTTCTCGCTGTGTAGATATTTAGTAAGAGAGAAAATAGATATTGTTCACGTTCATGGCAGCAGTGCCATTATGAGCGTTGAACTTGTTGCGGCAATGTTGGCAGGATGCAAAGTACGGATAGCGCATAGTCATAATACTACCTGCGAGCATCAAGAAGTCGATAAATTGTTACGTCCGATTTTTAATAGGGCCTATACAAAAGCATTTGCATGTGGTTCTGAAGCTGGAAAATGGATGTTTGGAAATCGTGAGTTCGTAATTATTCCTAATGGGCGCGATATAAAAAAGTACGAATATAATGCACAAAACAGAATAAATTATCGGAATAAATTGAAAATTCCAAAAAGCGCTTTAGTGGTTGGCCATGTGGGACGATTTAACGTTCAAAAGAATCATGAATATTTGCTTCAGGTTTTTGAAGAACTTTACAAGAAAGATAGAAATACATATCTCGTGTTAGTAGGAACAGGAGAGAAAATAGACGAAATAAAAGATCTGGTAAAAAAATCTACGATTAGAGATAATGTTATTTTTACTGGCGTAATAGACAATGTGGCAGATTATCTTTCAGCTTTCGATGTAATGCTTTTGCCTAGTTTGTATGAGGGCCTTCCAATGGTTGTAATTGAGTGGCAGATTGCCGGGTTGCCATGTATTGTGTCAGATACAGTCACAAAAGAATGCGCAATTACTCCATTGGTGAAATTTAAATCAATCAAAGAAAGCCCTGAGAGCTGGGCAAGGAACATTATAGATATTTCTTTGCAAGATAGAGAAAAAAGCAAGGATGTGCTTTTTAGCAGCATAAGAAAAGCTGGATATGATATTGAATTTGGTGCAGAAAGGCTTAGAAATATATATTTCGGCTTGACGAAAACAGTTTGAAATTTCTGAACGGAGAAAATGGTTATGCCGACATATGAAGGTTTACGGTTGAAGGTATTAAAGTGCTGGAGGCTTGGATTAGCCAATTATCGAAAAAAGAAACTAAGAGTTACAGATTTTACAATTATATCTAATAACTGCTGGGGTGGAATGGTATATGAAAGCTATAATCTTCCGAAAGAATCACCAACAGTTGGGATGTTTTTTGTTGCAAAGGATTATATTGAATTTTTGTCCGACTTGAAAGGCTATGTCAATGGGAAATTGACGTTTATTAAACCAGAAAAGTCTCGATGGAAAGATATGCCACAGATTTCAGAAGATAAGAGGTTTGGCTCGTATCCCATAGGAGTGCTATCTAATGGAATAAATACGATTGAACTATTCTTTTTACATTATCACAGTGAAAAAGAAGCAAGAGAAAAGTGGGAACGGCGTATTCAGAGAATTAACTGGAATAAATTGTTGATTAAATTCAATGATCAAAATGGGTGTACAGAAACGGAGGTGGATGAGTTTATGAAATTGCCTTATAAGAATAAGTTGTTCTTTACCTGCAAGCAATGGAGAAATATTCAGGGGGGGGGTACACAGTTATTCGCCAGTTCCCCAAGCATGAATCTATAATGGCTTCTTATGAACCGTTTGGAAAAAGTAAATATATAAACATTACATCAGTCATAAACCAGTTGTAGGAGAAGTTCGTTTATCTTTCGTGCAGACTTGTTTGTGACAGATTTGCATGGAGGAGTATGAAGATATTTCATAAATGCTGCACTGGCTTATTGAGTGCGTGGAAGATACTGTGTGCTAAAGTTTGTACTTATGGAAAAGTTCAGGCAACATGGATCAATTCGATTAGAGGCGCATTAAAAACTGAAATTATAGGTGATGGGCGTATTACCATTGGACGTTTTTTGATGTCAAGAGGGCCGCTTTATTTAAAATCCGTAGATGGTGGGAAAATGACTATTGGCGAAAATGTATTCTTTAATCATAATTGTTCGCTCACTTGTGCAGAGAATATTGTGATTGGAAATGATTGTATGTTTGCCAATAATCTCGTTATCATCGATCATGACCATGAGATTGGAAAAGATGGTGTGACAGAAACACTCGTTTCAAAGCCCATTACGATCGGGGATAGAGTTTGGTGTGGGGCAAATGTTACGATAACAAAGGGCGTCCATATTGGATCTGGTGCCGTTATTGGTGCAAATGCTGTAGTAGTAAATGATGTGGAGGCCCACTCAATTGTTGCAGGAGTCCCGGCTAAAAGAATTAAATAACATAAAATAATAGAGGAAATAAGATGATACCTAAAATAATTCATTATTGCTGGTTTGGTGGAAAACCACTGCCAAAAGATGTTTTGGATTGCATTAAAACATGGGAAAAGTATTGCCCAGATTACGAAATCAAACGATGGGATGAGTCAAATTTTGATGTGGATAGCCATCCGTTTATGAAAGCAGCATACGAAGCAAAAGCATGGGCGTTTGTTTCGGATTATGCAAGATTGAAAGTAGTGTATGATAACGGTGGAATTTATTTAGATACAGATGTTGAACTCCTGAAAAAACCTGATTTTCTGTTAGAAAATCAGTGTTACATAGGGATTCAGCAGCCTGAATCCCTATGTAACACTGGACTTGGTTTTGGTGCCCAAAAATCAAGTCCAGTGGTACAGAAGATGATGGAATGCTATGATTCAATTCCTTTTTCTGACCAGAAGAAAAACACATTTGCGTGTCCGTGGCTTAATGATAAGGTGATTCGTTCATTTGGTAAGGTCAGCAATGAGGACGTTACCTATCTAAAAGAAGTAACAGTATATCCACCACGTTTCTTTGATCCACTTTCGACAGGTAATACAGAGAATTTACTTTGTGAGGACACGGTTTCAATCCATCATTATGCAGCAACATGGGCTGGTAACAAACAAAAGTGGAAAAGAAAGATTGCAAGAACTATAGGAGAAAAAAATGTTCAAAAAATAAAGAAAATACGGAATATGATTTTTCTCAAGCAGGAGAAAAAATGATGAAAAGATCTCTTACAGTGTCACTGCAATCTGTGCTTTTATATGTTATAATAATAGGCTTTTTATTTCCGCGTGGATATATTGGAGTAAGTGAAACTTACCATAAAGTGTGTTCTGCAACTATGTGGTTATCGGTAATTCTAACATGGCTGCAATGGATAAAATGCTCAAGAACTAGAAGCAAATTATTCAAAGGAAAAATTGAAAAATATGCGCTACAAATAACTACATATTTTATTTTGTCGATTATTATTACGATGGTTTGTAGGCGTAGCGTGTCGAGCGGGCTACAGCAGTTATTAGCAGCACCAAGTGTGTGCGTGTTTATGATTTTAAATATGAAAAGAAATCCTAAAAAGTTGCTGGATAATATAGTGAATGTTTTGTGTGTTGAATTTACAATTAACTTAGTTATGACATTGTTGCAACCAGACTTTTATGGATTGTATCACACTATATTTTTAGGACATATACAAGTTGTATCACAGTATGGAGTCCTTGCAATATTAGTATCTGTGCTTTCGTGGATGCTATATCATGATAGAACAAAAAGAATTGTATATCTTTTCATTATTACACTATATACAATGTTAACAACAGACGCTGAAGCGGCAGTTTTTACGGCAATTGCTTTTTTAATTGCATTTGTTATATATAAATGGAAACTTTCACAGGTTTTAATGCTTCCTAGTGAGGTTTATATAATTGTAATGGTAGCCTTAAGTGCTTTGATAGTATACTTTTCGGCTGTAAACACTAATTTCCTTTTATATCTTGACATTAACGGAAGAAGTTTCGTGTGGAAAAGCGCGCTTGAAAAGATAGAACTTCGCCCAATTTTTGGATATGGAATAGATGGTGTGCTCTTGAGTACATTCTGGACAAAAGGATTTAATTATGCACATAATCAACTTGTTCAAAATCTTTTGGACGGCGGAGTGATTTTAATGATTTCTTTTTGGGGGATGATACTTGGATTTGCAAAAGATATAAATAAAATTAAGATAACAAGGTATAGAGTTTTGTGCAATGCAAGTTTAATAGCGTTGCTGTTTATTATGTTATTTGAGAGTACGACACTTTATATTTATATGTATATGATTCTTTCAATTATATTTAGCGTGAGGACGCTTGTAAAAGATAGAGAGGAGATAATTAATAATGGGTTTAATTACAAAGGTAAAACAGCTAGTTGCTAAGAAATATTATCCTTGGCGTATTCGCAAAAAGGCCGCAAAATGTGGTGCTGGTTTATATTGCGGTGGAAAATCATGGGTGACGAGTAATACATATCTTGGTAATCATGTGAGTTTTAATGGAATGGGTATATCTGGAAACGGGAAGGTTGAAATAGGAAACTATTTCCATTCTGGAGTTGGTTGCCAGATTATAACATCATTTCATAATTATGAAGGAAA
Source organism: Fusicatenibacter sp. (assembly GCF_050872605.1). Taxonomy (GTDB): domain Bacteria; phylum Bacillota; class Clostridia; order Lachnospirales; family Lachnospiraceae; genus Fusicatenibacter. Next base: position 51,173 of record NZ_JBNMHD010000016.1, read on the forward strand.
AAAGATTCCCTATGATGAAACATTTCTGGATAAAGATGTTTATATTGGAGATTGTGTGTGGTTGGGAAATAATGTGATCGTATTAGGGGGGGTGAAGATTGGAGAAGGAGCTATTGTGCAAGCTGGCTCGATTGTATGTAAAGATATACTTCCTTTTGGAATTGCTGGTGGACATCCGGCGATTGCATTTAAATATAGAGATAAAGAACACTATTTGAAATTAAAACAAGAAGGACAATTTCATTGAAAATGAAAATAAATATAGCCGAAAAGTATAAGGAACTTTCACCTCCCGTAAAAGCATCACTGTGGTACACCATTTGCAATGTCATAAATAAAGGAATAGCATTGCTGTCTACTCCGATTTTTACAAGGGTGATGTCCGAAGAACAATATGGACAATTCTCGATTTTTCAATCGTGGGTATCGATCTTAATTATATTCACATCTCTAAATGTTTTTTTGAGCGGTTATCAAAAAGGGCTTATCCTATTTGCAGACGATGTTGAGCGTTTTACATCATCCCAACTAGGCTTGATTATTACGATTACAGCAGTCTTTTTAGGTGTTTATATTATTGCTCCTTCATTTTGGACAGAGGTATTTCAACTATCACCTGTTTTGATGATTGCAATGTTTGCTGAATTGTTCTTCATGCCATCAACGGAGTTATGGAGCGCAAAGCAGCGATTTGATTACAAATATAAAAAATATGTTGCTTTGACGATCTTTATGACAGCCCTTTCATTAGGGGGTGGCATAATTGCAGTAGGACTTACTTCGTACAAAACAGAAGCGCGTGTCTATGCGGATATGCTGGCAAAAGGCTTGGTTGGTGTATTACTTCTGGCTCTATTATTTTGCCGCGGAAAAATATTTTATAATAAAAAATATTGGACGTATGCGCTTGGATTTAATCTTCCTCTAATTCCACATTATTTGTCGAACTATGTTCTTAACCAATCAGACCGTTTAATGATTGGCAGAATGGTTGGAACGGCACAGGCCGCATATTATAGTGTGGCCTATACGATCTCTAGCATGATGATGTTGGTGATGACAGCAATAAATAATTCACTGACGCCATATATTTACAAATCAATTAGGGACGGAAAAACTAAAGATATAAGAAAAGTAGCAAATGGATTGGTTGTTTTAATAGCGTGTTTGTGCATGTGTGTGATGGCATTTGCACCAGAAGTGATTTATGTATTTGCAGGGGAAAAGTACATGGATGCCATTTATGTAATACCCCCGATTGCACTTTCAGTTCTGTTTATATTCTTGTATTCATTATTCAGCACTATTGAATATTACTATGAAAAAACAAAATGGATTTCAACGGCTACTTGTATTTGTGCTGTATTGAATTTGATTTTGAATTTTGTGTTTATTAAAATATATGGATATTATGCGGCGGGTTATACGACATTGATTTGCTATATCTTTTTGGCTTATGTACACTACCTGTTCTATAGAAAAGTGTTGAGTGAAAAAAAGATAGAAAGTGAGATTTACGATATAAAATTGATTCTGGCAGTTTCTGTAGGAACAATAGTGTTGATGTTTGCACTTGTTGTGGTATATAAAAATGTTTTGATTCGATATTTAATGGTTTCAATAATAGTGCTTATTGCAATAGTAAATAAAAACAAAATCATGAATATGTTACTTGCTGTTAAAAATAAGGAATGATGACATGAAAGTAATTTCGTATCTGAAAAAAAACGGTTTGAAGCATACACTTGATGTGATATATATGTACAAGATTGATATTATGCTTCAAAGAATTATGCAAGTGTTTCTTAAAAAAAGAACATTACAAGACGTTATTGTTATTGAAAGTCATAATGATTTTGATAGCAATGGCGGCGCATTTTATCGTTATCTGATAGAAAATGGCTACAATGAAAAATATAAGATTGTGTGGTTAATCAAAAATAAAAAGCCGGAGAACTTGCCCCCAAATGTGGTCTGCTTTCCCTTGTATAAGCCGAATGTGCTAAAAGACTATTATATTTATATGGCAAAGTTTTTCACGGCGGATTGTGTTGTAACAGGAAAGGTGCGGGACGGACAAAAATCTTATTACTTGACACACGGCGCATTTTCACTGAAAAATTCAAAGGGAAAAATCGATGTGCCAGAATGTGTGGATTATATTTTAATTCCGTCTGAGTATACAAGAAAGATACAAGAAAACCAATTTAATCCGCAACCACAAACCAAAATGATTTCCATAGGATTCCCTATACATGATCAACTTCTGAAACCGTGTGAACCGCAGTTGTGTAAAATGAATGTTGACGCAGCCAGGAAAAAGACAATTATCTGGATGCCTACTTTTAGAAAAGGTGGAGGGTATCAGCGCAATGATAGTCGTGCTGAACTGCCATTGGGAATACCACTTGTGGAAAATAACGAGCAATTATATAAGTTAAATCAAATCTTGAAAGAGCGTGATGGACTACTAATTATTAAAATTCATCCAATGCAGGATATGAGTACGGTCCACATTGAAGAACAATCTAATATACGACTTCTAACGGGAACAAAGTGTAAGAAGCTTGGAATTGATAATTACGAGCTTCTAAAAGAGACGGATGCAATGATTAGTGATTATTCATCCGTGGCATTTGATTATCTTTTCTTGAATAAACCACTAGGATATACTTTTTCTGATTTGAATGAATATAAGAACGGATTAGTTGTGGATGATCCATCAGAATTGATGGCGGGGCCTATTATCAATGACTTTGAGCAGTTAAAGAATTTTGTTGGTGAAGTATTATTAGGTATAGATAAATATGAGTACAAGAGGGTGAAGCTAAGACAAAAATTATTTGAGTTTGATGATGGCAACGCATGTAGAAGATTGGTAAACCATATGGGATTAAAGAAATGAGGAATCAAGGTATATGAACATTGCAGTTTTAACGGCTGGTGGCATTGGCAGCAGAACACATCAAGACCTTCCAAAACAGTTTTTGACGGTTGAAAATAAACCAATTATTATCTATACGTTAGAAGCGTTTCAGCAACATCCAAGTATTGATGAAATATATGTGTCTTGCTTAGAGGGATGGAATGCTGTACTTGAAGCATATGCAAAGCAATTTAATATCACAAAACTCAAAAGAATTGTAATAGGTGGTGCGACAGGTCAGGAATCAATTTATAATGGTTTGAAAGCGATTAAGGAAGATAATGAAGAAACAAAAGATATTGTGGTGATAATCCATGATGGTAATAGACCTATGTTACCGCAGGATGTAATTACAGACAACCTCGTAAAACAAAAAAAATTTGGCTCTGCTGTTACAGTGATTCCGACTACAGAAGTTGTGTTCGTTTCAAAAGATGGTGTGGAATCTAATGCGGCGTTGAACAGGGAAGAACTTTGGAGAACTCAGACACCACATTCATACAAGTTTGATGAATTATGGACTGTTCATAATAAAGCGATTCGAGATGGTGTTACTAATATGGCAGCATCTTGTTCATTGATGCAGAAATATGGATATACCACCTATTTTTCAAAAGGTTCAGAAAAAAATATAAAAATTACAACGGTAGAGGATATTGAAATTTTCAAGGCATTATTAAGCGCAAAAAATGACGAGTGGATAAAAAAATGATGAATTTAAAGGAAGAAGAAATAAAATCAATAGCTGAGCTTCCATATAGTTGGGAAAAAATTAAGGATAAAACGATTTTGGTTTCAGGTGGAACAGGCTTTATCGGTACATCTCTCATTGAGCTTATCAAATATCGAAATCAAAAATATGGCGAAAACACAAAGGTGATTTCTCTTTCGAGAAGAGGAGGAACATCAAGCGAATATCTTGAGTGTATAAGGGCGGATGTTAAGCAACCGGTACAGTATGATGGAAAGATAGATTACATCATACATTTGGCTTCTAATACTCATCCAAAACAATATGCGGACGATCCTATTGGAACGATAATGACAAATATATGTGGCTGCGATAATTTGCTGAAATTGGCAGTAGAGAAAAGGGCGCGGTTCCTTTTAGCGTCTAGCGTGGAAATATATGGGCAAGGTATGACAGTCCCTATGGATGAGAAATATTGCGGATACATTGATTGTAACCTTGCAAGATCTGGATATAATGAAGCCAAAAGAACTTGTGAGGCATTAACACAGTCTTACCGAAGTGCCTTTGGCGTTGATGCAGTAATTGCAAGATTTGCTAGAGTATTTGGGGCAGACAAAAAACATGATACAAAAGCTATGAGCCAATTTATGGATAAAGCAGTTCATGGAGAAAATATCATTCTGAAAAGTAAAGGCCAACAAAGGTATTCGTACTGTTATATTGCAGATGCTGTTAGCGGACTTTTTAAATTACTGTTGGATGGACAAGATGGTCAAGCCTATAATATTTCTGATGATGATGAAGGGCTAACACTAGGGGAATATGCTGAATATATAGCATCATTGGCCAATTTAAAAGTGCGTTATGAAATAGAGAACAATGAAAGTGTATCTAAAGCAACTTTTGCACTTCTGGACACCAAAAAGATAAAAAACATTGGATGGAAACCTCAATACAGTGTTAAGGATGGATTGAAAAGAACTTATATAATCAAAAAACAATTTGTTAATGAGGATTAGTTTAGTATGGCAAAATACTTTGGAACCGATGGCTTCCGTGGTGAAGCCGGAATTACATTAACAGCAGACCATGCATATAAAGTGGGTCGCTTTTTAGGCTGGTACTATAATATGCTCTGTGAGCGTAACGGTGATACCGAACCTGCTCGTATCGTCATCGGCAAGGATACTCGCCGCAGTTCCTATATGTTCGAGTATAGCCTGGTTGCTGGCCTGACCGCTTCTGGCGCAGATGCTTATCTGCTCCACGTCACTACGACCCCGTCTGTGGCGTATATCGCACGCGTAGATGACTTTGACTGCGGCATCATGATTTCTGCCAGTCACAATCCTTACTATGACAATGGTATCAAGCTGATTGACTGCTACGGAGAAAAAATGCCGGAGGAAACTCTGCTGCTGGTGGAGGATTACATCGACGGCAAGCTCCATGTGTTCGATAAGGATTGGCCGGAACTGCCCTTCGCCCACCGTGAGCATATCGGCTGCACGGTGGATTATGTGGCAGGTCGAAATCGTTATATGGGTTATCTGATTTCTCTGGGTATCTACTCTTTCAAGGGTGTCAAGGTCGGTCTGGACTGCGCCAACGGCTCAAGCTGGAACATTGCAAAGTCTGTCTTTGATGCTCTCGGTGCAGACACCTATGTTATCAACAACCAGCCCAATGGTCTGAACATCAACCTGAATGCTGGCTCCACCCACATTGAAGGTTTGCAGAAGTTTGTTGTGGAAAAAGGCTTGGATATTGGCTTTGCCTACGATGGTGATGCTGATCGATGCTTGTGTGTGGACGAGAAGGGCAATGTTATCACTGGTGACCACATTCTGTATATCTACGGCTGCTATATGAAAGAACGTGGTAAGCTGTTAAATAATACCGTTGTCACCACGGTTATGTCCAACTTTGGCCTCTACAAAGCTTTTGATGAGCAGGGTATCGGTTACGCTAAGACCGCTGTGGGCGACAAGTATGTCTATGAATATATGGCTAAAAACGGCTGCCGCATTGGCGGTGAGCAGAGCGGTCATATCATTTTCTCTAAGTACGCAAGCACTGGCGATGGCATCCTGACCAGTCTGAAGATGATGGAAGTCATGCTGGCTAAGAAGAAACCGATGAGCGAGTTGGCAGCACCGCTGAAGATCTATCCGCAGGTGTTGGAGAATGTTCGCGTGACCGATAAGAAGGCTGCACAGAATGACCCTGCTGTGCAGGAAGCCGTGTCTAAGGTTGCTGAGGCACTGGGCGATACCGGCCGTATTCTGGTACGTGAGTCCGGCACTGAGCCGGTTGTTCGTGTCATGGTGGAAGCACCTGACCACGACATCTGCCAGAAGTATGTTGACGAAGTGGTCAATGTAATCGGCGAAAAGGGATATAAGGCGTAAAGTCAATGACGACTCTGGCAGTGTCCGGAGTCGTTTTGTATAAGTTGTATATTCCGACCGCACAGAACCATCTGCACGGTGATTCAGAACCACTCTATCGCTTGAATAGAGCCACCTTCACGGAAGGTGAGCCATTCATATAAATTTATCCTATAATGAGATTGGCACACACAAGTGTGACTAA
>NZ_JBNMHD010000017.1:0-56145 GCF_050872605.1 Fusicatenibacter sp.
ATCATCATCTATGTCACCTGTTACAAGACCACAGGAAATACCTGCAACCGGCTTCTTAATCGGTACACCGGCAGCCTCAAGAGACATGGTGGATGCACAGATACTTGCCTGGGAAGTAGAACCGTTGGACTCGAAGGTCTCGGATACGGTACGGATTGCGTACGGGAACTCCTCCTCGGTCGGAAGCACCGGAACAAGGGCACGTTCTGCCAGAGCTCCATGGCCGATCTCACGGCGTCCCGGTCCACGGGATGGTTTCGTCTCGCCTACAGAGTAGGACGGGAAGTTATACTGATGCATGTAACGTTTGGAGGTCTCGAACTCGTCCAGTCCGTCCAGCTTCTGAGCCTCGGAAAGCGGAGCCAGAGTTGTTACGTTGCAGATCTGAGTCTGTCCACGGGTGAACATAGCGGAACCATGAACACGCGGGATAATGTCAACCTCTGCTGCCAGAGGACGGATTTCTGTGATCGCACGGCCGTCCGGACGTTTGTGGTCTTTTAAGATCATCTTACGAACGGTCTTCTTCTGATACTGGTAAACAGCCTCGCCTAATACTGCCAGCCACTCTTCGTTGTCAGCAAATGCTTCCTCGAGTTTTTCGGTGATCACGCGGATGTTTTCTTCACGGGTCTGTTTGTCATCGCTGAAAACAGCCTCTTCCATCTCTGCCGGAGGAACGATCTCTTTGATTGCTGCAAACAGCTCTTCCGGAATCGCGCAGCTCTCATAAGCGTGTTTCGGTTTTCCAACCTCTGCTACAATGCTGTCGATGAATTTGATGATTTCCTGGTTTACTTCGTGTGCTTTGTAGATCGCCTCGATCATTTTTGCTTCCGGAATCTCTTTTGCTCCGGCTTCAATCATGATGACTTTCTCTCTGGTGGAAGCTACGGTCAGTTTCAGGTCAGATACGGCTTTCTGTGCGAGAGTCGGGTTTACGATGAACTCGCCGTCGATCATGCCGATCTGGGTCATGGCACACGGGCCGTCAAACGGGATGTCGGAAATGCAGGTTGCGATTGCGGAACCCAGCATTGCGACTACTTCCGGATCACACTCCGGATCTACGGACATTACCATGTTGTTTAAGGTAACATCGTTACGGTAATCCTTCGGGAACAGCGGACGCATCGGACGGTCGATGACACGGCTGGTCAGAATTGCGTGCTCGCTTGCTTTTCCTTCTCTTTTGTTGAATCCGCCCGGGATTTTTCCAACGGCGTACATCTTCTCTTCGTACTCAACGCTTAATGGGAAGAAGTCGATGCCGTCACGCGGTTTCTCAGATGCGGTTGCTGTAGAAAGAACTACAGTATCGCCATAATGCATAAATGCTGCGCCGTTTGCCTGTTTTGCTACACGGCCTACGTCTACGGTCAGGGTTCTGCCTGCCAGTTCCATAGAAAAACTCTTGTACATAAATAATCTCCTTTTTTTCTTCTGAGCAGAATTTCCGAAACAACTGAAAAGCACACCGGAATACGGACAGGATACAGCTTTTCAATGTGTTTTTCAGTGGTCTCGGATAAAATTCCTGCGCCCAGAATGGCTCCATGTCGTTTGCTGTTTTTGATCTTACAAGCAAAGAAACGGGCGGAAAATGTATCCCGCCCGTTGTTCCAAGCTGATTATTTTCTGATTCCTAACTTCTCGATTAAAGCACGGTATCTTTCAATATCAGTTTTCTTTAAGTAGTCAAGCAGACCACGTCTCTGACCAACCATTTTCAGAAGACCTCTTCTGGAGTGATGATCTTTGTGGTGAACTTTCAGATGCTCAGTGAGCTCCTCGATTCTTGCGGTAAGAACAGCTACCTGTACTTCCGGTGATCCTGTATCTCCCTCAGTTCTTGCATACTCTTTGATGATTGCCTGTTTTTTTTCTTTCGAAATCATTTTAAATTCCTCCTGTTATTTTGATTGCACCGCTGACTAAGAAGTGGTCGGAGTGTCCTGCCTCTGAATCAGGGTCCGGGGATCTTTTTTGTCCCACATACTCGATTAGTATAGCATACGCTTTTCGAATTGTAAATACTAAAATCAGATGTTTTCGCGATGAATTTTCACGTAGTTACAGTTCTTTTCTACATATTTTTTTCCTGCCGCAACATCATGGTCGAGCTGGTTTTTCAGCGCTTCAATCGAAGCAAATCTCTGCTCCGGGCGCAGGAATTTTAACAGAGAAACCTCTGCCTGTTTTCCATAGAGATCCTCGCTGCAGTCAAAAAGATTCGTCTCCACGCCGGTAAATTTCTCCTGTACCGTCGGCTTGACGCCGATGTTCGTGATGCCGTAATAGATCTTTCCTTCGATTTTCACCTCGGAAACGTAGACGCCGAACGGCGGCAGCAGCTGTTCCGCCGGCGGGATCTGATTGATTGTCGGCACGCCGATCGTTCTGCCGAGTGCATGGCCATGGACAATCTCACCGTGAACGGCGTAATCGTAGCCGAGCAGACCGCTCACGGCTTCCATATTGCCCTGTTCCAGCTCTTCCCGTGCCCAGGTGCTGCTGATCTCGCGGCCGTTTTCCTCTGCTTTTTCGATGATCTCGGTTTCAAAACCAAGGGACGGGCCCATTTCTTTCAGCATTTCGGCTGTGCCGCTTCTCTTGTAGCCAAAACCGAAATCCTTTCCCACAACAACTTTTTTCGCGTGCAGCTTATCCACCAGAATCTCTTTGATAAAGGCTTCCGGCGTCATGCGCATCACTTCATCCACAAACGGGCATTCCACAAGGCAGTCCATGCCAAGCTGTTCGAGGCGGGCTCTTCTCTCCTCATTCGTCAGCAGCTGATGCGGCCTGACATGCTGCACTTTCGACTGCGGCGGCACGTCAAACGTAAACACAACCGTTTCCAGTCCTTCCGTTCTGCCGATTGCAAGGACACGGCGGATCAGAAGCATATGCCCCCGGTGGAGGCCGTCAAATTTTCCCAGGGTTACAACGCTGTCCCCTCTGCTGTCAAAATCCAGTGTTTTTGTTAGATATCTCATGTTCTCTCCAGAAATAACTTGACCGGTCTGGTTAAGTTTTGTGATGGTCTGTATTGATAAATGCCGACAAACGTTCCGTCATCGAGATAAAGGCGGAACTCCTCGTCTTCTGCGAAGTCCCCGCCGGAAGCAGTTTCCCCGGTTTCGCGGATCTGCGCCGGTTTCAGCGGATTTCCGTTTTCCGCAAGCTTTTTCGCATGATCGTCCGCTGTCGCAAAGCTGCGCAGCGCGGCAAACATTTCATCGACCGGTACGAGGATCTCCGAAAAGCGGCCCTCACCGACAATCGCTGCGATCTCGTCAAGCGTGTGCGCTCCGTTTCGGTCAAACTGGCCGACTCTCGTGCGGATCAGCTGCTCCATACATCCGTGGCAGCCCAGTTTTTCGCCGATATCGTGGCACAGGGTGCGGATATACGTTCCCTTCGAACACGTTACCTCCATGCGGACCAGCGGAAGCTTCACTTCCAGAATGTTGATCTCGTAAAAGTGCACCGTACGGGCCTTCCGCTCGATCTCGATGCCTTCCCGCGCCAGCTCATAGAGCTTCTTTCCATTCACCTTCAGCGCGGAATACATCGGCGGCACCTGCTGCTGCTCCCCGACAAACGAGTCGATGCAGGTGCACACCTCTTCTTCCGTCACGGTCACCGGGGCTTCTGCTGTCACGGTTCCGCTCATATCCTGTGTATCCGTTGCGATTCCAAGGTGAAGCAGTGCTTCATACGTCTTCGTCTCATCAGTCAGCATATCGCAGAGACGCGTTCCCTTTCCAAGGCAGACCGGAAGCACGCCCGTCGCATCCGGGTCGAGGGTTCCGGTGTGGCCGATTTTTTTCTGGTGCAGGATGCCGCGCAGCTTCGCAACCACGTCATGCGACGTAAATCCCGCCTCTTTCCATACGTTCAGAACTCCGTTTATCATGTTGTTTTGTCTCCCTCTTTTTCACAAGAAAACCGGGCGTGGATGTATTTTCTCGCCCGGCTGTTTCCTGTTTATGCTTCTTCCTCTGTCGTCTCTTCTTCCTCTTCTGCAAGAAGCTGTTTTTCGATATACAGAGTCAGATTGTTGATTACATCATACGGAGAACCTGACATCGTGCAGCCAGCCGCACGGATATGGCCGCCGCCGCCGAATACGGCTGCGATTTTACTCACATCAACCAGCTCGTCGGAGCGAAGGCTTACTTTGAAGACCTGCGGCTCCAGCTCATACAGGAAGATCGCTACGTGAACGCCTTCTGTATTTTTTAACTGGCTGACAATGCCGTCCATATCTCCCGTTGTCAGGCCATAGAAGTCCATGACCTTTTTCCGCACGATACCGACGATGCACTGCTTGTCGAGAAGCATGATGCTTTCTGTCAGCGTGCGTCCCATAATCTGGTTCTGTACGTATGTTTTCTTGAAGAATGCATCCTCGATGATTCTGGTAAACGGAACTCCCTTTTCCATCAGAGCGGCCGCAACCCGCATCGTGTGCGGAGAGGTGCTGCTGTACTGGAATACACCGGAATCGGTCACAATACCGGTGTACAGCGCCTCGGCGCACGGCTCGGAGATCTTTTCTTCCTCCAGAAGACCGAACAGCACCTCGCAGGCAGAGCTTGCATCCGGCTCGACGTGATTGATTTCGCAATATTCTGTATTTGTCACATGGTGATCGATGCAGACTGTTCTGCCCGCTTTTGCAAGAAGCGGTGCGGCAACGCCGATGCGGTCCTCGCTGGATACATCCAGAAGAACCACAAGGTCGTACGCTTTCTCTTCACAGCTTGTCTTTACCTCAGAAAAGCCCGGCAGATAGGAAAATTCCGGCCGTGGATCCTCAAGATAGACATCTGCCTGAATCTCCGGCCGATTGTCGCGAAGATACTGGTATAATCCCAGGCAGGAACCGATGCAGTCACCGTCCGGACGAACGTGTCCGGCAATGGCCATACAGGAGACTCCGTTTAGAATTTCATCAATTTTCTTCATTTTCCTCATCCTTTTTGTCTTCTTTGTGTGTTACTTCATCAATCAGTTTCGACATCGTAACGCCATATTCAATCGACTCATCCAGGACAAAGGTCAGCTCCGGCGTATTGCGGAGGTTAATGGTCTTGGCCAGCATACGGCGGATGAAGCCCTCCGCGCTCTTTAAGCCGCGGATGGTTTCTTTCTTCGCCTCCTCATCGCCAAATACACTGATATATACTTTACACGTCTTCAGATCCGGCGCTACCTCTGCCGCTGTGACAGAGGTCATCATTCCGATGCGCGGATCCTTGATCTCGTTCCGGATGATATTGGAAAGCTCTTTCTGTACTTCCCCGTTGATCCTGGTGTTTTTAATACTGTTTTTTCTCAACTTAATTCCTCATTTCTATCTCGGCACTTCTACCATGATATAGGCCTCGACCTGATCGAACTCCTGAAGATCGTTGAATCCTTCAAATACAAGACCGCACTCATAGCCGGAGCGCACTTCTTTGACATCGTCTTTGAAACGTTTGAGGGATGCCAGATTTCCTTCGAAGATCTGGTTTCCTTCGCGGCTGATCCGAACTTTGCAGCCTCTCTGGAACGTTCCGTCCAGTACATAGCTTCCGGCGATTGTTCCGACACCGGATGCCTTGAAGAGCTGACGTACCTCGGCATGGCCGATGACTTTCTCTTCGTAAACCGGCTCGAGCATACCCTTCATGGCTGCCTCAACATCCTCAATTGCCTGGTAGATGACACGGTACAGACGGATGTCTACGCCGTTCTGCTCTGCCATGGATTTTGCGTTCGCATCCGGGCGTACGTTAAATCCGATAATGATGGCGGAAGATGCGGTTGCCAGCATAACGTCGGACTCGTTGATCGCACCGACACCTCCGTGGATGACGCGTACGGCAACTTCCTCGTTGGAGAGTTTGACAAGACTCTGTTTTACTGCCTCGACAGATCCCTGTACATCGGCTTTGACAACGAGTGCCAGTTCTTTTAAGTTACCCTCCTGGATCTGGTTGAACAGATCATCCAGGGACATCTTCGCTTTTGTCTCCTCAAGCAGGTTCTTCTTGTTCTCTGCCACAAAGGTTGCTGCGAAGTTCTTTGCTTCTTTATCGTTATCGGTCTGAACGAGGATCTCTCCTGCGTTCGGAACATCGGAAAGTCCGAGGATCTCAACCGGAGTAGACGGGCCTGCCTCCTTGACGCGGCGTCCCTTATCATCCATCATCGCACGGACTTTACCGGAGCATGCGCCTGCTGCGATGTAATCGCCGACATGCAGGGTACCTTTCTGTACCAGAATGGTAGCAACCGGTCCTTTTCCTTTGTCAAGCTCAGCCTCGATGACAAGACCTCTTGCTTTTCGGTTCGGGTTTGCTTTCAGCTCGAGCACTTCGGAAGTCAGAAGGATCATCTCAAGCAGATCGTCGATACCTTCGTTGTTCTTTGCAGATACCGGAACGAATACGGTGCTTCCGCCCCAGTCCTCCGGAATCAGTTCGTACTCGGAGAGCTCCTGTTTTACACGCTCTACGTTTGCGCCTGGTTTATCGATCTTATTGATCGCAACGATGATCTCAACGCCGGCTGCTTTTGCATGGTTGATTGCCTCAACGGTCTGCGGCATCACACCGTCGTCTGCTGCGACAACGAGGATGGCGATATCCGTTGCATTGGCTCCACGCATACGCATAGCGGTGAATGCCTCATGTCCCGGGGTATCGAGGAACGTAATCTTCTGTTTGTTGATCGAAACGGTGTATGCACCGATGTGCTGGGTAATACCGCCAGCCTCGCGGTCGGTGACATGGGTGTTCCGGATGCAGTCCAGAAGAGATGTTTTACCGTGGTCAACGTGTCCCATAACGCAGACTACCGGCGGACGCGGAACCATGTCTTTTTCATCCTCTTCGTCCTCTTTTAAGAGCTCTTCGATCACATCGACTTTCTCTTCCGGCTCAGCGATAATGTTATAATCAAGCGCGATTTCCTGTGCTTTTTCGAAATCGATCTCATGGTTTACGGTAACCATCGTTCCTTCCATGAACAGTTTCTTTACGATGACTGCCGGCTGCATTTTCATCTTCTCAGCCAGCTCGCGGATGGTCATTTTCTCCGGCAGGGTAATCTCCTTTACCTCGTCCTTCGGTGCTTCCTGTTTCGGTTTGTTGACCGGTTTCTGGAGCGCTTTCGGGAGTCTGGACTGCTGATGATGTCCCTGGTTCGGACGGTTTCCGCCTCTTCCTCTGTCTTCACTGAATTTATTTTCTCTTAAAGAATCTTTGTTTTTGTCTTTTTCTTTTCTTCCTGTATCACGGCCTGGCTTCTTGATGCCAAGGCTCATTGTATCGCCTGCAGAGCTCTTATGCTCGGTTCTGCGGCGGTCTCCTCCCGGACGGCGGTTCTGATTCTGGGAATCATCATCCTTTCCTGCGAACGGTCTTCCGCCATTATTTCCCGGTCTGCCTCCGTTTGGACGTGCGGAACGCTCACCGAATGGTCTTCCGCTTCTCTCACCGTTTCCACTTCTTCCGCCGTTATTGCGGTCTCCGAACGGACGGTCTCCGCTGCGGTTCGGGCGGTCTCCATTGTTTCCGCCGAAGCGGCGTTCTCCCTGCGGACGGTCTCCGCTGCGGTTCGGGCGGTCTCCGTTATTGTTGAAGCGGCGCTCTCCCTGCGGACGGTCTCCATTGCGGTTCGGACGGTCTCCGTTATTGTTGAAACGGCGCTCTCCCTGCGGACGGTCTCCATTGCGGTTCGGACGATCTCCATTTCCGCCGTTTCCGTTTCCACGGTTCGGACGGTCCTCGCTTCTTCCGTTTCCATTGCGGTTTCCTTCCGGACGGCCGTTTCCGCGGGACGGACGGTCTTTTTTCTGTCCCTGGTTCTTTGTGAACTCTTTTGCTTCTTTACTTGTTGCGTTCTGCGGACGCACAACGGAAATAATTTTCTTTTTCTTCGGTTTTGCCTGCTCTTCCGGCTTCTTCATTTCCATATTTTCTGTATCTTTCTTTTCCAATGATCTTCTCTCCTCTTTCTGCGGTTTTCGTGTTTCCTGCATCCATCCACCGACCTTTCCGGCCTTACGCCTTACGCTTCTGCCAACAATGCTGCTATTTTTTCTGCAAAATGCGCTTCACATACGGCAAGGGAAGAACGGTATTCTCTTCCGATGGCTCTTCCAAGCTGCTCTTTGTCCCCAAAAAGAATGCATGGCACTTTATAGTATGCACACATATTGCGAAATTTCTTCTGTGTATTGGCCGACGCCGTTTCCGCCAGAATGACAAGGTATGCGCTGCCGCTCTTTACGGCCTGCTCGGTCGCAAATTCGCCGCTCGATACCTTACCCGCCTTCATGGCAAGGCCCAGCATGGATAATCCTTTACTTTGACTGTTCAATCTTCGCAAATGCCTCCTTTAACTGCTCATAAACCTCTGATGGAATTTCTGCCTTCATAGAACGGGAAAGTCCTTTGTTTTTCATTGCTTTCCCCAGGCATTCCAGAGAGCAGACATAAGCACCGCGTCCGTTCATTCTTCCGGTTGTATCCGGAACAATCGTTCCTTCAGTGGTTTTCACCACGCGGATCATTTCTTTTTTGTTTTTCATTTCATTGCAGCCAATGCATTTACGCAGCGGCACTTTACGAACTGTACTCAAATGCTCATCCCGCCTTTGTTTTTATTTTAATTACTCTTCGTCTCCGGCTTCCTCTGCTGTTTCCACATCATTCTCGTCGAAGTCTTCTTCTGCAGAGATGATTTCCTCCTCTGCTGCGGACTCATCGTAATTGTCCTCTTCCTCGTATTCCTCTTCTTCTACGTAGTCAAAGTCTCCTGCCTCGCGTGCCTGGGTCTCGCTCTTGATGTCGATCTTGAATCCGGTCAGACGTGCAGCAAGTCTTGCGTTCTGTCCCTCTTTACCGATGGCAAGGGAAAGCTGGTAATCCGGAACGATAACCTTTGCGGTCTTCTCATCCGGGTCTGCCATAACGGAGATAACTTTTGCCGGGCTCAGTGCGTTCTCGATCAGGAGCGCCGGGTTCTCATCCCATGTGATGATATCGATCTTCTCGCCGTTCAGCTCGTTGACAACCGCGTTGACACGGCTTCCGTTCATACCGACGCATGCGCCGACTGCATCAACGTTCGGATCGTTGGACCATACTGCCATTTTCGTACGGCTTCCTGCCTCACGGGCGATGCTCTTGATCTCTACAATGCCTTCTGCAACCTCGGAAACCTCAGATTCAAAGAGACGTTTTACGAGTTCCGGATGGGTACGGGATACCATGACTTTCGGTCCCTTAGTTGTATTCTTTACTTCCAGAA
This sequence comes from Fusicatenibacter sp., assembly GCF_050872605.1. Taxonomy (GTDB): domain Bacteria; phylum Bacillota; class Clostridia; order Lachnospirales; family Lachnospiraceae; genus Fusicatenibacter. Next base: position 9,316 of record NZ_JBNMHD010000017.1, read on the forward strand.
CGTATACTTTCACACGCTGGGTCGGCTCAAATTTCTCGCCTTTGACCTGCTCGTTCTCGGTCAGCAGAGCGTCTACTTTTCCGAGGTTGATGCTGACGTTGCGTCCTACATAGCGCTGTACCACACCGGTAACCACATCGTGCTCTTTCTCGAAGTACTGATCAAACAGAACTTTACGCTCTTCCTCACGGATCTTCTGAAGAATGACGTTTTTGGCATTCTGGGTTGCAATACGGCCGAACTCTTTGGATTTGATCTCTACCGGAACGATATCGCCGAGTTCATAGCGGGAGTCTGCACGTTTTGCATCGGAAAGGGCGATCTCCATGATCGGATCCTGTACCAGATCAACAACGGTTTTCTCTGCTACGACTTTGAAATCACCAGTCTGGGCGTTAATGCTTACCTTTACATTATCTGCTTTGCCAAAATGGTTTTTACAGGCCTGGATCAGCGACTGCTCGATTGCTTCCAGCAGCGTATCTTTGCTGATATTCTTCTCTTTCTCAAGAACTTCAAGGGCCTCCATTAATTCTGTATTCATTTTTCTCTTTTCCTCCTGTATCTGCGTCTGTTTAGAAATCAAATGCTAAACGGATCAATGCAATATCGCTTTTCTGGAATACGCGTTCGTTGCCGTCTTCCTCCAAAATGGTCACACTGTTATCATCATATGCGGTGAGTATTCCGTAAAATTCCCGGTTTCTCTCGATCGCACGGTATGTCCGGATTTCCAGCTCTTTTCCCATGCTTCTCTTGTAGTCCTTCTCTTTTTTCAACGGACGTCCAAGACCCGGAGAGCTGACCTCCATGATATAGGCGTCATCGATAAAGTCCTCTGCGTCCAGCCGGTCAGAAAATGCACGGCTGACGATTTCGCAGTCATCCACGGTGATTCCGCCTTCTTTGTCGATGTAAGCACGCAGGTACCAGGTACCGCCCTCTTTGACATACTCCACATCCACCAGTTCAAAACCATTGGCTTCTACAATCGGAGTGATCAGTTCTTCTGCCTTCTGTTCGTATTCTTCTCTTCTGCTCAAATCCTCACCACCTTTTTGATTCAGGGAAACTTCCGAAAAATTCTTTCATTTCCCTGTACACAAGAAAGAGTGGACGAAATCGTCCACTCCTTAACAGTCACTTATTAACAGTTCTACTATAGCACCTTTTCCGTGCAATTGCAAGGGTTAATTTTCAAAACATCCTTTATTTATCGCCTTTTCCGGCTTTTTTGTTCGCCGGTTCCGGGCAGATGTGGACATCGAGCTGGTTATACGGGATGGAAATTCCCGCCGCGTCAAACTCTTCTTTGATGCGCTCATTCATTTTCCATTTGACCGGCCAGTAATTTTCCGTTGCGACCCAGGCGCGCAGACCGACCGTGATCGCGCTCTCGCCCAGCTCATCTACGAAAAACTGCTGCTCCTCCGACTGAAAATGCGGCTCCTCCTCAACGAGGCGGCGCAGGATGTCCTTCGCTTTTCTGATATCGGACTCATAGGAAATGCCGACTTTGATCTCCAGCTTTCTGCGGTCCATTGCCGTCACGTTGATGATGGTGTGATTCGTAAGATTGGCGTTCGGGATCATGATGGTACGGTTGTCGATGCTGTTGATTGTCGTGTAATACATCTCAATCTTTTTGACCGTTCCCTCCTGGCCTTCGCCCGGGAAGATAATGTAGTCACCGACTTTAAATGGCTTCAGCAGAAGAATCATCACGCCGCCTGCAAAGTTCGAGAGGCCGCCCTGCAGTGCCAGGGATACGGCAACGCCGGCGGAGGCGATGGCTGCCGCGATCGACGCTTCGGATACGATGCCGAGCTGAACGATAATCGTCAGCACCAGCAGAGCGTTCAGGCTGTATTTCACCAGGGAAACGGTGAAACTGATCACCGCCTCCTCCATTTGAAAACGCCGCATGTTTTTCCGGATCAGCCCGCAGAGCCACAGGATCAGTTTCCGTGCAATCAGAAGAAGGATTACTGCAAACACGATCTTCAGCACCAGATCGGCAGCTGAGGAGACTTTGTTGATCCAGTATTCATAGACGCGTTCTGCCGCTGTCAGATTCACCATGTGTTATTTCTCCTCTGTCTCGAATTTTCTCTGCAGCTCCTCGCCGAGTTTGCTCATACCTGTGCTTTTTTTCGTTTTTGTCTCTGGTTTTGCCTCTGATTTTGCTTCCGACTTGGTTTCCGGCTTTGTAGCCGGTTTCTTTTCCGGATCGGCGGCTGCGCGGTATTTTTCCACGGCTTTTGCTGCCTCTGCCGCTGCGGATTTTCCGACTTTCACCAGCTTGTCCACCGTCTGCTCTACCGTTTTCACCGGTTTACTGTCGATCGCCTGCTTTACGGCTTTCTCGACCTTCTCTGTCGCAGTCGTGGTTCCCTGCTTTTTCTCTGCGGTTTTGGCCGTTTTTTCCGATACCTTTTTCTCTGCTTTTTGGGCAGTCTTTGTTGTTTTCTTTGCTTTTACTGCTTCTTCCGTTTTTCCAGCCGGTTTTCTCTTCTTTCCGGTTTTCTTCTCTGCTGCCGCTTTTGCTGCAGTTTTTGCCTTTGCGCTCTTATTGCTTGCAGCGCCTGTCTCCGGCTTCGTATAAGAAAATATCTGAACGGAAAGCGGTGCGAGTTTCACGGTAATCGAGTTTTTCCGCTCGTCGCACTCTGTTTTTTTCGACATTTTCACGCGTGGATTTCCGACGCCTGTTCCGCCATAAGCTTCTGCATCGCTGTTGAACATCTCTTTGTACTTTCCCGGATACGGCACACCAATGCGGAAATCATCGTACTCGACATTCGAGAAGTTGCATACGACAAGCAGCGTATCTTCTTTCTTCTTTGTTCTGCGAAGGAAGATCAGAAGATTCTTCTCCCACTCCATGCCATTGATCCACTCAAAGCCCTCCGGCTTTTCATCCAGCTGATACAATGCCGGATTTGCTTTGTAGAATGCATGAAGTGCCGCCATATAGTTCTTTAACTGCAGATGTTCCTTGTCCTCAAGAAGCTCCCAGGACAGGGACTGTTTCTCATTCCACTCTTTTTCCTGTCCGAATTCCTGTCCCATAAACAAAAGCTTCTTTCCGGGATGCACCATCTGATAAGCGTACGCCAGACGAAGATTTGCCATTTTCTGCTCCGGTGTACCCGGCATTTTGGTATACATGGATCCCTTCAGATGAACCACTTCATCGTGCGACAGACTCAGCATGAATTTCTCCGAGTATGCATATACCATAGAAAAAGTCAGCTGATCGTGATGTGCCCCGCGGTATACCGGATCGTTTTTCATATATTCCGTAAAATCATTCATCCAGCCCATGTTCCACTTGTAGTCGAAGCCAAGGCCTTCGTCATCGAGGTCTCCCGTCACCTTCGGCCATGCGGTCGATTCCTCTGCGATAAGAAGCGCATCCGGGAACTCTTTTTTGAAGATGGAGTTCAGATGTTTTAAAAATTCGATCGCCTCAAGGTTCTCATTTCCGCCGTAGATATTTGCGACCCACTCCCCGTCCTGCTTGCCATAATCAAGATACAGCATCGATGCAACCGCATCCATACGGATTCCGTCGGCATGGTACTCTTTTGCCCAGAAAAGAGCATTGGCAATCAGGAAGTTCTTTACTTCCGGTCTTCCGTAATTGTAAATCAGCGTGCCCCAGTGCGGATGTGATCCCTGTCTCGGATCGAAATGCTCGTACAGACACGTTCCGTCAAACGCAGAAAGTCCGAAGGTATCGCGCGGGAAGTGTGCCGGTACCCAGTCGAGAATAACACCTATGTCGTTCTGGTGCATTGTATCCATAAAATAGCGGAAGTCATCCGGCGTTCCGTAACGTGCTGTCGGTGCGTAATAGCCCGTTACCTGATAACCCCAGGATTCATCGAGCGGATGCTCCATCACCGGCATCAGCTCAACATGGGTGTAGCCGAGCTCTTTCACGTAAGAAGCCAGCATCGGAGCGATCTCACGGTAGTTATAAAATTCACGGCCATCGTCCGGTTTTTTCCAGGAGCCAAGATGCACTTCATAAACAGAGATCGGCGCTTTGTCGCTCTGTGCGACGCCACGCTTTTTCATCCAGTTTTCGTCCTGCCATTCATATTTTCCAAGATCAAACACAACACTCGCATTGTTCGGACGCAGCTGTGCTGCATTCGCGTACGGATCCGATTTCAGATACGTCAGACCGCCCTTTGCCTTGATTTCGTATTTATAGATGTCGCCCGCGCGGACACCAGGGATAAAGAGTTCATAGATCCCGGACTCCAGAAGATTCATCTGATATGCTCTTCCGTCCCAGTTATTGAAATTTCCGACAACGCTGACACGGATCGCATTCGGTGCCCAGACAGCGAAGTAAACGCCGCTGATCCCATCAATTTTGACCGGGTGTGCACCCAGCTTCTCATAGATGGAATAGCAGATGCCGTTTTCAAACTGTTTCTGTTCCTGCTCGGTGAACTGCATCGGGTAGGCGTATGGATCGTAATGCTCCATCTGGTTTCCGTCGCCATCCCAGTAGATCAGCGTATAAGACGGAATTTTCTTTCCCGGAAGCAGCACAGCGAAAAATCCTGCCTCATCCTCGCAGACCATCTCGGTCTGTTTTCCGTCAGGGATCGTATGTACGGCTGCGCGGGTTGCCCCGGGGAAAAACGCCTGAATCAAAATACCATCCTCCGTTACACGTGGTCCCAGGATGTCTCTTGGATGATTTTCCTCGGAATAGACCACGGCTTCTATTTCCGCCCAATCCATATAATCGTATAATTTTTCTTCCATTTTCAAAATTATAACCCCTCCTTTTTTTCTGTCTTCAACTAACAAATCCTGTTTTTATTCTACCATTTCAACTGCAATTGTACAATGCAAATCTGGTTTGTTTTTTATTCATTTCCTACGATTACGGCAAGATCTTCATCTGTCGTCTGAATCTCATCGTTCTCAAACCAGATACTGTAAATGTTCTGTGAAGTCAGTGTTTCCAGGGACTCCCTGGAAAGCGATTCGGCCTGATAATCAGAAAATGCTGCAAGCAGCGTATCGGCACAGCCATATTCACCGGAATAGGCGATCAGTTCGGATGCTGCTGTGTGGTCTTTTCCGTCCGCCGCGCTAAGATACGGCGTGCGCATCGTTCCGTCCTGATACTGGTAATAGCGGTACGTATCCGGGCTGCCCGCCTGGTAAGCGTGGAAAAATACGATGCTTTTCGGTCCTTCGTACGTCATCGTTCCATGTGACTGAATTTCATTCCCGGAAAGATGATACAGCGGGTACTGGTACTCTTTTTCCCCTGTTTCATCGAGACAGCGCACAAATCCGTCCTTGCTGGAAATAATGCCGAGCTGATAGCCCCCGCCGCGGATCGTGTCCGCCAGATAGTCAATCAAAAAAGCATTTTTCATCCAGAAATAGTCGAGATACGCCGTGTAGCCCATCTCTGCGGCGTATGCCTGATACGCATCCGACACATGCAGGCAGACCTGGTTTTCTCCCGGGAATTCCAGGGAAATGTCATCCGGGTTCTGCGCAAAGGCTGCGACCGCTGCCGCTTCCTCTGCCGCATCATCATCCTTCTCCGGATCGAACTGTGCTGCGACCGCATCATCATTGCTCATGCAGAGATTTTCCAGTGACGCGTACAGCGGTCCCAGATAGATTTCCCGGCAGTTGGCATCGGATACTTTTTTCAGGGCATCGTACAAAACCGGATCTACCGTCATCACTTCGTTTGGATGCTGGTTGATATCGTACAGGTTTGTCACATCATCGAAACTCTCGTCGATATTGAAAAGCCGGTAGCCCTTCACCGCCGCATCGGTATAAATCAGCGAGAGTGCCTTTGCCTCCCCGCCTGCAGAAACGCCGCCTGCGCCGACATTATATTTCAGCGTGAAATCCTCGCTGCAGTTCAGCTCCGCGCCCGCCTTTACGCTGATTTCGCGCCAGCCGGAATCGCCGCACAGAAAATTCATAAAACCATACACCAGAAAACCGGATCCGATCGCCAGAAGCAGTACCACAAGCACGATGCGCCGTCCGACATTCTTTTCGGAGAGCTGAACTTTCTGCACCGGCTTCGGCCGCCGTCTGTTTGGATCTTTTACTGTTCTTCCCATTCTTTTACTCCTCTTTCATTCTAATTTCCTTTTCTGCTGTGATTTATTGTCCCAAAAAACACATCGCCCGTCAAGTAAAATCGGACAGGAAAGTTCAACGAAGCCTCCTGTAAATCAAAAAAGCGGCACCGGAACCTTTTTCTGGTTCCGGGCCACTTTTTCTTTCCTGTCCACTATAGGGCAACTAAAATCAATGCAATGATAAAGATCAGGAGAATCACGGCAAGTACGGCAAATCCGTACAGCGCACCCTGCTTGCATGCTTTGTAGTTGTGATAGTATTGTTTCTTTTTGTATACCATTGCTGCGATGATACCGATGATCGGGAAGAAGAATGACAGAACTTTGTACCAGATACTTCCGGTATCGTGAACCGGAGTTTTCAGGAATTCGTCTTCCGCCTTGGAAAGATGAACCTCGTGGTTCTCCTCTTTTACTTCCTCGCCAGGCTTTCGGATAGTGATCGGCTGCAGCGGCTCTCCCTTTTCACGGAGTGCCTTGTACTCTTCGATCTCTTTTTTATTTCCATATACAAAGTGGTTGTGTCCGATATCCACGAATTCCGGTTTGTCCACGGAATAATCATGGATGGACGGGTCGTAGGTGTACAGCACCTTATTCTTCTCGAGCTGCGGATCCGGAATCGGAATCGCAGAAATCAGAGAATGCGTGTATGGGTGCAGCGGGAAGTTAAACAGCTCCTCTGCATCCGCAACCTCTACGATATTTCCTTTGTAGATAACACCGATACGGTCGGAAATGAACCGAACGATGGAAAGGTCATGGGCGATAAACAGGTAAGTAACCTGTTTTTCTCTCTGGAATTTCTTCAGCAGATTGAGGACCTGGGCACGGATCGATACGTCCAGTGCGGAGATCGGCTCATCGGCTACAACCAGCTCCGGCTCCATAACCATGGCGCGGGCCAGACCGATACGCTGGCGCTGGCCGCCGGAGAACTCATGTGGGTAACGGGTCAGGTGCTCCGGCAGAAGACCAACTTCGTTGATCATGTTCTCTACCTTTTTCACACGGTCTGCCTCGTTCTCGTACAGATGGAAGTTGTAAAGACCCTCGGATACGATGTAATCGACCGTCGCACGCTCATTTAACGATGCGGCAGGATCCTGGAATACCATCTGAATGTTTCGGATAACCTCCCGGTCCAGGGAATGCGGAATCTTACCGGAAATTTTAACGCCCTTATACAGAATCTCTCCTGCGGAACACGGATTGACACGAATGACCGCACGGCCAATCGTTGTCTTTCCGGAACCGGACTCGCCTACGAGGGAGAAGGTCTCTCCCTTGTAGATGTCAAAAGAAGCATTTTTTACCGCTTTGACTGCGTCATCGCCCTTGCCGAAAGTGATATCTACATTTTTTACCTGCAGTAAGATTTCTCTTCCGTTTTCGTCAATCGGACCATGCTCCGGCAGATGCGAAACAGTGGTCTTGCTTTCCTGCTTTGTAGACACTTTCAAACTCTCCTATAAGTTGTATGCTTTTAATAATTTTTCGTGAATATTCTGAATTGCCTCCGGCTTCTCCGTCTTCGGTGCTCTCGGATCCAGCAGCCAGGTTTTGGCGTAATGGGTATCCGTTACTTTGAACATCGGCGGCTCTTCCAGCGTGTCGATTTTCAGACAGTACTGGTTACGCGGCGCGAACGGGTCTCCGATAATCTTGTTGTACAGAGACGGCGGAGTACCGGTAATCGAGAACAGCTTTGTATTCCTCTCCGCAAGCTGCGGCAGGGAAGAAAGCAGTGCCCAGGTGTACGGATGGCGCGGATCGTAGAACAGCTCTTCTACGTTCGCAAACTCGATGATCTGTCCTGCGTACAGAACGGCAACACGGTCTGCGATATTCGCTACGACACCAAGGTCGTGGGTAATAAACACGATGGTGTAGTTATACTCTTTCTGAAGATTCTTGATCAGCTTCAGGATCTGTGCCTGAATCGTAACGTCCAGCGCAGTTGTCGGCTCATCGCAGATCAGGATCTTCGGACGGCAGGAAAGTGCAATCGCAATAACGATACGCTGTCTCATACCGCCGGAATACTGGAACGGATAATCATCGAAACGCTGCTCTGCGTTCGGAATACCAACCTTTTCCATCAGCTCAAGCGCCTGTGCTCTTGCTTCCACCTCACTGACATGCTGATGCTTCATGATAACAGAAGTGATCTGTTTTCCGATTGTGATGATCGGGTTCAGGGAAGTCATCGGATCCTGGAATACCGTTGCAATTTTCTTACCGCGGATCTGTCCCCAGTCATTCGGATCCTGGATTTTTGCCAGGTTAATGATACAGGTTCCATGAAGCCGCTCCGGTGTTTCATCCAGATAGCGCACACGGAAAGTCGCCTGGTCGAAAACGCCGTTTCGTTTCTGCTCATCGTTCAGATCCACACCGCGCTCCATTGCAGCTTTGAATGCTTCGTGCAGCTTTTTGATCATGCGAACCTTTTTGCGCAGTTTGTAACGTCCAACGGAAAGATAGATCTCTTTGGCAAGAATCTCGTTTCTCTTTCTCGTCTCGTCCGTAATTTCTTTTGCTGTCAGGCCGGCGTACTCTTTTTTGTACTCTGCCATCTTTGCATCATATGCCTGATTGTAGGCCGTATCGTTCATGGCAGCCTGTTTGTGAGCCTTGATTTTTTCTTCTTTTGCTTTCTGCAGAGCCTTGATCTCGCCGTCCAGTCTGGAAATCTCGGCGGATGTCTCTTTGACCTTCGCTTTTTCTTTGGAAGTATCGAGTGTCTGCTTGTAGTTGAAAAGTTCGGTTCTCTTTCCTACGAGTTCCTTGATTTCAGCATCTGCTTTCTCACGCTCTTCCTCGCTCAGTGTCATTTTTTCTTCTTTTTCCTGCTCCAGCGCTTTCATTTTCAGGAATACTTCTGCGCCGTATTCCAGTTTGGAATACTCATTCAGTTTCTCCCAGGTGGATGCGATGGTCTTTTTCGCATAAGAGTTCAGCGGCACAACGGTATCGCTCAGCTCGGCATCGTTAAAAAGAATATCTCCCTGATCGATGAAACCGTTGCTGTCCAGCATGCCCGCAAACGCTTTTGTGAATACGGACTTACCGGCACCGGATTCTCCTACGATAGCAATGGACTCATTCTCGTAAATATCCAGCGTTACGCCCCGGATTGCCGTCAGGATACGGCCGCGGACACGGAATTTTACCTGTAAGTCCTTAATCGATAATAATACTTTTTTATCTTCCATGCGGCTTTCCTTCCTACATATGTGTTCTCGGGTCGGACGCATCTCCAAGGTTCTGTCCAACTACATACAATACTACGGTGATGATTGAAGCGACAACAACCGGGCTCCAGAACTCGAATCCCCATCCCGGTGTCAGCATGGCACCCTCAGCCTCATAGATCAGTCTTCCCAGAGACATGTCAGAAAGACCCATACCGATGTAAGCCAGGAACACCTCGTAAGAGATGTAGGACGGAATCTCAGTTGCCGCCAGAGTAACAATGACAGATGTCATAAACGGGAGAATATTCTTCATCGCAATACGGAAAATAGAGGTTCCGAGACATTTTGATGCCAGATTATACTCTCTGTCACGGATGATAACGACCTGCGTACGGATAAAGTACGCGATGGCAAGCCATCCGGTAACGGTCAGTGCAAATACCATGGTCCAGAAGCTCGGAGAAAAGATAAGCACCAGGACGGAGATCAGAAGTACATACGGAATATTTCCGATGATATTGTAAACTTCCATCATGAAGACATCAACTTTCTTCGAGAATCCCCAGATGGATCCGACAATAACACCAACGGAAAGGTTGATGAGCGCACAGATAAATGCCAGGGAAACAGAAATTCTGGAACCGAACCAGACAGCGTCAAAGGTTGACTGTCCGGAAGCACCGGATCCTAAAATCCAGTGGATGTTGAATCCAAGCTGGCGGAGTGCTTTGCTTGGAGACAGATGTTTCGTTGCGCCGTTCATCAGATTGGCGAAACGGTCGTACTCCACAAAGAGCGGATACACATACGTCATCAGCAGAATCACACCCAGGAGGCAAAGTACGGCAATATTGATTTTTTTCTTAAAAAATACGCGGAACACGGAATGCCAGTAGGAATATCTCGGAGCCGTAATTTTCTCAGACTCCAAACTGCTGTTATCTACAGGAGAAAACAGTTCTTCCTCAGACAGACCGAATTTATCTAAATCATAATTCATAAGTCCCTACCTGTCTTTCGTTGAGAATGAGATTCGCGGATCTACCATGGACATTAAAACATCGCCCAGGATGATGGAAATAACGGAGAGCACTGCGTAGAACAGTGTAACACCTACGATAACACCATTGTCATACTTGCTGATTGCTTCGGTCAGCAGATTACCGGCACCAGGTACTACGTACACACGCTCGGTGATGATGGCTCCGGTCAGTGCGAACAGCACGCTCGCCGGAACGCCCTGCACGATCGGAATCGCTGCGTTCTTCAAAATGTGTTTCGTAAAGATTTCTCCCTCTGTCAGACCACCGGATCTTGCGAATTTTACGTAATCGGAGTTCATCTGGTCGATCATGTATCGACGCAGCCATTTCATCAGGTTTGCCACCTGCGGCAGAGCCAGGGAAACGATCGGCAGAATGTACATCAGCTTGCTCTTCGAATCCATGTCAAAGGTGGTTGGCAGACCCATTTTTCCTCCGATTGCCTTAAACAGGAAGATATAGGCCAGTGAAGGTACTGCTATGATGAATACAATATAGATGGTTCCAAGCTGGTCAACCAGTTTGTCTTTCTTTCTCGCCATCAGAATGCCAAGCGGCACTGCGATGAGATAGGAAAGAATTACGGCAATGATACCGATTACAAAGGAATAGCCGATTTTTGATTTACCACTCTTAATTGTATCCACGTTGGTATAGTCATCTGTGAATCGATCGGAATGAACAGCGCTTGCATCCTGAGATTCGCTCATATACGTTGCGCTGTGCAAATCGTCTGCACTGTATTCCACCAGACCGCTTGGGTAGGTAATCTCCGATTTTACGTAGGATCCCTGCGCGCGGGTCATGGTCAGTGCTACATCCACACCCTCATTTACGGAATAGGACTTTCCTAAATTTATGGTGATTATATTCTGATGGAAGTATGGGAATTTTGAGTCAAAGTACATCAGGTACTTGTGTGTTGTGCCATTTCCCATGATGGCCGGTGAAAATTTCTTTCCCCCATATACCGGATCGTGTAAGGTAAATGTAATCCCCCTCTTACCTTCTACCTTTGCAGCATCGTGAATGCTGTCGATGTCAATCAAACCGGAAAAATATTTTCCGAGACGCGTTGCAAGCGGAATATCCTTGTACGCAAACAGCTGCTGCTGTCCGCCGTTGGCATATTTTTTCTTGCCCATCATGATCGCGTCGTATCTTCTTACGGTGTAACCTTTTGCTTTATAATAAGCTGTAAATTCCTTTACATATTCAGATACCAGTTCTGAATCCTGGTCTTTCGTTCTTCCGAATGCTACTGCTTTGGATCTTGTATCCTCGTCAATTTCGCCTTTTGCCTTGAGAGCGTTCAAATAATCTGCATAGGTTACATAGTCAAGATATCCGTATGTCTCCCACTTCTGATATTTGTACACCTTTTTCTGGTTATTGCTCTGATGGGAATAGGTGGTGTCCTGTGCGAAAATCAGATTTCGGTCCATCAGAGAATAGATCATAGTCATAACGCATCCAACGACAATTACTACGGAAACAAGGCCATGCAACAAACGCTTAAAAAGATATTTTGTCATATTCTCTCATTCCTTAACACAATATGACAGGGGAATGGCTTTTTTTGTCCCCATCCCCCTGCCGGTTTATTCATTGGCTTTCAACTGTTCTGGTCTTTCCAATTTTTACTTTTTCAAAATTAGAAGATACCGAAACATTTGGTCATGTATCCTTCGTAGTCCGGAAGCATGGTATCCAGGTAAGAGCATGGATCACCAAAGTCTGGACCCCATCCGGAGACATCGTATACGTCGTAGTTTGCTTCATAACCATAGTTTGCATAGTATCCTGCATAGTACCATCCATCCAGGTCTACGGCATCAACCAGATTGATCACAACTTTTCCGCCAAGGGCAGCCTCTACTGATTTCTTGTAGGAGTTTGCTTTGTTGGTGTAAACTTCCACTGCAGACGGATATGGATACTCAATCTGGATCGGGTTGCTCTCATCGATGGTGATACCGTCTTCTGCAAGCTCCTCGATTGCGGTATTCAGTTCTTCTACTGCGTTTTCCGGATTGTACCATCCATCAAAACCATCGCTGGTCTTGTTTTCGGCATCCCATACTTTGATCTTCACGCCGTCAGCGTCGATCTGTTTCTGTACGATTTCACCATAGTAGGTGCCTGCCGGGAAGGTTGTGTCGGTTCCGTTGATCTGAATGGTAGTGTCTTTTGACAGGCTTACGAAATATCCCGGGGTAAAGGTATTTCTAAGGGAAGTATATTTCAGATCCTCGCCAACCTGCTGCGCATTGTAAGCGCCGCGATCTGCCGCAAAGCTGATCGCTCTTCTGAAGTGAACGTTCTGCAGCGCTTTGTTCGTTCTCTGGATTTCTTCGTCAGACTTTGTAGTCTTTGCTGTTGTTCCGTCGTTGGCATTTGCAGTCGCAGTACGGTTGATATTGTAGAATCCCATGAAGGAAGTAGCGTCGGTATCTGAAACTACTGCGTACTGGTCGTACAGACCTTCGGATTTTGCTGTCTCCATGGTGGAGGTGTTCAGGTTTACATAGTCAACGGTACCTGCTTTTGCATCTGTGTACATTTTGGTAACATCAGACTGGTCATTGAACAGCCAGGTCAGGGTTTTAATGTTTACGTTGTCTTTGTTCCAGTAAGAATCACTCAGTTTAAATACGATGGTATTTTTGGCTGTAGCGTTCGTTACCAGGTACGGTCCGCAGTATGCGATCGAGTTGGAATCTTTTCCGTACTGATAATCTGCTGCGGAGGAATCATACTCAGCACCAAATTTACCGCCCTGGGACTGATAGTAGCTTCTGCTCATCGGCATGAAGATGGTGTAACCGAGCATGGTCTCGAAGTAGCTGCATGGCTCCTCCAGTGTGTACTCTACGGTATAATCATCTACTGCTTTCACACCAACCTCGTCGAAATCGGTAATTTCGCCGCTGATGTACTGGGATACGTTTTTAATCACGCCCTGTACCAGATATTCCAGACCGCCCTGTGCATCACACATGTGCTGCATTCCGGCCACGAAGTCATCTGCTTTTACAGTATCCACTTCACGTCCCTGGGAATCGGTCCATTTTACATCTTTACGAAGGTGGAAGGTATAGGTCAGTCCGTCATCAGATACTTCATAGGATTCTGCCAGTGCCGGCTGCAGAGTTCCCTCTACATCGTACTCCATCAGTCCGTCATAGGTATTGATGATCGCATCGGTATCTGCCGCACGGGAAGTTGCAAGTCCGTCCCATGTTACCGGATCGCTCGCATACGGCATGGAGAAGCTGTCTTTTAAGGTGTAGCCTTTTCCTGCCAGATATTCTTTTACCCAGCTCTCATAGGTTCCTGTTCCTTTGAGCTCATCCCATTTTGCTCTCATCTCGTTGTAATCTTCTGTTTTGATAAAGTCAGTTGTTACAACATACTGATGATAACGGTCCTGATCGCTTCCCCAAAGGGTATAGTCCTTGGTGCGCGGAGCCATTCTGTACATAGCGTACATACCACCTTTGGAGGTGAGCGGGTACATCATGGCGGACTCCATCAGTTTTCCTTCGGCAACTGCCATCAGGGCATATCTCTCATCCACCGTTTCTGCTTCCTTTGCAGTAGCAAGTGCATCGTTGAAATCGCCCAGTGCCTCGTTATAGAGCTCTGTGCTGGTCTCATCGTATCCTTCCGGCATTTCGGATTCCTCTGCCTCGGCTTCACTCTCACTGCTTGCAGATGCGCTTGCATCACTTTCGGAAGACGCGCTGCTGCTTACGCTTACACTCTCATCTGCCGGATCAGAACTTCCGCTGCCGGAATTTCCGCAGGCAACCAGGCTTGCAGTCATACTCATAACAAGTAATGCGCTTACAATTTTTCTTTTCATAATTCTTCCTAACTCCTTTCATGGATTCGCGTTGTTTTTGCATCATCCGGACATTTGCCGGGACGGCTTCGCCATTCCACCGTTTTTCATTTTGGCACTTTACCACATCAAAACGAAGAGTACAAAAAGGAGATGCGTCCAACAAGATTTGTTTTCTTCATCCCTCATGCCCGTACATTTGTCCGTTTGTCCAAAAACAACTGCGTTCATTATAACCAGAACTCTCTCCATTTGTCAATATCCGATGCAGGAGAAAAGTGTATAAACTGCATTTAAAGTAATCAAAATCCTCTATTTTCCTCTTTTTGGGTATTGTTCTGATGCCGTTTTTCTATTTTCCTGTATTCTTTGGTTTTATAACGGCAAAAAGATTACACAAAGAATCGTTTCTTTCCATTTGCGTTCTGCAGCACTGTCTTTTTATTTCTGAAAAATGTGTTTCTTCTTATTAAATGCGTTTTACTTTTTGTCTTCGACAGTCTCCGGACTATTGACAGCAAAAAAAAATCCTGCTAATATTAATTTTAATAAGGAACCAGTGCAGTACACGGAAAACAGGCACCGCACGCGGCGTCTCTGATATCCTTGTCGGATACAGCAGACGCTTTTTTGCTTTCTTGTGTATCATCACTTCTGCATCCGTATCCGCACGAAAAGAAAAAAGGAGACTTCTTTTATGTATCTTTATAATTCTGCAACCCATAAAAAAGCTGAATTCCAGACACACACACCGGGCCGTGTAGAAATGTACACCTGCGGACCTACCGTTTATCATTTTGCGCACATTGGAAACCTGCGCAGTTATATTATGGAGGACGTTCTTGAAAAGGCACTCCGCTATGAAGGCTACGACGTCAACCGTGTCATGAACATTACCGACGTCGGCCATTTAAGCTCCGATGCGGACACCGGTGAGGACAAGATGGTCAAAGGTGCCAAGCGCGAGCATAAAACAGTTATGGAAATCGCACAGTATTACACCGATGCATTCTTTGCGGATTGCAAAAAGCTGAACATCAAGCGCCCGGATGTCGTACAGCCGGCGACGGGATGCATTGACGAATATATTAAAATCATTGAAAAACTGATGGACACCGGCTACGCTTACTTTGCCGGCGGAAATGTTTACTTTGACACCAGCCGTCTTGACCACTACTATGTGTTCAACGATCACGACGAGGATGATCTTGCCGTTGGTGTCCGCGAGGGCGTAGAGGAAGATACCAACAAACGCAACAAAAACGATTTCGTTCTCTGGTTTACCAAATCAAAATTCGAGAATCAGGCGCTCAAATGGGATTCTCCATGGGGCGTTGGCTATCCGGGATGGCACATCGAGTGCTCCGGTATCTCCATGAAGTACAACGGCGAATACCTCGACCTGCACTGCGGCGGCGTGGACAATGCCTTCCCGCACCACACCAACGAGATCGCACAGTCTGAGAGCTACCTTGGCCATGCATGGTGCCCGCAGTGGTTCCATGTACATCACCTGAATACATCGACCGGAAAAATGTCGAAATCAAAAGGTGAGTTTCTGACGGTTTCTCTTCTGGAAGAAAAAGGCTACGATCCGCTCGTTTACCGTTTCTTCTGCCTGCAGTCCCATTACCGCAAGGCGCTTGTATTTACCTGGGAGAACCTGGACAACGCAAAAATCGCCTACGACAAGCTGATCGCCCGTATCGCCGCTTTAAATCCGGAGAACGGATCCGTCGATGAAGCTTCCATGAGTGCTTTAAAAGAAAAATTCCAGAAAGCACTCGATGCCGACCTCAATACTTCGCTTGCCATCACAACGCTGTATGATGTCTTAAAGGCAGACATGAACGACGCAACGAAGCTGGCTCTTCTCGACAATTTCGATCAGGTGCTCGGTCTTGCACTTCTCTCCCATGCAGAAGCAAAGAGAAAAGAGGCCGCAAAGACAACTTCTGCTTCCACTGCATCCGGTTATCAGATTACCGGCGAGGGAGATCCGGAAATTGATGCACTCGTTTTAAAACGGTATGAAGCGAAAAAAGCGAAAAACTTTGCGGAGGCAGATAAGATCCGTGACGATCTGAAAGCTCAGGGCATCGAAGTTGCCGATGTGCGCGGCGGTGCCGTCTGGAAACGAATCTGAAAATTTTTTCGTAACCATACATTACAGGCAAAGAGAACTGCCCCAGGGCAGTTCTCTTTTTTGTGCCGTTCTTTACCCAAAGGAAGTCAAACAACAGTAACTTCTGCCGTTTTTTGACAGGAAAAGGCGGTGCCCCCATTTTCGGGCACCGCCTTTTCCTGTCACTTTTTGATTTTCTTTGATTCTCTTTATTTAATAATACGAACCTTTAATACACCATCAACTGCTTCGAGGGCTTTTACTATCTCCTCGGTCGCTTCGCTTTCCAGATCCATCATCGTGTAAGCGTAATCGCCTTTACCTTTGTTTGTCATATCGCTGATGTTGACACCTGCATTACCCATAACGGTGGTGAAAGCTCCCAGCATACCAGGGATATTCTTGTGGCAGATCGTCACACGGCCTGCGCCTGTGCATACACCCATGCTGCAATTCGGGAAGTTAACGGAGTTTTTGATATTTCCGTTTTCCAGGAAATCACGGATTTCCTTGACTGCCATCACAGCACAATTGTCCTCGGATTCTTTGGTGGATGCTCCAAGGTGCGGGGTAACGATGGTTCCCTCTGCACCGACTACTTTCGGGTTTGCAAAGTCGGTTACGTATTTCTTCATCTTGCCGGCCTTTAAAGCCTCCAGAACGGCATCCTCGTCAACGAGAAGGTCTCTTGCATAGTTCAGAAGAACGACGCCGTCTTTCATCTCATCGATTGCTGCTTTGTTGATCATGCCCTTTGTGCTGTCCATCAGTGGCACATGGATGGTGATGTAATCGCAGGTGCGGTAGATATCTTCCACGTTCTGGATGTGATGAATGTCGCGGGACAGGTTCCATGCTGCATCGACAGAAATGTATGGATCGTATCCGTATACTTCCATGCCAAGATGGGTGGCTGCATTTGCCACAAGCTGGCCGATGGCACCAAGGCCGATGATACCGAGTTTCTTTCCGCTGATCTCGCAGCCGGCAAATTTCTTTTTCTGTTTTTCTGCTGTCTTTGCGATGTCGCCGTCTTCTTTGTCGCTCTTCACCCATTCGATACCGCCTGCGATATCACGGGATGCCAGCAGCATGCCGGCAAGCACGAGCTCTTTGACACCGTTTGCATTGGCTCCCGGTGTGTTGAAGACCACGATACCCTGCTCTGCGCAGTCGGTAAGCGGAATGTTGTTGACGCCGGCTCCTGCTCTTGCTACGGCGAGGAGGCTCTTCGGCAGCTCCATGCCGTGCATGGCTGCACTTCTGACGAGAACCGCATCGGCTCCCTCCAGGCTCTCGGTCTGCTGATAGTTTTCATTAAAATTTGCAAGGCCTACGCCTGCAATCGGATTTAAGCAATGATACTGAAACATTAGAGATTTTCCTCCTCGAACTTTTTCATGAAGGCTACGAGTGTTTCCACGCCTTCTTTCGGCATTGCATTGTAGATGCTTGCACGCATACCGCCGACGGTACGATGGCCTTTCAGATTCTCAAGTCCGGCTTCTTTGGACTCTTTGACGAATTTCGCATCCAGATCTGCATTTCCGGTGATAAACGGAACATTCATCAGAGAACGGTCTTCCGGTACAACGGTTCCTTTGAAGAGCTTGCTCTGGTCCAGGAAATCATACAGCAGCTTTGCTTTCTCTTCGTTGCGCTGTTTCATAACTTCCAGGCCGCCCATTTTCTTCAGCCATTTGAATACTTTGCCGCACATGTAGATGCAGTAGCAGTTCGGTGTGTTGTACAGGGAGCCTGCATCTGCGTGGGTTTTGAATTTCATCATGGTTGGTGTTCCCGGCAGTACATCGTCGGTGATCAGATCATCACGGATGATGGAGATAACCATTCCGGCAGGTCCGATGTTTTTCTGGACACCGCCGTAGATGATGCCGTAATCGGAGACATTGACAGGTTCGGAGAGGAAACAGGAGGAGACGTCTGCCACCAGGGTTTTGCCCTTGGTATTCGGCAGTTTTTTGTATTTGGTACCGTAAATGGTGTTGTTTTCGCAGATATAAACATAGTCGGCATCCGGGCTGATCGGAAGATCGCTGCAGTCCGGGATGTAGGAAAATGTTTTATCCTCAGAGGAGGCAATTTTGTTTGCCTTTCCGTATTTCTGTGCCTCTGCGTATGCTTTCTTTGCCCACTGGCCTGTTACGATGTAATCTGCGACACCGTTTTTCATCAGGTTCATCGGGATCATGGAAAACTGCAGGGATGCACCGCCCTGGAGAAACAGAACTTTGTAATTTGACGGGATTCCCATCAGATCACGAAGATCTGCTTCTGCCTCATCGATGATGTTCTGGAATACTTTGGAACGGTGGCTCATCTCCATGACGGACATGCCGCATCCGCGGTAATCCAGCATTTCCTCCTGGGCTTCTTTTAACACTTCCTCTGGCAGAACCGCCGGTCCTGCGGAAAAATTATAGACTCTGCTCATTTCTTCATCCTCCTGTTTCTCTTGTTACTTTATATTACTTAGAAACCACCGATAGTAGACCGATGGTTTCCATTGTAATCACATCTGTGTAATTCGTGTGGTAATACGGTATTGCTTTACCACGTTGAAACTATGATACCTCTTTGTCAGAAATCTGTCAATCCTTTTCTTGTTCCTTTTTTGCCAGATCCTCTGCATCGAAGACATCCTCAATCGGAGCTCCTGCCGGTACCATCGGGAATACTTTTTCGTCGCAGTCGATCCAGACATCGATGAGCGCCGGTTTTCCGCTCTCGATTGCCTCGCGGATGGCAGGACCCATCTCCTCTTTTTTCGTCACGCGGATGCCCTTTACGCCGAGTGCCTCGGCAACCTTGACAAAGTCTGCCTGATCCTGGAGAACGGTGTTGGAATACCGTTTTCCGTAGAACAGGGTCTGCCACTGGCGTACCATGCCGAGTACGTGGTTGTTGACAACAACCTCAATCACCGGAATGTTGTGTCTCGAAAGTGTTGCCAGTTCATTCATGTTCATACGGAAACAGCCGTCGCCTGCGATGTTGATGACGGTCTTGTCCGGGCGTCCCATTTTTGCGCCCATGGCTGCCCCAAGGCCGAAGCCCATCGTTCCAAGGCCGCCGGAGGTCAGAAGCGTTCTCGGGCTCGTATAGCGGTAATACTGCGCCGCCCACATCTGATGCTGTCCGACATCAGTCGTGATGATGGCCTGTCCATCGGTTGCCTTGTAGATCTCCTCAATGACGAGCGGTCCGGTCAGACCGTCTTCATGCTTCAGCGGGAATTTTTCTTTCATTGCCTCGATCTCGGCAATCCACTCGTCATGGTGCATCGGCCCCAGCTTCGCATTCAGGCGTTTTAAGACTTCTTTGACATCTCCGATAATACTTGAATCTACAACAACGTTTTTGTTGATTTCTGCCGCATCCACATCAATCTGGACGATTTTTGCGTTATTGGCAAATTTTGCAGCGTTTCCGGTGACACGATCGGAGAATCTTGCGCCGAGCACGATCAGCAGGTCGCACTTTGTCACGCCGTAGTTCGATGTTTTCGTTCCGTGCATACCGAGCATGCCGGTGTACAGCTCATCCGTTCCCGGGAATGCACCCTTTCCCATCAGGGTGTCGCAGACCGGTGCCTGGATGCGGTGTGCCAGTTCGCGCACTTCCTCGGACGCGCCGGAGATGATACTGCCGCCGCCCACGAAAATATACGGGCGTTTCGACTCCTGAATCAGGGATACGACGTGATCCAGGCCTTCTTCTGTAATTCTCTCAGTAAACGGTTCAATTTTCTCCGGAGTCTTCGGCTCGTACTCATACGTTGCTGCTGTGACATCTTTTGTAATATCGACCAGAACCGGGCCCGGTCTTCCGCTCTTTGCGATCGTGAACGCACGGCGCAGAGTGTCTGCAAGAACCGTGATATCTTTTACGATCACACTGTATTTTGTGATCGGCATCGCAACGCCTGCGATGTCAATCTCCTGAAAGCTGTCTTTTCCAAGCAGCGCCTTTCCTACGTTGCAGGTGATGGCTACCATCGGGGTGGAGTCCATGTAAGCCGTTGCAATTCCGGTGACAAGGTTTGTCGCACCAGGGCCGCTCGTTGCCATACATACGCCTGTTTTTCCGGTCGCACGCGCATATCCGTCTGCCGCATGGGCTGCTCCCTGCTCGTGGGAGGTCAGGATGTGGTGGATTTCCGGGTGGCGGTAAAGCTCATCGTAGATATTTAAAATCGTTCCGCCCGGATAGCCGAACACGGTGTCTACGCCCTGCTCCTTCAGGCACTCGATAACAATCTGTGATCCAGTTAATTCCATGTCTGTATGATTCCTTCCTTATATTTTGGGTATTTTCGCTTTGTGTATGAAATCTGTTTATGAAATCAGCCATCCGAGAAGAAAGCACGTTCGGACGGCTGATATGATTTTATGATTTTTCTGAATTAGAACTCCAGAATAGCTCCCTTATTTGCGCTGGAAACCATCTTTGCGTAGCGTTTCAGATAGCCTGTGGTTACCTTCGGCTCTCTCGGAGTCCATGCAGCTTTTCTGCGTGCCAGCTCCTCATCGGATACGGCAAGCTCCAGCTTGTGCTCCGGAATGTTGATGCGGATCAGGTCGCCTTCCTCAACAAGCGCGATCGGACCGCCTTCTGCTGCCTCAGGGCTTACGTGGCCGATGGACGCACCGCGGGATGCGCCAGAGAAACGGCCGTCTGTGATCAGAGCTACGGAAGAGCCAAGTCCCATACCAGCAATCGCAGATGTCGGGTTCAGCATCTCACGCATGCCAGGACCGCCTTTTGGTCCCTCATAACGGATGACAACAACGTCGCCTGCCACGATCTTGCCGCCGCGGATTGCCTCGATGGCATCCTCCTCGCAGTCAAAGACTCTGGCCGGGCCTTCGTGAACCTGCATCTCCTGAACAACAGCAGAACGTTTAACAACTGCGGTATCTGGTGCCAGGTTTCCTTTCAGAACGGCGATACCGCCGGTCTTGCTGTATGGATTCTCAACTGGACGGATGATCTCAGGATTTTTGTTGACACATCCTTTGATGTTCTCTCCTACGGTCTTTCCGGTTGCAGTCATACACTCGGTGTGCAACAGACCCAGTTTGTTCAGCTCGTTCATAACGGCATAAACACCGCCTGCCTCGTTCAGCTCCTCGATGTAGTGGTATCCTGCCGGAGCCAGATGGCAGAGGTTCGGGGTCTTCTCGCTGATGGCGTTTGCCATCTCCGGATTCAGCTCTACGCCTGCCTCATGCGCGATGGCCGGCAGATGCAGCATACTGTTCGTGGAACATCCAAGCGCCATATCGACCGTCAGAGCATTTAAGAATGCTTCTTTTGTCATAATGTCTCTTGGACGGATATCCTGTTTTAACAGCTCCATAACCTGCATACCGGCTCTCTTTGCCAGACGCAGACGCTCGGAGTATACGGCCGGAATCGTTCCGTTGCCTTTTAATCCCATGCCGAGAACCTCGGTCAGGCAGTTCATGCTGTTTGCAGTGTACATACCGGAGCAGGAACCGCAGGTCGGGCATGCATTGCACTCGAAATCGTAGACATCTTCCTCTGTCATGGTTCCGGCAGCGTAGGAGCCGACTGCCTCGAACATGCTCGAAAGACTTCTCTTCTCGCCTTTTACATGGCCGGCAAGCATCGGGCCGCCGCTGACAAATACGGTCGGAACGTTGACTCTTGCTGCTGCCATCAGAAGGCCAGGTACGTTTTTATCACAGTTCGGGATGCATACCAGGGCATCAAACTGATGTGCCATTGCCATACACTCGGTGGAATCGGCGATCAGGTCACGGGTAACGAGGGAATATTTCATTCCGATGTGGCCCATGGCGATACCGTCACAGACTGCGATGGCCGGGAACACAATCGGTGTTCCGCCTGCCATGGCAACGCCCATTTTTACAGCCTCTGTAATTTTATCCAGGTTCATGTGGCCTGGTACGATCTCATTGTAGGAGCTTACGATTCCTACGAGCGGCTTTTTCATCTCTTCTTCGGTCAGACCCAGCGCACGCATCAGAGAACGCTGCGGTGCCTGTGCGATTCCTTTTTTTACAGCATCACTTCTCATGATCTTTTCCTCTTTTCTTCTATACGTTTATGCCAGTGCTTTTACCAGCAGATCTCCCATTTCGGATGTGGAAACTCTAGTACATCCCTCGGACATGATGTCTACGGTGCGGTATCCGTCTTTTAAGATTTTCTGTACAGCATTCTCGACTGCCTCTGCCTCTTTGTCGAGGTCCAGAGAGTAGCGGAGCATCATGGCTGCGGACAGAACGGTTGCGATCGGATTTGCAATGTTCTTTCCTGCGATGTCCGGTGCAGAGCCGTGGCTTGGCTCGTACAGGCCGAATTTTGTCTCGTTCAGGCTGGCGGAAGAAAGCATTCCGATGGAGCCTGCTACCATACTTGCCTCGTCGGAGAGGATATCTCCGAACATGTTCTCGGTCAGAACGACGTCAAACTGGCACGGATTGTGAACGATCTGCATCGCGCAGTTGTCAACAAGCATATGCTCTAAGGTAACTTCCGGGTAATCTTTTGCAACGTCTTCTACAACGGATCTCCACAGACGGGAGGAGTCGAGAACGTTTGCTTTATCTACGCTTGTTACTTTTTTCTTTCTCTTCATGGCGATATCAAAAGCACGGATCGCGATGCGGCGGATTTCGGTCTCGCTGTAGGTCAGGGTATCGGTTGCTTTTTTGATGCCGTTCTCTTCTACGGTATGGCGCTCGCCGAAGTACAGGCCTCCGGTCAGCTCACGCATGATCAGCATGTCGAAGCCATCTCCGATGATCTCTTCTTTTAACGGGCAGGCATCTTTTAATTCCTGATACAGGTAAGCCGGGCGCAGGTTTGCGAACAGGCCTAAGGATTTCCGGATTTTTAAGAGTCCTGCTTCCGGGCGCTTGTCCGGGCTTAATTTGTACCATGGGGAGGTCTTGGCATCTCCTCCGATGGAGCCCATCAGAACAGCGTCACATTTTTTTGCTTCTTCTATGGTTTCATCTGTCAGCGGCACGCCGTGCACATCGATGGAGGCTCCGCCCAGCAGAAGGTTGGTATATTCAAACTTATATCCATATTTCTCGCAGACGGCGTCCAGAACTTTTTTTGCTTCGTCTACAATTTCCGGTCCGATTCCGTCTCCGTGAATTAATCCAATACGGTATTCCATATCTTTCTCCCTCTTTTCTTCCGGCTGAAAAACCGTTCTATTTTCTCTGCGTCTATAGCATTTCTAAATTATACGCCATTTTTCCGGTAATTTCAACACGAAATTTCTTTGCATCGGACGAAACGCAATAATCTTTTTGCTTTTTTGTCATTTGAAAGAAAAATACGCGGCATTCTTCCCCGTTTCCGCCCGGTACCGCCGAAGAAGTTTCGGAGACACAAAAACGCAGGTATTCGTTCTCTTTTTGAATACCTGCGTTTCTTGTTTTTACATATCGCTATGCAAACATTATTTTTTCTTTTCTGTTTTCTCTTCTACAACTGCAGAATCCGGTTTTTCAACCTCTGTGATGGCTGTTTTGCGCATCGGGATACGGCAGTTTTTGTTGTTTCCGAACTCTACGATGACATCATCATCTGTGATGTCGATGACAATTCCGTAGAAACCGCTTGTCGTGATGACTGCATCGCCGACTGCGAGGTCATTCAGCATTGCCTGCAGTTTTTTCTGCTCTTTCTTCTGCGGACGGATCATTAAGAAATACATCATACCGAACATGATGACCAGCCACATAATTAACATACCGGTGCTCATGACACCGCCGTTTGCTGTTGTTGTTGCTAAAAACATTTTCTTTCCTCCTGTTATTCGACGTTCTTTAGACACACCTATCATAATACACAATCCGTATCAGATGGGCAAGTCTTTTTCGGATATTTTCCAAAGATTTCATACTTTCCGAATTACTTTTTGTCGTATTCCTCAAAGCCTGCGAGTTTTGCACGTTTGTAGGAAGCAAAATTGCCCTCATCGAGTGCAGTCCGGATTTCTGTCATCATATTGTTGTAGAAATACAGATTGTGCAGAACACAGAGGCGCATGCCGAGCATCTCTTTTGCTTTCAGCAGATGACGGATATAGGCTCTGCTGTAATGGCGGCACGCCGGGCACTGGCAGCCTTCCTCGATCGGACGCGGGTCGAGCTCATATTTCTGGTTGAACAGGTTCATTTTTCCATGGTTTGTATAAACGTGGCCGTGGCGTCCGTTCCGGCTCGGGTATACGCAGTCGAAGAAATCGATGCCGCGCTCGACACCCTCAAGAATATTTGCCGGCGTTCCGACGCCCATCAGATACGTCGGTTTTTCTTTCGGCAGATACGGAACAACTTCATCGAGAATATGATACATCTCCTCGTGACTCTCTCCTACGGCCAGTCCGCCGACTGCGTAGCCGTCGAGATCCATCTCGGAAATCCGTTTTGCATGGTCGATGCGGATATCCTCATAGATCGCACCCTGGTTGATACCGAACAGCAGCTGATGCTTGTTGATCGTATCCTCTCTCTGATTCAGCTCCTGCATTTTGTCTTTGCATCGCTGCAGCCATCTCGTCGTGCGGTCGACAGAATTCTGCACATAGCGGCGCTCTGCCACGCTCGATGGACACTCATCGAAAGCCATTGCAATCGTCGATGCCAGATTGGACTGGATCTGCATACTCTCCTCCGGTCCCATGAAGATCTTTCTTCCGTCTACGTGGGAGTGGAAATAGACACCCTCTTCTTTGATTTTCCGAAGGCCTGCCAGGGAGAATACCTGGAATCCGCCGGAGTCGGTCAGGATCGGTTTGTCCCATACCATAAATTTGTGAAGTCCGCCCATCTTTTTTACAACCTCGTCGCCCGGACGCACGTGGAGGTGGTACGTGTTGGAGAGCTCTACCTGCGTGCCGATCTGCTGGAGATCCTCGGTGGAAACGGCTCCCTTGATCGCTGCCGCGGTTCCGACATTCATGAATACCGGCGTCTCGATATTGCCGTGCACGGTTTCCATGTGGGCGCGCTTCGCTCTTCCTTCCATTTTCAGAATTTTATACATAACGCTTTTCATCCTTTCTCATGATCCCTGCCACCTGTTTTTTATGCAGGGCATACTATTTTTAGTATACAGGCAAAACCCGTTTTTGACAATGCCTGAATTTTCTTTTTTCCGCCTTTTTTCCCTCCTGGTTTCTCCATTTTTCACAAGGACTTTACACTTTTTTCATAAGACATCGCCCTTTTTCCAATTGTATTTCCTTATTTTTTGTCGTATAATGTGTTGAGATTGTTTCTTATTATAAAAGGAGTTTGATTCATGACTGATAAAAAATATACTCTCGGAATCGACATCGGTTCCACCACTGTTAAAATTGCGATCCTCGACGAAGAGAACCAGCTTCTCTTTGCCGATTACGAGCGCCATTTTGCAAACATTCAGGAAACTCTTGCCCACCTGCTCGGGGAAGCACACGAAAAGCTGGGCGAACTGACCCTGCAGCCGGTCATCACCGGTTCCGGCGGACTTGCGCTTGCCAACCACCTGGGCATCCCGTTCACACAGGAAGTTATCGCGGTTTCCACTTCGTTAAAAGCACTCGCTCCGCAGACCGACGTTGCCATCGAGCTCGGCGGCGAGGATGCCAAGATTATCTACTTTGAAGGCGGCAATGTGGAGCAGCGTATGAACGGTATCTGCGCCGGCGGCACCGGTTCTTTCATCGACCAGATGGCTTCTCTTCTGCAGACCGATGCAACCGGACTCAACGAATACGCGAAGCATTACCAGGCGATTTATCCGATCGCAGCACGCTGCGGTGTATTCGCAAAAACCGATATCCAGCCGCTCATCAACGACGGTGCAACAAAAGAGGATCTTTCCGCTTCCATTTTCCAGGCAGTTGTCAACCAGACCATTTCCGGTCTTGCCTGCGGTAAACCGATCCGCGGCCACGTTGCCTTTCTCGGCGGCCCGCTGCACTTCCTCTCGGAATTAAAGACAGCCTTCGTCCGTACCTTAAAGCTGGATGACGAGCATACAATCGTACCGGACAACTCCCACCTGTTTGCAGCCATCGGTTCTGCGATGAATGCAGACGGAAAAACCGAGGTTTCCCTTCTCGCGCTGAAAAAACGGCTCGAAGAGAAAGTTGCTATCGATTTTGAGGTTGCCCGTCTTGAGCCGCTGTTTAAAGATCAGGCCGAGTATGACGAATTTCTGGCGCGCCAGAGTGTCAACAACGTCGTGACCGCCGATCTTTCCACCTACGAAGGAAACTGCTATCTCGGTATTGATGCCGGTTCCACGACGACCAAAGCTGCACTCGTCGGCGAGGATGGTGCTCTTCTCTATTCCTTCTACAGCAACAACCACGGAAATCCGCTCGGCACCTCGATCCGCGCGATCCAGGAGATCTACTCCAAGCTGCCGGATTCCGCACAGATCGCCTGGTCCTGTTCGACCGGTTACGGCGAGGCGCTCATCAAAGCTGCGCTGATGCTGGACGAGGGTGAGGTAGAGACGATTTCCCATTACTACGCTGCCGCATTCTTCGATCCGGAAGTCGACTGTATTCTCGACATCGGCGGCCAGGATATGAAGTGCATCAAGATCAAAAACGGCACCGTAGACAGCGTACAGCTGAACGAGGCATGTTCCTCCGGCTGCGGTTCCTTCATCGAGACGTTCGCGCAGTCCCTGAACTACAGCGTGCAGGATTTCGCGCATGAGGCGCTGTTTGCAAAACACCCGATCGATCTTGGTACCCGCTGTACCGTATTTATGAATTCCAAGGTAAAACAGGCACAGAAAGAGGGCGCATCCGTCGCCGATATTTCTGCCGGACTTGCCTGCTCCGTTATTAAAAACGCATTATATAAGGTAATTAAAGTTTCGGATGCCACCGAGCTGGGACGCCACATCGTCGTACAGGGCGGTACGTTCTACAACGACGCTGTTCTCCGAAGCTTTGAGCGGATCGCCAACTGCGAAGCCATCCGCCCGGACATCGCCGGCATCATGGGTGCGTTCGGTGCGGCGCTGATCGCAAGAGAGCGCTACTCCGCCGATCAGGAGACCACAATGCTCTCCATCGAAAAGATCAACGAGCTGAAATATTCGACCACGATGGCAAACTGTAAGGGATGTACAAACAGCTGCCGTCTGACCATCAACAAATTCTCCGGCGGCCGCCAGTACATCAGCGGAAACCGCTGCGAGCGCGGTATCGGAAAAGAGAAAAACAAAGATCATATTCCGAACCTGTTCGAATACAAATACAAACGGATCTTCGGCTACCAGCCGCTGCCGCAGGATGAAGCGATCCGCGGAGAGGTCGGCATTCCGAGAGTCCTCAATATGTTTGAGAATTATCCGTTCTGGTACACCTTCTTTACGCAGCTGAAATACCGCGTGGTACTCTCTCCGACCTCGAGCCGCAAGATCTACGAGCTCGGTATTGAGTCGATTCCAAGTGAATCCGAGTGCTATCCGGCCAAACTGGCGCACGGCCATGTGACCTGGCTCTTACGCCACGGTGTGAAGTTCATCTTCTACCCGTGTATCCCGTACGAGCGCACCGAGTTCCCGGAAGCCATCAACCACTACAACTGCCCGATCGTTACCTCGTATGCGGAAAATATCAAAAACAACGTGGACGAGCTGCAGGACGATTCCATTACGTTCCGCAATCCGTTCCTTGCGTTTACGAGTGAAAAAGTGCTTGCCGATGGTCTTGTCAAAGAGTTCTCCGGTCTGCCGGAGGATGAAGTCCGTGCTGCTGTTCATGCCGGATGGGAAGAGCTTGGCGCTGCAAGACGCGATATGCAGAAAAAAGGCGAGGAAACGCTTCAGTATATGAAAGAAACCGGCCGCAGAGGTATCGTGCTTGCCGGCCGTCCGTACCACATTGATCCGGAAATTCATCACGGTATCCCGGATATGATCAACTCCTACGGACTGTGCGTGCTGACGGAGGACTCTGTTTCCCATCTGGCACCGCTCGAGCGTCCGCTCCGTGTCAATGACCAGTGGATGTACCACACCCGTCTGTATGCAGCTGCAAACTATGTAAAGACACGCGACGATCTTGACCTGATTCAGCTGAACTCGTTCGGCTGCGGTCTCGATGCCGTTACCACCGATGAGGTTTATGAGATTCTGACCAGAAGCGGCAAGATTTATACCTGCCTGAAGATCGATGAGGTCAACAACCTCGGCGCTGCCAGAATCCGTGTCCGTTCTCTGCTCGCTGCCCTCCGTGCACATGACCGGAAACAGGCGGTACGCGAGATTCTTCCGTCCTCGATCCAGAAGCCAGTCTTCACAAAAGAGATGCGGAAAGACTACACCATCCTCTGCCCGCAGATGTCACCGATCCACTTCTCGATTCTGCAGCCGGCGTTCAATGCAGCCGGATACAATCTGGAAGTGCTTCCGAACGACAACAAAGAGGCGGTTGATGTCGGACTGAAATACGTCAACAACGATGCCTGCTATCCATCTCTGATGGTAGTCGGACAGATTATGCAGGCGCTGCTCTCCGGCAAGTATGACCTGAACAAAGTGGCTGTCATCATGAGCCAGACCGGCGGCGGCTGCCGTGCTTCGAACTACATCGGATTTATCCGCCGTGCGCTGGAGAAGGCCGATATGACGCAGATTCCGGTCATCTCGATTAACTTGAGCGGTCTGGAGGAAAATCCGGGCTTCAAGATCACGCCGGATCTTGCGATTCGTCTCTGCTATGCAGCAGAATTCGGCGATATCATGATGAAATGTATTTACCGGATGCGTCCTTATGAGCAGAAAAAGGGCACGACAGACCGGATTCACAAGAAATGGGAGAAGATCTGTATTGATTTTATTTCGGCAAAACATTTAAGCCATACCCGCTTTAAACAGATCTGCCGCACGATGATCCGCGACTTTGACCATATTCCGATTACGGATGAGAAGAAACCTCGCGTTGGTATTGTCGGCGAGATTCTCGTTAAGTTCCTTCCGGCGGCGAATAACCATCTGGCGGAGCTGCTCGAAAGTGAAGGTGCGGAGCCGGTTGTGCCGGATCTGATTGATTTCTTCTGCTACTGCTTCTACAATACGAATTTCAAGGTGGAGCACCTTGGCTTCAAGAAGAGTTCTTCGATGCTCGGAAATACGGGTATCAAGCTGATCAACTGGCTGCGGAGTGCGGCTGTTGCAGAGTTCAAGAAGAGTGAGCATTTTGATCCGCCGGCTGACGTACGGGATCTGGCCAAATATGCTTCTCCGATCGTCTCCTGCGGCAACCAGACTGGTGAGGGATGGTTCCTGACCGGCGAGATGATGGAGCTGATCCACAGCGATGTTTACAATATCGTCTGCATCCAGCCGTTCGCGTGCCTGCCGAACCATATTGTCGGCAAGGGTGTTATTAAGGCGATCCGTAAGGAGTATCCGAAGGCGAATATTGTGGCGGTTGACTACGATCCGGGCGCTTCGGAGGTTAACCAGCTCAATCGTATTAAGCTGATGCTTTCTACTGCGAACAAGAACCTGAAGCAGGAGCCAAATGGCGAGAAAGACGCATAAGAACTACATAATATATTTTCTGAACATCAAAATAAATCCCCGGCCGGAAAGCTGTTATCAAGGCTTTCCGGCCGGGGATTCGTTTTGCTTTTGTTTTGTTGTTTTTAACGGTAAATCCGCAGAATACGCAGGACTTTTACCAGTTTGGTTCCCATTGGCATGCGGCGCATTTCGGCTTCGGTTGTGCCGGTTACGACAACGAAGGCGATCAGGTAGACGACAATGGCGATCAGAATCGCGATCAGCATGCTGATGGACGGGCGTTTGGTGATGGCAAAGAGGCCGTAGTAAACAACCCAGGTTACGACTCCCATGATGGCGGCTGCGATCAATGGTTTTACGTAGGTGTTTTTGAACTCGTTGCGGAAGTTCAGGTGTTTGCGGATCGAAAGGTTATTCAATACGCACATGCTTAAGGAGAACAGGATTCCTGCGAAGACAACGGCATAGATGTTTGTCTTCGGGAAGACTGCGAGGATCAGAGCCAGGACGATGAGATCCATTCCGAGGGAAATGGCTGCGTTGTGCAGGGCTTTTTTCTGCTGGCCGATGGACTGCAGGACACTGTTGGTAATGGTGGACAGTGCCGAGAACACAACTGAGACTGCACCCATCATCAACAGTTTGCCGGAAAGGCTCGAGCTTGCTGGGAACAGAACTCCCGTGATCGGAAATGCCAGCACACCAAGACCGACAGCGGCCGGGATGGAGATGAACATCGTCAGACGGATCGTCTCAAGGATCTTGTCGTTTGCCTCATCGAGATCACCGGTTGCATAGCACGAGGATACTTCCGGCATCATTGCAGATGCGGATGCACTTGCCATAGCAAGCGGGACGTTGATCAGGGTGACATAATAGTTGGAAAATTCTCCATATGCGGCATTCAGCGCTTTCTGATTCTCTCCGTGCCATCCGAGGATGGTGAAGAACAGGTAGTTGTCCAGGTAAGCGTTGCAGTTGTAAATAAAGGTCGTAAAGATGACCGGTGTTACCATCAGGAAAAGAACCTGAAAAATTTCGCGGTAGGATTCTTCTCGGTGGCGCGTGTCCTTTTCTACTTTCCGCAGAATGGTTTTCCGATTTACGCCGTAAACGATCAGCATGAAACAGAGGCCTGCCAGCACACCGGCTCCTGTTCCGAGGGTTCCTCCGGCGGCACCGAATTTGGCATGTTCGGTATCGTTTGTTGCAAACTGCTGAATGAAGAACCAGGCAGCACCGATACTGAATGCGGCGTTGAATACCTGCTCGATGATCTGTGAAATTGAGGTCGGCATCATCGTGCTGTGGGCCTGGAAATAGCCGCGCAGAACACCGAGGATTGCCGAGAAAAAGATGGTCGGTGCCAGTACGCGCAGGGCAAGGAGTGCATTCTGCTGGTTATACGGCAAAAGGAATTTTCCTCCAAAGAATGCCACCAGTGCAGCGACTCCACCTACGATTACGGCATAAAGAAGGGCACCGCGGAACACGCGATGTGCATTCCGGTACTCTTTTAATGCCAGGCGCTCGGATACGATTTTCGACACTGCCATCGGAATACTGTAGGACGAGATCAGCAGCAGGATCGTGTACAGATTGCTCGCTGTACTGTAATAGCCAAGTCCCTCATTTCCAATGGTTTCGCCGAGCGGTGACCGGTACAGCAGGCCGATCACACGCGAGATGATCGTTGCGGCCATTAAAATAGAAGTATTTCTCAGTAACGTATTTTTCTTTTTACTCATTCTTTCGCTCCCCGGATTACATTTTCGATCTGCCAGTCAATCGGCGCAAGACCGTTTTCCTCCAGATATTCGTTTGTTCTGGAAAACGGGTGGCTGCCGAAAAATCCGCGGTATGCAGAAAGCGGGCTCGGATGAGCGGACATCAGCACCAGATGCTTCGGATTGTGGATCATCTCTTTTTTGCGCTGTGCCGGTCTTCCCCAGAGGATAAATACCATCGGGCGGTCCTGCTCGGCGAGCACTTTGATTGCCGCGTCGGTGAACTGCTCCCAGCCGATTTCCTTGTGGGAGTTTGCCTGATGCGCACGCACAGTCAGCACGGTGTTCAGCATCAGAACACCCTGCCGTGCCCATTTTTCGAGATATCCGTTGTTCGGAATGTAGCATCCCAGATCGTCTTCGAGTTCCTTATAAATATTGACCAGGGACGGCGGAATGTCTACTTCCGGTTTTTACAGAAAAGCAGAGTCCGTGTGCCTGTCCCGGCTCGTGGTACGGGTCCTGGCCTAAGATGACCACTTTTACCTGCTCAAGCGGGGTAAAGTGGAACGCATTGAAAATATCATCAGCCGGCGGGTAAATCGTGTGGGTTTTGTACTCCGCTCCCACCGTCTGAAACAGTTTTTTATAATAATCTTTGGAGAATTCTCCTTTCAGGGCATTGGCCCAGCTTCCGCTAAGAGGCGGCATATCGTTTTCTCCCTTCCTTTTACAGGCGGACCGGCACATCGCGGCCTGCCAGATATTCTTTGACTTCACGAATTTCCAGTTCTTTGTAGTGGAACAGGGATGCGGCAAGCGCTGCATCGGCTTTTCCTTCGGTTAAGGCATCATAAAAATGCTCCAGCGTTCCTGCGCCGCCGGATGCGATGACCGGGATGCCGACGCTCTCTGCGATCGTTCTTGTCAGCTCGATATCGTATCCCGCCTTTGTTCCGTCGCAGTCCATGCTGGTGAGCAGAATTTCTCCGGCTCCGAGGCTCTCGGCTTTTTTCGCCCACTCGACGGCGTCGATGCCGACATCGATCCGGCCGCCGTTTTTGTAGATATTCCAGCCGCTTCCGTCAGCTCTCTTCTTCGCATCAATCGCAACGACCACGCACTGGCTGCCAAATTTCTGCGCCGCATCGCCAATTAGCTGCGGATTGTTGATTGCGGAGGAGTTGATCGAAATTTTGTCGGCTCCCTCGCGGAGCAGCATCTTGAAATCGTCTACGGTACGGATTCCGCCGCCGACGGTGAATGGGATGAAGACGTTTGCTGCTACTTTGCGCACCATATCAACGACCGTTCCTCTCTGATCGGAGGAGGCGGTGATATCGAGGAACACAACTTCATCGGCTCCTGCCTTGTCGTACGCTTTTGCAATCTCCACCGGATCTCCGGCATCTTTTAAATCGACGAAATTAACGCCTTTTACGACTCTTCCGTTTTTTACATCCAGACATGGGATAATTCGCTTTGTAAACATCGCTTAGTCCTCCTCTCCAATTTCCGCAAAGTTTTTCAGAATGGCAAGTCCAAGATCTGAACTCTTTTCCGGGTGGAACTGGCAGGCGAACAGATTTCCTTTTTCCACGGACGCATGGATGTGTATACTGTACTCTGTCGTTGCTTTTACAATTTCCTCCTCTTCTGCTTTCAGATAATAGGAGTGGACAAAGTAGACGTAGGATTCCTGCGGGATGCCTTTGAATAAGCGTCCCTCATTCTGCAGATGGATGGAGTTCCAGCCCATGTGCGGAATCTTTAAGCCCTCTTTGTCCGGAATCCGAAGGATTTCTCCTTTTAACAGGCCAAGGCCTGCAACGCCCGGGCTCTCCTCGCTGCGTTCAAACAGGATCTGCAGTCCGAGACAGATCCCAAGAAACGGAGTCCCTTTTTCTACGATTTCATGAATGACCGGTACCAGATGATAGCGGTTCAGATTTTCCATCGCATCCCCAAAGCTGCCGACACCCGGCAGGACGACGTGATCTGCGCGCTTTAATACTTCTGGATCCCTGGTCAGTACGACCTCTTTTCCAAGGCTTTGAAAGGCTTTTTCCACGCTTTTTATATTTCCGGCATCATAATCAATCAGTGCAATCATAGGTGGGTCCTCCTCGTTTGTTATTTCAATCCATGCCCCTGTCATTGGGGGCATCTCTGCTGTTCTTTTGCAAACAGTACACTTCATTCTAACATACAGTTTTCTAAAATTCAAATTTTGAAGGTTATAAAATTATACAAAAATACAGAAATTCTTAAGATTTCTTTTACTCCCGCTCTTTTCTTTCTTTTTATACTGGACAAATGGCGGGCATCACGCTACAATAAGAGCGTTGCACTAAGAAACGATAACATTTTGTAAAAAACGAGAGGTGTATATGATTACCAAATATCTGATTGTATTTTTGATTTCCATGGTTCCGCTCATCGAGCTGCGTGGTGCGATTCCGTACGCGGTGGCTTTCCATATTCCGACGCTTCCGGCCTATCTGATCGCCGTCATCGGAAATATGCTTCCGGTTCCGATTATTTTCCTGTTCGCTCGAAAGGTTCTTGTCTGGGGATGTGATAAAAAGTATATCGGAAAGTTCTTCACCTGGTGTCTGGAAAAAGGCGAAAAGGGCGGGGAAAAACTGAAAGCAAAAGCCGGCCGCGGACTTCCGCTCGCCCTGCTGCTCTTCGTCGGCATCCCGCTCCCGGGAACCGGCGCATGGACCGGCACGCTTGCTGCAAGTATCCTCGATATGGACTTTAAGACCAGCGTTCTCGCCGTCATGGGCGGTGTTCTCCTCGCAAGCGTCATCATGCTGCTTGCAAGCTCCGGCGTATTCGGGGCAATTGGGGCGCTTCTGGCGTAAACGGCTCTGCTTCCGTTTCAATTCCATAAAATTTGGCTTACAGCCGCACAGATTTGTTTTTCCGATCTGTGCGGCTGTTTTTGTATAACTTTTTTCTAACAGAAATTTTCCCTGCTGTTTCCTGTTCACGTTTTTCCGGATCGAATTCTGTTTCTTTTCTTCCAGTATTTTCTTGTACTATTTTCATTTTTCCTCTTGAACATTCGTTCGATTTGTGTTACACTTCTTTTATCGAACAGTTGTTCTTTTCATAAAATACCTGTTATCTTATTGTTTTACTTTTATTCGTATTCATTGGAACATAGAAAGGAATTTTTCTGCTATGCAGTTATCATCACAAACACTTTCTCTCTCCGAGAAGCTGAATCTTCTCGCTGACGCGGCCAAATACGACGTTGCGTGCACTTCCAGCGGTGTGAACCGTGCCGGAAAACAGGGACATCTCGGCAATTCGGTCTCCTGCGGTATCTGCCACAGCTTTTCTTCCGACGGACGCTGTATCTCTCTGTTGAAAATTCTGCAGAGCAACGACTGTATCTACGACTGTAAATACTGCGTCAACCGCGCCGGGAATGACCGGCAGCGCGCCACGTTTACACCGGAGGAGGTCTGTACACTCGTCACGGAATTTTACCGCCGAAACTATATTGAGGGACTCTTTTTAAGTTCCGCCGTCTGCAAAAATCCCGCCTATACGATGGAACTCATGTACCGCACCCTGCATCTTTTACGTAATCGTTACCGCTTTAACGGCTACATCCACGTCAAAGCTATCCCGGGCGCACCCGCCGAGCTGATCGAAAAGACCGGCTATCTCGCCGACCGCATGAGCGTCAATCTGGAACTCCCGACCGGAGAAGGGCTGCAGAAACTGGCCCCGCAGAAGACGCAGAAATCCATTTTAAAACCCATGCGCCAGATCCAGTCCGGCATTGTGGATTACCGGCTGACCGCAGGAAAAAGCGCTTTTTTGGAGCGTTCCTCGGGAAACCGCTATCTCTCCCACTCCATTTTCGATACACGAAAGCAGATTTCCGCCTCCGCTGCCGATCCGGGCTGGATCTCTTCCTCCTCCGCGCGGTCACTGCCGGAAAAAGAACGCTCTGCTCCCTTCGTTCCTGCCGGCCAGAGCACGCAGATGATCATCGGTGCGACAAAGGAAAACGATTACCAGCTTCTCTCCACCTCACAGCTCCTCTACCAACAGTATGACCTGAAGCGCGTCTTTTACTCCGCCTACATTCCGGTCAACGAAGATTCCGCCCTGCCCTCACGTGAGACCAAGCCGCCGCTTCTTCGGGAACACCGCCTCTATCAGGCGGACTGGCTGCTCCGCTTCTACGGTTTTCAGGCAGATGAACTGCTCGATGAAGCCCACCCGAACTTTCATGCACAGCTCGACCCGAAATGCGACTGGGCGCTGCGCCATATGGAGCTGTTCCCGGTGGAGATCAACACGGCTGAGTATGCCGACCTTCTGCGTGTTCCCGGCATCGGACCGAAATCGGCCATGCGGATTGTAAAGAGCCGCAGAAGCTCCCATCTTTCGTTTGAGCACCTGAAAAAGATCGGTGTGGTGCTGAAGCGCGCCAAATATTTTATCACCTGTGAGGGAAAAATGATGTATCACTTGCGGCTGGAACAGCAGTTTCTGACCCGGCAGCTCACGGGAGAAGAAGCCGTCTCCAACTGGGAGGTTTCCCATCCGGAACAGTATCAGCAGCTTTCTCTGTTTGACGCTGCCGTACCTGGGCATATATAATCCCGGGCGTTCTTCTCATGGAAAAGCCTTTTTGCTGTATCTGCGCTTTTTTGCAGAAGGCTGTTGTCTGTATCAATTGATTTCAGAAAGGATTTTATTATGACTGTTTACACCTGCAGCCCGGATCTTGCGTCGATCCTGACCTGCATCTATGAAGCCTGGAATTCCCGTCTCGGCTACCGCAATGTGCGGCTGATGACGGAACCAGTCGGCAATCTGGAGCTGTTCTGCGATTACTGCCATGTTGAACCGGACGCAGAAAAGGCCGCCAGCGTCACGCGATCCATTCAAAAGAAGATCGGCGCAGCAGCCTGGCGGCTCGTCTATCTCTGTGCAATGTCCGAGAGAAGCGACGCTCCCGACATCATTTATCGTTTTCTGCTCTACGGCTTTTCCTATGGAAAGGATACCCTGCATATGCTGCAGGAACCGGCGGTATTCCACGCTTTTGAAGTTTTCCGTCAGGTCACAAATGAAGCGCATTCGTTCCGGGAATTTATCCGTTTTGCAAATATTTCCTCCGGTTTTCCGATCCTGGTCTCGCATATTTCCCCGAAAGCCAATGTGCTGACCCTGGTCGCTCCCCATTTTTCTGACCGGCTCCCCTCAGAAAACTGGATGATTCTCGATGATACCCGGCAGCTTGCCGTCGTGCATCCCGCTGACCGTCCCTTTTATCTGACCCGTCTTTCTCCGGATGAAATAGAACGCCTTTCCCTCACGGAATCCACTTCCGATCCTTACGAAGAACTCTGGAAAGGATTTTTCACTGCAATTGCCATCAAAGAGCGTTCCAATCCCGACTGTCAGCGCACGCATCTGCCGCTCCACTACCGGAATCATATGCCGGAATTTAAAAACCTTTAGAGTCCTAGAATTTTTCCAGCTGTTCCATGTTCAGCACAAACACAGTACAGCCTCCTGTCTGGGTATCGATCGGAACAGAGTAATTTCCGCCCGGGCAGAAGTTTCCGCTTTCCATCGGGGTGGCCGCATAGGTAACTGTTTTCCGAAGCCCTGCTTCCTGTTTTAAGATCGCAAGCACAGCATCGAGCTTATGATCATCGGTTCCGATCAGCAGTGTTGTGTTCTTCTCTTTCAGGAAACCGCCGGTCGTGGCAAGCTCCGTCACAAAAAAGCCTTTTTTGTTCAACTCGGCAATGGTGTCTGCCTCGTCCTCTTTCCGTAATACAGCAACAATTAACTTCATACAAATTCCTCCTCGCATCCTCCGGTCAAACGGATTCTGATTTTTGAAAAGTCAGCTGCTTATGCCGTATGGCACATTGCATTTTTCTGTTTTCACAGTAAAAATAGCATAATGTCACAGAAAAAGAAAGTCTTTTTTTACTTTTTCACTTCAAATCCGTATGACACGGTTCCATTTTCGAATACCGCGTCCACTTCGTAGATGTAGCCGGCCTCGGCTCCCGGAATGCTCCAGCTCTCCGCATGCTCCACAGAAACGCTTTCTCCCTCCGGGTAACCATTGCCAAAGTTCTGCCCCCGGTCTTCGGCCGGCCATCTTTCTGCTGTGACAGAATCCGGCTCCTCCGAGAAGACAAGCTCCAGATCGGTTTTTCCTTCGTCATTTGCTGTATTCAGATCATTCAGTTCCGTCCATTCCAGAATGAACGCACTGTCCGCAACGACGTTCTGACCATTGCCGTCCTCATCAACATAAGACCAGGTATAACCTCCCTGTGTTGCCATAGCTGTCATCTGGGCATTTGG
Organism: Fusicatenibacter sp.; assembly: GCF_050872605.1. GTDB lineage: Bacteria > Bacillota > Clostridia > Lachnospirales > Lachnospiraceae > Fusicatenibacter. The sequence goes on from NZ_JBNMHD010000017.1 coordinate 47,351, forward strand.
CTGTGTGTAGCACAGATTCAGAAACGGAATTTCCGATGGATCCTTTTCCGGCAGAATCTGGGAAAGTTCCTCATCGAATTTTTCTGCATCCGCCTCCGTACCGCCGCTGATTCTCATAATACGGCTGATGCCCGGATATTGTCCCGGATAGGAGTTCAGCATAATACCGTCGCCCTCCACTTGAAGAAAATCTCCTTTTTTGATCTCGGACGGATCAATGGCATTTCCATTTTCATCGTAAAGTGTGTCGGACGGTGTATGTGTCACATAGATGTTTCCGTGTTCCAGATCTCCCAGGTACCATAACCCGGAATCTTCTGCAAGAAATACGGCTTTCTGTACTTCTTCTGCCCTGTTGCTGTCCGCTGCGACACTTGCTGTATCTGCATTCAGATTTCGGTCCCGTTCCGTTTTCATATAGATTCCGCCTCCAATCAGCGCGGCGGCAAATACAACACCGGTCACTCCAAAAATAACTGCGTTTTCTTTTTTCATAAGCGTAGTCTTCCTTTCCTGTTGTTTTCCCGTTTTTTTACACGACTTGTTTTATCTTTCTGCAAGACATGCAAGAAACGGTTCCCCGTACTTTTCAAATTTGCTCTCGCCGACACCAGAGACCGCCAGCATTTCCTCTTTGTTGGACGGTTTCTCCATCGCCATCTGGATCAGTGTTTTATCCGAGAAGATAATATACGGCGGCACTTTATGCTCCTTTGCAAGCTCCATCCGGAGTACCCGCAGTTTTTCGAATACCGCGGCCTCCTCGTTGGAAAGATCCTTTGCCGCTGCCGAGGTTTTTGTCTTTGTCTTCTCTTTTGCGGCTTTCGGAATCCGTTTTTCTTCTTTCGCCATCTTCATCAGCATCGTGCCGTCCTCATCCAGCAGCTCCGATGCTTTGGGCAGAAGACGCACAATACTGTAGGTATCGGCTGTTACATAGAGATATTCCCGCACCTGCAGCTCGTTTAAGATCTGGCGCAGACGATAAACCGGCTCTTTTGACAGCTCCCCGTAATGGGAATTTTCATCCATATGGTACTGACGGATTTTCGCGGTGTTTGCGCCATGCAGCGTATCGAGAATCACCGTCGTGCCATAACGCTGGCGGCATTCCCGCACACAGCCCAGAATTGCTTTTGCCGCCGCTGTTACATCCACTGTCTCAAATTCCGAGAGGCAGTTGGAACAGTTTCCGCAGTAGTTGGAACCGTATTCTCCGAAATACCGCAGGATATAGTCTCTCAGACACTCGTGCGTGAAGCAGTAGAACGTCATCTTTTTCAGGCGTTCCTCTTCCCTCTGGCGGATCAGCGCCGTCGTCTCGGGATCTTCACTCTCCTGTGCCATATTTTCGATAAAGAACTGGTTTGTGATTACATCCTGTCCGGCATATAGCAGAATGCATTCCGCCGGAAGGCCGTCCCTGCCTGCTCGTCCGGCCTCCTGATAATAGCTTTCCATATTTTTCGGCATATTATAATGGATGACGTACCGCACATTCGATTTATCGATTCCCATTCCGAAGGCGTTCGTCGCTACCATGATCTGCTTCCGGTCGTAAATAAAGTCTTCCTGGTTTTCTTTCCGTTCCAGATCGGAAAGGCCCGCGTGATATCTTGTGACAGAATACCCTTTCTGTTCGAGCTTTTCACAGACCTCCTCCACATTTTTTCTGGTCAGACAGTAAATAATACCGCAGTCCGCCTCATGCTCCGCAAGAAAGGACTCTACCGCCGCAAATTTGTCTTTTGGCTGCTGTACCGTAAATTTCAGATTCTTCCGGTCAAAACCCGTTACCAGACGTACCAGATCACGCAGCGACAGCAGTGCCTCGATATCGTCCCGCACCTCTTTTGTTGCCGTTGCCGTAAAGGCTCCGATCACCGGACGCGTGGGAAGCCGATCTACAAACTCTGTGATTTTCAGGTAACTTGGGCGGAAATCCTGTCCCCACTGGGAGATACAGTGTGCCTCATCCACACTGATCATCGAAATCTCCATCGACTGCACCGCATACAGAAACTCCGGTGTCAGAAGACGCTCCGGAGCGACATAGATAATCTTGTATCTGCCCTCCATGGCGAATCCAAGTGCTTTCCGGTACTGTGCTGCACTCAACGAGCTGTTCAGAAACGCAGCGTGAACTCCCGCCTGGTTCAGGGTGGATACCTGATCCTTCATCAGGGAAATCAAAGGAGATACTACCAGCGTAATCCCCGGCAGCAGAAGCGCCGGAATCTGATAGCACAGCGATTTTCCCGCGCCGGTCGGCATGATGCCGAGCACATCCTGCCCGGAAAGAAGTGCATCCACCAGCATTTCCTGTCCCTCCCGGAAGGAGTCGTAACCGAAGTACTTTTTTAAAACCTCATATTTTGTCATCTTGTTTTTCTCTGCCCTTTCCATCCACTCTACCGCCATTGTGACATAGATTGCAGGTAAAGTCAAACAGATGTGTGCCGCATGTTTTCTTTCACCCATACATATATTGTCTCAAAAAGTCCTGGAGGGGGATTTTATGCGTTCTCTTTCACCCCTTTCCCGCCGGATCCTGAAAAAAGCCGGTATCGCCGCAGCTTTTTTCTGCTCCGCTTTCCTTTTTGGCTCTGTTCTGTCCCACTTTACCTGCCGTGCGCTCCGAAAGGCAGCCCCTGTTTTTCTCTCTGCTGCGCCGGAAACCCCAGTTTCTTCTATTTCGCTGCCCGTTCTCTCCTCCGCTGCCGAAAACTGGGGCCTCTCCTTCCCTGAAAAAGGGAAGACTCCCGTCGGCAACGCTACATCCGAAGAGCTTGCCGCCTACAATGCCTGGTTTGCCGCTTCACCGGAAGAAAACATCATTTATCTGACGTTTGACTGCGGCTACGAAAACGGCAACACCCCGGCAATCCTTGACGCACTCCAGAAGCATCAGGCACCCGCGGCGTTTTTTGTCGTCGGCAATTTTCTCTCCGACCAGCCGGATCTTGTCAAACGCATGGCGGCAGAAGGTCATATCGTCGGAAACCACACCTGGTCGCACCCGGATATGTCCAAAATTTCCACGCAGGAAGCCTTCTCCGAAGAGCTGAACCGTGTTTCCGCTCTTTACCAGGAGACCACCGGCCAGGAAATGGTGAAATTTTACCGGCCTCCTCAGGGAAAATACAGCACGCAGAATCTGCAGATGGCAAAAGATCTCGGCTATCAGACCTTTTTCTGGAGTCTTGCCTATGTAGACTGGTACCAGGATCAGCAGCCGACCCACGAGGAGGCTTTCAAAAAGTTGACCGGACGCATTCATCCCGGTGCCATCGTCCTGCTTCATAATACCTCATCCACTAACGCGGAGATTCTCGATGAGCTGCTGACGAAGTGGGAAGAAATGGGATATTCTTTCGGCTCTCTCGATCAGCTTACCTCGAAATCTGCCTGATGGCCGGAAATACGGTTTCTCATGTATTTCTGTCTTTCTTTTGTTCCGCCTTTTTTATTCTGCTTTCAAACCGGAACGCCTCGTCTTTTACTTCCTTCCAGAGCCGCAGCACACAGATCAGGTTCGGCACCGCCATGCAGGCATTGGCAAGCTCCGCAAAATTCCAGACCGTTTCCGCCATGCAGACGCACCCGGCAAATGCTGCAAAGCAGAAGAAAACACGGTAAACCATTCCGAAGCTATCCTTTTTCACCAGCCAGAGAAACGCCTGCTCCCCCTGGTATGCCCAGCCGGCCATCGTTGCAAATGCGAACAGCAGAATCCCGACCGCAACAACAGAACCTCCCGCCGGTCCGAACACACTCGCAAAAGCACGGATTACCATCGCCGCGCCATCCGCTTTTTCCGCCTCCGGTATCCGTTCTGCCGCCCCGGTCACTCCGATGACAAGGCCGGTCACAAGACAGATCACCATGGTATCCACGAACACACCTGTCATGCTGATGTACCCCTGCCGCACGGGATCGTCGGTCTGCGCCGCCGCAGCACTGATTCCGCCTGCTCCAAGCCCTGCTTCATTCGAAAACACACCGCGGGAAATTCCATACCGCAAGGCCGGCGGCAGCAGGGAAATTCCCGCACCCACCGCTCCTCCCGATGCCGCCCGGAAAGAAAACGCGTCCTGTATCATCGCAAGCAGTGTCCGCGGAAGCTCTCCGGCGTGCAGGCCGATTACCATTCCTGCCCCGCCCAGATAAAAGAGTGCCATTCCCGGTACCAGCACCTCCGCCGCTTTTGCAATGGAACGCAGTCCGCCTGTTACCACAAGCAGCAGAAGAATCGTCAGCACCAGCGCGCTTTTTTCTCTTGCCACGCCAAACGTATCCTGCATCGCCAGCGCAATCGAGTTTGCCTGCGTCATATTGCCCATTCCGAGAGATACCAGCACGGCGCTTCCGGCAAAAAACACAGCCAGCATCTTCGCCAGCCGCTCCCCCGGAAATGCTCTGGTCAGCGTCACCATCGGACCGCCGCAGTATGTTCCATCTTTTCTTTGCATCCGGTACTGCACCGAGAGAAAACTCTCAGAAAATTTCAAAGCAAGTCCCACAACCGCCGCCAGCATCATCCATCCCAGTGCTCCCGGTCCTCCAAGCGCCATTGCGGAGGCAACCCCCACGATATTGCCCGTCCCGATCTCCGCCGCAAGTTCCATCATCAGCGATGCGAACGGCGAAACTCCCGCTTCCGTTTTCTCTCCGGTGCGCCTCGCATCCTGTCCGAACGCCGCACGAAGGGCAAAAAGCAGCCGTCGAAGGGGCAGCGCGCGAAGCTGGATCATCAGAAAAATGCCTGTTCCAAGCAGCAGAAAAAGGAGCGGCAGTCCCCAGGCAGCTGCATTCGCCGCTTTTAGAAAATCATTGATTTTTGCAAGCGTGGCCATATCCATTCCCCCTGTACAAAACTCGTAAAGAAAGCGTGTCCCGTCCTTCCCTTTTGAAACGGTTTTCTGTCTTTGCACTTTATGCAGCACCGCACAAAAAAAGAACCCGACAGCAGCCTTACAGCCCGTCCGGTTCTTTCGATCTTCATCTTATTTTGTTGTATTCCGCTTCCGCCCGTTTTTCAGGACTTCTGCTCCTTTAAATCATCCGCCACGAGAACACCCGCTTTGAAGCCCATCAGCATCATCTCGAGCATTTCCGCATCGTAATTGCGGTATTTCAGGTAATAAAACAGCGAATCGAGATAATTCAGAAAGCCTTTTTTCGTCTCCGGACTTAAAATCACCCGTTTTCCGTCGCCCATCAGATATTTGGCAATCCGGGAAAAGACGAACTTTTCGTTCAGAAATGCCATCGCATCCGATGTCTCATCCTCCACCAGGATCTGGATCGGTTTTCTCCGCAGCAGCCAGTAGGTCTCATAGGAGATCACTTTCAATGAATTGATATGCTTTGCCTGATGAAAATGTTTCAGGCGGGAAATATCCGTGAAATAGTCCAGCACTGCATGGCTCAACAGCGACTCGCTGATCTGGATTTTCTCGCGGATGCCGAGACTCTTGGCAAATTCCTCGATTTCTTCGTAAAAAACAGCGTAACGGCTCTGGATTACTTCCTCGGAAAATTCTTCCAGAAGTCCGTCGTAGTTTGTGTATATTTTTTCTATTGTATTCATTTTTCCTCCCCGGGCAGATTCAGGATTTCATAGCAGAGTTTCGTCCGGACAAAGTCAGTATATTCGGTCATCTCGCGCTTTTCCATTGTTCCGTAGCGGATCGGCGAGGTGTTTCCCATCAGATGTTTTCGGATTTTTCCGGCTTTGACTGCCGCCATCATATTCTCCGCAGAGTCCTCTGCTGCATGAGAGAAGCCCATGCGGCCCGTGTTTCTTCCATCCATTTTCTTATCCTTTCCCATGTCTGAAAAGCAGTTTTATTCTTTCAGTATGCTCCAGACGGCATCATCCATCGTATGAATTTCGTTCAGGTCACGTTTTTCCACTGCTGCCTTGACCTGCGGTTTTAATTCACGCTTGCGCACGATCGTTTCCTTGCTCTGGAACTTCTCATCCGGCACAACCTGGAGACGGCGGTAGAACGAACCCATCTCATCTCCCATACCCGCCAGACGGTTCAGCAGCTCGGAAAACTCGGTCAGCATAGCGTTTCCCTTGCGCCGCGGATAGAGAATGCTGTGGTCAATCTCTCCCCAGCCCTCCTCGAACAGCGTCTTGATCTGAATTTCAATGTAGACGCCGCGGTAAACGACAATGTAATGCACCGCACGGTAATGTTTCCGGTCCAGAATATTCTCCTCGGGAATCCAGTTCACATAGATATCGGCGTAATCACCAAGTCTCGTATGGACTTTCGGCGGCTCTGCCATGTAGCCCGAAGCGTTCTGGTCGTAGTCACGGCCGTAATCGCGGATATATTTTTCCGGATCGTTTTTAAACCAGTGGGTAATGTATTTATGGAAGTTTACCCAGTCCTCCCGATACAGCAAAAGTCCCCGGATTCCGATCAGGTCTGTCACATAACGCATGTAGTTTGTCGCATCCATTTTCCGGTATTTTGCATAATTTTCCAGACGCTTGCGCACCAGCTTTTCCACCAGATGTTCGGTGTCCTTCAGGCGGCTGTGGTACGACTGCAGTCCGATCTCTTTTTCCTTGTCCTGCAGAAATTCTGCTACAAATTCTTTTCGGATCTTTTCCAGCGTCGGCCGGCGCCGTTCATAATCATCCGCAATTTCCAGCAGTTCTTCCCATGAAATATCTGCCTCTTCAAATTCCTGCGGCAGAATCCCAAATTTCTGCAGAAACTCGTCCTTTGTCAGATACACGTAGATTCCTCGCTCTCTTTGTCAATTCAACGTACAGGTTTCTTTTTTTTCAGAACGCACCCCGGAGAAACCCGGCCCCGCTGCGTTCTGACGCACCGGAGAGATTATAGCACATTCATTCCCGCTTCACAAGTAAAATATTTATTTAAGAATGCACATTTCCACTTTAATCTTTCTGCCAATTTCTTAAACTTTCCTTAAGCTGTCTTGATGTTTCACCTGCCCCATGGTAAGATAATCGTAACTTGGCAGAATTGTCTGCTGTTTACACTTACATTAAGAGGGAGGTCTTTTTTATGTGGACTCGAGAGGAACTGAAAACCCGCGGAAAAGCCGCATTTTTACGCAATTACTGGATCTGTGTGGTAGCCACCCTGATTCTGACTCTGCTGGTCGGAAGCGGTACTTCTAATTCTGGAAATTCTAACAATAACAATCAGAACAATACGACCAGCATTTCTGGCTTTACAATTTCTTCTGACAATCTCAATGTGGAATCCTTTGCAGAAAGATTCACTCCGCTTGGTCCGGTGAAATTTGTTTTTTCCGTTTTCAGCGGCATTGTGCTTCTTGTCATCGGACTTGCTTTTATTCTGATCCGCATTTTCGTTCTGGCTCCGTTTGAAGTCGGAGGTGCAAGATTTTTCATTGAAAACTCGATGGAAAAAGCGGGGCTTGGCAATATGCTATTTGGATTCCAGAATGGTTACTATGGAAAAACGGTCTGGACGCTCTTTTTGAAGAATCTTTACACTTTCCTCTGGACTCTGCTCCTTATTATTCCTGGAATTGTAAAATCTTATGAATACCGCATGGTGCCTTATCTTCTGGCCGACTGCCCGGATCTTTCCACGGAAGAAGCTTTCCGCATCAGCCGTGAGATGATGAACGGCGAAAAAATGAATGCCTTCATCCTGGATCTTTCCTTTATCGGATGGAAGCTTCTCTCTTCGATCACCTTCGGTCTTGTCGGTCTCTTCTATGCGAACCCGTACGAATATGCAACCGATGCCGAACTGTTCCTGGTTCTGAAACAGAATTACTTCTCCAGCCGCAGCTACGGCAATACGTATCAGGCTTACTAAACCGCACAAAAAAAATCAGGTGCTTCTCTTTTTCGGGAAGCACCTGATTTTTTATGTATTTCTTTTTAAATATCTCTTAGATATAATCTTTCATTTCAAAATACCGCATCAGAATATCGGCACAGTTCTCGATGCCAAGATCCGAGGTATTCAGGATCATATGGTAGTTATTGACATCGCCCCATGTCTTTCCGGTATTTTTGTAATAATACTCGGCACGCTGCTTGTCTGTCTCTTCCAGCATCACCTCAGCCGCCTCTCTTGTCAGGGAAAACAACTTCATGATACGTTTGATCCGGTCCTCTTTGTCCGCGCAGACATAAATATTGATAACGTTGCTTTTATCTTTCAGAAACTCCGAAGCACACCGTCCAATGATAATACACGGCTGTTTCGCCAGCTCGCGGATCGCATCCGCCTCAGATTCAAAGGCATTTTCACGCATGCCGTGCTCTACATCGTCCTTATCATATACCGGGATATGCAGTCTCTCGGAAAGTTCTTTCGCAATAATACTCGCCCCAGTACCAAACCGGCGGCTCATCGTAATAACTAAGTTCATCTGCCACTTCCTCCTTCGCACTTCTCATAACGCAAACAAACGCCTTATGACAAATCAAAAAATTTTTCTTTCGCTGTCTTTCATTATAACAAACCCCCACCGAAAACTCAAGGTTTTTCGACAGGGGCATGGATCACTCAGGCGATGGTGATTTCTTCTATTTTCTTTTTTGCGAAATGATTGAATGCCGCGATGACTCTTCCTGTGCAGACCATGGCTTTGACACTCCCCACAGCTAAAGCAGAGGGATTCTTGTTTCTACCACTACTGCATTGACGAATACTTTACGGTACTGCAATGTCTTACACAGTGTCCACAAGCTATGTTTATCCTGTTCCCGTATGCCCTACGGTACAGCTTTTTATCTTTATGCAGACTGCATCTGC
>NZ_JBNMHD010000018.1:0-55992 GCF_050872605.1 Fusicatenibacter sp.
ACAATCGGAGGATTTGTACCACCAACGGTGGTCTTCCTCCCATGATCAAGCGACAGAGATACTATGATTCTCTACGTATGGTAGCATAGTCCATGATGTCCTTGAGAAAAATGTGTCAACCAATCTTGACAACATCATACCTCCTAAAGTGTAATCAAGGTTCGCGGCGAAACGAACAATTCCTTGATTAACAGGTCGCGAAGCGACCGCACTTTTAGGAGGTTTTGTCAATAGTTTTTTTGAAAAAACATGTAAAATTTTTATAAATTCCTTAAGTTGACCACATTGGGGTCTGACTCCATAAAGAAAAAAATAAACATTTCTAAAGAATTCGTAAACAAAATAAGGGGAACAGTAAGTTTCCTGCGTTGCTCGAACAATTACACATCTCTCCGTGGTGAGCAACAGGCAACGATCTCTTGTAATCGGATGAGATGTGATAAATATTGAAGGAAAGTGATGCTTATGAAGCAAAGAGTAAAACAACTTGCAATAACTGAGAGATTAGTGAAAATGAAAAAGATTGTTGCAGTAGTTATTATAATGTTTATTTTTTCGATAATAATTTGGGGGGAAGGAAGTAAATTAGTGTTCTCAAAAATTTGTGAACGAAGAGAAACAGCATGGCCAGATTTGGGAACAGCAGATGATGAGCAGTATGAGCGGCTTACCGAAGCATATAAAATAAAACGAAAAAATAATGAAAGAATTGTTATTATGGCTTCTGATGGAACAAAGCTGGAAGGTCATTATTATGAGAGAAAGAAGAATGCTCCATTGGTGATTTTCTTTCATGGATTTAGAGGTCATAGTTATGTGGATGGTGTGCCGATTTATAAAATTGCGCAGAAAGAAAAATGGAATGTTTTGCTTGTTAGTATGCGTGCGCATGATGAAAGTGAAGGAAATATTTTCACTTTGGGAGTGAAGGAACGTTATGATTGTGTAGATTGGGCTAATTGGGCTGCAAAACATTTTGGAAGAGAAACACCGATATTTCTTATGGGAATTTCAATGGGTGGAGCAGTGGTCACAATGAGTAGTGATTTGGATTTTCCAGATTCTGTTTGTGGAATCATTGAAGATAGTGGATTTACAACGTCAACAAAAATGTTAGAGTTAAATTGTAAGAGCCATTTGCCTAAAGGAATGCCAGTAGAGGTATTCAAAATTTTTGCAGATGTGGGAACAAAGCTTTGGGGAGGATTTAATTTAAAAGAGGCTGATGCTTGTAAGGCGGTATCACAGACAAAAATTCCAATTTTAATTATTCATGGAGACATGGATAACTTAGTACCACTATACATGGCAAAAGAAATTTATAATAGTTGTAAAAGTAATAAAGAAATTTATATAGTTCATGGAGCTAATCATGCAGAGAACTATAAAAAAGATCCGGAAGGCTATGAGAATGTAATAGTACAGTTTGTGGGAGAACATTCTGGAGCTTTCCAAAGAACATCATAAAGACAGCAGCCGGAGCAGAAGCAGGCGACGTGGTTGTGGATGAAATTGTGATATACTGAGAGCAGGAAAGTTCCCATTGCTGCTCGAAACTTTGCACACCTCTTAGGAGACCCCGGATATTTTAGCTGCCACCATAGATGTTTCTGAACTCATAGACTTACCTCCATGTAGTGGTATCAAAAGTTGAGACTCAACCTTTGATACTCGTATTAGAAATATAGTCTATTGTCACACACTTTTCCTTTACAGTCTAGGTACGGACTATCTACCGTTTACTTTTATTATGTCTATTCCTTACTTCGCTTCTTCAAATTAACTTGTTAAAGCGTTGTGCTATTTTTTTACTGCATCGTAAGATGCCAGTCATTGAATTTATAATTCTTTTAATAACACCATTTTTTTCTGACAAAGTTAGCAACCACCAGTTCAACTGGTGGTTTATTATTAGCCCTCCAAAGGGCTATTGTTACTGCTCGCCCCAAAGGGCGGTATCGCAAGCACTTTTACTGGCCCAAAACGCTTTATCCCATTTATTTTGCAGCTCCGGATGTCTGTCATAAATCATTAATGTACTTTTTCCTTTCAGATATCCCATAAAATCTGATACTCTGAGTTTTGGCGGAATTGCTACGCTTAAGTGTACATGATCTATGCATACTGCTCCTGCTATTATCTCTACATTTTTATACTGGCATAAAGTTGCTATTATCTCCCGGACATCTCTGCGTATTCTCCCATACAATACCTTCTTTCGGTATTTAGGAATAAACACAATGTGATACTGGCATTTCCAACGAGTATGTGATAAACTTTTATTGTCCATTTGGACCGCCTCCTTTGATTTTGAGTTTGGCTTGCGACACCATTCTCATTTTATCACAGGAGGCTTTATTTTGTTATCCTCACCACTTCCGACTACTCTATTCTCCCCAGCATAGCTGGGGGATTAGACTTTTCATTTATTTCTTTTATCATTACCATTTTTTACATAATCCCAATTCCCATAAAAAAGGATTAGCAACCGTTCCAAAATGACACGTTTCTAATCCCTTTTCATTTTCTTTATTCCATTTCTTTCCTTCTCAAAATATCAAACCTATCCAATTCCACACCAAGATCAATCCACAATTTCTGTTTCGGATGCGGCGCACTCTCCATCTGGTTCCCTTCATCATCCCAGATCCCCTTCACAGTAACGCAGACATTCTCCCCATCCGGTTTCATCACTTCAATCTCTTCCCCAACCGAAAACTTATTCCTCTGCTCAATCGTATACCTCCCCAGTTCATCCTTCTCCCCAACAATCCCCAGATACGTATACTCCTTCACATACGTATTACTGTCATAAATCTGGCTCTCATGATCCGGCTTCCCATAGAAAAATCCCGTAGTAAACTGTCGATACGTACAATTCGAAATCTGATCCTTATACCACTCCATATTCTTCTCATATTTCTCCGGACTCTCCAGATAATCATCAATCGCCTTCCGATACGTCCTCGCCACCGTCGCCACATACAGCGCCGTCTTCATTCTTCCTTCAATCTTATAACTGTCAATCCCCGCATCCAGTAAATCCGGAATATGCTCAATCATGCAGAGGTCTTTCGAGTTAAAGATATACGTCCCTCTCTCATTCTCATACACCGGCAGATACTCCCCCGGACGTGACTCTTCCACAACCGCATATTTCCATCTGCAAGGATGTGTACAAGCCCCCTGATTCGCATCTCTTCCTGTAAAGTAGTTGGACAGCAGACATCTCCCCGAGTACGAAATACACATCGCCCCATGAATAAACGTCTCGATCTCCATCTCCTCCGGAATATGTTCCCGGATCTCTTTAATCTCCGCCAGCGACAATTCCCGCGCCGTCACGACGCGTTTCGCCCCCTGCTCATACCAGAACTGATACGTCCCATAGTTCGTATTGTTCGCCTGCGTACTGATATGCCGCTCAATCTCCGGGCACACCTCCATGGCAATCCGGTACACGCCCGGATCCGAAATAATGAGCGCATCCGGCCCAATCTCTTTTAATTCGGCAAAGTAAGCCCGCACCCCCTCAAGATCCTGGTTATGTGCCAGAATATTCGCGGTAACATACACTTTCACTCCATGTGCATGCGCAAACTCCACGCCTTCTTTCATATCTTCCATCGAAAAGTTCTTCGCCTTCGCCCGAAGTCCGAAGACTTCTCCGCCGATATACACGGCATCTGCGCCAAAGATCACTGCTACTTTTAATACTTCCAGACTGCTGGCTGGAACCAGTAATTCCGGTTTTCTCATATTGTTTCCTTTCTGTTCTCGTGGCTTTTCATCGTAATCGCGATTCCATCTCCCAGCGGCACGACGGATGTCAGCAGCCCTTCTTTGTGTGTCAGTTCAAATAAGTATTCCCGCATCCGTTTGTGAATCGTGCGGTTCCGGCGTTCCACGGAGAAGCGGGATTCGATGACATCTCCGTCCTGCAGCACATTGTCGGTAATCAGCACGCCTTTTTCATCGAGCAGGCGCAAAACCTCCGGCAGAAAATGAATGTACTGTCCCTTCGCCGCATCCATAAAGATAAAATCATACGGCCCGTCCAGGGTTTTCAACACTTCGGCGGCATCTCCCGGAATCAGGGTAATGCGGTCGGCAAAGCCGGATTTTTCGAAGTTTTCTCGCGCGATCGGGATGCGTTTTTCGTAATTTTCTATTGTGGTAATCTCTGCATCCGGTTCGCCGTACTGTGCCATGAAAACAGCAGAGAATCCTACGGCAGTTCCTACCTCCAGGATTCTCTTTGGCTGTTTCATCTTTAAGAATACTTTTAAAAAGCTCTGCATTTCACGGCGAATGATCGGTACCCGGTCCTGTTTGGCCGTCCGCTCCAGATTTTCCAGAAACGGGGTGTGCCCGGTATCCAGGGAATTGATGTAGGTTACCATTCGTTCGTCTATTATCATGTAAGATTCCTCTTGTTTTGCAAACATGCGTTATTCCGCGGACGGCTGTCCTTCGGTGTTGATGCCCGCCAGGATTTCCAGCATTTCATCGACGGTCTGCGCGGTGTTCAGCACATACGTGCCGTCCTTGATGCCGCCGTAGTAGCCGGACAGACGGTACTGGACTTCGAAAACCAGCAGGCTTTCGTCGATCAGTCCGTTGTCTTTCAGGAGCTCACCGAGTTCTTTTGCCTCCATGCCGGAACGTACCTGTACGGTGACTTCTTTTCCTTTTCCCTTCAGGCTGACCGGTTCCTCGGCAAATACATCATGTCCGAACTGATATGAAGTTTTTGCCGCCAGAATGATCACAAGAATCACGCAGACGTAAATGAGCAGGCGCACGGTTCCTTTCGCACCTGTCAGCGCTGCTCGGTATCCGGCATCACTTTTCTTTTCGGACATGGGCGCTCTCCTTTTGATTTTCGGGTTTAGATTTCCGGTACGCCGATGCGGATTGCTTCGGAAATGCGGTCCTGCACCTTCTGTACCATCTTACAGACCTCAAGCTCCGCCTCAAGATAAGCGTTTGCCTTCTCGCTTTTGCGGAGTGCATAGGAATCCCGTTCCAGGGAATCTACCGCCTCGTAAAGGTCTACGTTTTCGGACTGCTGCAGTCGGTAATTGCGGATTCGATAGTCATCGACCCGGCTTTTTAAGTCCGGGTCTTTTTCAAGTTCCTCTTCCATCCACAAGTAATTCTGATATGCCCTGCTCTCCCTCATCTCTTCGATGAGCGTGTCCAGACATTCTGTTACTTTGTCCATGGTATTTATGCCTCCATGATGATCGGAAGGATCATCGGTCTTCTCTTTGTTTTCTTCCATACATAATCGCCGAGGGCATCTTTGATCGTGGATTTGATCTTACCCCAGTCGGAGATATTTTTGGAAAGGCAGCCATCCAGTGCCTCTTCTACAACTTCTCTTGCCTCGCCCATCAGATCCTCGGATTCGCGTACATAGACGAAACCGCGGGACACGATATCCGGACCGGCCAGAAGCTGGTTTGTTCTCTTTTCGAGGGTCAGTACCACAACCATGATACCATCCTCGGACAGATGCTGACGGTCTCGCAGGACGATGTTTCCAACGTCGCCGACGCCGAGTCCGTCTACCATGATGGCTCCGGTGTGGACTTTGCCTGTCACTGCTGCGCCGTCCTCGTCAAGCTCCATGACATCGCCGGAATACATGAGGAAAATGTTCTCTTTCGGGATGCCGAGGCTCTGTGCAACTTCTGCGTGTGCTTTTAAGTGGCGGTACTCGCCGTGTACCGGAATGGCGTATTTCGGTTTTACCAGGGAGTAGATCAGCTTGATTTCTTCCTGGCAGGCATGTCCGGATACGTGAACATCCTGGAATACGACGTTTGCGCCCTGTGCGGACAGTTCGTTGATGACGTTCGAAACGGCTTTTTCATTTCCCGGGATCGGGTGGGAACTGAAGATAACGGTGTCACCCGGCAGAATCGAGATCTTTTTATGCAGGTGTGCCGCCATACGTGACAGCGCTGCCATGGACTCGCCCTGGCTTCCGGTGGTGATCAGGACAAGCTGCTCGCCGGTGTAGTTTTTCATCTGCTCGACATCGATCAGGGTGTTTTCCGGGATATTGATGTAGCCCAGCTCCTGCGCGATGGAGATGATGTTGACCATGCTTCGTCCTTCGATGACTACTTTACGGCCGTATTTGTAAGCGGAGTTGATGATCTGCTGTACACGGTCGACGTTCGATGCGAAGGTTGCGATGATGATGCGGGAATTCTGATGCTCGGCAAACAGGCTGTCGATCGTCTTTCCTACAGTCCGCTCGGACATGGTAAAGCCGGGACGCTCTGCGTTGGTACTGTCGCACATCAGCGCCAGAACGCCTTTCTTTCCGATCTCGGCGAATCTCTGCAGGTCAATGACATCACCAAAGACTGGTGTGTAGTCGACTTTGAAGTCTCCGGTGTGGACGATGATGCCCGCCGGGGAATAGATTGCCAGTGCTGCTGCATCTGCAATACTGTGGTTTGTTTTGATAAACTCAATACGGAATGCACCCAGGTTGATGGACTGTCCGTGTTTGATGATTTTCCGTTTTGTGGTACGGAGCAGGTTGTGCTCCTTTAATTTGTTTTCGATCAGGCCGATAGTCAGTTTGGTGGCGTAGACCGGCACGTTGACTTCTTTTAAGATGTACGGCAGCGCACCGATGTGGTCCTCGTGGCCATGGGTGATGACGAAGCCTTTGACTTTGTCGATGTTCTCTTTCAGATATGTTACATCCGGGATGACCAGGTCGATACCGAGCATGTCGTCTTCCGGGAATGCGAGTCCGCAGTCTACGACGATGATACTGTCTTCATACTCGAAGACGGTGATATTCATACCGATCTGTTCCAGACCGCCAAGCGGTATAATTTTTAATTTACTTCCATTATTCTTTTTCAAATAGCACCTCCGCGCATGTTTTCGAAACGATTCCGTTACCGGTGTGGCTTCACGCACTCGTCCCCTGAGCGTCACCCCAGGCTGGCGTGGCATGTCCCGCACCTGCAGGATTTGGGTTCAAATCCTTCGGATGTCATTGTTTAATAGGTGATGTCTGCCTCGTCGTCCAACATGGAAGCGAATACGCCGGAAACGGCATCGAACTCGGTGTCGTCTTCTACCATGACATACTCTGCCTCTGCGTCGGTGTCTGTGGAGATGTCTTTCAGGATGTAGGCGTTTGCCTCGTCGTCCTGGGAATCGGATACCAGAATGTAGTTGACTCCGTTGATTCTGGTCTGCTCCTCCACGTAAAATTCTTCTTTGCCGCCATCATCTGTTACAAATGTTATTTTTTCCATACAATATTCCTTTGTTCAGTTTTCCTGTGATTCTTTGTGGTTGGAAAGATAGTCCAGATATCCCTGCAGGATAAAGACAGCCGCAATCATATCCACGTACTCCTTGCGGTTTTCTCTGCGGATTCCGGTTTCCATCATGGTGCGGTCTGCTTCGACGGTGGTCAGCCGCTCGTCCCACATGACAACGGGCAGGCCTGTCCGTCTCTCCAGCATTTCTTTGAACTCGAGAGATTTTTCAGCCCGCTCTCCGATGTCGTTGTTCATGTGTTTCGGGAAGCCGAGTACAATCTTTTCCACACTGTATTCTTTTGCTATCTCTTCAATCCGGGCCAGCGTCTGGCGCAGCTTAGTCTCCGATTTTCTGCGGACAATTTCGATTCCCTGCGCAGTAAGACCCAGAGGGTCGCTCACCGCCACCCCTACTGTTTTTGAGCCGTAATCTAATCCCATTATTCTCATAAGTAGTTACGCTCACTTCCAGGATTCATTTTTGATGTACTCTTTTAACAGTTCCTCTACCAGTTCATCACGCTCAACTTTCATGATCAGACTTCTGGCGCCCTTGAAGCTTGTGATATAGGTCGGGTCGCCTGACATGATATATCCTACGATCTGGTTGACCGGATTATACCCTTTTTCTACCATGGCGTTGTAAACGGTTTCGAGCACTTCTTTTACCTGAATCTCCGGCTCTGTTTTTACTTTAAAATATTGTGTGTTGCTTAATCCTGACATTCTTTTCACGTCCTCGTATTTATTGATATCATTTATATTCTAATACATGTTATGGGAAATTTCAATCGTGAAATTGCCTAACTTATTTTATCCCTGATACAGTCTCATTATTCATATAAATTGGAGGAAAAGATCATTTCCAGCATTCTTTCGGCACAGGCGGTCAGGTCTTTTTCCTCGAGATACTGGTCATGCTCGGCCGTCAGCGCATCCAGGATTTCGCGGCGGTCGCTGTCGGTTCCCGGCATGACAAGGTCGTTTCCGGCGGCAATGCATTTTGCGGCGGAGGAGCCTCCATCGGCATTTGTCGTGGTCCAGTCGGTCATGATGATGCCGGCAAAGCCCCATTCCTTTCTTGCAGCGGTCGTGCACAGATCGTAGCTGTTGGCGGTGTGGACACCGTTTACCTTGTTGTAGGAGGTCATGATCGCCTTTGGCTGAGATTCTTTGATGGCGATTTCGAAGCCCTTCAGATAGATCTCACGCAGCGCGCGCTCGGAGACGATGCTCGATACGCCGCGGCGGTTTTCTTCCTGATTGTTGCAGGCGTAATGTTTAATGGTCGTTCCGACCCCGTACCGGCTCTGGACGCCTCTTGTGAGGGCTGCCGCCATTTTTCCGCTGACGAGCGGATCCTCGGAATAGTATTCAAAGTTGCGTCCGCAGAGCGGATTGCGGTGGATATTCATGCCCGGAGCAAGCCAGAGAGTCACGCCGAACTCCTCCAGCTCTGTGCCGATCATGCGTCCTACTTCCTCGAGAAGCGCCGCATCGAACGTCTGCGCCAGAAGCGTTCCGACCGGGATCGCACTGCAGTACTGATAGTAATCTTCGCCGTCGTCGTGGAGGAATTCGATTCCGAAAATACGGTTCTCGAGACGCTGATACATGTTCATTTTGTAAACACTGCCGTCCGACGGATTTTTCTGATAATGTGAGGTGATGCGGATGCCTGCCGGGCCGTCAGCCAGAATGACATTGGCAACACCGTATTTTTCCAGCAATGAGGCGGTTGTCTCCCCGGCTGCACCCGGTACGGTAACGGCAGCGGCTCCGATGATTTCTTTACTTCCGCTGCTGCTGCGGCCGCAGACAAGCGCCGTTTTTTCTTCCGGTGTCAGCTTCTGAACGAGTTCGGTGGCTTTTTCTTTTGCCAGACGCCGTCTTTCTTCCCATTTTGGCTGTTCTGCTCCACATCTGCAGTTTCCGGCATCCTCTTTGGCTTCCGTTGCTTCCGCTTCAAATTCACAGCCGTTGACATCGCCTTCCTTTGCTTCCGCTGCGTTTGTTTCTCCGAATTTCAGAATTTTATACATTTCTTCGGCACTCTTTCCATCGCGGATCAGTCCTTTTTCGTCAAGGAACAGCAGCGGGATTTCTGCTTTCTTTTCTTCCCACATCTGCTCCCGTTCTGCTCTCCAACGCTCCTCTTTTTCCTCTTCCGGCTGAATTTCCTTTAATGCGTCGAGCAGTGGGCAGATGTTGGTCAGATGCTCGGTTTCCACGGTTTCGTCCAGAATCAGTCTCGCAACCAGAGTTACATCCCGGCTTGAGGTTCCGACCAGAAAATCATAGTTTCCGGCTTCCATGCAGTATACAGCTTTTCCGGTCCGGTAGGATTCCAGAAGGGCAGTTGGTATCTCCAGGTGCAGTATCTCGGATTCTCCCGGCTGCAGCAGCGCTGTTTTTCCAAAAGCCACCAGACGTTTCCGCTCTTTTTTCAGTTTTCCGGACGGGCAGGCGGCGTAAACCTGTACGACTTCTTTTCCGGCGCAGGAGCCAGTATTTGTTACTTTTACGGTTACTGTGATTGTTTTTGGCTCTGCATCCGGCTTCCACGCTACATTTTCTGTTGTTACCGCAAAGGTCGTGTAGGACATTCCATATCCGAACGGATAGCGCGGTTCCACCTCAAAGCTGTCGAAATAACGGTAGCCGACGTAAATGCCTTCGTAATATTTTTCTTCGATGATGTTTCCGTTGTTATGGCTGAATGTCGCGCTGGACGGGTAATCCTCGTAACGGCAGCCCCAGGTGTCGGTCAGCTTTCCGCTTGGGGTGACGGCACCGGATAAAATATCCGCAAGCGCATTGCCGCCCTCCATGCCCGCCTGAGAGAGCATAACCAGTGCAGCAATGTTGTATTTTTCCAGGAAGGAGACATCCATCACACCGCCGACGTTTAAAACGACAATCGTGTTGTCATAGCACTCTGTGATGGCTTTCAGTTCTTCCTCTTCCTGTTCCGACAGGTAATAGTCTCCCGGCTCTGCCTTTCGGTCTGCGCCCTCGCCGGAAACGCGGCTGATCACGTAGATGGCATCTGCCGCCTCCGTTTTTGTGATGGCGCTGCCCTTTGGCATCTGCATCGGATGGCTGGCGTGTGCACGGTAGAGGGAATCGAAATTGCCCGGCTCGGAAATCTCATAGATGTAATCTTTCCATTCCTCATAGCTTTTCTCGTACGCAGCATCGTATGCGTCAAGCCATGCATCGGTTGTGACGGTAAAGCCGGCATTTCGCAGGCCTTCGTCGATGCTGACGTTGCTTCGGTTATTCACGGAACCGGAACCTGTGCCGCCTTTGATGGTGTGGCGGGCGCCGCCCCCGTACAGTGCCACTTTACTTTCTTTTTTCAACGGCAGAACACCGTTGTTTTCCAGCAGCACGATACCCTCTGCAGCTGCTTTTCTTGCAATGACGCGGTGCGCACGCTCACGCTCTGACTCCGCCTGATTTCTTGTTCCGGAAATTCCTCTTGTTCGCAGTTTCATCTCGTAAAAATCCTCCTTTATCCCCACTGGCAGATCTGTTGTCTGATTTTTTCCACAATAACAAATATATTTGCCTCATTTATCCTCCATTATAGCTTTGTTTTCCACTTTTTGATAGATTTCTTTTTGATCTTTTCTGGGTAGATTCTGACCAAGGCAACAATACGGCTCTTCCGGAGTTTTCGATTGAATTTTTTCCGCCATTGCCCTATACTGATAACAGATAAGTAACAACGATTCGGAGGATTATTGTTTTATGCATATGCCAAAAATTCAGGCTGTTTTGAATGAAAAAAATATCGCTTTTTCTTATGTTGAAGAGGACAACTGCGGAAGCATCGACTTCGAGCACCGCGGACTCCGCTACCATATCTGGGAATACGCTGACGAGGCGGATCCGGTCGGCGTGGAGACGAATCTTCGGTATGCGGGACGGGATGAAGAGATCGAAGGAGATTATGACCGTTTGCTTGCGGAGCATTTGAGGAAGGAATTTTAATGTTTAGTAACTTTGCGGAGATTTCAGAGCTGTTAGATCTTTAATTTTTCAGAAAGGACGGACTTTATGGGCAGATTTGTGAATCCTGGGAACAGTGCGTTTCAAATCGCATTAAATTCAGAAATTTATATTGACAAAACCGGACTGCTGACCTATACAAACAAGGTTATGAATACCCTGCAGGGTTATATCTGCAACAGTCGTCCGCGGCGGTTTGGAAAATCAATTACGGCGAATATGCTTACTGCTTATTACAGCAGAGGCTGCGACTCACACGCCATGTTTTCGGATCTTTCGATTGGGCAGAATCCTGATTTTGAAAAGCACCTGAATCAGTATGATGTGATTCACCTTGATATTCAATGGTGTCTGGAGCCTGCCGGCGGGGCCGGGCTTGTGGTTTCTTTTATTACCACGGAAACGATTCGCGAGCTGCGGGAATACTATCCCAATATCCTTCCGGAAAAATTAAATTCGCTGCCAGATGCCTTATCTTATATTAACACTGCAACCGGCAGAAAATTTATTATCATCATTGATGAATGGGATGTGCTGATTCGTGATGAAGCTGCGAACAAGGTGGTTCAGGACGAGTACATTCATTTTCTTCGCGCCATGTTTAAGGGAACGGAGCCAACAAAATATATCCAGCTCGCCTATCTGACGGGAATTCTCCCGATCAAGAAAGTAAAAACACAGTCTACGCTGAACAATTTTGATGAATTCACGATGCTGGATGCCGGAATCCTCGCTCCTTATATCGGTTTTACAGAAGACGAGGTACGGAACCTCTGTGAAAAGTATCATCGTGATTTCTATAAGGTAAAAAACTGGTATGATGGCTATCTGCTGGAAGAATATCAGGTTTATAATCCGCGTGCCGTGGTGAGCGTTATGCTGAAAGGAAAATTTAAGAGCTACTGGTCTGAAACCAGCTCCTATGAAGTTGTTGTTCCGCTGATCAATAAGGATTTTGATGGCTTGAAAACATCTATTATCGAAATGCTGTCGGGATCTTCCGTCAAAGTCAATACACGGCTTTTTCAGAATGATACCATAAGTTTTGGAAATAAAGACGATGTGCTTACGTATCTGATCCACCTTGGCTATCTGGGCTATGACCAGCTTACGCAGAGCGCTTTTGTGCCGAATGAAGAAATCCGGCAGGAGCTCTCAGATGCGGTAGAAACCACAAAATGGAATGAACTTCTGGCTTTCCAGCAGGAATCTTCAGCTTTGCTGGATGCTACTTTAGCAATGGATTCTGACGCAGTTGCTGCGGGAATTGAGAAGATTCATATGGAATATGCTTCTTCTATTTCGTACCATGATGAAAATTCTCTGAGCAGTGTGCTTTCGATTGCTTATCTCTCGGCGATGCAGTATTATTTTAAACCGATCCGCGAATTTCCTGCCGGACGCGGATTTGCAGACTTTGTTTTCCTGCCGAAACCGGAGTATCTGCCATATTATCCAGCTCTCGTCGTTGAATTAAAGTGGAATAAAACGGTGCATACTGCATTAGATCAGATTATAGATAGAAAATATCCTGCTTCTATCGTAGATTATACCGGTGATATTCTTCTTGTGGGAATTACTTACAACCGCAAATCAAAAGAACATCAATGTATCATCAAGCAATATACAAAATAACAAAATCTCCCAAAAGCATTTTTACTCTCGCTTTTGGGAGATTTTCTTTTACTTCCCACTCTCCAGCGCCGCCAGAAACAATTCATAAAAATCATCCTCCCCTTCCAGCGCCGGGGAGTTTTCGCCGCCGCCGTTGGTGCTGCGTTTGATTTCGGCGTAGAATTCTTCACCGGCCATGGCGAGATCCATTTCGTAGATTGCATAGCCACGGGCGCGGCAGATAGTGCAGAAGGCGCGGATCGGGTTTGGATCGTTCCGGGTCCGCAGGAGTGCTTCTCGAAGGGCCGGGTCTGCTTTGGCTTCTTTTTGTAATTGGTCTAAGAGATCGACTAAATTGTTCATGGTGAAAACCTCCCCTTTTCTTTATAATGAATGGATAAAACGAAAAAACAGCACAGGAAATCCACGGTGCGCGTGCCTCTCTGTACTGCTTTTTTATTTTACTCCAGATTTGTTTTTTCTGTCAAGCCATCAAAAATCCCGGAGCACCTCCGGCCCCGGGATTTCTTTATTTCTTTATTTCTTTATGTAGTTCCGCTGTCTTTATGCAACTACAACTTCGTTCGCATCTGCTGCGAGTACAGCCTCTTTCTTCTCATTTCCGACGAATACTTCTACTTTCAGTTCGGTATGTGCGCCTTCTACGGATACTTTCACTGCATCGCCGTCTTTGACTGCTTTCACGGTGAATACGGTGTTTCCGTGGATATCTGAAACTTTTGTCTCGGCTGCGTCTTTTAACTGGTATACGCAAACAGTTGCGTGGTCAGCGTAGTCGTAATCCGGTTTGGTGTCGCAGTTTCCTCTGACTACGATGCTGTTTTCTCTTACATACAGCGGCATGGAGAAGTAGTCATAGGTTCCCTTGAACCATCTGCCGCCTTCTTTTGTCTCGCCGGTCAGAAGCTCTGTCCAGGTGCCTTCCGGCAGATAGTACTGTGCTACCTTGTCCTCACGGAATACCGGAGCTACAAGAAGGGCATCACCCAGCATGTACTGCTGATCCAGATACGGAACGGCCGGGTCGTTCATGAACTCGAATACCATCGGGCGCATCACCGGGGTTCCTTCCTCGTGTGCCTCTACGGATTTCTGGAAGATGTACGGCATCAGAGAGCATTTCAGGTTGGTGAAGAATTTTACAACGTCGCATGCTTCGTCATCGAACAGCCACGGCACACGGTAGCTTCCTGATCCGTGCAGACGGCTGTGGGTAGACATCAGTCCGAATGCGCACCATCTCTTGTACAGATCCGGTGTTGCGGTGCTCTCGAAGCCGGAGATATCATGGCTCCAGAAGGAGAATCCGCTCATAGCGAAGGAAAGGCCGCCGCGCAGGGTTTCTGCCATGGACGGATAGTTTGCGGAGCAGTCGCCGCCCCAGTGTACCGGGAACTTCTGGCTTCCTGCTGTTGCACTTCTTGCAAACAGAACTGCTTCATTTTCGCCTTTTACTTCTTTTAACAGGTTGAATACGGCCTGGTTGTACAGGTACGTATAGTAGTTGTGCATTGCCTGCGGATCGCTTCCGTCGTGGTATACAACATCAACCGGGATTCTCTCGCCGAAGTCGGTCTTGAAGCAGTCTACGCCGCAGTCCAGAACGGTTTTCAGTTTGTCTGTGTACCATTTTACGGCATCCGGGTTGGTGAAGTCTACCAGCCCCATACCGGCCTGCCAGTTATCGGTCTGCCATACGCCCTTGCCGTCTGCTCTCTGAAGGAGATAGCCGTTTGCTGCACCCTCTTTGAAGAATGCGGTTCCCTGTGCGATGTACGGGTTGATCCATGCGCAGATGTGCAGGCCTTTGTCATGATATTTCTTTAAGGTTGCACGGATGTCCGGGAAGCATTTCTTATCCCACTCGAAATCGCACCAGTGGAATTCATGCATCCAGAAGCAGTCGAAGTGGAAAACGCTGAGCGGAATATTTCTCTTCTCCATTCCCTCGATAAAGGATGTGGTGGTCTCCTCATCGTAGTTGGTTGTGAAGGATGTGGACAGCCACAGACCAAAGGACCATGCCGGAGGAAGTGCCGGGCGTCCGGTCAGTGCGGTGTACTCGTTCATGATCTTCTTCGGTGACGGGCCGTGGAACAGATAGTATTTGATTCTCTCGCCCGGTACGGAGAAGCCGACATACTCCACTTTTTCGCTTGCTACTTCGAAGGAAACGTTGTCGGTGCTGTCAACGAGAATACCGTAGCCGTTGTTTGTCATATAGAATGGTACGCATTTGTATCCGATCTCGGATGCAGTACCGCCGTCTTCATTCCAGGTATCGACAACCTGTCCGTTTTTCACGAATGGGGTGAATCTCTCGCCAAGGCCGTATACGCACTCACCTACGCCAAGGGACAGCTCACTTACCATATATGGCTGATATTGTTCGGTCATGTAGTTCGGTGCCGGCAGCATGGTACTCTGCTTGCGATCCCATCTGATATAGGAAAGGTTGCGGAATCCGCTTCCGGTCAGGACTTTTCCGTCTGCCTCGAAGGTGTAAGCGAAGATTCCTTTTCTCTGTACGCGTACCAGTACGCTTCCGGTGTCGAGAACTGCCTCATCGTCGTTGATGGTAACGGTTACGTCCTCGTATACGCTCTCTGTTTTGTCGAAGGACGGAACTTTGTTGTCGTATGCTTCGTAGTGCCATGCTTCCATGGAGATGGTATCCGGTGTGTGCGCCACGAACTCAACGGTGATGGTCGGCAGGTTCAGGGTCATACCTCTGTGCTCGATCGGACGGGTCGTTGCCAGGATACGCATACCGCCTGGGATCTGCTCTACTTCATAAGCCTGCATTGCATGGGATGCATTTGCTTTTTCACTCGGAAGCCAGTAACCTTCTGTGAATTTCATTTTTTCATTACCTCCTGATTGGATGGGCCTGAAACAGATAGCGGAAAGCATTTTCTTTTCATCAATCTTTACAGAATTATTGTTTCAGGCTGACGTTTTTTGGTAATTTTATACTACCACACTCTTGCTTTCGAAAACAGGGCGGATTCTGTGAAAAAATACGGCGATATTATCTTTTTCTATCTTTTAAGGTACTTTCAGCGGATGGGATGCAAAACGGGAGTGTGCCCCGCAGACGTCTGCAAAAGACACACTCCCGTTTCTCTTCTGTTTTTTCTTATGCCATAATCAGATACGCAATGACGGCCAGCAGGATCTGCAGGATCACAAATCGGATCACAACCTGGCTGTCGGACCATTTGTATTTCAGGCGGACATGGTCATGCAGCGGTGTTCTTGTATTTTTGAGGATCGCGATTTTCAGGAAACGCAGTAAAAATACTTTGACAAGGCCGATTCCTCCGTCGACGATCATCACGCCTGCCATCAGCAGATATAAGAACGGATGGCGGGACTGCATGGCAAGGATGGCGATGTAGAAGCCAAGTGCTCTCGAACCGGCATCTCCCATCAGCATGCTGCTCGGCGAGGTGTTGAAATACAGGTACGCGAGAAGCGCTGCCACGAACAGGTAATTGGCTACGGTGAAGCTTCCGAGGACATCGTGGAAAATCATGCTGAACGCGAAGATGACCACGCAGGAAAGGCTCGCGCAGAGTCCGTCGACACCGTCGGAACAGTTTGTAACGTTGATCGAAATCCAGATCAGGATGATGCCGAGGATTATGTAGACCATTTTCGGAATGGTAAGGGACATGCTTCCGAAGTAGATCGTGGTGGAATTGTAATTCACGAAGGTGATGACGGTCACAATGGAGATGACGAGGTCAATCGCGCCTTTTTTGTAATCGCTCCACGGAGTTTCGGATGCATCGTCGAGGTAGCCGCTCAGCATGATGCAGACGAGCAGGATCGCGTAGATCACATACTCGGCACTAAGAGGCAGGAACAATACGCTTCCGATCAGGAAACAGATGACTATCACGAGGCCGACGCCGCGCAGTTTTCCGCGGGAGAGGCCGCCGTTTACGGCAAATTCTCTGCCGTGATCGCTCGGCAGAAAGGAAAATGGATGCTTTAACGCCAGAAAGGTCAGCAGAAAGGTGACCACGATTCCCAGCATGGCGATCTGGCCGGGATTTAAAAAGTTACTCCATACTTGATACATACGTTTTCTTCCTTCACTTTTCTTTAGATTGAGTTTGCACGAAGCCGTATGTGACGTGGCTTTGTGTTCATTTATTATAACAACTTCATGCAAAAATTGCTATACCCAATTCGGGGGTTTCGTGATAAGATAGTGATACACTAAGTTGAACAAAAAAGGAGTTTTTTATGCCACGCAAAGATCATCTGCCGCGCCAGACACGCCAGGAACACATCACGCTGCAGCCGAACCGCAGCATCGAATTTCGTGTGACTGACGATTTCGGCAGTTTTTCGCCGCCGCACTGGCACGACGCGCTGGAAATTATTTATATTCTGGAGGGTTCCTCCATTGTCACGCTCTCGGACCGCACCAAGACCGTCCTTCCGGGTCAGTTTCTGCTGATCAATTCCGGGCGTATCCACACGGCACGCTGTCCGTCCACGGGAAACCGCTCGATTCTGATGCAGATTCCGGATGCATTTCTTGCGAACTATCTGCCTGACCCGTCGCAGCTCTGGTTCTCGATTGACTACGACAGTACGAATCCGGAAGTGCAGAAAAATATCAGCCTGCTCCGGCGTCTTCTGCTTTCGATGATGCAGCTTCATGAGGAAATGCCCGACGGCTATCTGCTGACGTTCCAGCGGGAGCTTTTTACGTTTCTCGATCTGCTCTACACGAAATTTTCTGAGAAGAGCCCGCTTGCGCACCACCCGATGAGCTCCCGGACGCAGACACGGCTCGATACGATTCTGACGTACACGCGGGAAAATTACCAGCGGCCGATTACGCTGAAGGAGGCTGCCGATGTTGTCTCGCTGCAGCCGGAATATTTCTGCCGGTTCTTCCGCCAGAACATGGAAACGACGTATCTGGAATATCTGAATTCCTACCGTCTTTCCCGCATCTACCGCGACCTGATTGCCACGGATCTGCCGGTCGGCACGCTCGCGGAAAAGCATGGATTTACGAACGATAAGCTGTTTCACCGCCTCTTCCGTGAGCGTTTCCACACGACACCGCTGCAGCTTCGGAAGGCGGCACGCGAGAAGGGATCCTGATGGATTTTATTATTTTTACATTTTTGAGAATGGGAGTTTAACACGATGACAAAAGAAGAACTGGCGCTTGCCGTCATTGAACGTTTGAAACAAGAATATCCTGACGCCGACTGTACGCTTGACTATGACCAGGCGTGGAAGCTGCTCGTCAGTGTCCGCCTCGCCGCACAGTGCACCGATGCGCGGGTCAATGTTGTGGTGGAGGATCTCTACGCAAAGTATCCTGATATCGATGCGCTGGCAGATGCGACACCGGAGGAAATCGAGGAAATTGTGCGGCCGTGCGGTCTTGGAAAGAGCAAGGCACGCGACATCAATGCCTGCATGCGCATGCTGCGCGACGAGTACCACAGCCAGGTGCCGGATGACTTTAACGCACTTTTGAAGCTCCCGGGCGTGGGACGGAAAAGTGCGAACCTGATTATGGGCGATGTTTTTAAAAAGCCTGCGATTGTGACGGATACGCACTGCATCCGGCTGTGCAACCGCATCGGACTCGTGCACGACTGCAAGGATCCGAAGAAGGTGGAGATGGCACTCTGGAAAATTGTGCCGCCGGAAGAAGGAAGCTCGCTCTGCCACCGGTTTGTGGAGCACGGACGCGAGGTCTGTACTGCGCGGACGACACCGCACTGTGAACGGTGTGTGCTGGCGGATATCTGTGAGAAGAACGGCGTAGAAAAATAGCATTTTTCTATGCGTTTCCATGCGAAAAAGGCTTTTGCATACCGGACAGATTTTTTGATTCTGTCCGGCTGCAAAAGCCTTTTTGTTTCTATTTTTTATACGACCGAAAGAAGTCCGTCAGCGCTTTCAGCGTTTTCCCGAGCACCTGCACTTCCTCTTCTCCGAGTTCCGCCATCACGGCATCCGTCATCTGCTCGTGGAATTTTGCGTGATGATGGAATGCCTGCCGTCCCTTTCCGGTCAGGTGGATGTAGACGATCCGGCGGTCCTTCTCGCTGCGCTCCCGCTCGGTGTAGCCTTTTTTCACCAGACTGTTCATCGACGTTGTGAGTGAGCCGACCGTGATGTCGAGCTTTGCCGCGATCGATGACATATTGCCGCCCTCCAGGCCGACGGCCTCGATGATATGCATATCGTTGTTCGTCAGATCCTTGAAATCCTCGGTGATGATCGCCTCTTCTTCCAGTTTTTGTATCTCTTGAAACAGATGGACCAGTGTCTCATTGATGATTTCTCTGTTATCCACTCTTCTTCCCCTTTCCGTCTGTTCTGTCCCTTCTGAACAGGGTTCCGCTCTTTCTGTCTGTATTGTATCAAAAAAGTTCCGGACAAACAATACCAAAAACTGCCTGAGAAACGTCGGATCGCTCCGTGCCGTTTCCCAGGCAGTTCTGTTATGTTTGATTCAATTACATCTGTCCTTTTTTCTTTAACCGTGCAAAGCAGATCATGAAAAAGCAGATGCCGTATACGGTTGTAATCGGAGTGGACATGCCGACGAAGGTCAGGTTCGTATTCGGCAGGTGTGAGAAGAACAGCGCCAGCGGAATACGGATCAGGCAGGCGGAGGTGATTCCCTGGATCATAACCGGGATGCTGATGCCGCGGCCGTTGAAGTATCCGATGCTGCTGAACAGCACACAGGTCAGAATACATTCCGGTGCGAAACCGCGCAGGTAAGCGGCGCTCTGCCCGATAACGGCCGGATCGCTCGTGAAGATTCTGGAGATGACACTTCCGCCGAAGAAACCGATGCAGAAAATCACAACTCCAAGAGAGCAGCCCGTTGCGATTGCGGTGAGGAAGCCCTTCCACGCGCGGTCTTTCTTTCCGGCTCCGGTGTTCTGTGCCACGAAAGCGGACACCGACTGCATCACAGAAGACGGGATCAGCATGATGAATGAGGTCAGCTTCTGTGCCACACCGTATCCGGCAGACGGCATCAGGCCCATGCCGTTGATAATCGAGTTGATCACAAGGAAGGAAATCTGTACGGTCGTCTCCTGCAGCGCAATCGGCACACCGACGTTCAGGACTTTCTTCAGCTCGTCATGGTCGATGCAGCAGTCCTCTTTTTTGAACTCGATCGGCAGATTGCCTTTTCTCAGCACGCCAAGAGAAGCAAGCACGGAAATCAGCTGCGCCAGAACCGTTGCAAGTGCTGCTCCCGCAACGTCCAGTTTCAGCACACCGACGAAGAACAGATCTCCGGCAATATTGGCTGCGCAGGCGATGCCGACGAATAAAAGCGGCAGATTTGCATTACCGATTCCGCGGAGCACGCTGCTGATGACGTTGTACGCGATGATGATCAGAATACCGCCGGAACAGATCCGCAGGTAGAGGACGGTTTTGTCAAAAGACTCCGCCGGGACCTGTAAAATATTGGCGATCGGGCCTGCGAACAGCTCCAGAATCACCGTCATGGCGATGCCGATGATGGCGAACAGAACAATCGAGGTTCCCACGGTTTTGCCGGCCTTATCCGGCTTGCCCTCGCCGATGTGCTGGCCGATCATAACGGTCGAACCCATCGCAAGGCTGGTGATGATAAATGTTACCATCTGCATGAAGTTGCTTCCGGTTCCGACAGCGGAAATACTCGACGCATCACCGAACCAGCCGACCACAAGAAGGTCGACCGCACCGTAAGCCGCCTGCAGAATCAGCGCGCCGAGCACCGGCAGCGCAAAGCGGATCAGGGACTGGAAAATCGGTCCCTCTACAAACGATATTTCTTTCTTATTTTCTTTTGCCATTGTTTTTCACTCCTTCAATTCCCGGCATCGTTTCCTGCATCCGCGTGATTGCATGCACAAATTCGTCCACCACCGCGTCGTCCAGATCCGGCAGGCGGGATGCCCATTCCCCGTGAAAGTGCGTCACGCGGAGTTCCACAAACTCTTTTCCCTCTTCGGTCAGTGTCAGGTTGATCACGCGCTTATCTTTTTCATCCGCCTGTTTCACGAGAAGGTTTCTCTCCTCCAGCTCCTGCACCAGCTTGGTGATGCTCGGCATCGTTGTGTTCATATAGCTGCTGATGTCGCTGACGCGGCAGAAACCCTGCTTTTTCTGAATCTCATTCACCGCATCCAGCACATGCACCTGCCGCGGCTTCATACCGTCCGGCAGGTCCGGGAGCTTCTCGATCAGACGCTTTGCATCAAAACACGCATCCAGGAACTGCTTTAATTTTTCCTGTGTCATGGAAAGTGGTCCTTTCTTCTTAAAATTTAGTTATCTTTAGTAATTATCTTTGATAAGTATAGCAGGAAATGAAAAAATGTCAAGAGGGAACTGATGCAAGAAATTTTTACAGACCATTATGAAGAAATGCTTTATACATTGCATCCACGTGATTCCATTATTGAAAATGTGGACAAAATGATCCATTGTGGTGACCCCTCCTTCGGCGGTGCCATGTACTCTTTCCGTACCGCCCTACTCAACGAGATGCAACATAAGCTTGGAAGCTCATTCAAAAATGTCCTGACTGCGGCTCTACTATGTCCGTCCTTGAACTTTACTACAACCATAAGCGCGTCTCCCTCGAAGAAATGTACGAGAAAGCCATGTCCAAAGCTCGTAGGAAAAGAGGCTATGGATAACTTCTCTTTTCCATCCTTCTATGCTACAATCCTCTTAAAGGAGGATGCCGCCATGAAATCTGATATCGAGGAGCTACGCAATAAATACATCAAAAATCCACCGGAAGGAATGACACCCAGGGACATTCGCCAAATGAGCGAGAGTGACCTTCTGGATATGGATTATTTCTTACATGAATTCGATGACGATGATGACGATTGGGGAACAGAAGGTTTTTATATCTTCTAATTTCACAACCGTCCCGTTTTCATGCCCGCCTCCGTGCGGGCCTTTTTCGTTCAAAAGATCGCCCGAGGCGGTCTTTCCTATAAAGCAACAAAAGGGGCGCACCTGAAAATTTCTTTTCAAATGCGCCCTTTCGCTTTCTTTTCTTCTGTTTTTCTGTCAGATCAATCCGTAATACTCCATCGCTTTCGCCACGCCGTCCTGCTCGACGGTGTCGGTTACGTACTCGGTGTACGGATCCAGAATCTCGTCATGCTTTCCAAGCGCAATCGTGTGTGCGCCGCACTGGAACATGGCCAGGTCGTTGCTGCTGTCGCCGAAGACGTAGGCATCTTCCTTCGTCAGGCCGTACTGTTTCAGTACATACTCTACTGCGGTTCCCTTGCTGTATCCAAGCGGGACCAGCTCGTAGACGCCGCCGCGGCGGTCCATGATGTCAAACTCCTGCTCAAATTCGCGGTACATGCGTTCTACGTCGGACTGCGTGTCGGTTACGATACATAATTTGTCGTAGATAATGCCTTTCGTCTCTGCCGTCTCCGCAAGGCCGACACCGACGGCTGCAAAATGCGCACGGGTCTGCTCGAGATCTTTGAAACGGGATGGCTCAGCTGTGAAATAAACGTTGTCCGCGCCTTCCAGGATCATACCGGCATTACACTCTTTTAAAATCACCGGGATTTCCTCACATCGCTTTCCGGAAACGGTGTGATGCATCAGAATCTCATCGCCCTGGCGCAGATAGGTACCGCAGCCGCACAGGAATCCGGAAAACGGAAGCTGTTTCATCTCCTCCGGCAGCTCCGACCAGGTGCGGCCGGTATTAATAAACGTCAGATTTCCTTTTTCCGCCGTCTTTTTCAATGCATCGAGCGCGCTCTGCGGAATTTCTTTTGTAATCTCACTCAGTAACGTTCCATCAATATCAAAAAATAATGCTTTCACAAAAATTTCCTCCTCGTGTACTCTTTTCCTATCGGTCTGATAAATTCGTGACCAGATATTTTTCCCTGTTTTCCTGTTCTCTTTCTGACATACGAAAAAATGCCGAAGCTCTTGATTGTCAAGGCTTTCGGCATTTTCATTTCAGTCGAAGCGACGGGATTCGAACCCACGACCTCTGCGTCCCGAACGCAGCGCTCTACCAAACTGAGCCACGCTTCGATTTTGTTTGTTTTCTGAACTCTCGTCCGTCAACAATAGTTATTATATATGATGTCTATAGGAATGTCAACACCTTTTTTGAAATTTTTTTAATTTTTTTTATTATTGCTTCAAAAGGTACATTTTATGCGGGTTTGCGGCGTTTTGGATGTTCTTTTGAAATGACAGTTTCTGAAAAAGTCAAAAAAAGAGATATGCTGGAAGTTCTGTTCCGGCATATCTCTTATCTTTGTTTCTCAACTCAGCTGATATACGTCTGCATACTGCACGCCGAAGCTCAGCGCCTCGGAATGGCTGCTGCAGAAGATGTCTACGTGGCCGTAAGCGGTTCCGCGGTCTTCTACCGTGTAAACCTGGCCGTTGATCAGCAGTTTTGTGCCAAATGGTACGCCGCCCATGGCGATCGTTCTGCCGGCGGTCGGTGTGGTTCCGCTTGCGGTGGATCCGCCGGACCACTGTCCGGTACAGATGGAACAGGAGCAATAGCCTGTCAGTTTAAATCTTCCAAGGTATGTTCCGCTGGAGGAGCTGCTGGAAGTATCTGACGCGGATGGACTCTCCGTTGTCGTAGAGGATGTGCTGCTGTCCGAAGAACTGCTTCCGGAGCTGCTGCTTGTATCGGTATCTGCTTTCGCTGCGGCATTTGCTGCTTCTGCGGCTGCGACTCTTGCGGCCTCTGCCTCAGCTGCCTGTTTTCTTGCTGCTTCTGCCTCGGCTTCTGCTGCGGCCTGCTGTGCGGCGGCGGCAGCGGCGGCTTCCTCTTCTGCTTTCTTCTGCGCTGCAATCTCCTCTTCTTTCGCCTGACGGATCAGGTCGTTGATTGCATCTGCTTTGCTGTTGATTTCATCTACCAGTGCACTCTCGCTGGATTTTGCATCGTCCAGCTCTGCAGAGTAGGTACGGAGTTCCTGATAAGCTGCTGCGTACAGCTCCTGAATGGCTTCCTGCTGATCGCTGCTCTGCTGCTGCAGTTCCACGATCGCTGCCTGCTCTTCCTGCACCTGTGTTTCTTTTTCTTTTACCTGGTCTACCGTGTCCTCATACTCCTGCATGAGATCGCGGTCGAAATCGGAAATTTTCTGTATGTATTCTGCCCGGCTGATCAGCTCTGAAATGCTTTTGGAAGAAAAGAGCATTGCCATGTATCCGTTTCCGGAGGAATTTTCATACATATACTGGATACGGAGCTTCATCGCCTCGTACTGCTCTTCTTCTTTTGCTTTTGCATCTTCCAGATCTGCCTGAATCTGTACCAGTTCGTTCTGCTTCGCATCATACTGATCCTGAAGCTCCTGCAGACGGTTCTGCAGATCGTCCAGCTGCTGGTTCAGTTCGGAAAGATATTCTTCTGATTGTCCCTTTTTGGAATTGAGTTCGTCAATCCTGCTCTGTATGCTGTCAAGCTGAGACTGTGCGGCAGCCTGTTCTGCCTGAGCATTTGAAATTTTCTCCTTTGTACTGGCACCATAGCATGGCAGAACGGTCGCTGCCGTAAGCACTGTGGCCAAAACCAGGCTGAATAATTTCTTTTTTTTCATGTCGTACACCTCATACTTATTACGTTCTGTTGCTGATTGTCACTCCAAGTTACTGCGGAAAATGGGTCTTTTTTCCCGCCGTACTTTGCCATTATAACACAAGTATGTCTGAAATGAAAGTCTTTTTTAATTTCTGTTAATAACTTTGTAATATTTCGACACTTTTCCTGCAAAAACTGGTATGATTTTTCTACTTTCTCCACCCAACAGGGTACTTATTTTTCAAGGTTCCATTGACCAGTTTGCCCCATCCAAGGCCGAATCCATCGACGCAGACCAGCTTCCAGCCCGACGGCGATGCGGTCTCTCCCGGCTCTACGGAAATTGTCTCACCGTGGAGATATTTTTCGGTACGCTCGTCATCTGCCTTTAAATTCATGTAATCTTTGAACTTGTCCGCGGAGAGTGTCACGGCAAACGGCTGTGATGGCTCGAAACGGTCTTTTTTCAGTTCACCGAGATACAGACCGTTCCGCAGGAAATGAAGATTCCGCACGCCATCCGGCAGGGACGGGGAATGGTATACTTTTCCGGCGCGGACTTCCAGTTCCTCCACCGGGATCGGTGCTGTCATCCGGGACAGGAAATCCGAAAGGATCTGTTTTTCTGCTTTCGACGGACCCGGTGCTTCCGTTCCGCGGTCTTTTTTCCGGTTTTTCTGTTTTTTATTTTTCTTTTCGATCGGTTTTTCTTCTGTCTCATAAGGAATGGCTTCGCCTTTTTTGCGGAACAGGGCAAGGTAATGGCCCTCGCCGTTCATTTTATGCGGCCAGATGCGCACGGTCTTTTCGATCTCCGGATCGCCGTTTCCCCAGGCAGGATTGCCTTTTGAAAAACCTTCGTAGCCTTCCATCTCGATCAGTTCCATTTCCGGGAAGTTTTCCAGAAGAAAAGAAACGGTTCCCTCGTCCTCCTGCGGGGCGAAGGTACACGTCGAATACATCATGAGGCCGCCCGGACGCAGCATTTTTACGGCATTCGAGGTGATCTCGCGCTGCAGCTCCGCAAAGAAATCCGGTCGCTCCGGGGTCCAGGTGCCGATGACTGCCTCGTCTTTCCGGAACATGCCCTCGCCGGAGCACGGTGCATCCACGAGGATTTTATCGAAGAAGCCCGGGAAGACGTCTGCAAGGGCCGCCGGTGTCTCGTTGGTGACGAGTACGTTTTCGCTTCCGAACAGTTCGAGATTTCGCAGCAGTGCTTTTGCGCGGGCGTTGCTGATGTCATTTGCCACGAGAAGGCCGGTTCCTTTCAGGCGCGCATTCAGCTCGGTTGCCTTGCCGCCAGGTGCGGCGCAGAGATCGAGCACCCGCTCGCCCGGTTCGATCGTGAGGCGGGACGCCGGGGTCATGGCGCTTGGCTCCTGCAGATAGAAAACGCCTGCTGCATACAGCGGAGACTGGCCCATGCGCATGCCGTCCGGCACGAAATAGCCGTTTGGAATCCACGGGATTTTCTTCCACGTTCCCGGAACAAGCGGCGGGAAATCTTCGGTCCGGCATTTTTTTGTATTCACACGCAGCCCGGCTGTGCGGGGTGCGTCGTAGGAAGTTAAAAATGCATCAAATTCATCGCCCAGCATGTCCTGCATGCGGGTCAGAAATTCCTGTGGTAACTGCGCCATGTATTGTCTCTCCTTTTTATTTTGCTTTGTTGTGCATCGGTTTCATAATTTCTCACAGAAAAAGAGACAGCTTTTTCGATTTTTCAATCTTTTTGCTGTCTCTTTTTTGCATAGCGGAGAAGAAGGGATTTGAACCCTTGCGCCGTTTCCGACCTACTGGTGTTCGAAGCCAGACCCTTCAGCCTCTTGGGTACTTCTCCGTATTTTGTCAAATACATCATATATTATAGTGCTTTTTTGGGGATTCGTCAATGATTTTTTCGATGGTTTCTGCTGGAAATGCGGGGATTGTATTTTTTTACAGAAATTTTTCGGGAAATGCGTGGGGAGATCTTGACTTTTGGGGCGTGTTATTTATGATAAAATTAGTTAGAAAATGGAGGTAAATGTAATGAAGCATACATATGAAAAGCCTGTAATTACTGTGGATGCGGGGATGGCAGAAGGGGTTTATGCGGCGAGCGGTGCTGAAGATACCTTTCCCAGGCAGCATCCCACCCCGATGCTGCCTCTTCTTTTATTCTTTCCCTTCTCCCGCCCTCTTCCTCTCTTCTTTTTTCTTCTTTTTCACCACCCGCAGTCTCCGGAAGAATGCGCTCAGCATCTCCGAGCACTCTTCTTTCAGCACACCGCGCTCGACCTTTACCTGATGATTAAATTCCTGCATTTCCAGCATATTCAGGATCGATCCCGCGCAGCCCGCCTTCGGGTTCATGCTGCCGATAACGACTTCGCTGACCCTCGCCTGCACAATCGCGCCGGCACACATCTGGCACGGTTCCAGCGTCACATACAGCGTACAGCCCTCCAGCCGCCAGTCGCCGAGTTTTTTGCTGGCTTTCCGGATCGCGTTCAGTTCCGCGTGGGACAGCGTGTTTTTATCCGTATTTCTGCGGTTATATCCCCGCGCAATCACCTTTCCCTCGTACACAATCACACAGCCGATCGGCACTTCCATCAGCTTTTCCGCTTTCTTCGCCTGCGTAATCGCCTGGCGCATGAAGCGTTCCCGTTCTTTCCGGTGCGCTTTTTCCTCCGGCGTTTCCAGCTTTGTTTCTTCTTCCATTGTGCACTTCCTTTCTTCTCTGCGTATATTTTCTGTCCTTCCCGCATATCGTGAACTGTAGCGCAGTATCTTTTTCTACTCTTTTTTGTTTCTATGCAGGAGGTTTTTATGTCTGATTACCGGCGTTTCATTGCCTATCTATACGAATACCCGAACAACCGCAAGGGCGGATGCTGCGGCTTTGTCCGCGTGGAGTCGCAGAACAGTTTCTGCCGCATGGATTTCCAGATCAAATCGCCGTCGCTTCCGCCGGAAACCTCGGTCACTGTCTATGGATTTATCCGTCAGGCAGGGCGGATGTACGGCATTCCGCTCGGAAATCTCCTTGCGGGGCGCTCTTCTACGAGTGGAAAGCTCTTCACGCACTCCGATGCCATTGGGCAGACGGATATCACGCTCGACGAGCTTTGCGGTCTGATCCTGCTCTGCAGCCAGACCGGCGTCATCGCCACCCAGTGGGACGATCTCCCAATCCAGCCGGAATTTTTCTCTCCCACGCTCCCGCAGGAGCCCAAAATATCCGCAGACAATGGTGCCAGACCGGCCGAAGAGAAAACTGCCGAAACACCCGAACCTCTGGATCCCGCCGTACCTGCGCAGTCCCTGCCATCATCAGACGCTTCAAAAGCACAGTTCGCTGAACTTTCCACAGAATTCAGCAGCAATTCCGAACTTTATCCACAAAATTCCGCTCCGGAATCCACCGATTCCACAGAATCCACACCAACTGACACGGTAAACACCGTTCCCGCAGACAGGATCCCGCCATCATCCGCCGACACACTCCATCCCGCATCCGCGGAATCTGTGAAAACCGCAGAAAGCTATCCCTCTGCCGACCCGGAACCGCCACAGCCCCTCCCGGATTCTGCCGCCCAGCCGCTACATATGACTTCCGCCGATTTTCCCGCCGCAGCAGCCGTGCCGCCGTCCCGCGCCGCCCTCTATCTCCAGCTTCAGGACCAGTTCCCGGAGTTCCATCCGTTCCCAGATGATGATCTGACCGACTGCCTGCGCCTCTCGCTCGACGATCTCCCGCAGCTCCGCGCCGCCGGTCTTTCGGCAGATGCGAACCGCTTCGTCCTCCATGGCTCCTCGTCCTATCGCCATCTGCTCCTCGCCCGGAACCGCGACCAGCAGGAACTCTGGTATTTCGGCGTCCCCGGCGTCTACACGCCGAATGAGCAGTTCATGGCAGGCCTCTTCGGCTTTTTCCACTTCAAGCAGGCGATGCGCCCCGCCGAGCTCGCGCCCGATGCCCGCTTCGGCTACTGGTACCGCACGCTTTAAAGCGTTTTTTAATCCACGCCGCGGATCTCCACCGTCTCAATCTTTCCGCGCAGGATCTCGCAGAACTGCTCGAGCTGCTCCCTCGCATACCCCGAGAATCTCGGATCAATCACATAATCCGATTCCCGGTAATTCTGCAGGAAGTACCGTTTTGCCCCGGAAAGCCACTTTCCAATCGCCTCGATTTCTTCCCGCCCGTGCAGCTCCTTGCAGAGCGTTGTCCGGAACTCATAGTCCACCACACCGCTCTTTAAAAACTCGACCGACTCATTGATCCGCATCACATCGATCTTTTTCACGCCCGCCGTCTCGCCGTACCGGGACGGCGCGTTTTTGATGTCCATAGCAACGTAGTCGATTTTCTTCTCTTCCACCAGCTTTTTCAAAATCTCCGGCCGGTATCCGTTCGTATCGAGTTTCACGAGATACCCCAGTTCCTTGATTTTCGTCACGAACCGTTCCAGATCCGGGTCCAGCGTCGGCTCGCCGCCCGTCACGCAGACGCCGTCCAGCACACCGCGCCGCTTTTCGAGCACTGCAAAAATCTCCTCCTCCGGAATCACCGGCTCCCATTCGGGATGCTGCACGAGATTGCCATTCTGGCAGAACGGGCAGCGGAAATTACATCCGCCCGAAAACAGTGTGCACGCCACCTTGCCCGGGTAATCCAGCAGCGTCAGCTTTTGAAATCCATGTATGACCATATGCTATCCTCTCCGACCGCAGGACTCCGAACCTTCGTCCGCCCTGCAACAGAAAAAGCGGAACCATAATGTCCGCTTTTTCCATTCATCTTCTATTGGTAATTATTTGCCGTAACGCTCTGCCTGGGAACGGATCAGGTCCAGATCATCAAAATAGTTGATTTTCATGGCTGCTTTGACATCCGCCAGTGTCTGAGCGGCAACTTTTTCTGCCTCTTCGCTGCCTTTTTTCAGCATATCGTAGATCGCCGGAATGTCTTTTTCCAGTTCTTTTCTGCGATTGCGGATCGGCTCTAAGGTCTCCTGCAGTACATTGTTCAGGAACTTCTTCACTTTGACATCGCCAAGGCCGCCTCTCTGATAATGCGCTATCAGCTCATCGAGATTTGCGTAATCCGGCAGATAGCGCTCGAAGTGCTCCGGCCGGCAGAATGCATCGAGATAGGTGAATACGGTATTTCCCTCGATCTTGCCCGGGTCGGTGATCTTGATGTGATCCGGGTCGGTGTACATGCTCATGACTTTTTTCTTGATCTCATCCGGCTCCTCGGACAGGTAAATGCAGTTTCCAAGCGATTTGCTCATCTTCGCTTTTCCATCGATACCCGGCAGACGTCTGCAGGAATCATTCTCCGGCAGCATAATCTTCGGCTGCACAAGTGCCTCGCCATAAACCGTATTGAATTTGTGGACGATCTCCTGTGTCTGCTCGATCATCGGCATCTGATCCTCTCCAACCGGAACAGTCGTTGCCTTGAATGCAGTGATATCGGCTGCCTGGCTGATCGGGTAGGTGAAGAATCCAACCGGGATGCTCGCCTCAAAGTTTCTCATCTGGATCTCCGATTTTACGGTTGGATTTCTCTGCAGTCTGGAAACCGTAACGAGATTCATATAATAGAAAGAAAGCTCGCACAATTCCGGAATCTGAGACTGGATAAA
Organism: Fusicatenibacter sp.; assembly: GCF_050872605.1. Taxonomy (GTDB): domain Bacteria; phylum Bacillota; class Clostridia; order Lachnospirales; family Lachnospiraceae; genus Fusicatenibacter. Next base: position 30,222 of record NZ_JBNMHD010000018.1, read on the forward strand.
GATGGTGCTCTTTTCCGGATCAAGTCCGCAGGAAAGATAATCCAGTGCTACCTCCAGAATGTTCTGGCGCACCTTCTCCGGGTTGTCCGCATTGTCGGTCAGCGCCTGTGCGTCTGCAATCATGATGTAAATTTTATCGAATTCACCGGAGTTCTGCAGCTCCACGCGGCGGCGCAGTGAACCAACGTAATGTCCTACATGCAGCTTGCCGGTCGGTCGGTCGCCGGTCAGTATAATTTTTCCCATTTTTTCTTCCTGCCTTCCTGATACGTAATCTTCGCAGTCCGCTTCTGTATGAAAAATTTCATAAAAATTCTCATAACTGCGGACCTTCTACATACCCTCTATAATACCGTCTTTTTACAAACACTGTCAATGGTCTTTTCCGGTAAAATCCCTCAAAATATCTATTATGAGACAAATCGTTCAACAGCCACATACAGCCTTCCCTTTTTCGTCTGATTCTGCACGCCAACATAGCGGAATTTTCCCATATGGCGCACGGTCACGAGATCGTCCTCTTTCAGCGACGCGCTCGGCGACGTCACCAGTTTTCCATTGATAAACACCTGGCCGCCCTCGATCAGCGGCACCATTTTGCTCCGCGAACTGCTGAACGCCAGCGACAGCACCGCATCGAGCCGCACGGAAGCGACGGAGCCTTCTTTCCGCTCGGTTTTCGGCTCCGTCAGCTCCGCCGGCAGTCCCGCCTCGACTTCACAGTACACGCTCGTATGGCGCACTTTTTTCAGCTCCGCACAGATGTAGTCCGCCATATCCGCCATACAGATCAGATACGCCTGGTTTCCATCGATCAGAATGTCTCCCAGCTTATACCGCTCCACGCCGAGATTCATCAGTGATCCTAAGAAATCACGGTGTGACAGCGCATCCGCAAATTTTTCATTCAGCGGGCTGATGCGCACGACTGCGATCGGAAGCATCGACGCATCGCCGTCTTCCGCATAGGATGGCAGAAACAACGCCGCTTTCCGCTCTGCCGCCTCGTATCCGCCGGACAGCACGTAACGCACGCCCGGGATTTTATTTACCGTACGGTAGAACAGATCCTGCTCCGCCAGCGTCAGAAACTCCGTGTGTGACGGAACATCCCTGTGATAACACTGCTCTGCCAGATCCTGAATCCGTCCGACCAGCACTTCTTCCTCATTCATGGTAATCCCCCTTTGATACACCGCGGGCTGCCCCTGTTTTCTTTCGGGCAGCCCACGTATCACACTTTATTGATCCAGCAGCATCGACAGTCCGATCCGCTTCTTCGCCAGATCAAGGCTGATGACCTTCACTTCCACGATATCGCCGACGCTCACAGCCTCCAGCGGATGCTTGATGAAGCGTTTCGTCATCTGGGAAATGTGAACGAGTCCGTCCTGATGCACGCCGATATCGACGAATGCACCGAAGTCAATGACGTTGCGCACGGTTCCCTTCAAGATCATGCCGACCTTCAGGTCCTTCATATCGAGGACATCGGTGCGCAGGATCGGGCGCGGCATCTCGTCACGCGGGTCACGGCCAGGCTTCTGCAGCTCTTTGATGATATCGCGCAGCGTAATCTCGCCGACACCGATCTCCTCTGCCATCTTCTTGTAATCTTTGATGAAGAACGCCGTCGGTCCCTCACTGATCTGCTCTGTCTTCATATTTAACTTTGCAAACAGCTTCTCGACTGCCTCGTAGCTCTCCGGATGAACGCTTGTGCCGTCCAGCGGATTTTTGCCGCCGGTGATGCGCATAAAGCCCGCGCACTGCTCAAACGCCTTCGGTCCGAGTTTTGCCACTTTCAGGAGCTCTTTTCTGCTCTCGAAACGGCCGTTCTCCTCGCGGTATGCCACGATGTTCTTTGCAATCACTTTGCTGACACCGGAAATATATTCCAGCAGCGATGCGGATGCCGTATTCAGATCCACACCGACTTTATTGACACAGTCCTCAACGACACCGCCGAGCGCCTCGCCAAGCTTCTTCTGGTTCATATCGTGCTGATACTGGCCGACGCCGATCGATTTCGGATCGATTTTGACGAGCTCTGCCAGCGGATCCTGCACACGGCGTGCGATGGAAGCGGCGCTTCGCTGTCCGACATCAAAGTTCGGGAATTCCTCGGTTGCCAGCTTGCTTGCGGAGTAAACGGATGCTCCCGCCTCGTTGGCGATCACGTACGCAACCTTCTCCGGAATCTCTTTTAAGATCTCGACGATGATCTGCTCGGACTCACGGCTTGCAGTTCCGTTTCCAACAGAGATCAGGGTGACGCCGTATTTGTGGATCAGATCTTTTACAGTGGCTTTCGCTGCCGCAATCTTCTTCTCGTTCGTCGGCGCGGTCGGATAAACCACGGTGGTATCGAGCACTTTTCCGGTCGCATCGACAACGGCCAGCTTGCATCCCGTACGGAATGCCGGGTCCCAGCCAAGGACAACCTGGCCTGCGATCGGCGGCTGCATCAGAAGCTGCTCAAGGTTCTTTCCAAAGACCTTGATCGCACCGTCCTCTGCCTTTTCAGTGAGCTGATTTCTGACCTCACGCTCAATGGCCGGAGCGATCAGACGGTTGTAGGCATCCTCGATGGTCGCCTGCAGAACCGGCTTTGTCTGCGGATTCTCTTTGGTGATGATTTTTTTCTCGAGATAACGCAGGATTTCTTCCGTCGGCGCCTCAATTTTGACGTTCAGGAATTTTCCTTTCTCACCGCGGTTCAGCGCCAACACACGGTGTCCGGCAATTTTCGATACCGGCTCGGAAAACTCATAGTAATTCTCGTAAACGGATTCTGCTTTCTCATCCTTTGCTGTCGAGACGATCAGGCCCTTCGCCTCGGTTCTACGGCGGATCTCCATACGGTAATCGGCCTCATCGGAAATGCTCTCAGCGATGATGTCGCAGGCACCAGCAATGGCGTCTTTTGCCGTTTTGACTTCCTTTTCTTCGGAAACAAAAGCCTCTGCCTCTTTTTCGAGCGGCTCTTTTGTCATCTGCAGAAGAATGATATTCGCCAGCGGCTCCAGTCCTTTTTCTTTTGCGATCGTCGCACGCGTCCGGCGTTTCGGGCGGTACGGGCGGTATAAATCCTCTACGACCACGAGAGTTGCGGCCTCTTCGATGGATTTTTTCAGTTCTGCGGTCAGCTTGCCCTGCTCCTCGATGCTCGCCAGGACAACGGCCTTGCGGTCATTTAAACTGCGCAGATACATCAGACGGTCGTACAGATTTCGCAGTACCTCGTCATTTAACGAACCTGTTGCTTCTTTTCGATATCGTGAAATAAAAGGGATCGTGTTTCCCTCGTCAATCAGTTTCACTGCAGCTTCCACCTGCCACGGTTTCACGTTCAGCTCGGCTGCCAATACCTGATTCATATCCATAGGTAAATTCCTCCTGTTGTCTCTTACAAAACACGCTGTTCCTTCTCTGTTTTTCCCGCATAAAAAGCGGGACCCTTGGCGGAACAGCCACTCTATTACCTTATCAATAGGTCTTGTTTTTGTCAACCTTACATGATAAAATCTTTACTATAGCTTTTTTGACAGACTGCGTGTGAAACCGCGCTTTTTTGCAGAAGAAAGGACATTTTATGACACCAGAAAATTACGATCCAAACACCAATGAGTCCGGCGATTCCTATCAGTCCTCCCATCCGTACGGCGTGCCTGAGGGCCAGCGTCCCGGACCGTATCAGCATTACCAGCAGCAGCCTCCTGTACAGCCGCCGCGCAGGACGGGTTCGCAGGCCCTTGCGGCCGCTTCGATGGTCATGGCGATCTGCTCCTTTTTGTTCATGCTCAACATGGGCTCCCTGTTTTTCGGCTCGCTCGGCGTGATCTTCGCCCTTTTAAGCCGCGGCGCAGGACGCATGAGCGGCACGGCAAAAGCCGGTCTGGCGGGCTGTACCATCGGCATAATTGTCGGTATCTGCATGTATGCTTTCCTGCTTTTCAACATGGTCAGCGGCGGCAGCACCAACCTGCTCGAGCGGTATTACAATCAGTACATGCAGGAATACCAGATGACACCGGATAACGGAACAACCACCGACGGAAATACCATCTAGGTACCAGAAAGGATTTTTCATGAACGGACAAAAACAGAAATTTTCAGAACTGAAAAAGCAGGCCCGTGAGGCCATGGCAGGCCGATGCGGCACGCTGGTGGGCGCAACCGCGATCAACCTGTTTCTCACCTTCTCCTGCTCCCTCATCCCGACGCTGATTTTTTCAGGCACAACGCTGTACGACATCATTTTCCTGAATCTGACGCTGTTCCTGTTTTCCCTGCTCCTCAGCCTCTTCCAGGCAGGCTACTTAAAAATCTGCCTCTCGACGCTGCGCGGGGAACCGATTTCCGTCGGTGATATGCTCTACGCTTTCTATCACCACCCGGACCAGTACGTGCTGATGTTCCTTATCATCAACGGCATCAGCTCCGTGATCGCCCTGATTTCCAGCATTCCGGGCTTCCAGTATCTTTCCTCCCCGAGTGCTGACCTGACGCTTGGAACAGCCCTTTCCATCGAGGCCGAGCTTTCTTCGCTCATGAATGTTTACGTTTATAAGCTGATCGGCTCTCTCGTTTCCACGCTGGTGCTGGTTCCGTTTTCCCTTTCCACCTTCGTGATGAACGACGCTCCCGGCATCGGCCCGATCCAGGCAATTCGCCAGAGCTTTGCGATGATGATGAAGAACTTTTTCCGCTACATTCTGCTTCTCCTCAGCTTTTTAGGACTTGAGATCCTTGCATCCTGCTCCTGCGCCATCGGCTTCTTATGGGTGATGCCGTATATGCAGATCACGATGGCTGCGTTCTATCAGGAACGGAAAGATATCCTGTATCCGGCATCGGAACCGGTGGGATATGATACGGATTCCTTTGGATCCGGCACAGATCTTTAAAAATAAATCTTAAGATAATTAAAAAGACGTTTCACACCCCTTGTTTTACGGCTGTGAAACGTCTTTTTAGTTATGTCTATTTCGAGATCTTAAATTCTCGCGCGGATTCTGCTCTGGATTCCGTCGAGTTTCTCTGCTTTTTCTCTGTACTCCTGCTCTGTGATTTCGCCTGTGATGAATGCGAACTCCTCGGACAGACTTGGAACTGCTACGATTTCTACTTTCCCGAACAGCTCCTCGATCTCACTCTGGCGCTCTGCGGCGTGGCCGGATACGCGGACGAAGAAGCGGCTCTTCACATCGTCGATCTGCAGCAGGTTCAGTTTCTCCTCGCTCCAGCTCATCATGATGTTTCTGCCTTTGTTCTTTGCGCAGTCTACAACATCGGCAACAACGGCACTTGCGGTCGGGAGTTTTCCTGCTCCGCTTCCGTAGAACATGGCATCACCCAGTACATTTCCGTGGATGAAGATGGCGTTGAATACACCGTTTACGCTGTACAGCGGGTTCTTCGCGTCAATCATCACCGGGCTTACCATGGCGTAATACTGATCACCCACCTTACGGCTTGTTGCGAGCAGTTTGATTGCGGTTCCCATCGAGGTCGCATATTTGATATCCTCTGCGGTGATCTTTGTGATTCCCTCGGTGTAAACCTCTTCGTAATTGACTTCTTTTCCATAAGCAAGAGAAGAAAGAATCGCAATTTTACGGCACGCATCGTAGCCTTCTACATCTGCTTCCGGGTTGCGCTCTGCGTATCCGAGGCGCTGTGCCTCTTTTAATACATCCGCGAAATCGGAACCGTCGCTTGCCATTTTGCTTAAGATATAGTTCGTGGTACCATTTAAGATACCAGTTACTTCATCGATCTCATCTGCAGTCAGGGAGGAGTTTAACGGACGGATGATCGGGATACCGCCGCCGCAGCTTGCCTCAAACAGATAGTTTGCGCCGTGCTCTTTTGCAATTGCAAGAAGCTCGGTACCGTGTCTTGCCACCAGCTCTTTGTTGGATGTGCAGACGCTCTTTCCAGCCTCCAGCGCACGTTTTGTGAAGGTGTAAGCCGGCTCAACGCCGCCCATGACCTCGACAACAATATCAACCTCCGGATCGTTTGCGATCACTTCGTAATCGTGTACCAGCACTTTTTCTACTGGATCTCCCGGGAAATCTCTTAAATCCAGAACGTATTTGATATTAATCTCGTTCTCTGCTCTCTTGTTGATGCTGTCATGGTTCGTGTTGATGACTTCTACCACGCCGGAACCAACGGTGCCATATCCTAATACTGCAATCTGAATCATCTCTTTTGTTCCTCTCTTGCTTTTTCTTTTTCAGGACTCCTGTCCTAAGATTTTAAAATAATGAACTCCCTGTCTGGACTCAATCTCGTTGATCATCTCCGAGGCGTCTCCCCGGTCTTCCGCGATATCCACACTGATCGTCAGTGACGCCACGCCGTTTAACGGAATCGTCTGATGAATGGTCAGAATGTTTCCGTGAAACTCGGCGATAATCTTCAGCACATCGGAAAGCAGTCCCGGCTCATCGTCCATCTGCAGAATAAACGTAATCGTTTTTCCTTTTGCATTGTCATGAAAAGGAAGAATATCATCTTTGTATTTATAGAAAGAGCTCCTGCTGATTCCTGCTTTTTCCGTTGCCTGCTGCACGGTAAGCTCCTGCATATCCATCAGCCGCTTGGCCTCGATGACCTTCAAAAGGACCTCGGGAACCGCTTTTTCTTTAATAACATAATACTTTGTTTTCTCTTCTCTCATGGCAATCCTCTATCTTTACATTCTTTCCAGGAAATACATTTGTTTTCACAGGAAAGATCGTACCATATTCCGACACAGAACGCAAGGGATTTTTTAGAATCCGATACTTCCGCCGCCATGGCTGTTTCCGCTGGAGGATGTGTGAACGTGGCTTCCGCCACCGCCTCCTCCGCCGCCGGAACCGCCGCCTCCGTGGTTTCCATCGTCCCTCGGGATCTTGTGCATCGACACATGGCGGTCAATCAGTGCATCCCTTCTGTCCCGGATTTTTACACGTTTCAGATCCGCATAGCCCTTTGCACCGCGGTTTTTCTTTCGTCTGTAGCTCTTCCTGATTCCAAAATAAACACCAAATCCTGTCACAGCAGCTAAAAGGACAGCAATCATTGCCTCGGTACTGTTAATTTTACGGTAATGAATGATCGAGCCGTCTTCTGTAATCAGATAGTCCGCCTCGGAAACACCGCGTTCGAAGCACTCCTGCGTCATCGTAATCATTTTTGCAAACGTCCCCGCATAGTCGCCCTCTTTTGCATAGCTCTGCGCTGCCTGCAGAATGTCATCGATTTCCGCGTCCGACACATAATACTGCATAATGCCCGACGTTGAAATCACAATCTGGCGCTGTCCCATGTCGATGAGGAAGCAGACGCCGTTCGGCTCCTTCGGATACTTTTTATCATAGAAATCATCCGCAATCGCCTGGCAGTCCTCGGAGCCGCTGCTGTACTCGGTCAGGATCACCATATGAGTGTCCGTATTACTCTCAAACTCCGCACAGGACCGCTCGAGATCCTGCTCCTCCTCATCCGAAAGAAGCGATGCGTTGTCGTAGACATACTGGGTGTCCGCTTTTACGGTATTCACAGAAAAAATCCCGCACAGCAGAAGGGCTGCAAAAATGCCGAGCAGATATTGTCTCGCTTTTTTCATTCTTCTCATGAGAAATACCCTCCCACCAGCATAAAGATCAGTACGAAAAGTGTACTCACAACCGACGTCAGCAGCGCTTTTTTCCGCTCAAACGGAAAATCACCGTTGATCGTGCCGGTCTGGCCGTTCATCGCGTAGTAATAAACCTTTCCGTCTTTTCCCGGATACGTCAGTGTCCAGACCGGAAACAGTACGTAACGCCAGTCCTCCCGCTTTGGAGAAAGCTTCATTTTCTCCTGCTCGAGGGAGAGATACTCGTTCGCCTCGTTCCGCATTGCGCCGCGCGCCATTTGTTCCAGTTCTTTTTTCAGTTCCGGTGCGATCTGCGCCTGTTCGATATCACGTTTTTCCGCCTGAAATCCGGAAAGATAGCCCATGGAAAACGGCTGCATCTCCTCCAGACGATAGGGCTGCACGCATTCGATCAGATCGCGGTCGGCCTTGTTCAGTGCATTGCGCGACAGACCGTCCACGCGGACCTCGCCCTCCCGGCGGACATCGTAAATGCTGGTCTCTTTGTACTCCACATCACCGGTCTGCCAGACTCTCACCTTCCGGCCGCGTGCCATGTAATCCGTCTCAAATTCTCCGCCGTAAATCCAGTACGGGAAATAGACACCCGTCATCTTCTGTACCTGGTTTTTCTCGAAAAAGTCCTTCGGAATAAAGCGTTTCTTCCGCGCAAATGACAAAAATTTCTCGATTGCCTGCTCCTTGCTGATCTTAAACGGCAGCACGAAATCCGGCATATATTCTCCCGAGAGCCGGCCGGAAAGCACCACCGGGTTGTGGCAGTAGAAACAGTATGTCGCTGCCGTCGTCGCATCGGTCACAATCTCGGCGCCGCAGTTCGGGCAGGTGTAGACAACTGCTTCGCCCTGCTCTGTTTCCCCTTTTGTTTCCTCCGTACTGCTTTCCTTCTGTGCACCGGCAGCATCGTCCTCCCCGTTCAGCGCTTCCGCTGCTTTCGGGTTCGCCTTTTCGGCTTCTTCCTGTGTAAACGAGGACAGGCAGTACTCGCATTTATACTTTCCGCTTGCCGGATCGAAGGTCAGATCGCCTCCGCAGTTCGGGCATTTGTATGTAATAACCTCCATATTCTATCCCTCCTTCCCCGGAGCCGCTGTTGTATTGGATGGTTATCTGTTTTTTCTTTTACTGTCTTGGTTTTCCGCAGTTCGAGCAGAAATTGCCGGTATTCTCAGTTCCACATGCGCAGACCCATTTTCCTGCCGCTTCCGGTTTCGGGCTGCCGCAGTTCGAACAGAATTTACCGCTGTTCTCGGTTCCGCACTTGCCGCAGATCCACACCATCGGCTTTGCACTTCCGCAGTTTGAGCAGAAATTGCCGGTGTTCTCCGTTCCGCATGCGCATTTCCATACTCCTTTTGCAGCTTCCTGCTGTGCCTTGGCTGCCGCCTGCTGCTGCATCTGCTGCTGATTCGAAGCGGACGCCGATGCAAACGAGGAACCGAAGGCATTCATGCCCATCTGAACACCCATAAAGCCGTTCATGGCTCCGTTTGGGTTGGCTGCTGCTTTCTCCATACCGCGTGCCATCGCTCCCTGTACATAGCCCTCACGGATCGATGGATCAGACATCATCGCACCTTCGTTGCGCATCTGGATCAGTTTCTGGGAGGCTTCATCGTAGGAAAGGCTTGCGATTGCCACGGACTGGATCTCCATGCCGCGCATTGCCCGCCAGCTCTCATCCATCGCATCTGCCATGTAGCGGGACAGCTCTGCGCTCTTGGATGCTGCGAACGAAATGCGGATGCCGTCGGCTGCCATCTGATTGATCGAGGACTGCAGGCCCTCTAAAAATTCGTTCATATACTGCTCGTTGATATCCTCGATCTCCACGCGGGATGCGTTTCTCGGCACAGCCTCTGCGTAGAAGCGGAGCGGATCGACGATGCGGATGGAATAGGAACCGTGTGCCCGAAGGAACAGCTCGGCATTGTAGAACTGGTCGAAATAGTTGACCGGATTTCTCGTTCCGAATTTGATTCCCTTGATTTCCTGCAGATTAATATAGAAAACTCTCTGCTCATGCGGGGTCTGGCCGCCGAATTTCAGGCGCTCAAACGTATCTTTTACGGCTGCGTCAAGCGATCCGCTGAACATCGACGGAGACGATGACTGGTCTACGGTAAAGTAGCCCGGCTCTGCGGTGTAATCAATAATCCTTCCGCCGTCCACCAGCATCATGAACTGATTGTCATAGACATGGATCACCGATCCGTTGGAAATCGTCTGGCTTCCCTTTCTGTTCTGGCCTTTTCTGACCAGAATTCCTTCTGTAAATACCGTATGCTCCCCCATCTCATACGGCTCCACGGTCTCCAGCCACTGATCGGCGAGACCGCCGTGCACTGCGTTGACTGCTGCTCTGATAATACCCATATGTTTTACCTCCTGTAAACATGAAAGGAGCATTTCCGTCCCCATTGGTGAAAATGCTCCTTATTTTACTTGTCACTGTGCTCTGCCCACAGCCGAATTATGCTTCTTCCTCTTTCGCTCCGGTTCCGAGTGCAATCCACTTCAGATATGCGTTGATAAACAGGTCGATTCCGCCATCCATAACTGCATCGACATTTCCGGTCTCTGCGTTGGTACGGTGGTCTTTGACCATGGTGTATGGCTGCATAACGTAAGAACGGATCTGGTTGCCCCAGCCGATCTCGGTTACTTCGCCGCGGATGTCACTCAGCTTGTCTGCCTGCTCCTGGAGTTTCAGCATATACAGTTTTGCTTTCAGCATCTGCATTGCCTTGTCCTTATTCTGGAACTGGGAACGCTCATTCTGGCATGTAACCACGATGCCGGTCGGCATATGCGTGATTCGGATCGCCGATGACGTCTTATTGATGTGCTGTCCGCCGGCACCGCTGGAACGGTACGTATCGATACGGATATCCTCATCACGAACCTCAACATCGATCTCTTTGTCGATATCCGGCATAACATCGCACGATACGAACGATGTCTGGCGTTTTCCTGCCGCGTTGAACGGAGAAATACGGACGAGACGGTGAACGCCTTTTTCGGATTTCAGATAACCGTAAGCGTTTTCGCCGTTGACCTGGAATGTCACGGACTTCACACCGGCCTCATCACCGTCCAGGAAGTCGAGTTCCTCGATCGTAAAGCCTTTGCGTTCTGCCCATCTGGTGTACATACGGTACAGCATGCCGCACCAGTCGCACGCCTCGGTTCCGCCTGCACCTGCGTTCAGTTTGATGATCGCATTGTCCTTGTCAAATTCGCCGGACAGCAGGGTTTTGATGCGGATGGCATCGAAGGATGCCTTGAACTCTTCCATCATTTCCGCGATTTCCGGAACAACGGAATCGTCATCCTCCTCCTGTCCCATCTCGATCAGAGTTTCCATATCTTCTTTGGCGGATACCAGTTTCTGATACGTATCTCTGTCCTCTTTCATGCTGCTCAGCTGTTTCATCTGCTCCTGCGCTTCTTCCGGATTGTCCCAGAAATTGGGTTCCTCCATTTTACGCTCTAATTCTTCGATCCTCTGCTCTTTGTTAGCGAGGTCAAAGTGAATCCCTCACTTCCACTAATGGTTTATCGTATGTGCCAAGTTCCATTTTGAACTGGTCTAATTCAACTACCACAAGCTTCACCTGCTTTCTGTTTTATATTTTGTATGACACGCAGCTTCTGGTAGGGAAGCTGCGTGCTTTGTCAAACGGATCGTGCTCATCCGTCTCACTGCTGTTCTGCTTTTATCAAACCGGTTTTCTTCCGCAGCACTGTTTGTACTTCTTGCCGCTTCCGCACGGGCATGGATCGTTTGGATAGATCTTACGCTCTGCGCGCTGTACCGGTTTTCTCGGGCCGGACTCGTCTTTGTTGGTTCCGGTCACTTTTGCCACCTGCTCACGTTCTACTTTCTGCTCAACACGTACATGGAACAGGAGACGGACGGTATCCTGCTGGATGGACTCGAGCATTTCGTTAAACATGTCGTAAGCTGCCATCTTGTACTCAACCTTCGGGTCTCTCTGACCGTATGCCTGCAAGCCGATACCCTCGCGGAGCTGATCCATATCATCGATATGATCCATCCACTTCTGGTCGATTACTTTCAGGAGAACGACACGCTCAAGCTCACGAATCTGCTCCTCCTCCGGGAATTCTGCTTCTTTTTCCTCATAGAGCTTGACAGCTTCCTCTTTTAACTTCTGCTTCAGTTCATTTTTTGACAGCTTCTCTACGCGCTCTTTTGTCACTGCCTTCACCGGTATGACGGAAAGCAGCATCTCATTCAGTTCCGTCAGATCCCATTCGGACTGCTCGGTATTCTCGCCGATGCAGAGATCTACGATATTGTCGATGGTATCGGCGATCATCTTGAAGATGGTATCTCTCATGCTCTCGCCGTCCAGCACGCGGCGTCTCTCTTTATAAATAATTTCTCGCTGCTCGTTGTTGACCTGGTCGTAGTCAAGAAGGTTTTTACGGATTCCGTAGTTGTTGCCCTCGATCTTCTTCTGCGCCTTTTCGATTGCAGAAGAAAGCATCTTGTGCTCGATCTGCTCATTTTCCGGTACACCAAGGGATTTGAAAATACCCATCAGCTTCTCGGAACCAAAGAGTCGCATCAGATCATCCTCCAGGGAGATGTAGAAACGGGACTCACCCGGATCTCCCTGACGGCCGGAACGACCGCGGAGCTGATTATCGATACGGCGGGACTCATGACGCTCGGTACCGATAATCTTTAAGCCGCCGGCTGCCTTTGCCACATCATCCAGCTTGATATCGGTACCACGGCCGGCCATGTTGGTTGCGATCGTAACAGCTCCTGCCTCTCCGGCATGAGCCACGATTTCGGCCTCAAGTTCATGGAATTTTGCATTCAGAACCTGATGCGGAATTCCCTCACGGCGCAGCATTTTACTGAGCAGTTCGGAAGTCTCGATGGTGATGGTGCCGACCAGAACCGGCTGGTTCACGGCATGTGCCTCTTTGACTTCCTCTACGACTGCGTGGAATTTCTCTTTTTTCGTCATGTATACGGCATCGTCCATATCCACACGGATGACCGGACGGTTGGTCGGGATCTCGATAACGTCCATACCGTAGATATCACGGAACTCCTGCTCCTCGGTGAGGGCAGTACCGGTCATGCCGGCTTTTTTCTCGTATTTGTTAAAGAAGTTCTGGAACGTGATCGTTGCCAGAGTCTTACTCTCCCTTCTTACTTTTACGTGCTCTTTTGCCTCGATTGCCTGATGCAGACCATCGGAATAGCGGCGGCCCGGCATGATACGTCCGGTGAACTCATCGACGATCAGAACCTCGTCATCTTTGACTACATAGTCCTTGTCGCGGTGCATCAGATAGTTGGCACGCAGCGCCAGGATCACATTGTGCTGGATCTCCAGGTTTTCCGGATCGGAAAGGTTCTCGATATGGAAGAAGTTCTCGACTTTCTTCACACCGTCATCGGTCAGGGTAACAAATTTGTCCTTCTCGTTGACGATGAAGTCTCCGGTCTCCTCGATCTCCTCGCCCATGATGGCGGTCATCTTGGTCATCTCACCGCTTGCCTCACCGCGCTGCATCTGGTGTGCCAGAATATCCGCGGTCTCGTACAGCTTCGTGGATTTGCTGCTCTGTCCGGAAATGATAAGAGGTGTTCTTGCCTCGTCGATCAGGACGGAGTCAACCTCGTCGATGATGCAGTAAGCAAGCTCTCTCTGTACGAGCTGCTCTTTGTAGATGACCATGTTGTCACGCAGGTAATCGAAACCAAGTTCGTTGTTGGTGATGTAGGTGATGTCGCATGCGTACTGCTGGCGGCGCTCATCGTTCTTCATATCGTTTAAGACAACACCGACGGTCAGGCCGAGAAATCTGTGAACTTTGCCCATCCACTCAGCATCTCGGTTTGCCAGGTAGTCGTTGACGGTAACGATGTGGACACCGCGTCCGGTCAGCGCGTTTAAGTAAGCCGGAAGTGTGGAAACAAGTGTTTTTCCTTCACCGGTTTTCATCTCGGCGATACGTCCCTGATGGAGGATAATACCACCGATCAGCTGTACGCGGTGGTGCTCCATACCGAGGGAACGTTTTGCTGCCTCGCGGACGGTTGCGAATGCTTCCGGGAGAATGGAATCCAGGGATTCGCCTCCGTTGTAGCGGTCTTTATATTCCTTTGTCTTGGCACGCAGCTCTTCATCGGTCAGCGCCTGCATGGTCGGGCGGAGAGCTTCGATTTTGTCTACGATTGGATAGATTCGTTTCAGCTCGCGCTCACTGTGCGTACCAAAAAGTTTTTCTGTGAATTTCATAGAATGTTTGCTCCTGCTTTCTCTATTAATTGCCATATTAACATATGGTATTATTCTACCACTTCTGGCACAAGATAACAATGAATTTTTCGTAAACATTTCCCCGCCCGGCCGGGATGCGAAAAAATCACCCTGTTTCGCAGCTTTTCCAAGCTGGAAACAGGGTGACTGTTCACTCTTTATTTACTTTTAGCACTCCGGCTCGATCAGACCGTAGGTGTTGTTCTTTCTCTTGTAAACAACGTTTACTTCGTCGGTCTCTGCATTGCGGAATACGAAGAAGGTGTGTCCAAGAAGTTCCATCTGTACGCAGGCATCTTCCGGATACATTGGTTTCATGCCGAATTTTTTGGTACGGATGATCTGGATATCTTCGTCCTCCAGATAGTCATGCTCCAGATATTCTTTCTGGAAGTTTCCTGCTTCCTGCTGTTTGTCGGCAATTTTGTTTTTGTATTTGCGAAGCTGGCGTTCGATGACTTCCTCGACCAGATCGATGGATACGTACATATCGTTGCTTACCTGCTCGGAACGGATGATGTTTCCTTTTACCGGAATGGTAACCTCAATTTTCTGTCTTTCTTTCTCTACACTTAAGGTTACAATGACATTTGTGTCAGGCGTAAAATATTTCTCCAGTTTGCCAAGTTTTTCATTGACCGCGGCTTTTAATCCCTCTGTCACGTCAATATTTTTTCCGCTGATGGTAATTTTCATTATGCCCAACCCCTTTGCTTTCAAATTTTACAGGTTTTTCACTTCCCCTGTAAGTAACTCTAATTATAGCAATAGTTGTCTCTATTTGCAATAGTATTTAGAAAATTCATGAATATTTTAGAGTTTTTTCTGTTACTTATGAACAAAAAGGAGCTGCGCAGCAGCGGAGATCGCTGAAAGCGCGGTTTTGCGAATGGCGCGGGTGAACGTCCGTTTCCACTACCGGCGGCATACTGCCAGCACGTCTTCAAACTTCATTTTGCCGCCGAACAGATCCAGTGCGCTGCCGATTGTCACATCGACGTGGTTGTTTCCCAGTTTTTTGAGCAGCTCCAGGTCTTCAAAGCTTCCCACACCGCCGGCGTACGTCACCGGAAAATCTTTCATCTTCGCAAGCAGTTCCACCAGCTCCGTCTCAATGCCGGAAGCCTTTCCCTCGACATCCACGGCATGGATCAGGAACTCATCACAGTATTCTGACAGGTGATGCAGCAGTTCCTCCGTCACTTCTTCGTCCGTGAACTTCTGCCAGCGGTCCGTCACAATATAGTATTTTCCGTCCCGCTTCCGGCAGCTTAAATCCAGTGTCAGCCGCTGCTTTCCTACCGTCGTCACCAGCTTGTCCAGATTTTCATAGAACACATGGCCGTCGCGGAACACATACGAAGTCACAATCACATGGCTTGCCCCCGCTGTCAGAAACTCGCACGCATTCTCCGCATCAATGCCGCCCCCGACCTGCAGTCCGCCCGGATACGTCGAGAGTGCCAGTAAAGCCTGCCGCTTGGTCTCCTCATAAAACTCGGTGCCTTTCTTATTCAACAGAATCACATGGCCCCCCGTAATGCCCTGCTCTCCATACAGCTGCGCATAGTACGACGCATCCTGCTCCGAGACAAAATTCTCGCTCGCCTGATTTCCCTGATCCTTCAGCGATCCCCCGACAATCTGTTTTACTTTTCCGTTATGAATATCAATACATGGTCGAAATCTCATTTTCCCCGTTTCCTTTCTTTTCTCTCCCCTTAAGTTTTCCACATTATATCAAAATCCGACCATTCTGTGTATAAATTCACCAAATTTTCATGGTTCTTTCATAGAAAAGAAAGAAGAACCTGCTTTTTCCACAGATTCTTCTTTCTTTTCCGGCTTACCGCCGTTCTTTATTTATCGATGTCCTCAAAGGCCTCTTTCACTTTATCCATAAAGCCTTTTTTCTTCTTCGGCTGCTCTGCGGTTTCGCCGTCGGCTGCTTTTTCTTCTGCTGCCGGGCGGTTTCCGCAGGCTTCATCGAAGGCGCGGAGGGCTTCTTTTGCTTTCTCATTCAGTTTCGTCGGAGTCTGGACTACGAGTGTTACGTAGTGATCACCGCGCACATTGCTGTTGCGAAGGGACGGAACGCCTTTTCCCTTCAGACGGATCTTCGTATCGGTCTGGGTTCCCGGTTTTACAGTGTAGAGAACGTCTCCGTCAACGGTGCTGATCTTCACATCGCCGCCGAGTGCTGCCTGGGCAAACGTAATCGGTGCAGTGGAGAAGATGTTCATATCCTGTCTCTGGAAGATCGGATGACGGGTTACCTGAACCTCGACAAGCAGATCTCCTCTCGGTCCGCCGTTTACACCCGGCTCACCTTTTTCACGGATCCGGATACTCTGTCCATCGTCGATTCCGGCCGGAATGTTGACCTGAATGCGTTTTCTGCTGGATGTGTATCCTGTGCCGTGGCATGCGGTACATTTATCGCGAATGATCTTTCCGGTTCCGTTACAGTCCGGACAGGTCGTCACGTTTCTCACAGAGCCGAACATGGTCTGCTGCGTGTACGTAATCTGACCGGTTCCGTTACACTTGGAACATGTCTCCGGTGAAGTTCCTGGTTTTGCGCCGGTTCCATGGCACGTTGTACAGGTATCCTTCAGGTTGATCTCGAGCTCTTTCTGGCATCCGAAAACAGCTTCCTCAAACGTAATGTGGACAACAGCGCGGAGGTTTGCTCCCTTCATCGGTCCATTGTTTGCTCTTCTTCTGCTTCCGCCGCCACCGAACAGGTCGCCGAAAATATCGCCGAAGATATCACCCATATCTCCGCCGCCAAAGTCGAAGCCGCCGAATCCGCCGGCTCCTGCGCCGCCACCGCCGTTTTCAAATGCAGCGTGGCCAAACTGATCGTACTGACGCCGTTTGTCCGGATCACTCAGCACGCCATAGGCTTCTGTCGCCTCTTTAAATTTTGCCTCGGCCTCTTTGTCGCCCGGGTTCATATCCGGATGGTATTTCTTGGCCAGTTTACGGTATGCTTTTTTTAATGTTGCATCGTCCGCTCCGCGGTCTACGCCGAGGACCTCGTAATAATCTCTTTTTTCTGCCATTTATGTTCACCTTTTCATTTCTGTTCCACAAATTTCATCTTTGCAGAAATGTTTTTCCGCACGCTCCAGTATAGCACTTTTCCGAAAGCAATACCAGCATAAATACAGGGGGCGGAATGTGTTTTCCGTCCCCTGCAAACATTCGCCTCACAGGGCTTTTTGCGTTTATTTACTTATTGTTTCAACTCACAGTCGGTATTTTCACGGAGTGTGACATGCCGAAAATTAAACCTCTTTGTAGTCAGCATCTACGACGTCGTCGTCATGGCCGCCTGCTGCTCCTGCATTTCCCATATCCGGGCCTGCACCAGCTGTTCCGGCACCTGCTGCGCCGCCCTGCTGCTGCTCATACAGTTTTGCGAACAGTTTCTGAGCGCTTGTCATCAGTTTTTCCTGAGCTGCTTTCAGGTCAGCTACCTGTGCATCTGTCATCTCTTCCGGATTGCATTTTGCAATGAGGTCTTTCAGTGCGTTCAGGTCAGCTTCTACTGCTGTCTTATCGTTTGCATCCAGCTTGTCGCCGACTTCCTCGATTGCTTTCTCGGTCTGGAATACCATAGAGTCTGCATCGTTTCTTGCGTCGATTGCTTCTTTGCGTTTCTTATCCTGAGCTTCGAACTCAGCAGCTTCTTTGACTGCTTTGTCGATCTCGCTGTCGGACATGTTAGAGCCTGCGGTGATGGTGATGTGCTGCTCTTTTCCTGTTCCCAGGTCTTTTGCAGATACATTTACGATACCGTTGGCATCGATATCAAAGGTAACCTCGATCTGCGGAACGCCTCTTCTTGCTGGCGGAATTCCATCCAGACGGAACTGGCCGAGGGATTTGTTGTCTTTCGCGAACTGACGCTCACCCTGTACTACATTGATATCTACTGCTGTCTGGTTATCAGCTGCGGTGGAGAAGATCTGGCTCTTCTTGGTCGGGATTGTGGTGTTACGCTCGATCAGACGAGTTGCAATACCTCCCATGGTCTCGATGGACAGAGACAGCGGAGTTACATCCAGAAGAAGGATGTCGCCTGCGCCGGCATCTCCTGCAAGTTTACCGCCCTGTACGGAAGCACCAAGTGCTACGCACTCATCCGGGTTCAGGCTCTTGCTCGGCTCGTGTCCGGTCAGCTGTCTTACTTTATCCTGTACAGCCGGGATACGGGTAGATCCGCCTACCAGAAGGACTTTGGAAAGCTCGGATGCCTGAAGGCCTGCATCAGAGAGTGCTCTCTGTACCGGCTCTGCGGTTTTCTCTACCAGGTCGTGAGTCAGCTCATCGAATTTAGCCTTTGTCAGGTTCATATCGAGATGTTTCGGGCCATCTGCCGTTGCTGTGATGAATGGCAGGTTGATATTGGTTGTGGTTGCGCTGGAAAGCTCTTTCTTTGCTTTCTCTGCTGCTTCTCTGATTCTCTGCAGAGCCATCTTATCGTTGGAAAGATCGACGCCTTCCTGTTTCTTGAACTCAGCGAGGATGTAATCTGTTACTTTCTGGTCGAAGTCATCGCCGCCCAGACGGTTGTTTCCTGCTGTGGAAAGAACTTCGATAACACCGTCACCGATCTCGATGATGGAAACATCGAAAGTACCGCCGCCAAGGTCGTATACCATGATCTTCTGCTCTTTCTCGTTATCCAGTCCGTATGCCAGAGCTGCTGCGGTAGGCTCGTTGATGATACGTTTTACATCAAGACCTGCGATTTTACCGGCATCTTTGGTTGCCTGACGCTGTGCGTCATTGAAGTAAGCCGGAACTGTGATAACTGCTTCTGTTACTTTCTCACCAAGGTAGTTCTCTGCATCACCTTTCAGTTTCTGAAGGATCATAGCGGAGATCTCCTGCGGAGAGTATTTCTTTCCTTCGATGTCTACTTTATAATCAGTACCCATCTCACGTTTGATGGAACGGATGGTTCTGTCTGCGTTTGTTACAGCCTGACGTTTTGCCGGCTCGCCGACCAGACGGTCACCTGTTTTTGTGAATGCTACGATAGATGGAGTTGTTCTTTCACCTTCTGCGTTTGCGATAACGGTTGGTTTTCCACCTTCCATAACGGCTACACAGCTGTTTGTTGTTCCTAAGTCAATACCAATAATTTTGCCCATTGTTGTTTCCTCCTCAATGAATTATGCTAAAAAATGGTTTAATTTCTATTTATTTATCTTCAAGGCTTAGTTA
Organism: Fusicatenibacter sp.; assembly: GCF_050872605.1. Lineage (GTDB taxonomy): Bacteria > Bacillota > Clostridia > Lachnospirales > Lachnospiraceae > Fusicatenibacter. The sequence continues at coordinate 49,437 of NZ_JBNMHD010000018.1, forward strand.
GCCACCTTGACCATACTGTGACGGACTACGGAACCTTTGTACATGTAGCCCTTCAGGAATTCTTCTACGACGATGTTCTCGCCGGCTTCCTCATCCTCCACATGCATCACCGCGTTGTGCAGGTTCGGATCGAATTCCTTTCCAACGGCCTCGATCACGGTTACACCGAGTTCATCGAGTGCTGTGGTAAACTGTTTGTATACTTTATTCATGCCTTCTGCGAACGGATCTTCCTCCGGGTTTTCCACCGTTGCAAGTCCGCGCTCGAAGCTGTCAACAACCGGAAGAATCTTCTCGATGATGTCTTTTGCTCCAATGGCATACATATTTGCTTTTTCTTTTTCGGTGCGTTTGCGGAAGTTATCGAACTCTGCCATCTGACGGGTCAGGCGGTCAGTCAACTCTTCGATTTTCTCATCTTTTTTATCTTTTTTCTTTTTGAAGAACTTTCGTTCTTTGCCATCCTCAGCAGTTTCTTCTGCAGCTTCCGCTTCTTTTGCCTCTGCTGCTCTCTTTGCTTCTTCCTGCTCCGCAGCCGGTTCGGTTTCCGGCAGATCGGTCTCTGCTCCGGTTTCTTTTTCCATCTCGCGTGTAGGTTCTTCCATGGTTTCCTCTTTCTTTCTATTTTCTTCGCTCACGGATCATTCCACCTTTCTACTCACCTGTGTCCGGCTTTTTGAAGACGGCGTCCAGTTGAACTTTTAATGTTTTCAGGTTATCTACCACATTTTCGTAATCCATCCGCTTTGGTCCCACGATACCGATTGTTCCGCGCATACCGTTTCCCATATCGTATGTGGTGGTGACCACGCTGCAGTCCCGTAAGGGTTCCATCGAAGATTCATTTCCGATGTATACCTGAATACCGGTATTTTCCTCTCCGTCCTGCTCCTCGGCAGCTCCTTTGATCATATCGACCAGTTTCTGCCGTTCCTCGAATGTGGAGATCAGCTGGCTGGCTTTGCTGCTGTCGGAAAGCTCAGGGTACTTGAAAATGTTGGTTGCGCCGCTGGTGTACACCGGCACATCTTCTTCGCTGACTGCGATGGCTTCCGCTACGGTATCGACCACTTTGCTGATGATGCCGGAGTGGATGCCTGCCTGCTCTTTCATTTTCCTGATCATGCCAAGATTGATTTCTTCAATGGTCAGACCATTGAGCTGTGTGTTCAGAAGCAGGTTCAGCTTTAATATCTGTTCATCGTTGATGGTCTCGTCGAGGTCGATCATCTGGTTTTTCACCAGGTTGCCTTCTACGACGATGACGGCCAGGAGCTGCTCTTCATTGACTTTTGAGAGCTGGATGAATTTCACTTTATTTCTGTGATATTCCGGTCCTGTAATCAACGTTGCATAGTTGGTAGATGAAGCGAGGACTTTGACAACCTGCTGCAGAACTTTCTCCATGCGGTCCGTTTTTTCAATGACCATGTTTTTGATGTCTGCAACTTCCTGTTCTTTTTCCCGCATCAGCTCATCTACATAGAGGCGGTAGCCTTTATCGGAAGGAATGCGTCCTGCGGAAGTGTGGGGCTGTAAGATGTAACCCATCTCTTCCAGATCGGACATTTCATTCCGGATTGTGGCGGAGCTTAAATTCAAATCCGTGTATTTGGAAATCGTTCTTGAGCCGACCGGCTCGCCCGTTTCCAGATACGTCTGGATGATCGCTTTTAATATTTTTCTTTTTCTTTCATCCAATTCTGTATCCACTTACGATAAGCTCCTTCCTGTTGTATAGTCCTGTTAGCACTCGTTTCAGTGGAGTGCTAACATCTATGCTCTTAAGATAGCACTCCGCCTTTTGTTTGTCAACACCTTTTCCCGGTTTTTCTATGAAGAAATTGTGAAAAAAGTATAAACCGTTTTCTTTCTGAAAAGGAATCTGACTTTTCTTTTTTATTGCATTCTGCTGTTTCAAAGGCGCTATAGCCGTATGGTAGGATTCCGCCATTTCGATGCGACCATTTAGTAGCATTTTCTCAGAGGTGATGAATCATGAAATATCAGAGACTGGAGGATCTGCGCACGGACCACGATCTGACGATCCGCCAGGTTGCCGACTATCTCGGCTGCAACCGCGATGTGTATACCCGATATGAAAAAGGCGTCCGGCAGCTGCCGATCTCCATTGCCATCCGTCTGGCGGAGCTGTATCAGGTCAGTCTGGATTATCTGGTCGGCATCAGCGATGAGAAGCGACCGTATGGATCCTGACTTTCCGGTGTCTCCGCCGCAGCAAAAGCAGGAGGACAGTTTTTCTTTTCCCTGTCCTCCCTGTTTTGCTTTTTCGTTTACAGATTCTGCAGATATTCCATCATCCGCGTTTCGCTGAGTTTCCATCCGTCCGGCTCCCCGCAGAGATACAGCGTAAAATGCCCGCACGGGACTCCGTTTTCCAGGTGGATGCCGGTATACAGTTCTACAATGAGGAGTTCTTCCGCTTTTTCTTCATATATATTAGTGATCTGATAGATGCGCTCTCCCTTTTCGTCCACCGGCCATTCCTTCTTCAGCACATCCCTCAGACGGTTCTCCTGCCCCTGCGCTTCACAGCTTTCCTCCCGGCTGATCATTTTTTCAAACGCTTCCGGCGTCTCCATCCGTTCCACTATATTCTGGACAAAATCTTCTATTTCTATTCTTTCTGCTTTTCCCATTCGTTCCCCCATTTCTGCCGTACATATTTTTCTGTTTTCTGCACAGGCTGTCTTCACCCGCCATTTCTCTCTCCTGCCCCATTCTCCAATTTGCGACCATATGATCTGATTTAACTTTGTCCATCCAACCGTTTGGTAGTATGGGTTTGAATCTGAAAGGATGGTACAACGTATGAAATACCAGAGAATTGAAGATATGCGGATCGATCAGGATCTCACCATCAAAGAGATTTCTGCCCTGCTCGAATGCAACCGCGACGTCTATTCCCGCTACGAAAAAGGAATCCGCGACATCCCGATCGACTATGTGATCCAGCTTGCACGGTTCTATGACTGCTCGGTCGACTATCTGCTGGGTGTCTCCAGTAAAAAGAGAAAATTCGGCGATTGATTTTTTTATTGTTGTCTTTTTTATTTTTGTGTTTGCGTTTTGATACGACTGTTTGGTCGTATTTTATATTATAATGGTATTCTTATTTTGCGTCAATTCTGAACAAGAAGGAATCAAAATCGGACGCAAAAAAGCGTGCCGGAAAGTTTTCTGTCGCTTTTCCGGCACGCTTTTTTCATGCTCTTTTCTTCTTTTTTATTTCTGATTTTTTATTCTTCCATGTCATCCAGGCTCTTCTTCAGTGTGATCATTTTGTCACGCAGCTCGGCGGCCATTTCGAAATTGAGTTCGGCGGCAGCGGCTTTCATCTGTTTCTGTACCTGGCCGATCAGTTTTTCCAGTTCTTCGCGGCTCATGGACTCCGGGTCTTTTTCCATCTTTTCTTCTGTCTTTGCCACTTCTTTCGAAATGCTGATGAGATCGCGGACGGCTTTTTTGATGGTGGTCGGAGTGATGCCGTGTTCTTTGTTGTAGGCTTCCTGCAGGGCACGGCGGCGCTTCGTCTCGTCGATGGCCAGGCGCATGGAATCGGTCATCACATCGGCGTACATGATAACATGGCCCTCGCTGTTTCGTGCGGCACGACCGATGGTCTGGATCAGGGAGGTTTCGGAACGCAGGAAACCTTCTTTATCGGCATCCAGGATCGCCACGAGTGTGATTTCCGGGATGTCGAGACCCTCACGCAGAAGGTTGATGCCGACGAGCACATCGAATACATCGAGACGCATATCACGGATGATCTCGGTCCGTTCCAGGGTGTCGATATCGGAGTGCAGGTAGCGCACGCGGATGCCGGCCTCTTTCATATAGTCGGTCAGATCCTCTGCCATACGCTTCGTCAGCGTCGTCACGAGAACTTTGTTGTGTTTTGCGGTTTCTTTCTTTACTTCCGAAATCAGATCGTCGATCTGTCCCTCCACCGGGCGCACTTCGACATCCGGGTCGAGAAGGCCGGTCGGGCGGATGATCTGCTCGGCGCGCAGCAGCTCGTGGTCTGCCTCGTAGTCGCCCGGCGTGGCAGATACGAAGAGGATCTGATCGATCCGGTCCTCGAACTCGCCGAAGTTCAGCGGGCGGTTGTCCTTGGCGGACGGCAGACGGAATCCATAGTCCACCAGCGTCGATTTCCGCGACTGGTCGCCGGCATACATGCTGCGGATCTGCGGAACGGTTTTGTGCGACTCATCGACGATGATGAGGAAATCATCTCCAAAGTAGTCCATCAGCGTGTAGGGCGGCTCGCCCGGCTTTAATCCGGAGAGATAGCGCGAATAGTTTTCAATGCCGGAACAGATGCCGGTTTCTTTGAGCATCTCGATATCGAAATTGGTCCGCTCCTCGATGCGCTGGGCCTCAATCAGTTTTCCCTCGCGCTTAAAGAACTTCACCTGGTCTTCCATATCCTTTTCAATCTCGCCCGTTGCTTTCAGGATCGTGTCCATCGGCACAACGTAGTGGGAGGCCGGGAAGATTGCAATGTGGTTCAGTTCACATAAGATTTCTCCCGTCAGTGTATCGATCTGCACCAGGCGGTCAATCTCATCCCCGAAGAACTCGACGCGCACCGCCTTGTCCGTCTCCTCCGCCGGAAAAATCTCCAGTACATCCCCGCGCACGCGGAACGTACCGCGGTGGAAATCCATATCGTTCCGGTCATACTGAATATCAATCAGCTGCCGGATCACATCGTCCCGGTCCTTTTCCATTCCCGGGCGGAGCGAAATAATCATCTCCATGTAGTCCTTCGGGCTTCCGATTCCATAGATACACGAAACACTGGAAACCACAATGACATCGTTCCGCTCACTCAGTGCAGAAGTCGCGGAAAGCCGCAGCTTATCAATCTCATCGTTCCGCGCAGAGTCCTTCGCAATATACGTATCCGAAGACGGCACGTAAGCCTCCGGCTGGTAGTAGTCGTAGTAGGAGACAAAATATTCTACTGCGTTCTCAGGGAAGAATTCCTTAAACTCACCGTACAGCTGCGCTGCAAGTGTTTTATTGTGCGCTATGATCAATGTTGGTTTATTTAACCGTGCAATAACATTTGCCATTGTAAAGGTCTTGCCGGAGCCTGTAACGCCCAGCAAAGTCTCGCATTGATTGCCTTCTTGAAAGCCTTTGACCAGTTTTTCGATTGCCTGGGGCTGGTCGCCTGTAGGCTGGTATTCGGAGTGTAATTTGAATATTTGTTGTGAATTCTGCAAAAAAGCACCTCCTGGTTTTTATATCAAAAAAGTTCGTCTATCAGTCAGAAATTCGTCGAAGCACATTCTCTGATTTTAGCCGAATATGCCTCTCGACGAATTCTGTTCACCACCCGATATTTTATAGACTGATAAAAAGTAGTAAAACTAACGTGGACGAATTAACACTCAAATGCAAGAGATATTATATCATGGAAATTTAAAATTGTATATATGATGCGAACATTAGTTCTTCAAAAATTCATTTACATTTATCATTGTATCCAGAACAATTTCCGTATCCAGCTCCTTCTCTTCCGGTAATACTTCTTCCATATAAGAAAGCAATTCCGGCGGAATCTCCTCAGCTATAATATTTCCATTGTGGTATGGGGATCATCCGTTGCGCTTATTAGAATAATATACTTTTACATAAAAATATCCCTCAGGGCTTCAAACCCTGAGGGGCATCCTCGTTCATTTCAATTTTCCTTTTGTTTTTCAAGCTGTTCCATACAATATAACACCAGATCCCGTCTAGTACCGATTTCCTGATTATGCTGCTCCATACAAAACTACCCCTTCTTTATGAATATTGGAATAAAAGGGATAGTTCACAATCCACTTGTTAAAATGTGCTTCACTTTTTGCAATAGGCTTAATATCCGTGTCATAATCCATATTAAAGTCATAGGTCATGTACGAGAGCTGTTGTGCATATGCCTTTAATTCCAGATCTGACATATCTACCAGAATCATAATGTCCACATCAGAATCCGGACGGAAGTCACCCCTTGCATAAGAACCATAAAGGATTATCTGACGTACATGGGAACCATAAATCTTCTTGACCTCTTCCACATACTGTTTAATTAAATCCTGCATAATCTTTGGCATACATCATCACCTCATTTTCTGCTGATAATACTATAAGTTTCTCGATTCACAAATCTTTCTTCTTGATTTTATTATAACCAGTTTACCTTCGTTTCTCAATCAGTATTTTCCATGTATCAATTTTACTACTTTCTTCGACGAATTTTGTTCACCGTTATAGCCAATCCATCATGTCCATTTACTTTTAACGCATCGTTTATTATGCTTTATATAGTATTATTTTACCTTTCCAAATCAATATATGGTATGCAAATTAATATCAAGATACTATAGCAATCCCCGAAAATAATGCAAAAAATTCAGCACCGCAGAGTGTGAATTACTGCGTCACAGATTTTCGTCGTACCCCGGTACGCCTTCAAATCTGTTCCTTGCAATTCGCGCTCTGCAGCACTGCCTTTTTTGCATTATTTTCGGGT
>NZ_JBNMHD010000019.1:0-54727 GCF_050872605.1 Fusicatenibacter sp.
AGCTGTACCGTAGGGCATACGGGAACAGGATAAACATAGCTTGTGGACACTGTGTAAGACATTGCAGTACCGTAAAGTATTCGTCAATGCAGTAGTGGTAGAAACAAGAATCCCCCTGCTTTAGCTGTGGGGAGTGTCAAGGTGTATCATAGGAAGTAAAAGAAAACAGGGGAAAATCACGGAATGGAAATTGCAGAAAATATTACATGGACCGAGGAACTGGAAAGGCTGGATGTGCTTCTTTCGCAGGGGCAGTTCGAGCTGCTGCTTCCGGGTGAGCGGTACGGGGGAGGAGAAAAGGAGATCTGGCTTGTCTATCTGATGAACGATGCGGCAGAGAGCTTTCTCGTTTTTCATGACGCGGAGCTGACGGGAACGTATCAGAAGGAATACGAGGGAGAAATAGATGCCGTACTGGAAAAAGACGGGGAGCAGTACGTTCTGATTGTGCGGCAGGGAGAGACGGTGTGCACGCTGTTTTTCAGCCGCCTTTCACTGGAAGTGCATCTGTTTGATTACGGAAAAACGGGTCATTTCTGGGTGGACGGATACGAGTATCTGCGGCAGATTGAGTTCCGCATCGCGATCCTGCGGGACAAGCGGGAATACCTCGGCGAGGCGTTCTGCACCGAGGAAGAAATGCATCTGGCATCGCTGGCCAATTTCCCGCCGCTCAATTTCTGCTGCTACCCGGCTGTGCCGGACCAGTATCTCGTGCCGTCGTGCCCGTGGTGGGAAGCAATGGAAGAGGCAATCGCAGAAATGAAAGCACTGGCGGCGGAAGCAGGCGACAAAACACTGCTGCGGTATCTTGCACTTTATGAAAAATGGCAGGGAAAACTCCTCGCAAAACAGATCGCAAAACTGCTGCACACAAGCCGTCACGCGAAAGTGGTGGATCTCCTGGAGAAAAAACTGGCCCGCGAAGCACAGAATTATCCGAAACGACGCTTCGCCGGCGAAGAAGGAACCCAGATCCGAAAAATCCAGGAGCAGGCAATGAAACGGAAAAAGACACTGGAAGCCGAAGGAAAACGCGCATCATTGCTGCGCGAGGAGCCATTCTTTTATGCGCGGGATTCAGTGGAATATAAGGCCCATCTGATGATCTGGGGAACGAAAGGGAAAGACCGGGTTGTGGAGGTTGAGACGTTTAAAAATTGAAAATGAATTAAAGAAGATTCATCTGGTGGAAATGGAGTTTTTAAAAACAGTTCATTGCGGCAGACACCGCGAAACATATTTCCGAGATGACCGGCATCCCGGCGCGGCCGGAGCCGCGGCTGGCGCAGAGAATCTATAATCTGCTGGATGAAATTCGGGAAGAATCCGATGAAAAAACGTATATTCCCGTCGCACACAACGGCATTGCGCGTGTCGTGCAGTCGTATTTTCACGATATGACGAATGAAGAATATGCGGCATTTGGTGTGAAAAACTGTGAGATTGCACGATACGATTTTCCAGAGAAATAAAAAAAGATTACAGAAAACGGCGGGGATATATTCAATCCCCGCTCGTTTTTTTATATGGCGTTTATGATATTTTATAATATTTCGATGTATGCTGGCGGTAAAGCAGCAGCAGTCCGCGGATGCAGAGTTCGATGGCCATGGCGATCCACATGCCGCGCAGGCCGAGCGGGGTGATGAGAAGCACCGCGAGACCGAGGCGGATGACCCAGATGCTGCCAAGGTTCAGAAGGCTCGGCACAAACGTATCGCCCGTTCCACGGAGGGCGCCGGAGGCAACGATGGAAGCGCCGAAAAACGGCTCGGCGAGCAGTTCGATGCGGAGCACCTCGGCGGCAAGCGAGCGGACCTGCGGGTCAGGAGTCAGAATGCCGAAGACGAACGGACAGAAGATCATCATCAGACCTCCAGTGATGGCCATCAGGACTGCGCCCATGGCAATGCAGATATTGCCGTAGCGTTTCGCCAGCTTATAATTTCCGGCGCCGTAGCTTCTGCCGACGAGCGTTGTCGCGGCGGAGCCGATGCCGTAGCCCGGCATGTAGCATAATCCTTCAGCGGTAACGGCAAACGAATTGGCCGCTATCGCGATGGAGCCAAGCGGGGCGATCAGCATGGTGGCAGCAACCATGGCACTGTTCATTGCGATTTCCTGCACAGCAACCGGCACACCGATTTTGAATGCAGTTTTCAGAATTTTCACATCGAAAACCGTTTTTTCATTCCGGCGGAGACGCAGCCGCGGATTGCGGACACAGCAGAACCATGCCCCCGTGAGGCTGATGACGGCACAGGCCAGCATCGTTCCCATACCGGCACCCATGACACCGAAAACCGGAATCAAAAGAGCATTGAAAATGATATCGAGTACGCACATGACGGCATTTAAAATGCTGGGCGTCACCATATCGCCGCTGCACTGCAGGAAGGACGACATCAGCGAGTTGAGCTGGGAAAACGGAAGCATGACGGCGAACATCATAAAATAGAGCGTGGCATTCCGCCGGATCTCCTGCGCACCGCCGAGCCACCCCGGCAGCGGGTGACTGATCAGAAGCCCGATCAGGCACAAAACAGCCGACACAACAAGCGCGGACGCGATGCCATGCCGCACAACATCTCTCGCCTTCTTATCATGATTTCCCCCGATCTGATGCGCCACCTGAACAGAAAAACCGGCTGAAACCGCATAAATCGTACCGCTGAGGAGCCATGTCGTCGAAGAAACCAGCCCGATCGCCGCCGAAGCATTCGCCCCAAGCGCGCCGACCATCGCGGAATCAATGTATTGCATCGCAATCGTAGTAATCTGTGTAAGAATCGCAGGCAGACTTAATCGCCCGACCTGCTGAATCTGCGGTTTCAGTTCAGTCCAGTTTATTCTATTCATCATTTTCTCCAGAACATGTATTTTATCGTATGGTTTTTCTTAAGAATGTAAAGATAAGTGCGTATTTTACGCTAACATGCTTTGAAGAAAGTGTCAATCAAAAACGAGGTTTAATTTGACTTTTTTCTATGCGTATCAGGCATAGGGGCGGAGAGGATTCGAATTTAATTTTCCGGCGGAAGGTTGTTCTTCACAGAGGGGTTCGCCTGGGTCGTGTTGGTTGCAGTCAGCAGGGAGTCTGTCGGGGCGACTGGGCTCATGAGGACGCGGCCGGTTCCGCGGTAGACGTTGACGAGGCCTTCGCCGCTGACGGCGGAGCCGACGAGGGTTTTGGTGGAGCGTTCTACGGTGAAATCGAGGTTGGAGGACCAGCAGACAGCGAGGTTTCCATCGATTTTCAGTTCGTCGTTTTCGAGTTCGACTTCGATCAGTTCGTCCTCAGGTACGTTGCTTTCGAGGGCAACGGCGCCTCTGCCGACGAGGCTCAGATTGAAGAAGCCTTCACCGCCGAGGACAGCGGAGGAAATACTCTTGCGGGCGGTCAGTTTGTTTTTGACTCTGCCGTCGCAGGCGAGGAACATGCCGTCCTCAATCGTCATTCCGGAGGAGCCCCATTTCTCGACATCCATAAGAATGATGTATTTGTAGGTCGGTTCAAGCACGAGATATCCGTCGCCGACGTACTCCGGTTTTACGGCAGATTCCTTTGTCATGGCGCCTTTGATGGCCTTTCCGAACAGGTCGCCGATCCCTTTGATTCCGGCGGTTGCCTGTACATGGCCGCCCATCCACTGCATCGCACCGGACTGGATAATCGCGGAGTGCTCCTTGTCCAGTTCAATGACAACCTGGCGGCGGCGCACATTCATTTTGCTCATGTAATACTCCTCCATGGCAGTCATCGGCGAGACGCTGGAATCCTGGAGATATTCCATGACGTGGAAATTTTCGATGGATTTGGTGAATTTCCGGTTTTCGTTTTCGAGATTTAAAATTTTCATAGGCATGTTCCTTTCTTTCAGTAAGAAGAAAAATAGTGATCCGTCTTGTTTCTTTTATTATACAGGAAAGACAGCAAAGAGCACAGAAAAATTTATAGCAATCCCCGAAAATAATGCAAAAAAGGAAATCTGGAAATCATGTTGTCCATTTTTCAGCGGAGTGATAAGATAAAGTTCAGAAGACGCAAGCAGTACGGTCAGAGAAGGAGTTTATTATGAGTACAATTACTGTCAGAGATGCAAAAATAGAGGATGCCGCACGCATTCTGGAGATTTATGCTTACTATGTAGAACACACCGTCATTTCTTTCGAGTGGGACGTGCCGTCTCTGGAAGAATTTGAGAACCGCATGCGTGATATCATGAAAAAATATCCATACCTCGTCATCGAGCGGGATGGAAAAATCGAAGGTTATGCATACGCACATGCCTTTGTCGGCCGCGCCGCATACGACTGGTCGAGCGAGCTGACTATTTATCTCGATCCCAATGCAAGAAAAGGAGGCCTTGGCCGGAGACTGTATGAAGAGCTGGCGGACCGCCTGAAAAAAATGGGCATTCTGAACCTCTACGCCTGCATCGGCTATCCGCAGGTCGAGGATGAATATCTGACGAAAAACAGCGCCGAGTTCCATGCGCATCTCGGATTCGAACTCGTGGGAACCTTCCATAACTGCGGCTATAAATTCGACCGCTGGTACGATATGGTCTGGATGGAAAAAATCATCGGCGAGCCGCACGCGGGACAGCCGGCAGTAAAGCCGTACAGCGAGGTGAAAGAATGAGTACGATAACGACGTATACAAGAAAACACTTCGATCCCGTACATCCTGATCCGGGGCTGCTCTGTGTGGAAGATTTTGCGCATGCGCTGCCGATGATCTGCCGCGGAAACGGCCATGTGACGACGTTTTGGTCAGTGGGAGAGCACTGCATCTGCTGTGCGAAAGAGGCTGCCGCGCGTGGCTATTCCCGGCGGCTGGTGCTGGCGTGCCTTCTGCATGACGCGAGCGAGTGCTACATGTCGGATGTGCCGCGGCCATTAAAACAGGAAATGCCGCGGTACCGCGAGATCGAGGACCATCTGCTTTCGGTGATTTACGAAAAATATCTTGGCAGTGATCTGACGGCGGAGGAGCAGCGGATGATGAAACAGATCGACAATGATCTGCTGTGGTACGATCTGACGAATCTGCTGGAGGAGCCGCAGGAGGGGGATGCGCCGAAACTTCACATCACGCTGGACTACGCGGTGCGGCCGTTTGCTACGGTGGAACAGGAGTATCTGGAGTTATTCAAACAGTATCGGGAGACGGATGATGAGAGAGGATAAAAACGAAAACCGCTGGGACAAGCTGCTGCAGATCCACACAATGGGGCGGGATGACAGCCGGTCGGATCTGTACCGGTATCCGTATGAGCCGACTCCGTACTGCGTGCTGGAGCGGATGGCAAATACAGGGATGATCCGAAAGGGAAATACGCTGCTTGATTACGGATGCGGAAAGGGCCGCGTAGATTTCTTCTTATCGGCGCAGACGCGGTGCCGGTCCATCGGTGTGGAGTATGATGACCGGATTTATGCGAAGGCGGTGGAAAATAAAAAAGCGGCGGCCTCCGGTGCGCGGACGGAATTTGTGCTGGAAAGCGCCGAAAATTTTCCCGTCCCTGCGGAAGTGGACCGGGTGTATTTTTTTAACCCGTTTTCACTCGAAATCCTAAGAAAAGCAATGGCAAGGCTGCTGGAATCGTACTATGAAAATCCGCGGGAGATCCAGTTGTTTTTCTATTACCCGTCGGATGCCTATATCTCGTATCTGATGACCGTGCCGGAACTGGAATTTCTCGATGAGATCGACTGCATGGATCTCTTCCCGGGCGGGGACAGCCGGGAGCGGGTTGTGATTTTTACGATAGCAGAGTAAGGGGGATTTTTAAATGAAATATCAGGTAGTGCGGATCGACGAAGACGTTGATTTCGGCTGCGAGGAACGCAGCGCCGATGAGCCTGTCATGGCAGTTGTTGTGTTACAGGATGAAAACGGTAACGAATCGCGCATCCGCCAGGAGGATCAGATGCTGTATGACCGGAACATCGAGGAGGGCGATACCGTCATTCTGAATGAAAACGGCGAATTGCGAAAAGCACTGTCCGGTGACTGGACGCAGAACTGTGATTCGAAAAAAGTAGATACGACAAAATTCGTCAACATGATGCAGGCCGTCAAAACCGGAAAACAGATTGACTGGATCTGTCCGTTCTGCGGCGGAAAAGTAGAACGACTGGAGCAGGAAGGCGGAAAAACCGTGATCGGATGCACATCGTGCGATATGCGGATTCAAATAGAAAATGAAACGATTTCGGCCTTTAAGGCCGAAAGAGAAAGGAAACACAAATGGTAAAACCAATTATGAGAGACGTTCTCTTCCTCGGACAGAAATCCATTCCGGCGACAGAGGAAGATCTGCAGGTGGGAAGAGATCTGCAGGACACACTGGCAGCAAACCGCGAGGCATGCGTCGGCATGGCGGCAAATATGATCGGCGTGAAAAAACGCATCATCATCGTAAACGCCGGATTCCGCGACATCATCATGTTCAACCCGGTGATCGTCCGCAAAAGCGACCCCTACGAAACAGAAGAAGGCTGCCTCTCCCTGTCAGGCGTGCGGAAAACAAAGCGGTACCAGAACATCGAAATCGAATACTACGACTGGAACTGGAAAAAACAACGCCAGAAATTCACCGGCTGGCCAGCCCAGATCTGCCAGCATGAGATGGATCATCTGGAAGGGATACTTATTTAGATCCTACAGCAGACAGGAGCGTCTGTGGGAATTCAACCAGCTGAAGCCGTCAGAGGGAGACAAGAAAGTCAAATAAATCGGGACAAATTTCGAAAATATAAAATTTTTGTAAAATAATGTCGCAAAAACGATTGACAAGTGGCGAAAAGAAACATATGATAATACCTGTCAATATACATATTCGGCAATAGAGGCGCGAAGGCTAAGAGTAGCTGTCCTGAGACAACGGGGTCTGGGACGGGCAGGGAAAGGAGCATTCGCCGAAACGGGGCAGTTCCCGAAAAACTGTCTGCGTTGGGGTACAGTCGAACAGGCTGTGCACTCTCACCGTACTGGTGGAGGAGCTATTGCTTCATGAACGTAGATTTAATGGAGCAGTGGTGAAGACCGCTGCTCTTTTTATTGTACTGCAGTTGGAACCGTGACAAAAGGTTCCGGGGGTGGAAATCTGTTTGGTTGGAGAACGAAAGACGAAACGGGTGTTACAGGATACGTCTGAAGAAAACTGTTGCCGGAAAAGAAAAAAGGGAGGATTTTGACATGATAGCATTTCTTAACTGGCTGGACGGTGTCCTTTGGGGCGTGCCGCTGATCGCGCTGATGATTCTGACCGGCCTGTACTTCACCGTTCGTTCTGGATTTTTCCAGTTCCGTCACTTTGGCTGGATCATGAAGAGAACCGGCGGAAAACTGTTCCAGAAAGAAGACAAGACAAGCGAAGGAGAGGGTATGCTTTCCTCGTTCGAAGCAATTTCAACTGCCATCGGCGGTACCGTAGGATTTGGAAACATCGCCGGTGTTGCAACCGCAGTCGCAGCAGGCGGCCCGGGAGCCATCATGTGGATGTGGCTTTCTTCCCTGCTCGGCATGATCCTGAAACAGGTTGAGGTTACCCTCGGCTGCTACTACCGTCACACCAACGAAAAAGGTGAGTACTACGGCGGTCCGACTTACTACATGGAGTGCGGACTTGGCGAGGAGCGCCACTGGGGCAAGCTGTGGCTGATCCCGGCGATCATCTTCGGCATTGGTATTTTCTCCACCTTCTTCGTAACCTCTTCCAACCTGACCGCATCTCAGGTCGTAGCCGGTGCGTTCGGTATTGAGAATATCAATCTTGGAAGCTTCAAAGTAGACGGCGTTATTGTGATGGGCGTTCTGCTCTGCATTCTGACCTATGTCGTTACAAGCGGCGGTACGAAAAAAATCGCAAGTCTGTTCAGCAAGCTCGTTCCATTTATGAGCGTTCTCTACATCCTGATGGGAATTGGCATGATCATCATCAACATCAACCGCGTTCCTGGCGTATTTGCAGCCATCGTAACAAACGCATTTACCGGAACAGCAGCGATCGGCGGTTTTGCCGGCTGCGCAGTCAGCGAGATTATCCGTGTGGGTATGGCGCGTTCCGTATACTCCAATGAGGCTGGATGGGGTACTTCTCCAATGATCCATGCTTCCGCAAAAACACCGCATCCGGTAGAGCAGGGTCTGTGGGGATCTTTCGAGGTATTCTTTGATACCATGGTTATCTGTACGATCACCGCACTTTCCGTTATCTTAAGCGGAAACTGGACCGACGGAACGAACGGCGGAACACTTGCTTTAAGTGCATTTGCAAGCGGATTCGGCAAATTTGGAAGCATCCTTCTGGCAGTCATCATGGTCATCTTCACTGTAACGACTTCCGGCGGATGGTTCACCTACTATCTGGCAATTCTGGAGCATCTGTATAAAAAAGAAGGCAAGATGAAAGATATCGTCATGAAAGTATTCTACGCAGTCCGCGCTCTGCCGGGCGTACTGTGGACGATCTATCTGGTAAAGACCAACAACCAGGGCTTTATCTGGACTGTCGTTGATATCACATCTGCGATCCCGACTTTCGTCAACGTAGCAGTGATCCTGATTCTCTCGAACCAGTATTTCAAACTGCTGAAAGACTATAAGGCAAGAAACTTCGGCAAGGGCAAGGTAGACAAGAACGCCTGCCTGTTCTACGAAGAGAAAACAAAATAAAAGATATTCAAAAGCGAATCCAGACACGCATGAGAATGGCGTGTCTGAATTTGTATATTGCGCAAATGGGCAGAAAAGAATAGAATCAAATTTAGATGACAGTAGGAGGATAATGATATGAAAACAATTTACAAAAACGGAGCTGTCTACACCGGAAAACTGCCGCTTGTCGAAGCGTTTGCAGTAGAAGACGGCAAATTTGCTTTCGCCGGAAGCAGCGCAGAGGCAGATGCCCTTGCAGCAGCCGGCGACAAAGTTGTAGACCTCGGCGGAAAATTCGTCTGCAGCGGTTTTAACGACAGCCATATGCACCTTTTAAATTACGGAGGCTCCCTGCTGAAAGCGCAGCTTGCCGCACATACCGAAAGCCTGGAAGATATGCTCGCCTGCCTCGACACCTTCCAGAAAGAGCATCCGCGAAAAGACGGCGCATGGCTGATGGGCCGCGGCTGGAATCAGGATTATTTCACAGACGTGGACCGTATGCCGAACCGCTACGATCTTGACCGCGTATCAACCGAGGTTCCGATCTGCGCGACGAGAGCGTGCGGCCACTGCCTCGTAGTCAACAGCAAAGCGCTGGAACTCCTCGGCGTCACCGCAGATACCCCGCAGCCGGAGGGCGGAGAGATCGGTATGGAAAACGGTGAGCCGGACGGAAGATTCTTCGACAATGCAATGGAACCGGTTTACGACAGCATTCCGGTGCCGAGCAAAGAGGAAATCAAAGATATGATCCGCAGCGCCTGCAAAGCCCTGAACAGCTACGGCGTCACCAGCAGCCAGAGTGATGATTACTGCGTTTACCGCGCCGTTCCGTGGCAGACCGTCAACGAAGCATACAAAGAACTCGAGGAGTCCGGCGAGCTGACCGTCCGCGTTTACGAGCAGAGCAACTTTACCGATCTGGAATCCTTAAAAGGTTTCGTAGAAGCTGGAAATGTGACCGGCGTCGGCACAGACCGCTTTAAAATCGGACCGCTGAAAATGCTCGGCGACGGCGCTCTCGGTGCGAGAACAGCATTCCTCAGCCGCCCATACGCAGACGACCCGTCCACCTGCGGAATCCCGGTATTCACCCAGGAAACCATGGATGAGATGATCGGCTACGCCAATGCACACGGCATGCAGGCTGCAGTTCACACGATCGGTGATGCGTGCCTCGACCGCGTGTTAAGTGCCTATGAAAAAGCCCTTGCTGAAAACCCGAGAGAAGATCACCGCCACGGCATCGTGCACTGCCAGATCACAAGAGCCGATCAGCTTGAAAAAATCGCGAAAATGCATCTTCACGTTTACGCACAGAGCATCTTCCTCGATTACGATAACCATATCGTAGAGGAGCGCGTCGGCAAAGAGCTTGCGAGCACAAGCTACAGCTGGAAGACGCTGATGAACAACGGCGTCTCCGTCAGCAACGGAACCGACTGCCCGGTAGAGCTGCCGGATGCCCTCGCCTGCATGCAGTGCGCTGTCACAAGAACAACGCTGCGTGACCACGTCGGCCCGTACCTGCCGGATCAGAAATTCACTGTACAGGAAGCACTCGACAGTTACACGATCCGCAGCGCCGAGGCAAGTTTCGAGGAGAACGTGAAAGGCCAGATCGCAGAAGGCATGATGGCAGACTTCGTCGTACTGGGTCAGAATCCGTTTGAGGTGGATGAGAGCACCATCAAAGATATTCCGGTGTGCCGGACGTATCTTGCTGGTGAATTGGTGTATGAAGCATAAGAGTATAGCTCAAATGAGTAATAGAGATCAAATGAAAATTCATACGATGAAGGGAAAAACGTGAAATAAGATAACCTGGAAATAGTATGGAATAAAGGCAGAAACAGAGGAGAACCTCCTGCGGTGATGAACGGTCGCAGGAGGTTCTTTTTTGATTCTGATAAGACCATACGGTCGTAAAAGAATCGAACAAATGGTTGCATAAAAAGGCGGGAATGTGCTATGATAAAGGAAATTTTACGAAAGGAAAAACAGACAAATGCTTGGAAGAACACATTTTTTTATTGGAACAGCAGCGGCACTTGCTGTTTTACAGCCGCAGACGGTTCCCGCGCTGGTGACGGGTGCCGGGGCGGCCGCGATCGGCGGTTTGATCAGTGACATTGATGTCGGCACTTCACAGGCGCACCGCGATGCCGATAAGATCATTACGGCAACAGTTGCAGCTGCGGTGCTCACAATTCTTGCGGAGTATAAACTGAATCTTGGAATTTACCGCCGCCTCACAAGCGACAGCAGCGTGCTGCGTCTCCTCGCCGGAACGGCAGCATTTTTGCTGATCTGCGCCTATGGGAAACAGCAGCCGCACCGCTCCTTCATGCATTCATTTGCGGCGCTGGCATTGCTGACGGCGTGCGTGGACATCATCTACCCGGATGCGTCCGCTTATTTTGCCGTTGGCTTTCTGTCCCATCTGGTGCTCGATTTTTTCAACCGGAAACCGGAAAAGCTGTTCTGGCCCTGGAAGAAGGGATTCTGCCTCGGACTCTGCTCAGCACGGGGACTTGTGAACCGCGCACTGCTCGGGTGCGGCATGGTATCTCTTGCTGTAATACTGGTGCTCTCGGCGCCTGCAGGGCGGCTGATGGCTAAAATCATGCGGGCAATTTACGGATGAGACCGGATTGACAAAAAGATAACAAGATAAAGAAAGAAAAAACAGGAATTTTTCGGTGTTAAAATTAATATTTTATACATTTTATAGTAGGATTTTTGATTAAAATGATGTAAAATAGAAAACAGAGATCCGGCGTCCGTAATTGTTTTTGAAATGAACGAACAGGGAACCGCCGGCCCGTTACCGCAGCCGATTGCGGAGCGCAGCGCAACCGACAACAGAGATTAGAGCACAACAGGCAATGCAGGAGTTAGTATGAACGAAGAAATGAAAAACCAAACAGAACAGTTACCGCTTTTAAAAGTACACATGATGGGAAGTTTTTTCCTGGAGTACGGCGACCAGCCGATTTCCTTCCGGAAAACAATGGCAACAAAATCGATGAGACTTCTGCAGATTTTCCTCTATAACAAGGACAATGGAATTTCCAGAGGAAGACTGCTGGAGAGCACATACGGAAGAGAAGATGTGGCGGATGCGGCAAACAGCCTGCGTGTCGGCGTACATCGCCTGAAAAGAAGCCTTGTTGAGGCAGGACTTCCACAGTTCGAGTACATTTACACCCAGAAAGGCGTTTACCACTGGATCAGCCCGATGCCGGTCGAGGTAGATGCGATTGATATCAAAAATAAGATCCTGGAAGCAGGAAAAGAGACAGACGAGAAAGCGCGCATGGATCAGATGATCGAAGCGCTGGAGCTGTACACCGGAGAGTTCCTTGCAGATTTCGGCGAGGAAGAGTGGGTACAGGCGGAGCGCGCGCAGCTGAAAAAAGTATATTCCGATGCACTGAAAGAAGTAAGTGAGTATCTTCTGAAAAACGAGGAGTTCGATGAGCTGCAGAAGCTGACTTCTGTTGCTTCCGAACTGTATCCGTTCGACGAGTGGCAGGCAGTCCAGATGCAGGCGCTGATCGGCCTGGAGAGATACAAAGAGGCCATGAAACTGTACGAGCAGACCTCGAAACATTACTTTGAAGAGCTTGGCGTTACACCGAGCGAGAAACTGGTGGAGCAGTACCGCTATCTGGGAAGCCGCATGGGCAGCAGACACCGCGTGATCGAAGAGGTACAGGCAGATCTTCAGGAGAGCCCGGGAGAAAAGGGCGGAGCATTCTTCTGTTCCCTCGCCGGATTCCGTGACTGCTACCGACTTGTTTACCGTATGTCCGAGCTGAACGGACAGATGCCGTGGCTGATGCTGTGCACCATTACAGACGGAAAAGGTTACCCGGCAAAAGGCGGTCCGCGCCTTGACCGTATGTCCGAAAAGCTGCTTGAGGTCATGAAACGCAGCCTGCGTCATTCCGATTTCTTTGCAAAATACAGCCCGTCCCAGTATGTGATTCTGCTGCAGGGCGGCAGCCAGAGAGGATGCGAACTCGTCTACAAGAGAATCAGCGAGCGATTCTCCGAGGAGAGAAAAGGCTGGGCAAAGAATCTGAAATACAGTGCACTGCCGGCAATTCAGACCGAAAAAGAGCTTGAGTTCTTAGAAGGAGACGATGTTTTATGATTCGCGTACAGCTGCTTGGAAGATTCCGCATGTACGATGAAACACGCTGCCTCAACGAGGAAGCGATTCATTCCCCGATGATCACAAAGCTGCTGGTTTATATGATCTGTAACAAAAACCATATCGTAACACTGGAACAGTTAACCGAAGCACTCTGGACGGATGAGGAGAGTGAAAATCCGTACGGAGCACTGAAAAATATGATGTACCGTCTGCGCGGAACGCTGCGGAAGGTATGGCCGGTCGAGGACTTTATTCTTACCGGACGCGGCTATTACCAGTGGAATCCGGAGATTGCGGTGGAAGTCGATGAAGAAGTTTTCTTCAGTCTGTGCCGCCGCGCGGAGCGCGCAGAGAAACAGGAGGATAAAGACTTTCTGCGGGAGCAGGCGATTCTTGGCTGCAACGGAAGATTCTTAAACGGGGTTGTCAGCCAGTACTGGATGGAAGTCCGGTTAAGAGAGGATCATGCCTGCTATATGAAGGCTGTCATGGAACTGACGAAAAGCCTGGAGCACCGCAGAGCGTATGAAAAACTCGAGGAAATCTGCAGACGCGCCGTCCGCATGGATCCGCAGGAGGAAACGGTTTACTGCCGTCTTGTCCGCGCACTGATGCATCAGGGCAAAACTGCCGAGGCCATGAAATACTGCCAGGAGGCAGAGAGCTATCTCTACAGCCGCATGGGCATCCGCCCGTCCAAAGAGCTGCGCGGCCTTTTTGCGGAGCTGATGAAACAGGGACACATCAGCGGAAGCGATATCGAGACGATCCAGGAAGAGATGGATGCGGATACCGAAGGGGAAGAGAAGAGCGGAGTACTGTTCTGTGAATATGGCGTATTCCAGCAGATTTACCGAATGGAATCCCAGCGGGTCGGAACACTTGGCTTTACCGAGTGGCTCTGTCTTGTGACACTCCATATTCCGGAGGAAACCGCAGAGGATACGGAGCGCATACTGCTGAACGATGGAATGGAAAAGATGGAGACGGTTCTCGGACGGGTGCTGCCGGCCGGAACGGCTGTCACAAAATACAGCCCGGACCAGTATCTGTTTCTGCTTCCGTGCCTCCCGTATGAAGAGGCGAAGATGATGACGAAACAGATTGCCTACCGCTTCTACACCGCAGACCGCAAAGGAAAAGTACAGGTTCTCAGTGATTTAAAAGAGCTTTATCAGGAACCAAGAGAATTAGAAAAAATAAATTAATTTTTAAGTTGACAGCAGACTAAATAAATGGTAACTTTAAGCTGTAATGAAACGAGCTTAAATCCAGAAAAAAGTCTGCTGTCTTAAGTTAAATAAAGTACAACAGACAGGGAGGATAACAAACATGAGTTACAGAGAAGTATATGAAAAATGGTGCAATGATCCATATTTTGATGAGGCATCCAGAGAAGAGCTGAAAGCACTCGAAGGAAATGAGGCAGAAATCGAAGACCGTTTTTACCGTCAGCTTGAGTTCGGTACCGGCGGACTCCGCGGTGTCATCGGAGCGGGTACCAACCGCATGAACATCTACACCGTACGCCAGGCAACCCAGGGCCTTGCCAACTACATCATTTCCCAGAACGGACAGGAAAAAGGCGTAGCCATCGCACACGATTCCAGAAGAATGTCTCCGGAATTCGCACGCGAAGCAGCACTCTGCCTGAATGCAAACGGAATCAAAACGTATCTGTTCGAGTCCCTGCGTCCGACACCGGAGCTTTCTTTTGCTGTCCGTGAATTCGGCTGTATTTCCGGTATCGTCATTACCGCAAGCCACAACCCGAGAGAGTACAACGGATACAAAGTATACTGGGAGGACGGCGCACAGATTACACCGCCGCACGACAAAAACATTCTCGCAGAGGTTGCAAAAGTAACTGAGCTTTCTGCTGTGAAAACGATGGAAGAGGACGATGCGAGAGCAGAGGGTCTGTTCCAGGTCATCGGAACCGATTTTGACGACCGTTACGTTGCAAAATTAAAAGAGCAGAGCATTCATCCGGAAATCATCAAAGATGCGGCAAAAGATATGAAGATCGTCTACACACCGCTTCACGGAACCGGAAATGTGCCGGTACGCCGCGTTCTGCGCGAGCTTGGCTTTAATCAGGTTTACGTTGTAAAAGAGCAGAAAGTGCCGGACGGAAACTTCCCGACGGTGGCTTACCCGAACCCGGAAGACGAGAAAGCATGGACACTGGCGCTGAAACTGGCAAAAGAAGTAGACGCTGACATCATCCTTGCAACTGACCCTGACGCAGATCGTCTCGGCGTTTATGCAAAAGACAGCAAGACCGGCGAGTACGTAAGCTTCACCGGAAATATGTCCGGTATGCTGATCGCAGAGTACATCCTGCGCGAGCGCACCAAGAACGGAACCATGCCGGAGAACCCGGCTCTCGTTGAGACGATCGTTACCACAGATATGGCAAAAGCAATCGCAAAAGCCTACAACGTGGCACTGATCGAAGTTCTGACCGGATTCAAATACATCGGCGAGCAGATCAAGTTCTTTGAGCAGAGCGGTGCACACAACTATGTCTTCGGCCTGGAGGAGAGCTACGGCTGCCTGGCTGGAACATATGCAAGAGACAAAGATGCCTGCGTGGCAGTTATGATGCTGTGCGAGGTTGCTGCATACTACAAACAGCAGGGCAAGACACTGTGGGATGCCATGGTGGATATGTACGAAGAGTACGGCTACTACAAAGAGGGTCTTGCAACGATGACCTTAAAAGGTATCGACGGTGCAAAAGAGATCCAGACCATGATGACCAACTTCCGCGAGAACCCGCCGAAAGAGCTGGGCGGCTTCAAAGTTCTTGCCGTACGCGATTACAAAGCAGACGTACGAGTGGATCTCGTAAGCGGCGGGAAGAGCGCAACCGGACTTCCGTCCTCCAACGTTCTTTACTATGAGCTGGAAAATAACGCATGGTGCTGCGTACGCCCATCCGGTACCGAGCCGAAGATCAAATTTTATTTCGGCGTAAAAGGCACATCCCTCGAAGATGCAGCCAGGAAACTGGAAAAATTAAAAAATGCAATGGTAACTGCTTAAACGCTGTGTGATATAGAAACAAAAAAGGCCTCAGCCCGGCGGGCGGGGGCTTTTTTGGCAGAAAATCGGCGCGGCGGATGGCGGCTGCCTTCAGATAAGGAGAAGAAAATGGCGATTTTATATTATGATGACAAAAAGCTTTTTCAGTTAAATACAGAGAAAACGACGTATGTGATCGGTCTGAGTCCGGAAGGCTACGTCGGACACGTTTACTACGGACCGCTTCTGCACGGAGAGCCGGATCTGTACCCGCTCCGCATGGACGAGCCGCCGTTCACCCCGTCCGTCAACAAGAGAGAAAAATCTTCTTTCCTCGACCGTTTCCCGATGGAGTATCCGACCGGCGGAATCGGTGATTACCGGGAGAGCTGCCTGAACGTGAGAAATGCACAGGGACGCATGGGATGCGAAATCCATTTTGATTCCTATGAGATCTTCAAAGGCAAACGCAAAATGGAAGGTCTTCCGGCTTCTTTCGGAACCGAAGAGGAAGTTGAGACACTGGAAATCACCTGCAAAGATCCGATCCTCGGACTCGTTGTTGTTCTTTCCTACTCTGTTTTTGCAAAAGAGAATGTCATCACCAGAAGCGTCCGCGTGAAGAATGAGGGCAGCGAAAAACTGAAAGTAGAGAAAATCTACAGTGCCTGCCTTGACATGGACAACGAAGACTTCGAGATGATCTCCCTTCACGGATCCTGGGCAAGAGAACGCCACATCCAGCAGGGGGCACTCCGCTACGGAAAACAGCTCGTTTCCTCCGGAAAAGGCGAGTCCAGCCATCAGGAGCACCCGTTCGTGGCTATGGTGACACCGGGAACCGATCAGGAGCGCGGCGAGGTTTATGCGATGCATTTCGTATACTCCGGCAACTTCATCGGCCAGGTCGAGAGATGCCAGTTCGACACCGTCCGCATGGTGATGGGTATCAACCCGGATGAGTTCTGCTGGAACTTAAAAGCCGGCGACGAGTTCCAGGCACCGGAGGTCGTTATGGTTTACTCCGCAGAGGGACTTGGCGAAATGACGCGTTCCTACCATGCATTTTACCGCAGACACCTGATCCGCAGCCCGTATAACCACAAAAAACGCCCGATTCTGATCAACAACTGGGAGGCAACGTACTTTGATTTCGATACCGACAAACTTCTCGATATCGCAAGAGAAGCGAAAAAAGACGGCATCGAGATGCTGGTTATGGATGACGGATGGTTCGGAAAACGAAATAAAGACGATTCTTCCCTCGGTGACTGGGTTATCAACGAAGAGAAGATTAAAGGCGGCCTGAAGAACCTGGTCGACAAAGTCAATGAAATCGGTCTGGAGTTCGGTATCTGGTTTGAGCCGGAGATGATCTCCCCGGATTCCAACCTCTACAAAGAGCACCCGGAATGGGCGATCCAGATTCCGGGAAGAGAAGCGACCGAGAGCCGCTGCCAGTACGTGCTGGATCTCTCCCGCCCGGAAGTACAGGATTACGCATATGAGAGCGTGGCAAAAATCCTGCGCAGTGCAAACATCAAATACGTAAAATGGGATATGAACCGTCAGTTAAGCGACCTCGGCAGCACCTATCTTGATGAGGATTCTCAGCAGGAGCTGTTCCACCGCTATGTGCTCGGCATGTACGCGATGCAGGAGCGTCTGGTGCAGGAGTTCCCGGATCTGCTTCTGGAGAACTGCTCCGGCGGCGGTGCGCGTTTTGACCCGGGAATGCTCTACTACAGCCCGCAGATCTGGTGCTCCG
This sequence comes from Fusicatenibacter sp., assembly GCF_050872605.1. Taxonomy (GTDB): domain Bacteria; phylum Bacillota; class Clostridia; order Lachnospirales; family Lachnospiraceae; genus Fusicatenibacter. The sequence continues at coordinate 17,638 of NZ_JBNMHD010000019.1, forward strand.
ATGACACCGATGCGATCGAGCGTCTGGAAATCCAGGAGGGAACCGCCCTCATTTACCCGCTCTGCGCAATGGGTGCACACGTCAGCGTATGCCCGAACCACACCGTCGGCCGTGTGACTCCATTCACAACGAGAGGCCATGTGGCACTGGCTGGAACATTTGGCTATGAGCTCGATATCACAAAGCTGCCGGAGGAGGAGAGCAAACTGATTCCGGAGCAGACCGCGATGTATCACAAATATCATGAACTGATCCGCGAGGGAGAGTATTATCGTATTCTTTCCTACCGTGAAAACCACAGATCCGACTGCTGGGCAGTAGCTTCTGAGGATAAAAACGAAGTGCTTGTAACCTACGTACAGGTGCTGGCACAGGCAAATATGCCGTCACGCAAGGTACGCCTGCGCGGCTTCGATCCGGCGAAAAAATACCTTCTGGAAGGAACCGATGAGGTTTACAGCGGCGAGATGCTGATGAATGCCGGCTTTAGAATGAAAGATTTCTGGGGCGATTTTGTCAGCAGACTGTATCACTTTATTGCAGTGGACTAAGGAGTAACATATATGGCAAAAGTAAGATTGGCAGATATTGCAAAGGTGGCGGGCGTCAGCGCCGTCACCGTGCATAACGCGATTACAGGACAGAAAGGGGTCAGCGATGAGATGCGCGCCCGGATTCTGGAAATTGCAAAGGAAATGGGATACCGCCAGCCGGGAAGCGGAGCGAGAAATGCGCAGGGAAAAAGCATGCGCTGCATCGGTGTTGTGATTCCGGAGCGGTATCTGGCAGAGTATACGACGTTTTACTGGAAAATGTATCAGGAAATGGCACTGGCAGCGACGGAAAAGAGCTGTATGGTGACTGTGGAAATCCTGAAACAGGAGATGGAAGATGAGATGATCGTGCCGTGCATTGCCAGGGAGCAGACCGTCGATGCGCTGATCCTGATGGGAGACACGAGCCGCGATTACATCCACTATCTGAAGAAAAACGTGGATCTTCCGATCGTATTTCTGGATTTCTACGACAATGAGCTGGCAAAAGATGCCGTGATCGCAGATAACTTTCACGGAATGTATCTGATGACGGAATACCTGTATGAGCATGGTCTGACCAAGCTGGCTTTTGTCGGTTCGATTCACTTTTCGAGCAGTATCATGGACCGTTACTGCGGTTTTTCGAAAGCCGTTCTGGAGCACTGCGATGTGACGCCGAAGGAATGGATTCTGGAGGACCGCGACGAGAGAGGCCAGATCGAGATCCAGCTCCCGGAAGAAATGCCGGAAGCGTTCGTCTGCAACTGCGACCTGACCGCCGGCCTTCTGATGCTCGAACTGGAAAAACGCGGCATCTCCGTGCCGGAGGACGTTTCCGTTGTCGGCTTCGACAATTACCTGTATCCGGGATTCCCGGATCTCAAGATCACTTCGTATGAGATCAATACGAAGGCGATGGTAAAAGTAGCGCTCGAAAAAGCACTGAAGCAGATCCGCGGCGCGGCATCCGGCAAAAATATGGAAATTGTCTCCGGACAGCTGGTGCCGAAGGAGAGCGTAAAGCTTTGATTTTTATAACTGAATTTTAAATTAAGAAACGGGGCATTTTCAAAATGCCCCGTTTTTGTACATATTACATAACAAAGTCACTTAAAAATTGACAGTGTCTAACAGAACTTATTTTTTAAGTAATTTCCGGTTGAAAAATTAACTATATATGTTAAAATTAAGCTAAAGGACTGGGCGTGAGGGTGATAAAACGCAGCGGTTCGGAGAAAAAAGAATTAAAAAACAAGATTCTGTCCACTAACAGAAACTTAAAAAACAAAGTACAACTCATAAACAAACAATATTTTTCATGGAGGTTTCAAAAAATGAGCGAAGTTAAAATTATTGGAGATGCTGTCAAAAATATGCCATGGCAGGAAGGCCCGGCTGAGTTTTCCGGTGCACCGGTATGGAGATACAGCGAGAACCCGATCATCGGAAGAAATCCGGTGAAGGAAGTAGCTAGAATCTTCAACAGCGCCGTTATGCCGTACGGCGACGAGTTCATCGGAGTATTCCGCGGAGAGCAGACAAACGGAATCCCGTACATCTACCTTGGAAGAAGCAAAGATGCGATCCACTGGAATTTCGATGAGAACAAAATCCAGTTCGTTGACGAAGAAGGCAAACCGTTCATGCCGGTTTACGCATATGACCCGCGTCTTGTAAAAGTAGAAGATACCTACTACATCATCTGGTGCCAGGATTTCTACGGCGCAGCCATCGGAATGGCAAAAACGAAAGATTTTGAAACCTTCGTACGTGTGGAGAATCCATTCCTTCCGTTCAACAGAAATGCCGTTCTCTTCCCGAGAAAAATCAACGGCAACTTCGTGATGCTGTCCCGTCCAAGCGACAGCGGCCATACACCGTTCGGCGATATCTTCCTGTCCGAGAGCCCGGACATGCTGTACTGGGGCAAACACCGCCATGTGATGAGTAAGAGCCCGGAGTGGTGGGAGTCCTTAAAGATCGGCGGCGGCGCAGCTCCGATTGAGACCAATGAAGGATGGCTGCTGTTCTACCACGGCGTAAGCGGCACCTGCAACGGCTATGTATACAGCATCGGCGGCGCGATCCTCGACAAAGAGAATCCGTCCATCGTAAAATACCGCTGCCAGAACTTCCTTCTGACACCGGAAGAGTGGTATGAGGAGAGAGGCTTCGTTCCGAACGTAACCTTCCCATGCGCAACCATTCACGATGCAGAGACCGGAAAAATCGCGATCTACTACGGCGCAGCCGATACCTATGTAGGACTGGCATTCACTACCGTAGATCTGATCGTAGATTATATCAAGAAAAACAGTGTCGTACGCGAGTCTGATACTGAGATCGGAAGAAGATAAGAAAGAAGGAAAGAAAAGATGCAGTCTTTGGCAAAGGAAGTAAAGCAGGAGCTTACTGGACGGATTATTCCGTTCTGGGAGGGCTTAAGAGATGAGGAATACGGCGGATTTTACGGCTATCAGGACTTTGATCTGAACGTGCAGAAAACGTATGAGAAGGGCTGCATCTTAAACAGCAGAATTCTCTGGTTTTTCTCGAATGCGTACCTGACCTTAAAGGACGAGAAGCTGCGCGCAGATGCGGAGCATGCGTACCGCTTTATGAAACAGGCGTGCGTGGACCGCGAGTACGGCGGCGTGTTCTGGTCCGTCACATACGACGGAAAGCCGCTCGATACGACAAAGCATACGTACAATCAGGCATTCGCAATTTATGCGCTGTCGACGTATTTTGATGCGACGGGCGACACTGAGGCGCTGGAGCTGGCGAAATCGCTGCAGCAGATCATCGAGACACACTGCACCGACGAGTACGGTTATCTCGAGGCATTCACCCGCGATTTCCAGCCGGAGAGCAATGAAAAGCTCTCGGAGAACGGCGTCATGGCAGAGAAAACCATGAATACGCTGCTGCATGTTTTTGAAGCATATACCGAGCTGTACCGCGTGACAAAGGATCCGTTTACCGGTGACCGTCTCCGTTTTATGATGGATCTCTTCGCGGATAAAGTATACAACAAAGAAAAAGGCCGTCAGGAAGTATTTTTCGACCGTACCTGGAATACGCTGATTGATCTGTATTCTTATGGCCACGACATCGAAACTTCCTGGCTGATCGACCGGGGCACGGAAGTGCTCGGCGATCCGGCTTACCGGGAAAAACTGCTGCCGATCACCGGAGAGATTGCGGAAAATATCTACAACACGGCATACAAAAATCATTCGCTGATGAATGAGTGCGAGCGCGGCGTGGATGATACCACAAGAGTCTGGTGGGTACAGGCGGAGGCTGTCGTTGGATTTTTGAATGCATGGCAGAAGAAACCGGAGGAAACAAAGTATCTTGATGCGGCAAAGGACATCTGGGGCTACATTAAGGAATATGTGATCGACAAACGAGAGGGGTCTGAGTGGTTCTGGTGCGTGAATGCAGACGGAAGCCCGATCCATAAACCGATTGTAGAACCGTGGAAATGCCCGTATCACAATGGACGGATGTGTATGGAAGTAATTGGGAGGTTAAAAGATGCTGAATAAACAGTATTATGTGGAAAAAGCCAAGGTAGACCGCCTTGTGGCAAGAAAGAACACAAAAGCAGATTTTTACAACGGTATTTATGACCGTTATGAGTATCCGGTGCTGACAAGAGAGTTTGCTCCGGTTCACTGGAGATATGATCTGGATGAGGAGACGAATCCGTACTTTATGGAGCGTCTCGGCATCAACGCTGTGATGAACTCCGGCGCGATTTATCTGAATGGAAAGTATTATCTCGTTGTCCGCGTGGAGGGCAATGACAGAAAATCTTTCTTTGCTGTTGCAGAGAGTGATACTGGTATCGACGGCTTCCATTTCTGGGATTACCCGGTTGTGCTGCCGGATACCTGCGCAGAGGAAACCAACGTTTATGACATGCGTCTGACCCAGCACGAGGACGGCTGGATTTACGGTGTGTTCTGCTCGGAGAGCAAGGACAAAAACGATCCGGATCTGTCCGCAGCGGTTGCTGAGGCTGGTATCGTGAGAACGAAAGACCTGAAGACCTGGGAGCGTCTGGACAACCTGAAAACGTTACGTTCCCCGCAGCAGAGAAACGTTGTTCTGCATCCGGAGTTCGTAGACGGAAAATATGCGTTCTACACCCGTCCGATGGATGGTTTCATTGAGACCGGAAGCGGCGGAGGAATCGGCTTCGGACTCTGCGATGATATCACACACGCTGTCATCGACGAGGAGAAGATCATCAGCAAACGTATTTATCATACCCTGACCGAGTCCAAAAACGGTGCCGGAGCAGTGCCGATCCGCGGTAAGAAATGCTGGATCAACATTGCACACGGTGTAAGAAATACAGCAGCAGGCCTTCGCTACGTTCTGTATGTCTTCGGTACCGATCTGAACGATCCGTCCAAAGTCATTGCAGAACCGTCCGGTGTATTCCTGGTTCCGCTTGGAAAAGAGAGAGTCGGAGACGTTTCCAACGTTGTATTTACAAACGGCGCGATTGCGCGTGAGAACGGAGAGGTTTACATCTACTATGCATCCTGCGATACAAGAATGCATGTAGCAACCACCACAATCGACAAACTCGAGGACTATCTGTTCAACACACCGCAGGATCCGCACAGATCCCCGGACTGCGTAAAACAGAGATGCGGGCTGATCTCCAAAAACCTGGAGCTGCTGAAAAACGAGAAATAAAAGCGTCCGCTGCGGCGCATGAAAATTTCAAAATGCCAGGTGTCGTTCGGTACGGTGCAGAGAACTTCCATGGCATCAGACCGCCGGGAATTGCCGGAGTGTGCGATAGAAACGTGTTCGCCGGTGGCCGGAGAAATTTTCCAGATTTCGTAGATGTAGCCGGCTTTCTCCAGCGTATCCAGTTCGATTTCGTTCAGAAACGATTCCCAGTCGAGAACGAGAATCGAAAAGCCCCAGAAGGTCTGGTCACCGTTGGCATCGGTGGTATAAATCGGGTCAAAGAGCAGTGCTCCGATGCCGCCCTGCTGCAGCTTAAACGGTCCTGCAATCGTGTATTCGCCGCTCTCTTTGGCAAGGCGCGCCTCCTGTTTCCGGGCAGGATGCTCGAGCATGTTAAGTCCGAGTGCGGCTTCGTTTCCGCTCATCGGATAAATCTGTGTGATAATGCCGTCCTTTGCAAGCTCATGTGCTTTGATGACATTCTGGTCGTCCTGCATCAGCGAGGAGAGGACGGAAAACTCTTCGTCATCGACGGTATAACCGGCTTCAATCATGTGTTTCATCAGATTGGATTCGGCAAGATAATGGTTTAACTGCGATTTCACGCGGCCGATGGTCGTCTGTGCGGTATAGTCCGCTTTCAGCTTTGCTTCCTTTAACTGATTCTGATACAGAAAAACAGTGCAGAGCTCGACAAGAAAAAAGTAAGAAAAAACAGCAGAAGCGCCTGAAATCGAATCTGTTTTTGCGTTAATTTTGTTTTCATATCGGATTCTCATCTAAATTTGTAATATTTCCGGCTTTTTCAGGTGATTTTTTTGAGTAAAAACGAAGGCCGGAGTTAAAAATATTATATCGGATTTACCCTGGGATTTCAATAAAAGAAGCGTTAAGTTTGAAAGAGAACAGGATGAAATGAATGGGAAATGTAATGCACAGGAAGAAAATTGCCAGAATGGGCAGAGAATGGAATTGCCAGATAGTTGCTCATTATATCAAAATCATTTATAATAGGGACAGACGACACAGAATGAAGGATTGACAATACAATGGACTATGTGATTTTTGACCTGGAATGGAACCAGTGTCCCTATGGAAAAGGAAAAGAGAACCCGAAGCTGCCGTTTGAGATTATTGAGATCGGCGCGGTGAAGATGGATGGTGAGCGGAATGTGGTGGGAACGTTTCACCGGATTGTAAAACCGGTGGTCTACCAGCATCTCCATCACCGGACGCGCGAGGTCGTCGGACTGACAGAAGAGGATCTGCAGAACGGAATCCCATTTGCGCAGGTCGTGCAGGAATTTTTTGCATTCTCCGGCGGTGCGTGCATGTTCGGCACCTGGGGACCGGGAGACCTGACGGAGCTCCAGCGGAACATGAAATTTTATAACCTCCTGTCGCTGATCCGCGGGCCGATTCATTTTTACGATGTACAGAAACTGTTCGCGATCCAGTACGAAACGATGAAGAGCCGCCGGGCGCTCGAGTACGCCGCCGATTTTCTCCATCTCCCAAAAGACGAGCATTTTCATCAGGCGCTCTCGGATGCAAAATATACGGCCGATATTTTTGCACGCATCGATATGGATGTTGTGCTGGCGTACGACTCGATCGACGTATATCAGAACCCGAAATCGAAAAAAGAGGAGATCCACGCCGTCTATAATGGCTACACGAAATTCATCTCCCGCGAATTTGACACAAAAGAAGAAGCCATGCACGACCGCGAGGTCTGCAGCACGCACTGCTGCATCTGCGGGAAAACGGCAAGAAAACGCTTACGCTGGTTTTCGGCCGGCGGGAAAAACTATTACTGCGTGGCATATTGTCCGGAGCACGGATATTTAAAGGGCAAAGCCCGCATGAAGCATTCCGATGAGGGAAAACTCTTCGTCGTAAAAACCATCCGCGTCAGCAGCGAACAGGAGGCGGGGGAAATCCGGCAGAAGAAAGAGAATCTGCGGAAGAAGAGGAATCAGAAGAGGAAAGAAATGTAAGAATTAAAAAACAGGAATATAAAAATGAAAGTATGGAAAATTTCATTTTTATATTCCTGTTTTTTGATTATAAAGCACATTAAACTGAGAAAAACTCGCATTTGCGTGTTGAAAAATACTCAGAATTGCGTATAATAGAAATCAGAGAAGAAAGAGAGGTGGAATCATGTTAATACAATTCAGCTTTAAAAATTTCAAATCTTTTCGGGAAGAAGCGACATTGGATCTGTCTGCTGCGAAAATGACGGAGTTTGCAGAACGGGTTGTTACTGTCGGCAGTGAACGAATATTGCCGACTGCTGCTATTTATGGGGCGAATGCGAGCGGAAAGTCAAATATATACAATGCATTTGAATATATGTCCAGATATGTGGCAGATTCCTTTCAATATGGTGATGAAGAAGAAAAATTTGAGGAGTTCCGGCCTACTCCGTTTCTATTTGATTCGACATCGCCAGAGGCAGAATCGAGTTTCGAAGTTTATTTTACGCTGCCGGGAGATAAGACGGGAAAAAGTTATAATTATGGTTTCTGCGTGGATAAAAATGGTGTAACGGAAGAATGGCTCAATTCAAAGGCAAGAACGGCAAGAAAGTACAGTACCGTGTTTTACCGCGGAAACACAGAAGAAGAGCTGGATTTGTCGGGCTTTCCAAAAAACAGCCGGGATAATATTCAGGTTGCTTTGGAAAAACAGGTTCTTATCGTATCGCTGGGTGCAAAATTAAAAATTGGAAAATGTAAAGCAATTCGTGACTGGTTTCTGGCAAATGAATTTGCGGATTTTGGTGATCCTTATACCAATTTTTTCCTTTCCCGAAGATTACCAAAAGGATTTGCAGAAGATAAGAAAGTGCAGCAGAATGTTGTAGAGTATTTTTCCTCATTTGATGAGCACATCAAAGACTTTAAAGTAGAAAAAGTACCGTATGACGGAGAATCAAAAGAAGAGAAGTATAAAATTAATGCACTGCATCAAAAAATCGATTCAGATGAGATGGCAGAAATTCCATTAGGGGAAGAGTCTGCAGGTACGCTGAAAATGTTTGCATTATATCCGGAATTACAGGAAGTGCTGGAGCGAGGCAGTGTGTTTTTTATTGATGAATTAAATGCCCGTCTTCATCCATTACTGGTAAGAAACTTTTTGCTTACGTTTTTGAATCCTGCGATTAATACAAATCATGCGCAGCTTATCTTCACAACATATGATACATGGCAGCTTTCGAATCAGTTGCTGCGGCGTGATGAGATCTGGTTTGTGGAAAAGGATGACAGAGGGGTTTCAAATCTTTATTCGCTTGCTGATTTTGTTGACGAAGATGGATCGCGTATCCGCAAGGATGAAAGTTATGAGAAGAATTATTTGATTGGAAAGTACGGTGCAATTCCTGTACTTAAGACATTGGAAGTTTTTAAAAATGCGTTAATGCAGGTATCTCAGGAGGCAGGTTTATCATCTCAGAAAAAGGGGAGCTGAGTATGGCGAAAAAGGACAGAACAGGAAACAGAAAGCCACGAGAGCAAAGAAAACAATTTAAGAAGCCGGAATTAGGCTATTATTTAATTGTAACGGATACAGAGGCAACAGAACGATGTTTTTTTACCGGACTGCATCAGAGCCTGCCAGAGGATATAAAAAATAAGCTGGTCATTAAGGTGGTAGAAACGAAGACACGTACAATGATTGATAAATGTATGGAACTTACAGCTTATGATGCCCAATATCGTATTCCGTGGATCGTGTTTGACAGAGATCAAGTGCAGGGATTTGACGAGATTATTGCAGAAGTGATGAGTGTCCCTGTACAACGGTACATGAACTGGTGGGTGAAATAAGAGAAAAAGTAAGTAAATAATAGCAGAGGGGGTGGAATCATGAAAACAATCCATAAAATTTCCGGAATTTTTCTGTGGTGTGTAGTCGGCGTGTTTCTTGGAAAGAGTGTTTATACGTATTATGACTACACAGTACACCCCGGTTTGTATGAGACGTGGTCTGCGCCGTGGTATACAAGGATTCTGCGGGATGGCGTAATTGCGGCGGTTCTGATTGCGGGGACGCTGGCGGTTCGGTGGGGGATTCGAAGAAAAATGAGAGATAAGGGGAAGAGAAAGCGATGATTTTTAAGAGACTGGATGAGACAAACATAGAACAGTATATTGCGTACTTTGAACATGCACTGGCGGAAGAGCCGGAGATGATGCATGTGGAAGCAGCGGATCGGGAAGGGCTGCGGAGGAGAGTGAAAGATCCTTTTTACCAGAACACAACATCCATTTTAGCAATGGAAAAGGATCGGGTTCTTGGGCGGATTGAGTATCATTTTTATGGCTGCATGCAGGACGGTTACCGCATGGCGTATGTGGACTGGGTTTACGTGCTGCCGGAGGCCAGACACAGAGGTGTTGCGCAGGGGCTGTTTCAGGAGATGGAGAAGGACTGCCGGAACCATGGGATTGACCAGTATTATCTGATTCGGGCGACCAATCCGAATGCGGACAAATTTTATCACAGCTTTGGCAATGCAGAACTTGATGAGGAGCCGTTTTTGCGGAAAGAGCTGAAGAAATAATAGAAAATACAAAGAGGACAAAAACAATGGCAAAATTATACTTTCGCTATGGCGCGATGGGCAGTTCGAAATCTGCTAATATTTTGATGGTTCGCTACAATTACGAGGAGCGCGGGCAGTATGCGGTCCTGTTGAAACCGCGGACGGACAGCCGCGACGGGGAGCATGAAATTCAGTCCCGTATCGGATTGAAGGCACCGGCAGAATATGTGGACGAGTTTTTAAGAGAAATTTCGGAGACCTGGAGCACGGACAGCGAGGAATACCGGTATCATGGGAAAAAAGTGGACGCGATCCTGATCGATGAAGCGCAGTTTCTTTCCCCGGAGGAAGTTGATACACTTTCTGATATCGTGGATTTCTACGAAATTCCGGTGCTCTGCTACGGTTTGCGCGCCGATTTCCGGACACGCCTGTTCCCGGGCTCGATGCGGCTGATGGAGATTGCCGATGTCATCGAAGAAGTCCCGACGGTCTGTTGGTGCGGAAAACGTGCACAGTGCAACACAAGATACGCAAACGGAAAAATCGTACGGGAAGGCGCGCAGATTTTCCTTGGATCGAATGAGAGTTATGTGGCACTCTGCAGGAAGCATTATAAAGAAGGAAAGCTGTGGAAAGAGGATGAGTGAGATCAGAATACAGGAAGTGCCATGAAATCGCAGATTATCTTACCCGGCATGGTCTGCGGCAGATTAAAATGATATATGGATAGCCGATGGAGATGTTTTTGGTTAAAAGATTAAAAAAACAAGGAGTCAAAACAAAATGACCGAACGAATCATAGACAACGAACTTCGTCTGATCCCGTATTACAGAAATGATGCGGCCTCTCTTCCCTGGTATCAGGATCTGGACGTGTGCAAGCAGGTGGACAACCGGGAGGAGCCGTATGATGTGGAGCTGCTGCATCGGATGTATGATTATCTTGCCGCGCACGGTGAATGTTATTACATAGAATATCAGGGTGTGCTCGTGGGAGATGTTTCACTGAGAGAAAATGGTGAAATTGCCATCGTCGTCTGCAAAGAATACCAGAATCAGCATATCGGAAGACGGTGTGTTCTGGAGATGCTGAAGCTTGCGAAAGAGAAGGGAATGGAGCAGGTAACAGCAAATATTTATTCCTTTAATAGGCAGAGCCAGCGCATGTTCCAGTCGGTCGGATTTGAGAAAATGGCGGATGAATGGTATGAATATAAATTGTAAATGACTGCAGAGAAAGAGAGAAAAAATGAACATAAAATATTGCTGCAAAACATATTATACTGTCTTCTGTTTATTCTGATGGTAAAGTGTCTGGTAAGAAATGATGGAATGAACTGTGTTTATTTTTACCCAAAGGAATATATAGAAGAAGCCGATAAACGTGGACTGATCGACAAAGATGCGGTCATGAAAAAAGGAAAGCAGGTTATGATTCCATTTTGCATCATTTTGTTCGTGGTGCTGATCGCAATCATTTCTGTCTGGAATAAAGTTACCGATTTCAAGACGGCATATCTCCAATCCTACCTCTTCCTTGTGGTGATGAACTGGTTCGACGGAATTATGCTTGACCGGGTGTGGGTTGGACACAGTAAAATATGGGAGATCAAAGGAATGGAAGGGATTCCGTACATCAAACCATGGAAAACCGTGCTGACAAAACGAGGCCTGGCGACGATTCTGTATCTGATCATTGCACTTGTGACAGCCGGGATCGTGGTGCTGGTTGGGAAAATCTGTTAAGAGACAGCATTGAAAAAAAGAGAAGAATATTATATACTACTCATAAGTATACTACTCATGAGTAGTATTTTTGCGTAAGGGACTTTCGGAATATATAGGAAGTTAAATATCTCTGTTTTACTGGAGCAAATCAGTAAAACAGAGATATTTTTATGCCGCAGGCGTACCAAATTTGATTCGAAAAATTTTTGGCATTGAGAACGAAGGGCGGAGACGGTATAATGGAAGCAGAATTTTAACATCAGTAGACAAGAAGTGAGTTGAAACAACAGAAAAGGTATAAAACATGAGATATCAGATCAGAAATGCAAAAGTACAGTTTGGCGCGGATACGATTTTAAACAGTGTGAATTTCGAAATTCACGACACGGAAAAAATTGCAATTGTCGGCAGGAACGGCTGCGGAAAGACGACGCTTCTGCGGCTGATTGCCGGGGATATTGAGATGAGTAATCTGGACAGCGATGAAACATGCGGGATTACGATGAGCGGAAAACAGAATATTGGTTTCCTGCGCCAGATTAATTTTACGGATGGATCGGTGCCGGTAAAAGAAGAGTTGGAGAAGGCTTTTTCGGAAGTTTTTGCATGTGAAAAACGAAAAAAGGAAATTGAAAAGCTGCTTGCCGAGGCAGAAGATCACAAAAAACTGCTGGGAGAATACGACTATCTGGAGCGGAGAATGGAGAGTCTCCACGGATACAGCTGGAAACAGGATATGGAAACGATGTTTCAGAAATTCGGCTTCGCGCTGGAAGATCTGGAAAAGCCGATCGGGGAATTTTCCGGCGGACAGCAGACGAAAATCGCGCTGATGCAGCTTCTTTTACAGCGCCCCGACATCCTGCTTCTCGACGAGCCGACCAACCACCTCGACATCGCGGCGGTGGAATGGCTGGAAAATTATCTGAAGAGCTATGAAAACGCTGTAGTCATCGTATCGCATGACCGAATGTTTCTGGACCGCGTGATCAATGTGACGTATGAAATCGAATACGGTGACATCAAACGGTATCCGGGAAATTATTCTGCGTTTGTGAAATTAAAAGAAGAAGCGCAGATCAAGCAGGAAAAAGACTATGAGGCACAGCAGAAGGAAATTGAGCGTCTGACGGTGTGGATTGAGAAATGGAAAAACACACCGACAAAAGTTGCGGCGACCCGTTCGAAACGAATGGCGATCGAGCACATGGTAAAAATCGAGAAACCGCGGCGGTTTGATACGAGGACGTTCCACGCCTTATTCCATCCGGCGAGGGAAAGCTATACGGATGTGCTCACGATAAAGAAACTGAAAATAGGATACGACACCGTTCTGAGTGAGGTTTCCGCCGTCATCAAAAAAGCAGAACGGATTGCGATCATCGGAGAAAACGGAAAAGGAAAATCGACGCTTCTGAAAACCGTTGTGGGTGAAATCAATCCGCTGGGCGGAAGTTATCAATTTGGAAACCGCGTGGATTTTGCCTACTTCGATCAGCACAAAGCAGTCAACCAGAAATTCGACCCGGAGCAGACGGTGCTCGACTATTTCTGGAGTCTTTATCCGAACCTGCTTCGCAACGATGTCCGAAGCGCCCTGGGCGCCTTTCTGTTTTCCGGCGAAGATGTCGAAAAGAAAATGGGGCAGCTCTCCGGCGGTGAAAAAGTGCGGCTGGAGCTCTGCCGGATTTTCTATACAAAACCGAATTTCCTGATCCTGGACGAGCCGACGAACCATATGGATCTGGCAGGAAAAGAAGCACTGGAAAAAATGCTGACCAGCTACGAGGGAACCGTTCTGTTCGTATCGCACGACCGTTATTTCATCAACCAGGTGGCAACCGGTATTCTGGAGTTCGGCGAGAGCGACGTACAATTTTACGGAATGAATTATGCAAAGTATCTCGAAGAAATCAAACGGCAGACGCCGGGCAGAGAAACGGGAAATGCGGGAGGAGCTGTACGAAAACCGGCCGACGTTCCGACTCTGGATGATGTGTTTGACAAAAAGAAATATTATAACCCGGGAAAAATTCTGTCCCGCTTAAAACGGCAGCTCGAAAAATACGAGGAGCAGCTTGCGGAGAGTGAGAGCAGAATGTCAGAACTCCAACTGGAAATGATGGACCCGGAACTTTCCGCAAATTACGAACGGCTGATGGAGCTTCAGACGAAAATAGACGAAGAAAATCAGACACAGGAATCCCTACTGGAGCGCATGATGGAAACGGAACTGGAACTCGAAGAGATGGAAGCAAGTGAAAGTGCGTCCGTTATTGATAAAGCGAATTATCCACAATAAACTGGTTAATTAGCAATAGAATTTTCTGCGAAAAATAAATCAAAATTTAAGTGGGAGGAACCTTATGACTGGAAACGAAATGTGGCAGGCATTTTGTCATGCTGCGAAGATAGACGAGAATACAGAACACGAGATCTGGAATTTTTACGATGGAGATGGGTTGGCGGATGAACTGGCAAAGTTAGTGTGCGATGGCGTGAAAACGGCAACTGCGAGTGCCAAAATTGCTTATGAGACGGAAAACGAAGCATTGCCGGGCGTCGGGGATTATAGCGTGATACTTTTTGACAATGATGAAGCAGCCTGTGTGATTCGAAACACAAAAGTATCTGTTGTGCCTTTCGATCAGGTCAGTGCGGAGCATGCCTATAAAGAGGGAGAGGATGACCGAAGCCTGCAGACGTGGAGAGAAGTACATCGACGTGCGTTTACTCCTGACTACGAGGCGGCAAGACTCGAATTTGACGAAAAGGGAGACTGCGTGCTGGAAGAATTCGAAGTAGTATATCGCTAGAATAGGAACGAAGCAGAAGGAATCAAAGCATACTTATCCGGAAATCAACGATTGCAGAGGATGGCACCTTATGCAATGACACCATAAAGAAAGTACGAAAACAGAAGTAAGCGGGGCTGAAATTTTTCGGATAAAAAAATCAAATTTTGTTGACAACCCCGAATTCATTTGATAGTATTTATCAAGTAATGTAATATTCCATGAGGGAGTAGTTAGCACGAATGTGTGATTTGTCAACATTCTGATTATAAGGAAAGAGTATAATCTGGCAAATCTTAAATAATGAGACTCATGTATATCGATGAATCACCGGTGTATCGCATATCGGATGTTCCTTGATATACATGAGTCTTTTTTTGCGGATAATGAGTAAAACCTGCTTCTGCTAACGATACTATTCTGGAATAGATGCTTGGAAAACAAAGGAGGAAAACATGGAAAATTTCATCAACAACGCCCCGTTTGCTCTTGTGCTTGTCTGTCTCGTCATCGGTTTTGTCCTGCTGATCAAAGGTGCGGACTTTTTCGTAGAAGGAAGCTCAAGCGCAGCAAAGAGACTGCACGTTCCGTCGATCATCATCGGACTTACCATTGTCGCTATGGGAACATCCCTTCCGGAGACCGCGGTCAGCGTATCGGCTTCACTCACAGGCAACAACGAGCTCGCAGTCAGTAATGTCATCGGTTCCAATATCTTTAACCTGATGGTTGTCATCGGTGTCTGTGCCGTACTGACTACCGTAGAAGTTGCAAAGGAAACCATCAAAAGAGACATCCCGCTGTCCCTGATCTGCGCCGGACTTCTGATGCTTTTGGGAATCATCGGAATTGGAGACAAATCAGGGATGATGCTTGGTCACCTGGACGGTGTGATCTTAATTGGTTTTTTTGCAGGCTATATTGTCTACATGGTTCGCATTGCGTTAAAGGCAAACAGGGAAGGAAAAAAAGTCGAAATTGAAGGCGGTTCCGATGAGGATATCAAGCTGCTTTCCGTTCCGAAGAGTATCCTGTTCATCGTTGGTGGAGCAGTCGCCATTGCAGTCGGCGGAGATGTGACCGTAGATGCCGCAGCAAGAATCGCGGGCGATCTTGGAATGAGCCAGACCCTGATCGGACTGACCATTGTTTCCATCGGAACATCGCTTCCGGAACTCGTAACTTCTATCGTTGCTGCCAGAAAGAATGAAGTTGATATGGCACTTGGCAATGCGATCGGTTCTAATATCTTCAACATTCTTATGGTACTTGGTATTGCATCCGCAATCAGCCCGATGGCCATCATTACGGAAAATATAATTGATTTGTGTGTATTGATCGTATTCACGGTATGTGTATGGATTTTTGCAGGAACTAAAAAGAAAATCGGAAGAGTCGAAGGTTTCTGTATGGTCGCATTTTATGCCGCATATGCCATTTATATTGTTGTGAGATAAGGGGGAATAGAAAATGGTGTTATTTCTAAAGGTGTTTCTTACCGAGTTCATCGCAGAGATGGGCGATAAGACGCAGCTCATGCTGATTGCGCTTACTTCGAAGTACAAGCTGAAAGACATTATCCTGGGAACCGCAGCCGCGATTCTGGTACTGAATGGAATGGCTGTTCTTGCAGGCGGACTTGTCAGCGAATTTATTCCGGCCTGGCTGATTAAGACAATTGCAGCGCTTGCATTCCTTTATTTTGCCGCATCAACTCTTGCCGGTGATGATGACGAAGAAGAGGAAGGAAACGGGAAATCAAAGATTCAGTTCGCTCCGCTTGCCGTGTTCTGTACGTTCTTCGTAGCAGAGCTCGGAGACAAAACACAGCTTACCGCAATTACCTTTGGTGCAAATGAAGGGATGGGATCCGCATTCGTTGTATGGATCGGATGTTCCCTCGGACTTTTCGCAGCGGATATTCTCGGCATGCTGGTCGGCTACCTCTTAAAGAGCAAGACACCGGATGGGCTGTTGAATACACTGGCGTTTGTGATCTTCTCGATCTTCGGTGTATACACACTCTATCAGGGGCTGAAACTGATCAGCGCAAGCGTCTGTCCACTGCCGGTATGGCCGGTACTGATCGCTGCAACAGTTGCATTTGCTGCTTTATGCGTCTGTCTTTTTATGAAAAGAGAAAAGAAAAAAACGAAATAAAAACTGCGCGCCGCATACTCATGATTTTGATGAGAAATGCGGCGCGTATTTTTTATGTGGCAAAATGAAAGTTTACCATTGAAGCATTTATGGGTATAATGTTTTCAAATGATTATTTACGAGTATGGAGGAGAACAGCATGTCTGATTTTGGCATGAACGAGATGCAGGAAATGCAGAAAGCGTTGCAGGAAAAATACAAACAAAAATGGGAACCCATCTGCCCGGCAACAGGACAGAATAAATTGCTTTGGATGGTTGGGGAAGTCGGCGAAGTGATCGATATCGTGAAAAAGAACGGAGCGGCAGATGCGGTGGGAAAAGAAGAACTGAGAAAGCATCTGGTAGAGGAAATGGCGGATGTTCTGATGTATTACAACGATGTCATGCTCTGCTATGGGATTACGGCGGAGGAATTAAAGGCGGCGTATACGGAGAAATTTGAGAAGAATATGAAACGGTGGTAGGGCATTGAATGCTGTTAAAACATAAAATTATGTTATGAATGACATAAATAGAGGAAAATATGTTATATGTGACATAAGGGGAGGATAATGTATGAAATTAAAAATAGCTTTTTTACAGTTGCAGCCTGCTGGGAGTATCGAAGATAACATGGAAAAAGGAGTAAAAGCGTGTCGGGAAGCGAAAGAGAAGGGTGCGGATATCGCATTGTTTCCTGAAATGTGGAGCACAGGATATGTTTTTCCGCATGAGAAAGAATGGCTGGAGCAGAACGCTGTTTCTTTGGACAGTGCGTATGTAAAGCAATTTTCGGCACTTGCCGCGGAACTGAATCTGGCGATCGCGGTAACGCTGCTGGAAAAGCATGAGCCGAAACCGCGAAATACCGTCTGCATGTTCGACCGCCATGGAGAACGAATGTATCGCTATTCGAAAGTACATATCTGCAATTTTGGCGAGGACGACGATGAGGGCGTTCTGGATGCCGGAGATGACTTCTGCGTTGCGGAGCTGGATACCGCCAAAGGCAGAATAAACGTCGGTTCGATGATCTGCTATGACAGAGAGTTTCCGGAATCCGCCCGAGTGCTGATGCTGAAAGGCGCCGAACTCCTCCTCGTCCCCAATGCCTGCCCGATGGAAATCAACAGACTCTCCCAATTGCGCGGCCGGGCATACGAGAATCAGATCGCGATTGCAATCTGCAATTATCCTGCATCGCACCGCGGCTGCAATGGACATTCCACACTGTTTGATGGCGTAATCTATCACACAGAAACAGGCGCTCCCCGTGATATGCTCGTGTGTGAAACCGGAGAGGAAGAAGGCATATTTCTGGCAGAACTGGACGTGGACCTGCTGCGGGAATACAGAAACCGGGAAAAATGCGGACTGAAAAACAGAAGACCGGAATTGTATGGGATTCTCACAGGAGGACGAAAGTGAAAAACCGGAAGCTGCGCGGGAAAATCCTGTCCTTGTGATAGTCAGAGGGATCAAGTATAATGAGTCATATAAAATGTTGACGGGAGGGATTTGCATGGGAAGTTATCTGAATCCGGGAAATGAAGCATTTGCGGTTGCATTAAATTCTGAGATTTATGTTGATAAAACAGGACTGCTGACTTATACGAATAAAGTCATGAACACTCTGCAGGGATATATCTGCAACAGCCGCCCGCGGCGGTTTGGAAAATCAATTACGGCAAACATGCTCACCGCGTATTACAGCAAGGGCTGCAGTTCGAAAGAAATGTTTTCCGGGCTGGAAATCAGCAGGGCAAAGGATTTTGAAAAACATCTGAATCAGTATGACGTGCTCCACTGGGATATCCAATGGTGTATGGAACCGGCAGGCGGACCGGAGCGGATTGTTTCTTATATCTCAGAAAAAACGATTTCGGAGCTAAAAGAATATTATCCCCATATACTTCCAGAAGAAATCCGGTCACTGCCGGAGGCACTGTCGCGGATCAACGCGGCATCCAGGACAAAATTTATTGTGATTATAGACGAATGGGATGTTCTGATTCGTGACGAGGCGGCGGATCTCAAAACACAGGAAGAATATATCAATTTTCTGCGGGCGATGTTCAAAGGGACGGAGCCGACAAAATATATTCAACTGGCATATCTGACAGGTATTTTGCCTGTAAAAAAAGAAAAGACACAGTCGGCGCTGAACAATTTCAAAGATTATTCGATGCTGCATGCCGGGCCGATTGCACCATATGTAGGTTTTACAGAAACAGAAGTTCAAAAACTATGTGAAGTATATGGTCAGAAGTTTGAAGAAGTCAAACGATGGTACGACGGTTATCAGATTGGAAAATATCATGTATACAATCCAAATGCCGTTGTGAACCTGATGCTCGAAGGCGAATTCCAGAGCTACTGGTCCGGAACCGCATCCTATGAGGCGATTGTTCCGCTGATCAATATGGATTTTGATGGCCTGAAAAGTGCCGTAATCGAAATGCTTTCAGGAGATCATGTTCCGGTTGATGTTACCTCTTTTCAGAACGATACCGTCAGCTTCGCTAATAAAGACGATGTGCTGACGTATCTGATTCACCTTGGCTATCTGGCCTATGACCGGACATTTAAGACTGCTTTCATTCCGAACGAGGAAATCCGTCAGGAATTAATTCTGGCGACGAAGAGGAAAAAGTGGAATGAGCTGATTGCGTTTCAAAAAGAATCAGAGCAGCTTTTGAAAGATACAATTCAGATGAATGGAAACGCAGTAGCAAAAGAAATTGAAAAAATTCACAGGGAATATACTTCTGTGATTCAGTATAACAATGAAAACTCACTCAGCAGTGTTCTGTCCATTGCCTATTTGAGTTCCATGCAATACTATTTCAAACCAATCCGCGAATTTCCCGCGGGTCGTGGATTTGCAGACTTTGTGTTTATTCCAAAGTCGGAGTTTCAGAATTATTACCCGGCGCTTGTTGTGGAACTGAAATGGGACAAAAGCGTCAGAGCAGCATTAGATCAGATTAGAGACAGAAAATATCCGGAGTCGGTTGCCTGCTATGCGGGGGAGCTTTTACTGGTGGGAATTAACTACAATGAAAAAACAAAAGAACATGAATGCCGGATTGAAAAGTATGAAAAATAAGGAAGCATGTTCGTAAAAATAAAAACGAAAGATCAATATGCTAATATACGATTTGAGGTTTGCGAATTTGGCGCAAATGGCAATGAATGGATTGCCGATTACCACGGATTAAGAGCAATCACACATATTTCAATTTCAGTTTACAGAGATAAAAGAGTATACGTATCCTGACAGGGACAGCATACTTTATCTGTTGGATTTGTAAATACAGATATAAAAGTATTTGTATATGACGGAAGAGGTGAAGAAATGCTTGAATTGTATAAGCCGGATGTGAATGACTTGTGGTTTAGGAAAAGAATGATGAGCGATGAGCAGACGATGTCTTACAACCATGCCAGCGGAGGAACCATCGCATTTCCTGAAGAATGCTGGACAGACTGGTATGACAGATGGATCACAAACTCCAATGGCCAACGTTTTTATAGATATATCAAGGAGAATAACTCTTATATTGGAGAAACCGCATATTATTTTGATGCAGAAAGACAGATTTACATCGCGGATGTTGTTGTTTATGCTCCGTATCGTGGAAAGGGATATGGTCGTGAGGGACTTTTGCTTTTATGCGAAGCGGCAAAAGAGAATGGTGTAAAAGAACTCTATGACGATATTGCGGTTGATAATTCATCCGTTTTGTTATTCCTGAAATGTGGTTTTGCGGAAGTGCTGCGGACCAGCGAGTATATTTTGGTTAAAAAAGAATTATTCTGAGAATAGTATAAAAATATGAGGATAAAGGGACAGTAAAATGGAATATAAAGAAAACATAATTTTGAAAAATGGACAGGACTGCGTAATACGAAATTTTGCTTTCCTATCCGGAAGAACATTGTTTTGATACAAAGAGTGAGAGTGAATTTCTTCAAGCAAGAGCCGAAAGCAATCGTGAAGTAATGCTGTTGGCTGTTGTAAATGACAAGATCGTTGCAACAGCGGGAATTTCTGCAGTTGGCAATAAGTATAAAGTCAGACATCGTGCCGAATTTGACATTGATGTTGTGAAGGAATACTGGGGACTTGGTATTGGCAAAGCGATGATGAAGGCCTGCGTGCAGTGTGCGAAAAATGCGGGATATCAGCAATTAGAACTGGAGGTTGTTGCAGATAACCAAAGAGCTTTCCATATGTATAAAAGCATTGGATTTGTGGAGTTTGGACGTAATCCGTTGGGATTCATTTCAAAGTATTCTGGTCCGCAGGAGCTTGTATATATGAAAATGGTATTGTGAAAATCCAGAGTATGCTGCATGTTACGTGAGCGAACTTTTGGTGGATAAACTTATGGAGGAAACAGAATGATTATTGATTCTTATGATATCAACAGCGAACCGATTGTAAAAATGGAGAATTTCTATGGAGAGAAGCGGCATCTGGTAAAAAAATGTATAGTCGTTTTTTCAAAAGTAATATATGAATACATATTCGAAAATTTTCCATGCCGGCAGATTGCAGAAGTAGGTGCATGCAATGGGAATATACCGGTCTGGACCTTATCATATGAGAAAGAAACGATTGCTTTCTACCTGACTCCAATTGGCTCGGCTCTTGCCGCAGGGACGATTGCCGAAGTCAACCATTTGACAGGCGCATCCATCTTCATCATGTTCGGTTCCTGCGGCAGTCTGGACAAAGAAGCAACCGATGGAAAGTTTATTCTCCCGACGGAGGCATACCGGGGAGAAGGACTGTCCTATTATTTTGCAGAACCGCAGGACTACATAAAAATAAAAAACACAGACAAACTGGCTGAATTTTTTGCGGAGAGAAATCTGCCTTACGTTCAGGGAAGGGTATGGACGACAGACAGTATGATTCGGGAAACGGTAAATCTTGTAAAAAAACGAAAAGAAGAAGGCTGCATCGCCGTGGAAATGGAACTCGCAGGCGTTCAGGCGATCTGTGATTTTTATGGATTTGAACTTTATGATTTTCTTGTTTCAGGAGATGTGCTGATCGAAGGAAACTATGAAACGGATGGATTATCTGCCGCCAACCACGATCTGGACAAGCTGTTTCTGGCGCTGCAGATAGCGAAAAGTGTATAAAATAAAATTACAATTTGGGGAGGAATAGGATGGATAGACCAATCACAACTCTGTTTATGCTGATGTCCGTAGATGGAAAGATAAGTCCCGGTGCATCAGATGATTTAGATGTAGATCAGGATTTCCCGAAGATAGACGGGTTGAAAGAAGGGCTGCACCAGTATTATGAGATCGAGCAGACAACTGATCTCTGGTCTTTTAATACAGGACGCGTGCAGGAAAAGATGGGGGTCAATAAAAAGCCTTTTCCTGATAAGAGTCCCGTTTCCTTTGTTTTACTGGATAACAGCCATTTAACGGAGCATGGTGTAACATATTTCTGCAGGAAATCCAAAGAATTTGTGCTGATTACATCGAATAAGAACCATCCTGCCTGTCACGTGAAGGAAAGGAATCTCCATATTATTTTTCAGGAAAAACTGTCGCTGAAAGATGCTTTTCGGGAATTAAAAGAATCGTATGGATGCGAGAGATTAACAATCCAAAGCGGCGGAACGGTGAACGGATTGTTCCTTCGGGAAAAGCTGTTTGATTATATTGATATCGTTGTAGCTCCGGTGTTGATTGGCGGGAAAGAGACTGTTTCTTTAATAGACGGAAGTTCCATTCTTGCAGAAAATGAACTCTCTCGGCTGGGAGTATTGAAGCTCATAGACTGCACCGTTTTAAAGGACTCATATATCAGAATCAGATATCAGGTGATGAGCTGAAAATTACTATTTCGAGGATGGATAATGGACGATTGCTTACAGATGAATAAATTAATTGTTTTAAGAGGAAATTCCGGCAGCGGAAAAACAACCATTGCGAAGGAACTGCAGCAGATGTTCGGAAATAACACGATGCTGATCTCGCAGGATGTCATCCGAAGGGACATACTTAAAGTCAAAGACGGAGAGAATACAAAAGCACTGCCGCTGTTGGAAGAGCTTCTGCGGTATGGAAGAAAACACAGCGAGATTGTCATTCTGGAAGGGATTCTGAATGTAGAATGGTATCGTGCGTTATTTGAACTGGCAGTAGATTTATATGGCAAAAATATATACGCCTATTACTTCGACATCCCCTTTGAGGAGACCGTGAAGCGTCACAAAACAAAGCCGAACTGCAATGATTTCAGCGCAGAAGACATGCGGAGATGGTGGAACGAAAAAGATTACGCACCTGTTCTGCAGGAAACCAGAATAACGGCAGATCAGGATAAAGAAAGTATTGTTCATGAGATCTATCATACCGTGGTATCCGATGGAAAATAACAATGGCAGAGTTATAATCGAAAGGGAGCAGAGTGTCATATGATTCGAAATTTTAAAAACAGTGATTTGTCTTCCATTATGCAAATATGGCTTACGTCTAATACAGAGGTACATAATTTCGTCCCGGAAAAATACTGGACGGATCATGTTGAAATGGTGAAGGAAATGCTTCCGCAGGCTGAAATCTATGTATCTGAAAATGAAAATATACAACAAATAGATGGATTCATAGGGGTGAATGAGGATTACATAGAAGGAATTTTTGTGAAGAAAAGTATGCGGTCAAAAGGGATAGGAAAACAGTTATTGGATTACGTGAAGAAAATAAAATCGCAGATCAGCTTGAGCGTATATCAGAAAAATAAAAAAGCAATTTCCTTTTACCAAAGAGAGCATTTCACGATTGAGGGAGAAGGTATGGATGATGATACCGGAGAAAAAGATTTTTTTATGATCTGGCGCAGGAAAAGGAACACACCTGTTTTAGAAACCGAACGCCTGATTTTAAGAAAATTTACAGAAGAGGATATGAACGCACTTTTTCTGATTTTAAAAGATGAAGAAGCGAATCAATTCCTGCCCTGGTATCCTGTGAAAAATCTGGAGGAAACGAAGAGTTTTTTTGAAGAAAGATATGCTTCCAGATATGCACAGCCGCAGGCCTATGCGTATGCCATCTGCCGGAAGGAAGATAACGTTCCGATCGGATATATGAACGTCGCGACAGAGGAATCCCATGATTTCGGCTATGGAATCCGCAGAGAATACTGGCACCAAGGGATTGCCACAGAGGCCGGCAAAGCCGTAGTGGAGCAGGTGAAAAAAGATGGATTGCCTTATATTACGGCAACGCATGATCAAAATAACCCAAGAAGCGGAAAGGTCATGCAGAAACTGGGCATGAAATACTGCTATTCCTATGAAGAACAATGGCAGCCTAAAGATTTCCTGGTTATCTTCCGAATGTATCAGCTTAATTTTACGGCGGATGATGATTTTGTGTATAAAAAATATTGGAACGAATCAGAGAATCACTTTATAGAAAAAATGTGATAGAATGAAAAAAACAGGAAAGGAAGCGAGCTCATGAAATCAGTAATTTCCATTGGAAATCAGGATTTTGTATCCATCAGAAAGAATCACTGTTTTTATATTGATAAGACGGATTTTATCAGGGAATGGTGGGACAATCAGGACAGCGTTACCCTGATCACCCGTCCAAGAAGATTCGGCAAGACCCTGAATATGAGTATGGTCGAATATTTCTTTTCTGTAAATCATTCCGAATGCAGTCAATATTTTGAAAACCTTGCCATTTGGAAAGAGGAAAGATTTCGCAGACTGCAGGGAACGTATCCAGTGATTTCACTCAGCTTTGCCGATATTAAGGCAACCACGTATGAATCTGCAAGAAGAGCAGTTATTCGTAAGTTGGTGAAATTATACAGCACTTTTGAGTTTGTCAAATCCAGCAAAGTATTGAATGAAAAAGACCGTGCCTATTTTGATTCCGTTGAGGAAAATATGTCGGATGATGCAGCAGCTGTAGCCATTAATTATCTGTCGGATTATCTGAGCCGCTATTACGGAAAAAAAGTGATTATTCTTCTGGATGAGTATGATACCCCTTTGCAGGAATCGTATATTCATGGGTATTGGGAAAATCTTACCGCGTTTATCAGAAGCCTGTTCAATTCCACCTTCAAAACGAATCCCTATATGGAACGGGGGCTTCTGACAGGAATTACAAGAGTCAGTAAAGAATCCATTTTTTCGGATCTGAATAACCTTGAAGTTGTAACAACAACGTCAGAAAAATACAGCGGTTCGTTTGGATTTACGGAAGAGGAAGTCTTTCATGCGCTAGAGGAAAATGGGGTGTCCGATGAAAAAGAAACCGTCCGTTACTGGTATGATGGATTTTCCTTTGGAAAACGGAAGGATATTTACAATCCGTGGTCCATCACAAAATATCTGGATACGGGAGAATATGGAACGTACTGGGCAGACACCAGCGGAAATATGCTGATTTCTAATCTGATCCGCCGGAGTCCTGCAAAAATCAAGACAGAAATGGAAGATTTATTAAACGGCGGAGTGATCTGCACAGAACTGGATGAGCAGGTAGTTTTTGAACAGCTTGGAAGAAAACGGGGAGTCATCTGGAGCCTGATGCTTGCAAGCGGCTATCTGAAAGTGGATCAGTATGAAATGGACAACAGAACAGGAAAGCGTCAGTATGATCTGAAAGTGACAAATCATGAGACGATGCTGATGTTCGAAAAGATGATAGAGGACTGGTTTACAGAAGAAGAGTCTGCGTATGGCAATTTTAAAGATGCTCTGCTTGCAGGGGATCTGGATTATATGAACCAGTTTATGAATCAGGTAGCACTTCAGACATTCAGCAGTTTCGACACGGGCGGAAAACCATCAGAGGAACTCGAACCAGAAAGATTTTATCATGGATTTGTTCTTGGCCTGATTGTCGATCTGGCCGGAAAATACAGAATCACATCCAACAGAGAAAGTGGATTTGGACGGTATGATGTAGTAATGGAACCACTGAAAGAAAATCTGGATGCGATCGTAATGGAATTCAAGGTTCAGAATACATCAAAAGAAAAGTCGCTGGAACAGACGGTGGAACATGCACTTCATCAGATTCGGGAAAAACAATACGACACAGAACTGCTTGCCAGAGGAATTGCAAAGGAACGGATCCGGCATTATGGATTTGCGTTTCGGGGGAAGGAAGTGTTGATTGGTAGTTGAAGAGAAAGGGCAGTTATGAGTGTCGAGGTAGAAATAAAATTAAAAATTGAGGATAAAACACAGATTCTGACTTCTTTGAAGCAGCTTGGTTTTGAAAAGAAAAAGCTGGTTATGGAAACAGACACCTACTACACAGCCGAACATCACGATTTTGCCAGACTAGATGAAGCGCTTCGTGTTCGGAGTATTGAGAATCTGGATACGGGAGAAAAGACGGCGGCGATTACTTACAAAGGGGCAAAAATGGATACCGTTTCCATGACACGAAAAGAGCTGGAAACGGAAGTCAAAGATGCGACAGTCTGCAGAGAAATCCTGGAAAACATTGGATTCCAGCCAGTTCCGAAAGTGGAAAAACAGAGACAGTATATGCAGAACGGAAACATAACCGCATGCGTAGATACCGTAACCGGCCTCGGCGAATATCTGGAGCTGGAAATCCTGGCAGAAAAAGAAGAAGAGCGGGAAGCTGCGCTGAAAGAGCTGGAAGAGATTCTTCAGAAATTAGGGTATTCCATCAAAGATACGATAAGAAAATCGTATTTGTCGATGCTGCTGGCGAAGAGCAGTGCGATGTGATAAAAATTTGAAAGCTGGAGGAATGAGTGGGGAATGGAAAAAGAAAAATTAAATGAACTGTTCGAAAAATGGTGTAAGAAGCTGAGAATTGTTCCTGCATGGGATGTAAAGCTGGAATTTGTTGATGATCCTGAATGGAGAAAAACCGGAGATTTCAAAATAGACTGTGATGACAGAAAAGCGATACTGCTGCTGAATACAGGTAATCCCAAACAGGAGAATCTCGAAGAAGTTATCGTACATGAACTGATGCATCTCAAGATGTATCCTCTTGACCAGGTGACAGAGTCCCTTATTATGAATACCTTCGAAGAAGGCAGCGCTGCAAGTAATTTTGCTTATCAGCAATTTTTCTGCGCACTGGAACAGACGGTGGAAGAAATGGCAAAATGTTTTCTGCTTGAATTTGGAGAAAATAAGAATTTGTCATATGGCAGATGCAGTGGGATGAAATCTTTTGATGAATTATACGAGGGATTGAAAAATATAGATTGAAAAATCCGGGTTAAGGAGGGAGATATGTCTATTACGATCCGAAACTATCAAGTATCTGACTGGAATGCGATCCAGAAGATTCATGATGAAAGCAGAAAAATTGAGTTGAAACTTGCGGGATTGGAAGATGCATTTTTGCCGCTTTGTATTGCGGCAGAAAGAGAAAATCTTTTTGATTATCCAGGACTTTTTGTTGCGGAAGAGGATGGTCAGGTTGTTGGCTTTGTAGCCTGTTCGGAGGAAGAACTGGCCTGGCTGTATATTGATCCTGCCCATATGAGAAGAGGAATAGGAAAGAGACTGACAGCTTATGCAATGCAGATGTTTCCTGAAATCCATTCTATTGAAGCTTTGGTGGGAAATGAGCCGGCGAGAGCACTTTATGAATCCATGGGATTTGAAGTGACCGGCATAGAAAGCGGGAAAATGCCGGGGAATGAAGAGTTTGCTGTAAAAGTATATTTGCTCGAACGCAGATGAGGGAGGAAAAACGATGTTAGAGACCGAACGATTAATTTTAAGAAAATGGACCGACGCGGATGCCGAGAGTCTGTTTCATTATGCAAAAGATCCTGCAGTCGGACCGGCGGCGGGATGGCAGCCACATCAGTCAGTGGAGGAAAGCCGGAATGTGATCCGGAATCTTTTGAACGGGGCAGAGTGCTATGCGATCTGCGAAAAAGGAAGCGATGAAGCAATCGGTTCCATCGAGCTGCGGTTAAACGGACATACCGATATGACCGACCGCGACGATGAATGCGAGCTTGGCTACTGGCTGGGCAAACCATTCTGGGGCCGCGGCTATATGCCGGAAGCAGCAAAAGAAATCCTGCGTCATGGCTTCGAGGATCTTGGCATGAATGTCATCTGGTGCGGTTATTACGACGGCAACCAGAAGTCAAAAAGAGTACAGGAAAAACTCGGATTTACCTATCACCACACTTGCCAGAAAGTCCCAGTGCCGCAGATGCACGAAGTCCGGGTCGGCCATACGAACCAGATGACGAAAGAGCAGTGGGAAAAGGTGCGTTAGAAATTTGAGGAGGAATCCTTATGAAGAAAAAACGATGCACAATCATAGCAGTAATCATCCTTCTGGCGGCAGCGCTGTTGGCGGTATGGTATTTTCTTCCGACGACATTTTTAAAAGGAGTCGCCTCATCCGACGTAACACTGATTTCCGTTTTCGACGGCAATACCGGCGAAAGCTTTGAAATTTGTGACGCAGATGAGATTCGCTGTATCGTAGAAAATATCCAGAACACCAAAATGAAAAAAGACAAACTTTCTCTGAACTATACTGGCTACAGCTTCCGCATGAAATTCTGCAGCGAAACAGGAAAAGAACTCGCCAGCTTTATCCTGAACAGCGAAAGCACCATTCGCAAAGACCCATTTTTCTACCGCTGTGACGGCGGCCTGTGCTATGATTATCTGAAAGAACTGGAGGAGAAAAGCTGAGAAGATCTTTCTAGCATATGTTTAGAAAAAATGTTACACTATAAAAAATAGAAAGGGGATGCAGCACATGCCGGAGATATCATTATTTTATGGGATTCGGGTAACAATGTATTATAAAGACCATATGCCTCCTCATTTTCATGCAGAATATAATGGGAATAAAGCATTGGTCGACATTAATCATATACAGGTAATAAAAGGATCATTGCCAAATAAGCAATTACGTCTGATTTTGGCATGGTGCACCATTCACCAGGATGAGTTAATGCAAAACTGGGAGCTGGCAAAGGATATGAAGCCTTTAAACAGAATTAATCCACTGATATAAGACGTGAGGTGAAAGTCTATGAATGAATATTTTCCTACGGTTGTACAGGTGATTCCATTAGATAATTTTCATGTACAGGTCTTTTTTGATGACGGAAAAATCGTTGATTATGATGCAACGGATGATTTGAAAGCAGAGATTTTTGCACCGTTAAGAGAAATTGAGAAATTCAAAGATGCATGTACCGTTATGAATGGAACACTCGCCTGGGATATTTCCGGAGAATGGGATGAAACAAACTGTATAGATATTGATCCATTTACATTGTATGAGATGGAAGCAGTGAATGATAGGATTGCGTAAGAGGAGAAAATCATGAAAAACGCATACAAACTGATCGCCGTAGACATGGACGGAACGCTGCTGCAGTCGGATAAGACAGTTCATGAGGACACCGTCAGAGATATCCAGGCGGCGGTCGATGGCGGGATTCCGGTTGTGTACTGTACCGGCCGGGCGGTGGTGGAGTTGGAGCCGTATTTTGCGGTTCTGCCGATGATGCGCTATGCGGTCTGCTACAGCGGCGCACTGGTGTATGACAGCGCGGAGAGAAAGGCCATTTACCGGGCGGAGATTGCGCGGGAATACATAGAAAAGATTGTGCGAACGGCAGCAGAATACAAGGCAATGCCGCATATCCTGACGGAAAACGATTCGATCGTTTCATCCAGTGATATCCAGCATATGGACCAGTTCCGCATGGGGGTTTATCAGCCGCTGTTTTTAAAAGTGGCGACGCAGGTCGAGAGCATGGAAGAGGAAGCCAAGCGGTACGATTCCATTCCGAAAATCAACATCTATTTCCGCTCCGAAGAGGACCGGAGCCGGGCGTATGAGGAATTAAAAGCCCTGCCGCTGACCTTCGCATTTGCCGAGAAAACGTCACTGGAAATGACCGCGGAACATGTGACAAAAGCAACCGGCCTTGCGCAGCTTGCAAAGCGTTTGGGCGTAACCCTCGGCGAGACAGTCGGTATCGGTGATGCAGACAATGACCGCGCTGTGCTTGGCAGTGTAGGTTTCCCAGTTGCGATGGGAAATGCAAACGATGAGATCAAAGCAATTTGTAAATATATTACCGCCGATAATGACCATAATGGCGTTGGAGCAGCAATCCAGTATCTCATGGGTGAAGAAAAATAGTTTACGAAGCAGCCGGCCGCCCCGAAACAATCATTTCCGGGCAGTCGGCTATTTTGCGTTTTTGTAGAAGAATACTCAGCCTCAGGAAACAAATTTGGATTCAAGTTGCTTTTTCCATTTCTCCCGTTATAATGAGAGTTAGGAATGTATAACTGAAATCTGGATTTGAAAAAACGAGGGCGAATAATATGAAAAAACAGTTTTTTGAAACAGAAACAGATGGCTTCTACGCAACCTATTATGAAAATCCAAACGGTGCCGACCATGCCGTCATCGGCCTGTTCGGGGATGATCCGAATGACTACATGGCGAAATGCGGTGCAAAATGGCTGCACAGAAATGGCGTGAACGCGCTCTGTGTATCTCCCGGAAAGAAAAATTACAGTCATGTCAACTATCCGCTGGAGCGTATCGAGTCCGCGATCCGTTGGCTGAAAGCGCATGGAAATAAAAAAATCGGTATCATGGGAATGAGCACAACGGCAATGGTTGCGCTTGCCGCCGCATCGTATCTGCCGGAGCTCACACTGACCGTCAGCTTTACCGGCAGCGATTTCGTATGGCAGGGTTTTAAACAGGGCAAGCGGGACGGCTGCCGCGAATGGCCGGTTCCGAATGCATCGACGATTTCCTGGAAAGGCGAGCCGCTTCCTTACATGCCGTTCGTGTACGAGCATCCGACCTACTGGCACAAAGTTGAGGAAGAAACAAAAGGCTCCGGAGATATCGAGCGGTCAACATGTCTGTTTATCGACTCCGAAAAAGTAAGATCGCACACCGAGGAAGAAATGATCAAAGTCGAAAACATTCAGGGAAAACTGCTGCTGATCGGCGCAGACGATGATTCTTTCTGGGAGGCCGGAAAATACGTCCGCCGCATGGACAAGCGTCTGCAGGAGCGCCCGCACACCTGCGAATACGAGGCCCTCGCCTACGAGCACGGAACCCATTTCGTCCTGCCGGAAGGCATGCTCCGCATCGCACTCCCGATCGGCCTGAAATTTGTGATGCGCTTTGTATTCAAAGCCGCAAAAGATTATCCAAAGGAATGCGAGGCAACGCGAAAAGACATCGACCGAAGAGTTACGGCAGCGCTGAAAGAATGGACAGCAAAATAAAGACAAAAGTTACAGAATGAATAGGTGGGTTTTATGCAGGATTAGCAAAAATCTGATGGGAAAGGGAATGGTATTTTGAACAACGGCTTCGAACTGAAAGCCGTGGAGGAAGCCATGCCGCCGGAAACAATGATGGACATCCCGGGGATGAAGGATGAGCTGCGCCGGCCGATGATGCTGTTGGTGAAAGCAGTAAAAAAATAAAGAGAAAAGAACATGGGAGGATTTTACAATGAAAGATTTTAGACAGGAAGACTACAAGGTATTTGAAATGTTCGACAAACAGTGGGCGCTTGTCACCGCCGGCGGAATGGATCATTTCAACAGCTGTACGATCGGCTGGGGAAGCCTCGGAAATATCTGGGCAGCCGACCGGAAAACCATTTCAACCGTAACGGTTTATGTGCACCCGGCGCGCTACACAAGTGAGTTCCTGAAAGAAAGCGACACCTTCACCGTGAGCTTTTACCCGGATCAGTACCGCAAAGCGCTGGGCTACATGGGCGGTCACTCCGGCCGTGACGGAGACAAAGCTGCCGCCGCAGGCCTCACCCCGGCTGCCATCGGCGACGGCGTAACATACGAGGAGGCAAACCTGACCTTCCTCTGCAAAAAACTGTATCAGCACCAGTTCGCCAAAGAAGATCTCGCACTGGAAATCCAGGAATACTACGCTTCCATGCCAAAAGTCTACCCGGATTTCAAAGGAGGCTGGCAACCGCATATCGTGTTTGTGGGACAGATTCTTGGCGTGGAAGACAAACGATAAAAGGCGGTGAACCATGGGATTTCAACTTGGGGCAATCGCAGTTTTGCTCGTATTTTACGGATGCTATCTGGGAAAAATGATGGCACAGAGACGCCAGGGAATCCAGACGGATCAGATGGGAAAAGGAAAAGCAGGGAAAACAAAAGCGATTGAGCTTACCATGAAAACCGCTACGTTTCTGGTGCTGATCGTGGAAGTCATCAGCATCTGGCGCAGTGCCTCATCCATGCCGCCTGCTATGCGGGTGATCGGATTTGTACTTGCGGTCTGCGGCGATGTGGTTTTCATCGTCTCCGTTCTGACCATGCGCGACAGTTGGCGCGCGGGCGTTTCCGAAACAGACAAAACAGAACTCGTTACCGATGGAATTTACCAGATCAGCCGTAATCCTGCGTTTCTTGGATTCGATCTGGTCTACCTGGGAATCCTGCTGATGTTCTTTAACGGGATTTTATGCGCAGCATCCATCTTTCCGATGGTGATGTTTCACATCCAGATCGTGAACGTCGAAGAGCCGTTTCTTGCGAAAGCATTTGGAAAGCCATATGAGGAATACAAGAGAACCGTAAACCGTTACCTTGGAAGAAAATAAAGAAAATACAAGACCATTTTTTCCTGCAACAATCATAACAGGAGAAAACGGTCTTATCTTTTAATGAAGTAAAAACAGCCGAAAAGCCTGCTCCACCGTATTTGTCATATTTTCAGCAGCATTTTTCACATCCATAGCCTCCTTAAGTGAAACGACGCTTCGCAGAATCGGGAAAAAGGCATCAATTCCGGCAGCGTTACATGCGGATGCGTCTTTTGTGACACAGCCGGAGAATGCGATGACCGGTTTGCCGTATTCTTTCGCCAGCTTTGCAGCCCCGATCGGTGCTTTTCCCATCACGGTCTGCCCGTCGAGCCGTCCCTCGCCGGTGATGACAAGATCGGCATCGCGCACATCATCCCGAAGTCTGATTTCGTCCAGCACAATCTGAATCCCCGGCTCGAGAACTGCCGGCAGAAATGTCTGAAAAGCAAATCCCAGACCGCCCGCGGCCCCCGTTCCAGGCGCAGCTGGATCAGCTTTTGGAAACTGTTTCTGACAGAGGGAGGCATAAGAGGCAAGCGCCGAATCCATCCGCGCAATCATGTCTGCATCCGCCCCTTTCTGCGGCCCGAAAACTGCGCTGCACCCGTTGAAACCGCAGAGCGGATTCGTCACATCACAGGCAATGCGGAAGGTACATTCCGACAGTTCCGGCAGAACGTGGGCTGTTGTAATCGCGGCGAGAGATTCCAGCCCAATCGCACCAAACGGAACCTGTTTTCCATCCGCGGCGAGCATTCCAAACCCAAGTGCCTGCAGCATTCCAATTCCGCCGTCATTCGTTGCGCTTCCGCCAATTCCTACAATAAAATGGCGGCAGCCCCGCAGCACTGCATCCCGGATGACTTCACCCACACCGTACGTCGTCGTATACAGCGGATTCCGCTCCGCGCCCGACACCAGCGTAATGCCCGCAGCCCCGGACATTTCAATGACAGCCGTGTGTGTCTGCTCGATCACACCATGCTGGCACAAAACCGTCTTACCAGCCGGGCCCGTCACAGGAACTGATACAAACCGTCCGCCCAGCCCTTCCGTCAAAGCCTGAACCGTCCCTTCCCCGCCGTCCGCCAGTGTCCGGACAACTGTCTCCGCTTCAGGTTTCACACGATGAATCCCTTCTGCAGCCGCCTTTCCAGCCTGCAAAGAAGAGAGGCTTCCTTTAAAAGAATCAATTGCAATCACAACTTTCATTATTTTTCTCCTGATTTCAAATATTTCTCAATCCGACACTCATGTACCTTCGTCTTCTTATCATAATTAACACCAACCAGCAGAATATCCCCTTTGACTTATACCCCGATTTTACCATTCCCCCATCCAAATAGCAACGCACACCCCCGAAAATCCTGTAAAATCGCGGAAAAGAACCGATAAAATATGCTTTCCGCTCTTGACAACGCTCACAGCCCCTAGTTATAATAAGGCATGAAAAACGATGACGAA
Organism: Fusicatenibacter sp.; assembly: GCF_050872605.1. Taxonomy (GTDB): domain Bacteria; phylum Bacillota; class Clostridia; order Lachnospirales; family Lachnospiraceae; genus Fusicatenibacter. The sequence goes on from NZ_JBNMHD010000019.1 coordinate 51,240, forward strand.
GACAGTAGTCTGCGCGTGAACGGTCTGTGGAAAGCGAGCCGGGGATGGTGGGAGTCCGGTACAAGTAGCGGCAGGTGAACATCACTTCCAAGTTGCAGTTCTGAATCTGTGTACCCGGTGCATAAAATATAGAAAGCCGGAGAGCAGTGTTAAGAAGTTGCCGGCCGTTCCCCGTTACAGGAAATGCATATGATAGTATGTAACAGGTGGTTACGATAAGTACAGCTTTCGTCCTATTACAGGGCGGGAGCTTTTTCTTATTTTACGCGAGTAACGAGTCAGAGCCTGTGTCTGCACGCGACCCTGGCGACTGCCGCGATAACGAGCAAATCAAACGAGAAACTTAAGTTTCAGGAGGTACAAGCATGTACAAGAAAGTTTCAACCGACATGAACTTTGTCGAGAGAGAAAAACAGGTTGAGAAGTTCTGGGAAGACAATCAGATCTTCGAAAAAAGTATGAAAGTGCGTGAAGGAAATCCGTCCTACGTGTTCTATGACGGACCGCCGACCGCAAACGGAAAACCGCACATCGGCCACGTAGAGACCCGTGTTATCAAGGATATGATCCCGAGATACCGTACCATGAAGGGTTATCAGGTACCGAGAAAAGCAGGCTGGGATACCCACGGACTGCCGGTAGAGCTGGAAGTTGAGAAAAAACTCGGTCTGGACGGAAAAGACCAGATCGAAAAATACGGCGTAGAGCCATTCATCGAGCAGTGTAAAGAGAGCGTATGGAAATACGAGGGAATGTGGGAAGACTTCTCCCATACCGTTGGCTTCTGGGCTGATATGAAAAACCCATACGTTACGTATCATAACGATTACATCGAGTCCGAGTGGTGGGCATTAAAAGAGATCTGGAAGAAAGGTCTTCTGTACGAAGGACACAAAATTGTTCCTTACTGCCCGCGCTGCGGTACCCCGCTTTCTTCCCACGAAGTAGCGCAGGGATACAAAGATGTCAAAGAACGTTCAGCCGTTGTCCGCTTTAAAGTAAAAGGCGAGGACGCTTACATCCTGGCATGGACCACCACACCGTGGACCCTTCCGTCCAACGTTGCACTCTGCGTCAACCCGGATGAGGATTATGTAAAAGTAACAAGCAAAGGATATACCTATTATATGGCAGCTGCTCTGGTAGACACCGTTCTCGGTGAGGGCGCTGAAATCCTGGAGCATTATCAGGGTAAAGATCTCGAGTTCAAAGAGTACGAGCCGCTGTTCCCGTACGCTGAGAAGAGAATCGGAAACAAAAAAGCATACTATGTAGTCTGCGATACCTACGTAACACTGACCGATGGTACCGGTGTTGTTCATATCGCCCCTGCATTTGGTGAGGACGACTCCAAAGTCGGCCACAGATACGATCTTCCTTTCGTACAGCTCGTAAACGAAAAAGGTGAAATGACCGAGGAAACTCCTTGGGCGGGCACCTTCTGCAAGAAAGCAGATATGGCGGTTCTGCAGGCACTCGAGGACAAGGATCTTCTGTTTGATGCACCGCTGTTTGAGCACAGCTACCCGCACTGCTGGAGATGCGATACTCCGCTGATCTACTATGCACGTGAGACCTGGTTCATCCGCATGACTGCAGTAAAAGAGGATCTGATCCGCAACAACAACACCATCAACTGGATTCCGGAGAGCATCGGAAAAGGACGCTTCGGCGACTGGCTGGAAAATGTTCAGGACTGGGGACTTTCCAGAAACCGTTACTGGGGAACTCCGCTTCCGGTATGGCAGTGTGAATGTGGCCATCAGGACTGCATCGGCAGTATCGAAGAGCTGAAAGAAAAAGCCGACAACTGCCCGGATGACATCGAGCTTCACCGCCCATACATCGACGCAGTGACCATCAAGTGCCCGAAATGCGGTAAAGAGATGCACCGTGTACCGGAGGTTATCGACTGCTGGTTCGATTCCGGCTCCATGCCGTTCGCACAGCATCACTATCCATTCGAGAACAAAGAAACCTTCGAGAAACAGTTCCCGGCACAGTTTATTTCCGAGGCTGTAGACCAGACACGTGGATGGTTCTACTCCCTGCTTGCAATTTCCACTCTGCTGTTCAACAAAGCACCGTACGAGAACGTTATCGTTCTTGGTCTGGTACAGGATGAGAACGGACAGAAGATGAGTAAATCCAAAGGAAATGCGGTAGATCCGTTTGACGCACTGCAGACCTACGGTGCCGATGCGATCCGCTGGTACTTCTACACCAGCAGTGCTCCGTGGCTGCCGAGCCGTTTCGCAGGCAAGACGGTCGTGGAAGGACAGAGAAAGTTCATGGGAACCCTGTGGAACACCTACGCGTTCTTTGTCCTGTATGCAAACATCGACAACTTCGATGCAACAAAATACAGTCTGGAATATGACAAACTGGCTGTTATGGATAAATGGCTGCTGTCCCGTCTGGAATCCACTGTAAAAGCAGTAGACGACAACCTGGCAAATTACCGTATCCCGGAAGCGGCAAAAGCACTGCAGTCCTTCGTGGATGATATGAGTAACTGGTATGTACGCCGCTCCCGTGAGCGTTTCTGGGCAAAAGGCATGGAGCAGGATAAGATCAATGCTTACATGACTCTGTACACCGCACTGGTGACCGTTGCAAAAGCAGCAGCTCCGATGATTCCGTTCATGACAGAGGATATTTATCAGAACCTCGTAAAGAGCATCGATGCAAGTGCACCGGAAAGTATCCATCTGTGCGACTTCCCGGAGGTACATGAGAACTGGATCGATCCGAAGATGGAAGAGGATATGGCAGACCTGCTGGAGATCGTCGTTATGGGACGTGCCGCAAGAAATACTGCCAATATCAAAAACCGTCAGCCGATCGGAACCATGTACGTGAAGAGCGAGTTCCAGCTTTCCGAATTCTACAAAGAGATCATCGAGGACGAGCTGAATGTCAAAGAAGTTGTATTTAAAGATGACATCGCAGATTTCATCAGCTACAGCTTCAAACCGCAGATGCGTACCGTAGGACCAAAATACGGAAAACTCCTGAACAAGATCAAAACAACCCTGTCTGAGCTGGATGGAAACAAGGCTATGGCAGAGCTCAAGAGCACCGGCGAACTTAAACTTGACATCGATGGACAGGAAATTGTATTATTAGAGGAGGATTTGTTAATTGACATGGCACAGATGGAAGGCTATGTATCCGAATCCGACCATACAATCACCGTTGTTCTGGATACCAATCTGACTCCGGAACTGATCGAGGAAGGTTTTGTTCGTGAGCTGGTAAGTAAAATCCAGACCATGCGTAAAGAGGCCGGCTTTGAGGTTATGGACAAGATCAGAGTATATGCAAAAGACAACGACAAGATTGTAAGCATCATGAAAAACCATGGTGATGAAATTAAATCTGAAGTTCTGGCAGAAGAAATCGTGACTGGAGAGACAAAGGGCTATGAGAAGGAGTGGAATATCAACTCCGAAAAGGTTACCATGGCAGTAGAGCGTATCTAAGAA
>NZ_JBNMHD010000020.1:0-52271 GCF_050872605.1 Fusicatenibacter sp.
ATGCAGGTCCGTCCCACGGCTCCATCATGGTTGCATAATACTGATAAAAATCACGTTTTTCCTGGGAAATGGTATCATTGTTTGCCCACGGCTCCGGAATGGTGATCATCACTGCAAGAGGAAGATCCATTCCACTCATAACCAGGAACTCCAGGGTATTGTCAAGCATCGCAGAGTCAGAACCATTACGGTTGACTACAGGGAGAACTTTGTGGAGTTCGTCTTTCAGATACGGAGAATCCATGTTTTCCTCGCGGGCAAGCATTTTATCTGCGTTACCGCGAATAGTGTTGATCTCACCGTTATGTACGATGAAACGGTTCGGATGTGCTCTCTCCCAGCTTGGGTTCGTGTTCGTGCTGAACCGGGAATGCACCATGGCGATTGCAGATTCATAATCGACATCCTGCAGATCGCGGAAGAAGGTGCGGAGCTGTCCTACGAGGAACATACCTTTGTATACGATGGTACGGCTGGAAAGGGATGGCACGTAGGTGTTGTCGTTGCTCTGTTCGAAAACACGGCGTACGACGTACAGACGACGGTCGAAAGCGATTCCCTTTTCCACATCCTCCGGTTTTTTGATGAATGCCTGCATGATGTAAGGCATACACTCTCTTGCCTTATGGCCGAGAACTTCCGGAACGGTCGGCACGGTTCTCCATCCAAGGAGTTCCAGTCCCTCTTTTTCCACGATGATCTCAAACATCTTTTTTGCCTGGTTCCGTTTCAGCTCATTTTGTGGGAAGAAGAATACGCCGACGCCGTATTCCCGTTCTCCGCCTAATGAAAAACCGAGGGTCGAACAGGCTTTGGAAAAGAATTTGTGCGATATCTGCAACAAGATTCCTACTCCGTCTCCTGTTTTACCCTCGGCGTCTTTGCCGGCTCTATGTTCAAGATTTTCTACGATTTTTAATGCGTTTTCTACGGTCGCATGGGATTTTTCACCTTTGATATTCACGACGGCTCCGATACCGCAGTTGTCGTGTTCAAAGGAAGAACGGTACAGCCCTTCTTCTCCCATGACACGCTCTTTGCTCTGTGTCATACGGCTTCCCTTCCTTTACTTTCCTTATTTTCGGTTATCCTTTGTCTTTTCTGAAAAGAATGGAGGGGAATCTTTTGTTCCCCGCCGTTCTTTCTGGATTGCCCTTACTATACTCTATTTTTTTCGTCCTGTAAAGAGCAAATTTAATTTTTATATAATTTTTTATATTTTTTCTTAACTTTCTTAGGTTATTACTGCATTTTACCTAATTTTTCATACCATTTATCGATTATTTTGCCGCATGGTACTCGGCTGCTGCTGCGATCAGGCCGCGGAACAGCGGATGCGGACGGTTCGGACGGGATTTGAACCCCGGATGTGCCTGCGTTGCGATGTAGAACGGATGATCTGAAAGCTCTACCATCTCAACGATTCTTCCGTCCGGAGAAACACCGGAGAGAACCATGCCGTTTTCGGTCAGTGCTTTCCGGAAATCGTTGTTTACTTCATAGCGGTGGCGGTGACGCTCGGAAATCTCTTTCTCACCGTACAGCTCCTGTGCTTTCGATCCGTCTGCCAGGACGCATGGATATGCGCCGAGACGTAACGTACCGCCGATATCCTCGATTCCATCCTGATCCGGCATCAGTGCGATCACCGGGTGCATGGTGTTCGGGTTCATCTCGATACTGTGTGCGTCGTGGTAACCGAGAACGTTTCTTGCATATTCAACAATCGTCAGCTGCATGCCGAGGCAGAGGCCGAGGAACGGAATCTTGTTCTCTCTTGCATATCGAATCGCTGTGATCATGCCTTCGATACCGCGGTTTCCGAATCCGCCCGGTACCAGAACACCGTCCACATCGCTCAGATACTCTGCCACGTTCTCCTCGGTTACCAGCTCGGAATCCACCCATTTCAGGTGTACGTTTGCATGGCTTGCAATTCCGCCGTGTTTTAATGCCTCAACAACGCTCAGGTATGCATCATGCAGCTGGGTATACTTTCCGACGAGCGCAATCGTCACCTCTTTGTTCGGATGGCGGAGTGCTTCTACCATATGGGTCCAGTCGGACAGATCCGGTTCCGGGCATGGAAGGTGAAGGCTCTCGCAGACAACCTGCGCCAGGTTCTCTTTCTCCATGGCAAGCGGAGCTTCATATAGATACTCCACGTCCAGGTTCTGCAGAACATGGCTTGACGGAACGTTGCAGAACAGAGCAATTTTATCTTTGATCTCGGTGGTCAGCGGATGCTCGGACCGACATACGATGACATCCGGCTGAATACCGATTCCCTGCAGCTCTTTTACGCTCGCCTGCGTCGGTTTTGTTTTCATTTCACCGGAAGCTTTCAGATATGGAATCAGGGTAACATGGATCAGAATGGCGTTCTCGTGTCCGACGTCATGCTGGAACTGGCGGATTGCCTCCAAAAACGGCTGGCTCTCGATATCGCCGACGGTTCCGCCGACCTCAATGATGGCAATACGCTCCTCATCTACTTCTTTTCCGCGGTAGAAACGGCTCTTGATTTCGTTTGTAATGTGCGGAATGACCTGTACGGTGCCTCCGCCGAAATCACCGTGGCGTTCTTTCTGCAGAACAGACCAGTATACTTTTCCGGTCGTCACGTTGGAATTTTTATCCAGGCTCTCGTCGATGAAACGCTCGTAGTGGCCGAGATCGAGGTCTGTCTCTGTGCCGTCATCGGTAACGAAAACCTCGCCGTGCTGAATCGGGTTCATCGTACCCGGGTCAACGTTAATGTACGGGTCAAATTTCTGCATCGTCACTTTGTATCCTCGGGCTTTTAAAAGCCGTCCAAGGGACGCCGCCGTGATTCCCTTTCCAAGGCCGGAGACTACTCCGCCTGTCACAAAGACATATTTTACTGCCATATTGATTTCCTCCTGCTTTTCTCTTCTGATATTTTCTTTTCCGTCACAAGTTTCTCTAAAAGGAAATGCCGCCTGCCGGCGACATCTCTATGATGAAAGCCAGTTACTCCGCGCCTGCGTCGCTCCCGTAACTGCTGACAACATTCGTAATCCGGGCTATCGCCCTACTTACTCATGTCGTCTTGCCCGCCCAATATCTATGAATTCGCTCATGCAAGCATGGCTCATTCATAGCTGCTGTCCGGGGCTTTCATTCAAAATCAAAAACGATTATAACACATCTCGAATTTCCTGCAACTTTTTTTTACTATTTTTTATTATTTTCGACATTTTCCACGAAATCCTAAATTTCTGCACCATATTTTATACATATCACGATTTTCTTGACATCATCCGCAAAAATGAGTATGATAATCAATGTTTTTAAAACATGCAGGTCTACAACTGAAAAAAGGAGAATACCTATGCAGCCATCGTCAAACAATTGTTATGATACCGGTCTCCGGGAGGAATGTGGTGTTTTCGGCATTTACGATCTGGATGGTGCCGACGTCAGTCCTTCGATCTACTATGGCCTTTCCGCCCTGCAGCACAGAGGACAGGAGTCCTGCGGAATTGCCGTCTCTGACACCAGCGGTCCAAAGGGCCATGTGAAATCCTACAAAGGCCTTGGCCTTGTCAACGAAGTTTTCAAAGAATCCAAATTAGAAGAACTGTCCGGCAATATCGGCATCGGCCATGTCCGGTACTCTACCACCGGTTCCACTACCGTAGAGAATGCACAGCCGCTCGTTCTGAATTATCTGAAAGGCTCCCTTTCCCTTTCGCACAACGGAAATCTGGTCAACGCTATGGAACTGCGCGAGCAGATGGAAAACACCGGCGCAATTTTTCACACTTCGATTGACTCTGAAATCATCGCCTACGGCATTGCGCGGGAACGCGTTCATTCCAAAACGGTAGAAGAAGCGATTCTGCGCACGGTAAAAGAAATCCGCGGCGCCTATGCCCTTGTCATCATGAGCCCGAGAAAACTCATCGGCGTGCGCGACCCATATGGCTTAAAACCGCTCTGCATCGGAAAGCGGGACAACGCCTGGGTTCTCGCCTCGGAAAGCTGCGCCCTCACTTCGATCGGCGCCGAATTCGTCCGCGATGTCGCTCCGGGAGAAATTGTAACGTTTGACAAAACCGGAAATCTGAAATCCGAATTTATGCCGGTTGACGTAAAAAAAGCGCATTGTATTTTTGAATATATTTATTTTGCCCGCCTCGACAGCAAAATAGACAATATCAGTGTCTACGAAGCCAGAATCCGCGGCGGTGCAACTCTCGCAAAGACCTACCCGGTTGATGCAGACCTCGTCTGTGGTGTCCCGGACTCCGGACTTGCCTCCGCAAAGGGCTATTCCGAAGAATCCGGCATTCCGTTCGGTCTTGCGTTCCACAAAAACAGCTATGTCGGCCGTACCTTCATCAAGCCGACCCAGAAGGAACGGGAATCCAGCGTCAAAATCAAGCTGAGCGTTCTCGAATCTGTTGTAAAAGGAAAACGGATCGTGCTCGTCGACGACTCCATTGTCCGTGGAACAACGATTTCCAACCTGATCACGATGCTTCGCAAAGCCGGCGCGACCGAAGTCCATGTCCGTATCAGCTCTCCGCCGTTCCTGTATCCGTGCTATTTCGGCACCGATGTTCCTTCGAACAAACAGCTGATCGCAAGCTCTCACTCCACGGAGGAGATCCGCCAGCAGATCGGAGCCGACTCTCTTGGCTACATGCCGATCGAGGAACTCCAGAACATGGTCGGCGATCTGCCGATCTGCCGTGCATGCTTCGACAGCCATTACCCAATGGAAGTACCGAAGCAGGATATCAGCGCTCTTCTCGAAAGCTGATTCTATTTCGTCCCCCTTACCGCGCAGACACTGCGTCAGGTAAGGGGGGCTTTTTTTGTTTCATGCATACTTTGACGTAATGTTTGCATACAATAGCATCAAAAACAAAGGATCTCTTTATGGATCTTACAGACATCATTTATTCCAACGATTACATCAACATTCTGATTCAAAATTACGTGGCGCAGTCTGAGCGGTACCAGATGCTGTTTCCAGAGTCAAGCGCCCTTCTTCCGCTCAATCCGCAATATTCGATCCTCTTTCTCGAGCGGAGTCTGCTGCCGGAAAATCTCTTCGGTGCAGTTCCCTTTACCGGTCTCCCGAAACTTTTCACTCCGCTTTCCACGCTTTCTCTGGAGGTGTCCGGCATTGTACAGACACAGAATCTCTATGACGGCGGGTACACGGGGAAACATGTGATCCTGGGATTTCTGGACACCGGCATCGATTACCGCCACCCTGCGTTTCTGCAGCATAACGGCCAAAGCCGGATTCTCGCCGTCTGGGATCAGACAGACCGCACAGGAACACCTCCGGTGCAGTTTCCTTACGGCAGTCTCTATACAAAATCCGATCTTGACGCTGCGCTGAAAAGCAGTGATCCGCTCTCCCTTGTCCCTGTAACCGATTCTGACGGCCACGGCACATATATCGCAGGAGTCGCCGGCGGCACTCCAGATCCCTCCGCCGGATTTCTTGGTGCGGCACCGGATGCGGATTTTGCCGTTGTCAAATTGAAACCTGCCAAACAGAACCTGAAAGATTTTTATCTTTTCTCCTCCGATGCTCCTGTTTTTGAGGAAGATGACCTTCTCGCCGCCATGCGTTTTCTAAACGAAATCGCTGCAGCGGAGGGAAAACCGCTCGTCCTGTGTCTGGCACTCGGAACGAATCAGGGCAGTCACTCCGGTACGCTTCCCGTCTCTTTGACCCTGGCGCGCTACGGCAATACACCGGGTGTGATTCCCGTCTGCGCAACCGGCAATGAAGGAAACGCTGCACATCATTATTATGGCTTTGTGTCTGAAACTTACACCCCGAAAAATGTAGAGTTTCTTGTTTCCGAGGGAAACCGCGGTTTTGTTCTGGAACTCTGGGGACAGGCTCCGCAGCTTTTTTCTGTCGGATTCCGCTCTCCCGGCGGTGAGACAATTCCGCGGATTCCCGTCTCTTTAAATCAGGAACAGCGGATCACTTTCGTCCTGGCGCGCACCGTAATCTACGTCAACTACGAGGTTGTCCAGACCACAACCGGCAGCCAGCTCATCCTGATCCGCATGATGGATCCGACACCCGGCATCTGGACGCTTCAGGTTTACCGCGCCTTTCCGTCCCCGCCGGATTTTCATATCTGGCTTCCTGTCACCGGCTTTTCCACGTCCGATGTAACGTTTCTGGAACCGGACCCGTACACAACCTTGACAACACCATCCTCCACGGTCCCTGTTCTGTCCCCTTCCACGTATCAGGCCTCCAACAACAGCTTTTCGCCGGAATCCGGGCGCGGCTTTACGCGGCTTGGCGAAATCAAACCAGACTTTGCTGCTCCCGGCGTTTCCGTTACCGGACCTGGGCCGGCCGGATCCTATGTAAATTTCAGCGGTTCCAGTGCGTCCGCTGCCATTACATCCGGCGCTGCCGCTCTTTTTCTTCAATGGGGCGTTCAGCGCACACCTTCCCGCTATTTTACGGCACAGGAGTTGAAAAACTATCTGATCCGCGGCGCAGACCGAACTGATACCATTACTTACCCGAGCAGAGAATGGGGATACGGCAGACTGCAATTATATCAGAGCTTCACAAGCCTTATGACAAACTGATTTTCCCGCTCACAGGTTTGCTTCTATGGTATATCCGTTTGTTGTTGCAAATTCTCAATGTGCAACTGCCTTGTTTTTGATTGTTTTCCGTTGTATCATTACGTATTATCATTATAATTATAAAACTAAAAGGGGGATTCCTGACTATGAATTACGAACGCTTGAACGATCTTCGCCTTCTTGGACTTACGATTGCCTACTACCGAAGAGCAAAGGGAATGACGCAGGCAGAACTTGCCGAGGCGGTACATATCAGCCGTACCCATATGAGCAATATCGAAGCGCCAAACACAAAAACCTCTATTTCGTTGAATCTTCTGTTTGATATCGCCGAGGCACTCGATATTCCGGTCAAAGAATTGTTTGATTTTCAGGGACGCAGTCTTTAGTCTTTGATTTTTTCATTTTAACAGTAACCCGAAGCTGCAGCTTTTCATATCATGAATTGTAAGCAAAATGATTCCTTTGGAGGAACAAACATGAGTGATTTAGCTGCTACAAACTGTGGATGCGGATGTGACAATGGCTGTGGCTGCGATAATGGATGCGGTGTTTCCAACAACAACCTGTTCGGAAACAATGGCTGCAGTATTATCTGGATTCTGCTTCTCCTCTCCTGCTGCGGCGGATGTGGATGCGGAAACAACAACAATGGCTGCAATTCCGACTGCTGGCTCGTTCTGATTCTTCTGTTCTGCTGCGGCGGATGGAACAACAACGGCTGTGGATGCGGCAACAGCAATAACTGTGGATGCGGCTGCTGACCTTTTTTCAGTCCTCCCAGATGTTCGGGCAGAAAAAACCCCGGGTGCGGATCAACCGCCCCGGGGCTTTTTTTCACCAGAATTCTCTTTCAGCGAAACCGTTTCGGTTTCCGTGCTTCTCTTTCCCGCTTTTCCATCTCTTCTCTTTTTTCTTTTTTCCTCATACATTCCAGATCTATTTCATAAAAGGCATTCCCTTCGAGTACCTGTTTTCTTTTTGCTGTTTCTTTTCCATCCATTTTCCGGCGGTCTCCTTTTTCTTTCTTCCTCTTATCATATGTTTTTTCCCGCCTTCTGTCATTTTTTCCGGCCTGGAACATAAGATAAAGAGAAATAAAAAGACAAATGCAGGAATGCTGCCAGGAAGGATCTTAATTTGAATCAGGAACAGGAACAAAATGTGGAACAGATGACACCGCTGGACCAGATGATCGCACAGGATCAGCTTCAGATGCTGAAGGCTGCCATTCCCTACGCCTCCTTCGGCCTGCAGCCCTCCCTTGCGATTTTGAGCAAATGGCTCGAGCTCCAGCGGACCATTCAGCTTTTTTCCCGTCCGGCCGACCTTTCCATGATGTCTGTGGATACCCCGCACGTCTCTCCACTTGAGATGCTGCAGGATATTTCCCGTTTTGCCGCCGGTCCGCAGCGGGATCTTCTCTCCCAAATGTTTCAGACCATGCAGATGGTCCAGATGCTTCAGAATATAAATCCCGGAAATGAGGAGGATCTGCTATGAGTTCGGATGATAAGCAAAACGACTGGTCGCAGGACCCCTCTCTTTCCGGAATTGACTTCGCCCGGCTTCAGGCACTGCAGCAGATGGCCTCCCAGAGCCGCGGAAAATCCCAGGCGGAAATGATGCCGTTTCTTCTCTCCCTGATGCAGGGAAATCAGGGCGGCGCACAGTTTTCCGCCTCCGAGGCGGACCTGATCATCTCTGCCATCAAAGCCGGAAAATCCAAACAGGAAGCGGCAAAAATTGACCAGATGGTCCGCCTCTTCCGCTCCGCTGCTTCCGGGAAAAAACGCTGAAAACCACAAAAAACGCTGCCGGTCTGGAATTCCAAATCGGTCAGCGTTTTTTCTGTGCCTTTTCCCGTTTAGTTCTGCATGGAAAGCACGTTTTTATTTTTTACCAGGTAATCAATCAGAGAAACAACGGTCAGAATCAGTGCAACCCAGATCAGCACGGTATTCAGCACGGAAAGTGCCGGAATGTCGGCGATCAGAAGAATGATCATAATCATCTGGCTGATTGTTTTCGATTTTCCCCACCAGCTTGCTGCGATGACAATTCCATTGTCCGAAGCAACCAGGCGGAAACCGCTGATGATAAATTCTCTTGCGATGATAATAATAACCATCCACGCCGGAAGCTTGTCCAGCTCTACAAAGCAGATCAGTGCAGAGCATACCAGCAGCTTATCTGCCAGCGGATCCATAAACTTTCCGAAATCGGTAATCAGATTGTCACGTCTTGCAATGTAGCCGTCCAGAGTATCCGTGATGCTGGCAGCGGCAAAGATTACCAGCGCAATCCATTTGGACGCGCTTCCGCCCACGCCAGACAGCAGGAAGAACACGAAAAACGGAATCATAATTACCCGCAGAATCGTTAATTTGTTTGGTAAATTCATTGGCTTATCTCTCCTATCAGATCATATTCCAGCGCGCCGGTAATTTTCACTCTTACGAAATCGCCGGATACGAGTGTTTCCGGTGTATTGACAAATACATAGCCGTCTACACCCGGTGCGTCCGCCTGGCTTCTGCCCACATAGGCATCCTCATCCGCCACTTTGCCCTCGATCATGACAAGAAGCTCCTGGCCGATCCTGCGCTCGCCGAGTTCTGCAGAGATATCCTGCTGCAGTTCCATCAGTTCTGCCTGACGGTCCAGTTTTACCTCCTCATCGATCTGATGCTCCATCGCGGCAGCCGGTGTTCCCTCCTCCGGGGAGTAGGTAAATACACCGAGACGGTCGAACTCCATGTCGTTGATAAACTCGAGGAGTTCTTTGTGCTGCTCTTTTGTCTCTCCCGGGAATCCTGTGATCAGCGTGGTGCGCAGTGTGATATCCGGTATCTCGCTTCTCAGGAAATCAATTTTGTCGATCAGCTCCTGTTTGGAGGTTCTGCGGCCCATGCGGCGCAGGATCTCATCGTTGGCATGCTGAATCGGCAGATCCAGGTAGTGACAGACTTTCGGCTCTTCCTTCATCGTCTGAACAAGTTCCGGATAGATGTCCTCCGGATAACAGTACAGAATCCTGATCCAGTAGAGCTCCGGAATTTTGCAGAGCTCTTTTAACAGAAGGTGGAGAGACGGCTTTCCGTACAGATCGATACCATACATGGTTGTCTCCTGCGCAACGAGAACGAGCTCTTTGACACCCTGTTCTGCCATCGTCTTCGCTTCTGCCACCAGCTCCTCCATCGGAACAGAGCGGTACGGTCCGCGCAGCTTCGGAATGATGCAGTAGGTACAGTGCTTGTCACAGCCCTCTGCAATTTTCAGATATTCGTAATGGCCTCCTGTCGTTACAACGCGCTGTGCATCGATTTTCGGCAGTCCTTTCAGATCGGCATACTCCTGGAAGCGGTCGCCGCCGAGGACATCCTGAATGGCATCCAGGATTTTGTCATAGCTGTTCGTTCCAAGTACGGCGTCAACCTCCGGAATCTCCTCAATGATTTCATCGCGGTAGCGCTCTGCCATACAGCCCGTTACCAGAAGAACCTTACAGCTTCCCGCTGTACGGTACTTCGCCATTTCAAGAATATTTTGAATGCTTTCTTCTTTGGCGTCGTGGATAAAGCAGCATGTGTTTATCACGATAACCTCTGCATCTTCCTCGGAATCGGTGATCTCGAAGCCATGCTCTACCAGAAGACCCAGCATATGCTCGGAATCTACCAGGTTTTTATCGCATCCAAGGGAAATAAACAGAATTTTCATATTATTCAATTACTGGCTCCTCTTTTGTTTCCTCTTCCGCTTCAACTTCAGATTCCGGAAGGATTGTAACCTCTCCTTTGTACATCTCCTCTACGGCGATGGAGAGCGGTTTCATGCCTTTTTTCACTTTTACAAGCGGTTCAGCTCCGCCGATGATCTGTCTTGCACGTTTGCTTGTTGCAAGTACCAGAGAGTAACGGCTGCTGACAACCGGTGCCTCATCCAGATCCTGGCCCTCGTTAATAGTTGCAATCAGTTCCTGATAAGATGGATGAATCATAATAAATGCTCCTTTCTATTTTTCCAGACTTTTTTTCATCTGTTCGATAAAGTCTTTCTGGTTGCTGCTCATGAAATGCTGGCTCTGAATGGTCTCATGCATCTGTTTTACGCAGGTTTCGAGGTCGTCGTTGATCAGGACATAATCGTACTGGTCCATGCCCTGTGCTTCCTCTTTTGCACGCTCCATTCTGCCTTTGATGACTTCTTCTGTTTCCGTTCCGCGTCCCCGGAGGCGTCGTTCCAGCTCCTCGGCAGTCGGCGGTGTGATGAACACAAGAAGGGTGTCCGGACGTTTTTCCTTGACCTGAAGTGCTCCCTGGATTTCAATCTCAAGCAGAACATCTTTTCCGGCATCCAGCTGTTCCTCTACGTATGCCTTCGGCGTTCCGTAGGAATGTTTTACGTAACGCGCATACTCGAGGAAGGCATCCTCTTCTACCATGCGGTCAAACTCTTCTTCTGTACGGAAAAAGTACGATACGCCGTCTTCCTCGCCCGGACGCGGGTCTCTTGTGGTGACGGAGATTGACAGCGCATAGTTGTCGTACTCCTCCATCAGGCGTTTCATCAGTGTTCCTTTTCCTGCTCCGGAAAAACCGGATACTACAGTAAGTATTCCTCTACTCATTTTCAGATTCCCCTCGCTCTTTTTCTGTTTCCCAGCCGCCGTTGAATCTGCGGCTGATCGTTTCCGGCTGCAAAGCCGAAAGGATGATAAATTCTTCTCCGGTGATGAGCACTGCTTTCGTGCGTCTTCCCTGCGTCGCATCGATGATGCGGTTGCTTTCCTTTGCACGCTGCACCATACGCTTGACGGGCGCCGCCTCGGGACTCACCACTGCTATTATTTTATCCGAATTTACGACATTGCCGAATCCGATGTTGATCAGTTTTGCCACAATCCGTCCTTTCCTGTACCTTCTGAAGTCTTTTTCAGAAAATACATCTACCCATACGGATTTATTATAATTCATTCAGAAAGCCTAGTCAAATCTTTTTTTCTGTATTATAATGAAAATACTAGAATTTCAAACAAAGGAGATTTTTCTATGGCTTTTGATGGAATTACCATTGCAAATATTGCACAGGAACTGAATCAGACCATCGTCGGCGGAAAGATCAACAAGATCGCACAGCCGGAAAACGACGAGCTGATGATTACAATAAAAAACAACCGTACCGTTTACCGTCTTCTCCTCTCGGCAAGTGCATCGCTTCCGCTGATCTACCTGACGGACAACAATAAGCCCGGTCCGATGACCGCACCGAATTTCTGTATGCTGCTCCGCAAACACATCGGCAGCGCCCGCATTCTCTCCGTTACCCAGCCGGGACTCGAGCGTATTCTTGTTTTTGAGCTCGAGCATTTGAACGAACTCGGCGATATCTGCCGCAAGAAGCTGATTGTGGAGATCATGGGAAAACACAGCAACCTGATCTTCTGTCAGGAGGACAATACGATCCTTGACAGTATCAAACATATTTCCGCCAACATGAGTTCTGTCCGTGAGGTTCTTCCGGGCCGCACCTGGTTCATTCCGCACACGCAGGATAAGAAAGATCCGCTCACGATCACAGAAGAAGAATTTTTCGATTTCGTCTGCACGAAACCGATGGCTGCCGCAAAGGCAATCTACACTTCCCTTACCGGCTTCAGCCCGCTGATGGCGGAGGAAGTCTGCTGCCGCGCCGGCATCGACGGCGGATTTGCGGTCAATGCACTCGAAGAAAATGCGAAGCTTCATCTGTTCCGCACCTTCTCTTATCTGATTGAAGATATCAAAAACGGCGCATTTACGCCGAACATCGTATACCAGGGCGATGAGCCGAAAGAATTTTCCGCACTGAAACTGACGCAGTATCAGGATTTGCGGGAGGAAACATACGATTCGATCTCCGGTGTACTGGAAACATACTATGCCATGAAAAACCGCATCACCCGCATCCGTCAGAAATCTTCCGATCTGCGCCGTGTCGTCAATACCGCACTCGAACGGAATGTCAAAAAATACGACCTGCAGCAGAAACAGTTAAAAGACACCGACAAGCGGGAAAAATACCGGATTTACGGTGAGCTTTTAAATACGTACGGCTACAGCTGCCAGCCGGGCGATACTTCGCTGAAAGCCGTCAATTACTATAACGGCGAGGAAATCACGATTCCGCTCGACGGAACGCTCTCTGCCGGCGAAAATGCGAAAAAATACTTCGACCGCTACGGAAAGCTGAAGCGGACCCGTGAGGCACTCGAGGAACTTCTTGTCGAGACGAAAGAGGAAATCGACCATCTCGAATCCATCAGCACGGCGCTTGATATTGCGCTCGATGAGGCGGATCTGGTGCAGTTAAAAGAAGAGCTGATCGAGTACGGCTACATCCGCCGCAAGGGACCGGCAGGGAAAAAGCAGAAAATCACCTCCCATCCGTTCCACTACCGCTCCTCCGAGGGCTTTGACATTTATGTCGGCAAGAACAACTTCCAGAACGAGGAACTTTCGTTTAAATTCGCCTCCGGCAACGACTGGTGGTTCCACGCGAAAGGCCAGCCGGGCAGCCATGTCATCGTAAAGACGAACGGTAAAGAGCTGCCGGATTCCGTCTACGAAGAGGCCGCTGCTCTCGCCGCCTATTACTCGAAAGGCAGACAGGCACCGAAGGTGGAAATCGACTACACCTTAAAGAAAAACCTGCGCAAACCGAACGGAAGCAAACCGGGCTTCGTTGTTTATTACACCAATTACTCCATGATGGCGGAACCGAACATCCGCAATCTTCAGGAAGTACAGGACTAAATTCAGACTACAAAAGACTTTTCGCACATTCCTATCTGTTCCTCTTTGCGAAAAGTCTTTTTTTCGTAAAATTTAATACTTCCTTCATTTCTTTTTCGATGCTCTATGGTATACTTCTTAGTATGGAAAAAGATTCCAGACGTGATCTTTTTCAAACAACCCACAGTGAGGCTGTCTCTTCTTTATCAGGACAGCCGGAGAGGAATATAACTGTTATGAACAAAACAATTCCCGAAATCATTCACCGCCGTGTTCCAACGACGCGCTATGAGGCAGACCCTTCCGAAGGTCTTTCCGCCGAGCAGGTTGCCGAGTACCGCGAGAACGGCTGGACCAACCGCGCGGTGGAACCTCCGTCCAAGACAACGGCCGAGATCGTAAAGAGCAATGTCTGTACGTATTTCAACCTGATTTTTCTGATTATTGCCATCTTTCTGATCCTTGCCGGTTCGTTCCGGGATCTTACGTTTCTGCCGGTCATCATCGCGAACACGCTGATCGGTATTGTACAGGAGATCAAGGCGAAAAAGACGCTGGAAAAGCTGTCTGTTTTAAACGCGCCGAAGGCTGCTGCGATCCGTGACGGGGCTGAGGTAACACTCGCCGCGGAGGATCTCGTACTCGATGATATTGTTGTATTTACCGCAGGAAAACAGATCTGCGCTGATGCCGTCGTGCTTGAAGGTGAGGTACAGGTCAACGAATCGCTGCTTACCGGTGAATCCGATGAGATTACCAAGCGCCCGGGCGACGAGCTGATGTCCGGAAGTTTTATCGTCTCCGGAAGCTGCAAGAGCCGTCTGACCCAGGTCGGTGAAGATTCCTACATTTCCCGTCTGACCCTCGAGGCAAAGGCCATGAAAGAGGGCGAACAGTCCGAGATGATCCGCTCCCTCAACAAGCTGGTAAAGTTTGTCGGCATTCTGATCATTCCGATCGGTCTTCTGCTCTTCGGCCAGCAGTTTTTCGTCTCCCACGAAACGTTCCGTGAGAGCATTACCTCGATGGTGGCCGCCGTACTCGGCATGATCCCAGAAGGTCTTTACCTGCTTGCGAGCGTTGCCCTTGCCGTCAGCGTTATGCGGCTGGCTTCGCAGAAGGTTCTCGTGCATGATATGAAATGTATCGAGACGCTGGCTCGCGTCAACGTGCTCTGTGTCGATAAGACGGGAACCATCACCGAGACAAATATGAAAGTACATGATCTGATTCTGGTCGGCTCCAGTTCAGTCCCTGATACAGAATCCGGCGAAAATGCTCCCGCACCGCAGAAAGAAGAGCTTTCCCTTGCGGTCGGTGATTTCGCATCTGCCATGTCAAACGACAACATTACTATGGCGGCACTGAAAGAATATTTTAAAGACAACAACGGCAGAACTGCCGTTTCGATGACTTCGTTCTCCTCGGAATTCAAGTATTCCAGTGTGACATTTTCGGATGTCTCCTACGTGCTCGGTGCCCCGGAGTTCGTTCTCCGCGATGATTTTGCACGCTATCAGAGTGAAATTGAAGCGTATACCTCAAAGGGATTCCGTCTCCTCGTCTTCGGCACATCCGAAACTGTACCGGATGGAAAAGCACTCTCCGGCCGTGTCACACCGCTTGGCTACGTGCTTCTCTCCAATCCGATCCGAAAAGAAGCACCGGAAACGTTCCGCTACTTCGAAGATCAGGGTGTCCATGTCAAGGTCATCTCCGGTGATACTCCGGTAACGGTATCTGAGGTTGCCCGCCAGGCAGGGATTGCACACGCAGAGGATTATATTGATGCTTCCACTCTAAAGACACCGGAAGAGCTCGAAGAAGCAATCCTGAAATACACCGTGTTCGGCCGTGTCACACCAGACCAGAAACGCCAGTTTGTCCAGGCTTTAAAGAAAAACGGCAAGACCGTTGCGATGACCGGCGATGGTGTCAACGATGTGCTCGCATTAAAGGATGCCGACTGCTCCGTTGCGATGGCATCCGGAAGTGACGCTGCCGCACAGGCTGCACAGCTCGTTCTGCTGGACAACGACTTTTCGAAGATGCCTTCTGTCGTACTGGAAGGCCGCCGCGTTGTCAACAACCTGCAGCGCTCGGGAACGCTGTTCCTGGTAAAGAACATTTTCTCGTTCCTGCTGTCCATCTTCTCACTGATCTCGATGGTGACGTATCCGCTGGAGCCGTCCCAGATCTCGCTGATCAGTATGTTTACGATCGGTATTCCAGGCTTCCTGCTCTCGCTGATGCCGAACAAAAACCGGATCGAGGGCCACTTTATCACGAACATTCTGACACGGGCCCTGCCTGCGGCGCTGACCGACTTTCTGATGGTCGCAACACTCGTCGTCTTCGGCCAGGAATTTGCGGTCGGCTCGGAAGATATTTCGACCGCCGCCACCGTGCTGCTCGCCATTGTCGGTTTTATGATTCTCTACCGGATCAGCAAGCCGCTCAACTGGATGCGCTGGACGATCCTGATCGGCTCGATCGTCGCCTTTATCTTCTGCAGCACCTATCTAAATCAGCTGTTTGCCATCTCGGATATGTCCAGAAAATGTATCATGCTGCTGGTCGTATTCTCTGTCGCAACAGAGCCGGTTCTGCGATATTTGAGCATCCTCGTGGATTCCATTTCCTCTTTTTACCGGAAGCAGAAAATTTTCTTCCTGCGGAAACGGGAAGCGAGAAAAGCGAAATAAAATGTAAAACCGAACATCAAAAATGCCGTACAGCGTTGGAAGTTTTTTCTCCGCCTGTACGGCATTTTTTGATTTACCAATCACAGTTTCTTACTTTCTCATCTCGGGGTCTTCCGCGTAATGCGTCCGCTCGCCGCCGATGTATTTCGGTCTTGTCCGCGCGCAGACAACATGCGCATCTCCGATGGTTTTCTGTGATACCCGGACCGGAACGGCTACTGCCTTCAGCTGCATGCCGATCAGCACATCACCGATATCAATACCTGCATGCGCCTGCACACGCTCTACGGTGACAGCGTCCTCCAATCCATAGTATGCCGCCATCGCAAACGATCCGCCGCCATGCAGCCACGGTACCGCGCAGACCGGCTCGTAACCGTATTTTTCTGCCGCCGCACGCTCCAGAACAACCGCGCGGTTCAGATGCTCACAGCACTGCGCCGCCAGATACAGCCCGTGCTCCTTCGTACACGCATACAGCGCCTCAAACACCGCCTGCCCGATCTCCTGGCTGGAATCCGTTCCGAGCTTACTGTTGTGAATTTCACTCGAAGAACATCCCACTACCAGAATCTGTCCCGGTTTCATCTGCGCCGTCGTAATCAGCTCCTCTGCAACGGCACGCGCTTCCTGTCTGATTGTTTCAAGATCCATTTTGTATCCCTCCTTGCTAAACAGCAATATTTATGCAAAAGGAGACTGACTCTTTTTCCAAGAATCAGCCTCCTTTCTTCAGCTTATATAATTATTATTTCTGAACGATATTCACAATTCTTCCCGGTACGTAAATTTCTTTTACGATGTTTCCGGTCAGTTTGTCTGCAACTGCCTCTTTTGCAGCGGCGATTGCGGTCTCTTTATCTGCATCTTTGGCGATTTTGATCGTTCCGCGCATTTTGCCGTTGATCTGAACAGCGATCTCGGCTACTGCCTCTACGGTCTTCTCCTCGTTAAACTCCGGCCATGCGGTCTGGTACAGACGGCCTTCGTATCCAAGGTCTGCCCACAGTTCCTCGGTCATATGCGGTGCAACCGGATTCAGCAGGATCAGAAGGGTTTCGAACTCTTTTCTCGTTACTTTTCCGGCTTTGTAGAACTCGTTGACCAGGGTCATCATGGCTGCGATCGCTGTGTTGTATTTCAGGGACTCATAGTCGCTGGATACTTTCTTGATGGTCTGGTGCATTTTGGACTCCAGCTCTTTGGAGTAGGAATCTCCGTCTACCAGGCTGTCCTGCAGTTTCCATACACGCTCGAGGAAACGACGGCATCCTTTTACGCCTTCCTGAGACCAGGATGCACTTAAGTCGAAGGCACCGATGAACATCTCATACGTACGCAGGGTATCTGCACCGAACTCAGCTACGATATCATCCGGGTTGACAACGTTTCCGCGGGATTTACTCATCTTCTCACCGTTCTCGCCGAGGATCATTCCGTGGGAAGTACGTTTCTGATACGGTTCCGGGCAGGTAACTACGCCCTGATCGTACAGGAATTTATGCCAGAAACGGGAATACAGAAGGTGAAGGGTTGTGTGCTCCATTCCTCCGTTGTACCAGTCAACCGGCAGCCAGTATTTCATGGCTTCTTTGCTTGCCAGAGCTTCTTTGTTCTTCGGATCGGTATAACGGATGTAATACCAGGAAGAACCAGCCCACTGCGGCATGGTATCGGTCTCACGTTTTGCAGGTCCGCCGCAGCACGGGCAGGTGGTGTTGACCCAGTCTGTCATGGCAGCCAGCGGAGACTCACCGTTATCGGTCGGCATGTAGCTCTCTACATCCGGCAGCTCCAGCGGAAGAGATTCTTCCGGAACCGGAACGTAACCGCATTTGTCGCAGTGTACGATCGGAATCGGCTCACCCCAGTAACGCTGACGGGAGAATACCCAGTCACGCAGCTTATAGTTTGTTTTTGCTTTTCCAACGTGGTTCTCTTCGAGCCACTCAAGAATTTTCTTTTTTGCTTCCGCAACGGAAAGTCCGTTCAGGAAACCGGAGTTGACAAGAGTTCCCTCTGCAACGTCGGTGTAAACTTCGTTCTGTACGTCGCCGCCTGCAACAACCTCGATGATCGGCATGTTGAATTTCTTTGCGAACTCCCAGTCACGCTCATCGTGTGCCGGCACTGCCATGATGGCGCCGGTGCCGTAGCTCATCAGTACATAATCGGAAATCCAGATCGGGATCTCTTTTCCATTAACCGGGTTGACTGCGGAAAGTCCGTCGATCATGACACCGGTCTTGTCTTTTGCAAGCTCGGAACGCTCAAAGTCAGATTTTCTGGCTGCCATCTCACGGTATGCGCAGACCTCATCCCAGTTCTTGATCTCATCTTTGTACTGGTCGATGTACGGATGCTCCGGGGAGAGTACCATGTACGTAACACCGAACAGGGTATCCGGGCGTGTGGTGTAGATGGTCAGCTTCTCCGGTTTATCTTTCAGGGAGAAATCAACCTCTGCTCCGTGGGAACGTCCGATCCAGTTTTTCTGGGAAGTTTTGACACGCTCAATATAGTCAACGCCGTCCAGACCATCGATCAGCTTGTCTGCATACTCGGTGATCTTCAGCATCCACTCGCTCTTTACTTTGCGGACAACCGGGCTTCCGCAGCGCTCGCACACGCCGTTTACAACTTCCTCGTTTGCAAGACCTACCTTACAGGAAGTACACCAGTTGATCGGCATTTCTTTCTTGTAAGCAAGACCTGCTTTGAAGAGTTTGAGGAAGATCCACTGGGTCCAGTGATAGTACTCCGGATCGGTGGTGTTGATCTCTCTGTCCCAGTCAAAGGAATATCCAAGGGACTGAAGCTGATCTTTGAAGTGATGTACGTTGTTTTTGGTAACGATCTTCGGATGGATGTGGTTCTTGATCGCATAGTTCTCAGTCGGAAGACCAAATGCATCCCATCCCATCGGATACAGTACGTTGTAGCCCTGCATTCTGCGCTTTCTGGCTACGATATCCAGTGCGGTGTACGGACGCGGATGGCCCACGTGAAGTCCCTGTCCTGACGGATACGGAAACTCAACGAGTGCATAGTATTTTGGCTTTGTATAATCATCTGTGGCGGCAAAGGCTTTCTCGTCCTGCCAGATCTTCTGCCACTTTTTCTCAATGTTCTGTGGCTCATATCTTTTACTCATGGGTAACCTCCTGCATGTTCAAGTTCAAAGTTCTTTTTTCTCACACTGCCGAGTGGGACAGCATGCACATTTGAACATATAGCTGTATTCTATCACTCTTTCCCTGTTTTTACAATTTATTTTTTCCTATATCCTCCGTTTTTCTTCAAAAACCGCAGAAAAATCCGGTTTACGGGCGAATTCTGCTCCCGAAACCGGATTTTCTCTGTTTTATCACACTATTTTATAAAACTTTATTCTTCTGCTTTTTCAACCTTCGAAGCTCTTTCCTCAATCTCTTTTGCCTGGATATCGGACGGAGCCTGCTCATATCTTGCAAACTCATAGGAGAAATCACCGCTTCCGCCTGTCATGGAGCGGAGCGTTGTGCCGTATCCGTAGATCTCAAGCTCCGGAACATCGGCCTCAATAATGGTATGGCCCTTGTGATCCGGGTTCATGCCGAGTACACGGCCGCGGCGTTTGTTGAGGTCGCCCATGATATCGCCGGTGTATTTATCGTCTACGGTGATCTTCATCGAAACGATCGGCTCAAGGAGAACCGGAGATGCTTCCATAAAGCCTTTCTTGAATGCCTGGATCGCTGCGGTCTTGAATGCCATCTCGGAGGAGTCTACCGGATGATAAGAACCATCATACAGAACGGCTTTCACGCCGACTACCGGATAAGCAGCCAGAGGGCCTTTCTGTACAGCTTCCTGGATACCTTTTTCAACAGCCGGGAAGTAGTTCTTCGGAACAGCGCCGCCGACAACTTCCTGCTCGAAAACGTATGGTTTTTCGAGATCACCGGAAGCGGAGAAGCGCATCTTTACATGACCGTACTGACCGTGGCCGCCGGACTGTTTTTTGTATTTTGCTTCTACATCCGAATTCTTGCGGATCGTCTCGCGGAAGGCTACCTTCGGACGTGACAGCTCTACTTCTACTTTGTAGCGTTCCAGCAGTTTGCTTACGATAATATCGATGTGCTGGTCGCCCATGCCGTACAGCAGCGTCTGATGGTTTGCAGAATCGTTGACTGCTTTCATCGTCAGGTCTTCCTGCATCATCTTTGCAAATGCCTGGGAAATCTTATCTACATCGGCTTTGTTCTTCGGTTTATATCGTTTTGCGGTGTACGGAGTGGAAACATCCGGTTTTCCGTAGCGGACCTGATTGTTCTTTGTCGCAAGGGAATCACCGGTTTTTGCATCGCCGAGTTTTGCGATAGCACCGATATCTCCTGCGTGCAGCTCCGGTACTTCGATCGGTTTGGAGCCTTCGAGGACATACAGTTTATTCAGTTTTTCTTCGGATTCCTGATCTACATTATAGAGTACATCGTCGCTCTTGATGACACCGGAGCAAACCTTGATCATCGAATATTTTCCAAGGAACGGATCCACGATCGTCTTGAAAATGGTCGCGCTCTTCGGTTTTGCGAAGTCGTAATTTGCCTCGAAGATTTCGTTCGTATCGAGATTGATGCCGGCACACGGACGGGTGGACGGATCCGGGAAGTATCCGCAGATATCGTCGAGAAGGTTCGATACGCCCTGCAGATTGACCGGGGAGCCCATGCATACCGGAACGATAGTGCCGTCTCCTACGTTCATGGCAAGCGCTGCGGAAATCTCTGTTACCGAGAACTCTTCTCCGCCAAAGTAGCGGTCCATAAACTCTTCACTTGTTTCTGCCACGGATTCCATCAGGGTTTCACGGTACTTCTCCAGATATTCTACGGAGTAATCCGGAATCGGGCATTCTTCTTTTTTATCTTTTTCGATATATCGGCGGCCTTTGTTCTTTACGATGTTGATATATCCTACAAATTTACCATCCTCACGCAGAGGCATATGAAGCGGTGCGATTCGTTTTCCGTACAGTTCGGTGAGCTGCTCCACTACCTGACGGTAGCTGACATCGTCCTGATCCATTTCCGTTACGAAGATCATACGCGGAAGATTGTATTTCTCGCAGAGTTCCCATGCTTTCTGGGTTCCGACCTGCACGCCGGCTTTTCCGGATACTACGATTACAGCGGCATCTGCTGCGGAAGCGGCTTCCTGTGCTTCTCCTACGAAATCAAACATTCCAGGAGTATCCAGAACATTGATCTTATTCTTTCCCCATACGACCGGGACAAGCGTTGTGGAAATCGAGCATTTGCGCTTGATTTCTTCTTTGTCAAAATCGCTGACGGTATTTCCGTCTGTCACTTTTCCGAGACGGCTTGTCATACCGGAAAGATAAGCCATAGCTTCGGTCAGACTTGTCTTTCCGGAACCGCTGTGTCCCAGCAGCACCACATTTCTGATTCGGTCAGTTCTAAAAACGTCCATATGTAATACCTCCCATGTAAGTAAATTTGCAGATTGTAAGGCCGCTCCTGTTCGCCTTTCTGCTTTTTATCAAGATTCACGTCTTCCGTTCCTCTTATCATAGTCACTATTCTACTAAAGTTTTTTCTTTTTTGCAAGTATATTATTCATATTTCACAATATATTTCTGAATTTTTAAATTTTATATGTATTTTAGCTGGTTATTCTGCCTTTCTTCCGCTTTTCTGTCTGGCTTTTCTGTGGAATCTGCCGGATTTTGCAAAACAAGCAAAATTGCTGCCTTCCAAAAATGCTTTGTCACTTTAAAGCAAGAAATCTTTGACATTTGATTTCAGATGCTTTACAATGTCTTTTATACGATTTACCTACGAAAAATGTCAGAAAGGACTACTTGAATTATGTGTGATACATCCGAAAAAATCTGCATCGGCTTTATCGGCCTTGGCCTCATCGGCGGCTCCATTGCAAAAACCCTCAGAAAGGTTCACCCGGAGTATAAACTGATGGCCTACTGCCGCACCAAAGCGACGATCGAAGAGGCAATTCAGGAGGGCGTGATTGATATCGCGCTGGAAGAACGGGACGACCGCTTTGCCGACTGTGACTATATCTTCTTATGTGCTCCTGTCAGCACCAACATCTCCTATCTTCCGTTCGTGAAAGGCATCGCAAAACCGGGCTGTATCATCACAGACGTCGGAAGTGTAAAAGGAGAAATCCATCAGGCGGTTGAGACCCTCGGCATGACGCACCAGTTTATCGGCGGCCATCCGATGGCAGGCTCCGAAAAGACAGGATATTCCAGTGCCACCGATTACCTGCTGGAAAATGCATACTATATGATTACACCTGGACCAGACGTTGAGATCGCGGCAGTTTCCGCTTTCGTTGATCTTGTCCAGTCCTTAAAGGCGATCCCGATGGTTTTAACATACGAAGAGCACGACTACATCACCGCAGGTGTCAGCCATCTGCCGCATATCGTTGCCGCTACCCTGGTCAATGCACTCGCATCCCTGGACACACCGGAAGAGCAGATGAAAACCGTTGCTGCAGGCGGCTTCAAGGACATCACCCGCATCGCTTCTTCCTCCCCGGAGGTATGGCAGCAGATCTGTCTCTCAAACCAGAAGCAGCTCTCGAATGTGCTGGATTCCTATATCCGCCTTCTCGTCCAGGCAAAATACCTGGTTGACAACAAAAAAGGCCACGAGCTCTACAATATGTTTGAGAGTTCCCGCGAATACCGGAATTCCATGGAAGATTCTTCCTATGGACCAACGAAGAAAGAATACGTCGTTTACTGTGACCTGCTCGATGAAGCTGGCGGAATTGCAGCCGTTACAACGATTCTTGCCATCAACCAGATCAGTATTAAAAATATCGGCATTACGCATAACCGCGAGTTCGAAGAGGGCGCTCTCCGCATTGAATTTTATGAAGAGCAGGCAGGCATTCTTGCCCGGAAGGTCTTAAAAGACCATGGTTATACCATCCATATCCGCAATTAAAAGTGCGTATATTTTGACAGGAGGAAGTTACGTTATGCAGTTCCAGAAAGCAGTACGCCCTCTGCGCGGAGAAATCTCCGTGCCGGGCGATAAATCCATTTCCCACCGCGCCGTCATGTTCGGTGCCATTTCAGAGGGAACCACAGAAGTCACAAACTTTTTACAGGGTGCCGACTGTCTCTCCACCATCTCCTGCTTCCGCAGTATGGGCATCGAGATCGAGAACACGCCGGAGCGCATCCTCGTTCATGGAAAAGGCCTGCACGGGCTTTCGGCTCCGTCTGCCGTTCTCGACTGCGGAAACAGCGGAACAACGACACGCCTGATCTCCGGCATTCTTGCCGGCCAGAACTTTTCCAGTACACTGACCGGTGACGCTTCCATTCAGAAACGGCCGATGGGACGCATCATCAATCCGCTGACCCAGATGGGCGCTTCCATCCGCAGTATTCCGGAAAACGGCTGTGCGCCGCTTGCGATCAACGGCCATCCGCTCCACGCCATCTCCTATCTTTCGCCGGTCGCATCCGCACAGGTCAAATCGTGTATCCTGCTTGCCGGACTGTATGCTGACGGAAAAACAAGCGTTACCGAACCGGCTCTTTCCAGAAACCATACGGAGCTGATGCTGAAATTCTTCGGCGCCGACGTTGCCTCCGAAGGGCTGACCGCATCGGTTCTGCCGGACCCGGATCTCCATGGAAATCTCGTCCGTGTGCCGGGAGATATTTCCTCCGCCGCCTACTTCATCGCCGCCGCGCTGATAGTTCCAGGCTCTGAGGTGCTTCTGAAAAATGTCGGCATCAACCCGACCCGCGACGGTATGCTCCGCGTCTGCCGCGCCATGGGTGCTGACATCACACTTCTGAATGAGCAGAACTCCGGCGGAGAACCGGTTGCAGACCTTCTCGTGCGCTATACGCCGTCTCTTTCCGGCACTGTCATCGAGGGCGAACTGATCCCGACCCTGATCGACGAAATCCCGATCATCGCGGTTCTTGCCGCCACAGCGAACGGCACAACCGTGATCCGGAATGCAGAGGAACTGAAAGTCAAAGAATCGAACCGTCTTGATATCATGGTAAACGAACTCACCGAGATGGGTGTTTCCCTGGAAGGCACGGACGACGGCATGATCATTGAGGGCGGAAAACCGTTCCACGGCGCCCAGATCGACAGCCGCCTCGACCACCGCATTGCGATGTCGTTTGCAATCGCATCGCTTTCCGCCGAGACACCGACGGAAATCCTGCGCGCCGGCTGTGTGGATATCTCGTATCCGACGTTCTACCAGGATCTGGCACGGCTGCAGGCATAAAAAACGTTTAAACAAAAAATGGATTGTGAAGATCATTTCCTCACAATCCATTTTTTTGCTTTTATCCTGTTCTTCCGGCCATTCCAACCGTTTCTCCCTGCCGTACCCGCGTCTCGATTCCAAGCCGCGAATAATTCCAGATCCGTTTTTCCGGCACTGCGCTTCCCTTCTGTGCCAGAACGATCACTGTCGAACCACCGAAGGCAAAATAGCCTTTCTCTTCGCCGCGCTGTACACGTCTCGCCGCTCCGGCATTTTCATTGACAATCTTTCCGACCATCATCGCACCGACCTCCATCTGCAGCAGTGTGCCGAAATTTGCGGACTGCAGCAGCGTGTAGGTTCTCGTATTTTCTTTATAGATCGGGCAGAAATCATTCGCCGCCGGATTGACCGTGTGGAGCACACCCTCAATCCGCCGTTCCGTCGAGCAGACGCCGTCATCCACAAAGAGATACCGGTGATAATCGTCCACGGAAAGCCGGAACAGAAATAACGTTCCGCCCTCATACCGTTTTGCCAGCTTCCGGTCGCGCAGAAGCTGTTCCAGCGTATATTCTGTGTTCTTGATCTCAAACTTCCCGTTCTCATGAATCGGATAAACCGTAAGCCGCGCATCACACGGGCTGATAAAATCCTGCGGCGCATTGGAAAACGGACGTGCATCCATTTTCAGCTTCCGCACAAAGAAATCATTGAACGAGATAAACTGCTTTGCGGTGCATTCCTTCATCGAAATACGATTTTTCTTTACAAACGGTGCAATCAGCGGCACCGACCAGCGGCTGTCCAGAAAGCGGCCTGCCGCACGTGATACAATCGGCTGAACCAGCGGCTGCATCGCGGCTCTTCCGGCGGCATGGCTGTACATCATGTGCAGAAAACGGTCCTGCAGATCATTTTCCTCGCGGATCAGATCAAGCTTTGGATGATTTTTCCCCTGTTTTCGGTAAGGACAAGCGCAGAGTCTCAAATCGCTCTTCCTCCCTTCCAGATCAGAAGTCCGCGGAGCACAGCCGCTCCAACGACCGCTACCAGCACAGCAAGCTCTTTATTCGTCGGCTTGCGGAAGCGGAAATCTGTGATAAACAGAACGCCGACCGCCAGCACCAGCAGATGCAGCCAGATCAGAAAGTATCCGCGGCAGAGCGGCGCAAAGACGAACAGCAGCGGCAGAGCTACTGACATCGAGGTAATCGGCAGTCCCTGGTAATATTTCCGGTTCTCCGAAGTTTCATTCTGACGCTTCTCTTCCATCACGTTAAAATATCCCAGACGGATCACGCCCGCAAGACCGTAGAAAATAAGAATCGGAATGCTGTAAAAATGTGTCATGCCAAGCTCATAGCAGAGCACGATCGGAAAGACGCCGAAACAGACCACATCGCAGAGCGAATCGATCTGAATGCCGAACCGCTTTTCATCTTCGGTCCTGTTTTTCTTCGTCCGCGCAATTTTTCCATCGAACATATCGCATAGTCCGGAAAAAGCAAGACAAAAAATCGCCCAGTTAAAGTGTCCCCGCGTTGCAAGAAAAATGCCGCTGATGGACGATGCAAAGCTGATATATGTTAATATTACGGTATAATCATAGAACCCTATCATATGTAGTTCCCCCTCTTTTTTCTCTTTTTGTATTCCCGATCGTAAGCTGTGCGACGATGGTAAAGACTGCACTCACCAGCAGCTCCCCGTAGTAGCCGAGCCCTCTGGAAAGCACCATTGCCGGAAGAAGCAGCGTGCTTCCAAAGACCGGCGGAAAAATTTTCAGGAACAGTGTCTCGCTGATTCCCATTCCTCCCGGAAGCGGCAGCATGTCAACCGATACGGAAATAACCGCCTGCAGCAGCACAATGGTGATAAAGGAAATGCCTGATAGATGGAAGGCGCGGTATACAAACCATGTTGCTGCAAATAAAGCAAACCTCTGTGCAAAGGTAATCGCAAGGACATTGACCAGCACCATTTTGTGGGTGCCAAGATACGCTGCCGTATTCTGGTAGACTTCCATGGAAGCTTCCAGTTTTTTCAGGCGGCTTTCTTTTCGTTTCGTCAAATGCAGTTTTTCCACGATTTTCAGTCCAAAAACCAGAATCGTCCGCGCAAGCGCCGGATGAAAAACCAGAATAAGCATGGCTGTGATACAGAAGACATTCAGACCGATTCCCAGATAGAAAACCGGAAGGATTTCCGTCAGATACCGGTGCAGGAAGCCCTGTCCGAACAGAACAAGCCCAAGTCCCACCACGACCAGTACCGCTTTGTAGGTGATCGTGACGATCATCAGAATCACCGTTGATACCGGAAGTGATATTTTCTCTTTTTTCATATAGTAGAGCTGCATCGGCTGGCCGCCGCTTGCGGACGGTGTGATACAGCTGAAAAAGAATCCGACGGAAGAAAACAGAAAACATGTCCGCTTCTTCACCGGAATCTGAAAGGAATGCATCATGTACCAGATGATGATCGATTCTCCCCAGATAAAAAACACGACACAGAACAGTCCCGGCAGCAGCCACCGCACGTCTGCGCGCCGCATTGCTTCCATCATTGCCCCAAGGTCTTCGCCGTGGAAAACACCGTATATCGTCAACGCAAAAATCACAACGAGAAAAACAGTATTCACGATCATTTTTTTCTTACTCTGCACGGCGTTTCCACCTCCTTCGTTCCAATATCATTCCATACCATGCACCAAGATGCGTGCGTCCCGCGATCTGCCACGTCACTTCTGCCAGAAGCGCTCCGCCAATCACATCTGCAATCACATGCTGCTTTGTTGTCAGCGTAGAAACAAACACGGCAAGTGCCGCCCAGAAAGAGAACCGCTGATACCAGCGCGGAATCTCCCTTCTGCCGCGGACTGCGATATAGCAGAACCAGCTGTTCAGGCAGTGAATCGATGGGAACAAATTGTCCGCCGCATCCATCTGGTAGAGCAAGGCAAGCATCTGATTCCAGAATCCCTGTTCCGGGATCGACGGCCTTACGTTCGTTGTCGGCAGCAGCAGATAAAATGCCATACAGACAAGCCGCGCCAGAACATCTGCTGCAAAGAACCGCCAGACAAATTCTTTCTCTCTGCTTGCGGCAATCAGATAATTTACAATCCAGACCAGATAACAGCCAAAATAAATCACGATCGTCCACGGGATCACCGGGATCTGCTGGTCCAGCACCGTTTCTATATTGTAATGTTTCCACGAACTGGTAAACGGCCGCGTTCCGAAATAAGCGATAAAATTCGCTGTCAGAGTCAGAACCAGCGGCAGGATACCATAGTATGAAAACTTTCTTCTCTCGTCTCTCTTCAAAATCCGTCCTCCCTTGTCTCAAACACGTATCAGTATACGCAAAAACATTCCCTGACACAACCCAGTTCCGCTCGTTTTCAGAAACCTTAATAAAATCTTCTGTTTTTCGGCAGGGAAAAAGAAAGATTTAGAAGATTCGCTGGACAAAAAACGACCATATAGGGCTTCGCGGGTGTTCCTATATGGTCGTTTTCTTTCAGCATCGTATTTTTGTCATAAACGAATTTTTTATTCAATCATCATGGCATCGCCGAAGGAGAAAAAGCGGTATTTTTCTCTTACAGCCTCTTCATAAGCTGCCATAATATGCTCTTTTCCAGCCAGTGCCGATACCAGCATCACAAGTGTGGACTCCGGCAGATGGAAATTGGTGATCAGCCCGTCGATCATCTTGAATCTGTAGCCCGGATAGATAAAGATCTCGGTCCAGCCGCTTCCGGCTTTTAAAATGCCGTCCTCGCCGGTTGCCGATTCCAGGGTACGGCAGCTCGTTGTTCCGACTGCGATGACACGGCCGCCTGCTGCTTTCGTATCGTTGATCAGTTTTGCCTGATCTTCTTCTACCACATAGAACTCAGAATGCATGTGATGCTGGGTGACATCCTCCACTTTCACCGGACGGAAGGTGCCAAGGCCGACATGCAGGGTTACATGTGCAATCTTTACGCCGGCATCCCGCACCTGCTGCAGAAGCTCTTTTGTAAAGTGCAGTCCTGCGGTCGGAGCGGCTGCGCTTCCCTCATGTTTCGCGTATACCGTCTGGTAGCGGTTCTTATCCTGCAGTTTGTGTGTGATATACGGCGGCAGCGGCATCTCGCCAAGCTGGTCGAGGATCTCCTCGAAAATGCCGTCGTAATGGAACTGGATCAGACGGTTTCCCTCATCGACAATATCCACAACCTCTCCGGTCAGAATGCCGTCGCCGAAGGAGATCACCGTGCCGACCTTACATTTTTTGCCCGGTTTTACGAGGGTCTCCCAGATATCATTTTCTCTTCTTTTTAACAGAAGGATTTCGATTGCTGCATCGGTGCCGACTTTCGAACCGTAGAGACGCGCCGGAATTACTTTGGTATCGTTGATCACAAGGCAGTCGCCCGGTTTTAAGTATTTCAGAATATCACGGAAATGGCCATGCTCATATTCACCGGTTTCTTTATTCAGATGCATCAGGCGGGAGGCGCTGCGGTCTTCGAGCGGATCCTGCGCAATCAGTTCTTTTGGCAGATCATAGTAAAAATCTGAAGTTTTCATTGGTTTCCTCCATTCTATTGCAAGCCGGCGCATAAGGCCGGTGGTCTACAAAATATTGAGTTCTGTAACTCGCTGCACGCTTTCTTTTTAAGTCCAACGCCCCTTATTATACCATTGCATCTGCCATCTGACAAGAAATTTAGGAAACCATTTCTGCGATTTTTCTTTTATTCAATCACCGCTGTGCTTCCCACACCTTCACGGCTTCTGTTTTTCGTCACAACGATCTTTTTCTCGATCCGTTCTTTTAATTCCGGCACATGGGAGATAATGCCGACCATACAGTTTCCGCCGGCAAGTCCCTCCAGTGCCTTGACTGCCTGATTCAGAGACTCCTCGTCGAGCGAACCAAAGCCCTCATCCACAAACATCGCATCGAGCTGGATTCCTCCCGCGTACGACTGGATTTCATCGGAAAGGCCAAGTGCCAGTGAAAGCGATGCCTGGAAAGACTCACCGCCGGAGAGTGTGCGGACACTGCGCTCTGTTCCGTTATAGTGATCGATGACATTCAGATCCAGACCGGCTTTTTCTTTTTTATTTGCACCGTCCTCCTGTCGTTTCAGTTCATACTGCCCGCCGCTCATGGTCAGGAAACGGAGATTGGCTTTTCGCAGAATCCGGTCAAAATAGGCCATCTGAACGTACGTCTCGAGTTCGATTTTCCGCTTTCCGCCAAGAGTGCCGCCTGCCGTATCAGCGAGTGCGCGTACCCATTTGTACTCCTCTTCCACTGCCTGCATCTGGCTCTGCTGATTCTGCACGGCCTGATATGTGGACCGGTTCGTATTCGCCGCATGGTACTGTTCGCTGTGCTTCTGATCAGCTTTTTGTTTCTGCTCTGTCAGTTCTGCAATTTTTTCCTGCAGTTCTGTTTCGGAAGGAAGGGTATCTTCTGTTTCTGCAGTTTCTTCGAGGGAACGGATTGCTGCAATGGCTGCACGCACTTCGGTCAGACGGTTCTTTACTTCATCGAACGCTTTTCGGGCCTCTTGCTGTGCCAGCTCCAGCTGCGCTTTTTTCGCGCCCCATTCGGAAATGTTGGTCCGCAGCTGTGCTTCATCTTTTCCAGCAAGCTGTGCTTCTTTTTCCCCGATCTTTTCCAGCAGCGTTTTTTCCATTTCCCTTACTTTTGTTTCCAACAGTTCTTTTTCGTGAATCGCTTTTTCCCGCTGTTCCATCTGCTCTGTCCCTGTCTGAATGATCCGTTTCAGAGCTTTCCATTCTTTTTGTTTCGCAAGAAGCTCTTTTTTACGTATCGAAACCTGATTTTTCTCCTGCTCCAGAGCTTTTTCACATTCCAATGCCGCCAGCAGCAGCTGCTGAAGCCTCTCTTCTTTTTCCGGTTCCTGTTGAAAAGTATCCCATCTGTTTTTAGCTGTCTGCAGCTGTCCTGCAGCGGCCTTCTGATCTTCCGCCGCAGTTTTTAAGATCTCTTCGATTCTCCGTTCCAGCTGTACAGAAAACGTCTGTTTTTCTCCTTCCAGCCGGCCAAGTTCTGCCTGTTTTTCTGCCATTACCTGTTTCCGTTTTTCCCGCTGCTTCTGTTCCTGCTGCTGCTGTTTTTCATATGCCGCATATTCTTCCCGGCGCGTTTTCTGACGCTTTTCTTCTGATGCAAGCTGTTTTTCTGTTTCCTTGGCAGCCTGTGCAAACTGCTCTTCTGATAGCTGTGCCAGACGTTCCTGTTCTTTTTGGCATTTCTGATCCGCTGGTACTTCTTCTGTCCTTGCCGGAACAGCAGCTCGCCAGGCAATCCGCCGTGCCAGTTCTTCCCTTGCCGCTTTCGTCTGTCTTCCGAAGTTTCCCGCCGCTTCGCTTAATGCCGCGGTCACTTCGTTCTGCTTCTGCAGTTCTTCTTTTTTCTGATCCAGCGCTTCCTTATCCGGTGCATGCTCCGCCTTTTTTGCCAGTGCCGGATGATGCACAGATCCACAGACCGGGCACGGGGTTCCCTCTGTCAGATTTTCTGCCAGAATCCCCGCCTGCGCATCCAGAAACAGCCTTTCCATCTCCTGATATGTTTCCCGCACATCATTTCTGATTTCCAGACTTTTTCGATACGCCTCCTGCTTCTCCTTCCACTCTCTCTCCGCTGCCGTCCAGTTTCTCAGCAGCTGTGAAAATTCTTTTCCTGCCTGCCGCCATTTTTCCTCCTGCAAGGCAGCATCCTGTCTTTCTGCCAGCCGCACCGCCGTCGTTTCCATCTGAACCGAAAGCGCATTTTCCTGCTCCTGCAGATGCTTTAACTCTTCGGTCAGAACTGCGGCCTTTTGATTCGCCGCAAGAACCGCCTCATGGTAGGATGTCATCGTTTCAAGCCGTTCCCGTACCTGTGTCTCTTTCTGCTCCGCCCGCGCCAGAAGCGTCTCCGTTCCGGAAAGTGCTTCTTCCTGTTCTTTTTGTTCTGTAATCTGCGCTTTTGCCTGTTCCTGCTCCATTCGCAGCCCTTCTTTTTCTTCCGCTGCCGTCTGCAGTTCCTTTCGCCGTTCCAGAAGTTCCTCTTTTTCCT
Source organism: Fusicatenibacter sp. (assembly GCF_050872605.1). GTDB lineage: Bacteria > Bacillota > Clostridia > Lachnospirales > Lachnospiraceae > Fusicatenibacter. The sequence goes on from NZ_JBNMHD010000020.1 coordinate 31,484, forward strand.
GTTTCATCTTCCGCAGCAGTTCCAGGCTTTCCTGCCCTGTGCGGATCTGTATTTCCAGTTCTTTGCAGACAGAGGCCTCCCGGTCTGCCTGTTCGCTCTTCTGCCGTTTCTCCGCCTCTTCCGGGATCAGCTCCTCCAGTTCTTTTTCTTTCTGGGCTTTTTCCTCCTGCCGCTTCCGGCTCTCTTTTACCTTTCCAAGCAGCCGGTTCTGCTGTTCCATCTGCGTTCCCAGTGCACTGCGCTCCTCTTCCAGCCTGGAAAGGCGCTCCTGATCCATCTCGATGCAGAGCGCCAGCAGCTCCATGCCGCGCATTACCTCTCCGTCAAATTTTTCTTTTTTCAGCTTTGCAAGTTCTTTCTGAAACACCGCATCCTCCGGGCAGACAATCCCCGTAAGATACTGGCTGATGCTCCGTTTTTTCTCATCATACGTTTTCCACCGCACTTTCGCCGCATCCCGCAGCCGATTCTGCAGTTCCTGATAAATTTCCGTATGGAACATTTTTCGGAAAATTTCGCTCCTGTCTGCCGTCCCCGCGAGGAGAAGTTTCTGAAAATCGCCCTGCGCAATCATGGCAATCTGCCGGAACTGACGCTGATCCAATCCAAGAAGCTGCGTTACCGCCTTGGTCACTTCCGTACTTTTTGTGACCGGCTGCCGCTCGTCCGGGAAAATCAGCTCTGCATTCGCCTTCTCTGTTGTCATCCCCTGGCCGCGGTCTTTCGGGCGCAGATACTCCGGATTCCGTTTTACGGTGTAATCTTTTCCGCGGTATGTGAAGGTGAGTTCTACAAAGGTGCGTACTTCCGGTTTCGCATATTTGCTGCGGAACATCTCCCCTTTCCGGATTTCACCGCTCGCCTCGCCGTAGAGTGCAAACGTGATCGCATCAAAAATTGTCGTTTTTCCCGCGCCGGTATCTCCTGTGATCAGATATAATCCACCGCCGCCCAGCTGTGTAAAATCCAGATCCATCCGGTCCGCGTACGGGCCGAATGCGCTGATGGTCAATTTCTTTGGCTTCATTCCTTCATCCCCCGCAATAGTTCTTCTACAAACTGCTCCTGCACCTCTGTCATCGGCTGGTTATTCTGCAGCTCATAAAACTCCTGAAACAGCTCCAGCTCTGACTTCTCCTCCACACGTTCAGCCGCACGGACTTCTGCATTCGACCGCGTTCGTTTATTATCATATTCGAGACGCATCAGATTGGGATAAATGGTCCGAAGCTTTGCCATGCCGTCCGGCACATCCTCTTCATCCGTCAGGGTCACCTGCAGGTAATCTTCGCAGTCTCTGTTCTCATAAAATGATTTCGCCGTCACTTCCAGATACGTTCCGCGGATTTTCCGGAGATCATGGAGCGGCTTCAGCGGAATCGTACGAAGGTCCACGCAGCCTTTTTCTTTTAATTCCACGACGGTAATCGACTTCTCCTGACCCGCCTCGGAAAACGAATATTTAAGTGGTGCACCGCAGTAGCGCACCGTCTCGCGGCCGACTTTCTGCGGACTATGGATATGGCCGAGCGCCACATAGTCAAACGAAGCAAAGAGTTCTGCCGGTATCTGATCCACATCACCGACCTGCAGTTCTTCGGCATCGCACCGCTTCGCCCCTGTCACAAACTGGTGCGCAAGAAGCACATTCCGCTCCTTCTCATCGATCTTGGTCTGCTCCAGCGCAATCCGCACAGCGTCCGCCGCAGACTGCACCTCCTCCGCACGCTCCGGAAGAGCATGACGTATCGTCGACGGCCGTAAAAATGGAAGAAGGTAAATCCAGACCGTTCCATGTGCATCCTGCATCGGAATCTTTTCTACGGTTCCATCATATACCTTTGAAAAATAAATGCCGCTTTTCCCCATCAGACTCGATCCAAACGCCAGACGCTCCGCCGAGTCGTGATTACCGCTGATGATAAAAACCGGAATTTTCTGCTCCGAAAGCCGGGTCAGAAACGCATCAAACACCTGCACCGCCTCTGCCGTCGGAATCGTCCGGTCATACACATCCCCGGAAATCAGAATCCCATCCGGCTTTTCCTGATCTGCTGCATACAGAATCTGCGTTAAAATATATTTCTGATCCTCGATCATGGAAAACTCATTCACACGCTTTCCAATGTGAAGATCGGATAAATGAAATAGTTTCACGAAAAACCTCCTCTGTACTTATATTCTTTTCTCATTATACAATATCCACCCTTAAAAAGAAATCATCTGTTCGATTTTTGTAAGTATTTCAGGACGCAAAAAAACTCCCGTTCACACAGGAGTTTCTGACGTAGCGAGAGGGGGATTCGAACCCTCGACACCGCGGGTATGAACCGCGTGCTCTAGCCAACTGAGCTATCTCGCCATATGTAATTTTTGATAAATATGGGACCTATAGGGCTCGAACCTATGACCCTCTGCTTGTAAGGCAGATGCTCTCCCAGCTGAGCTAAGATCCCATCTCTTGTTTTTTATCAACGTTTATGTCCCGCTGACATTTATAGATTCTAGCACTGTTCTCTCGATTTGTCAACGGTAATTTTTAAAATTTTTCAAATTTTTTCTTTTATTCCTACAATAGCGTCGATTTCATTCCACTTCCTGCATTTTCTGCTATTTTCTTTTTGGAATACACATTCCAATCACCAGCCCGATCAGCATTCCAATCGACAGTCCAAGTCCGGCATTTCCATTCAGGGCACTGCCACGCGCACATCCCACACACATACCGATGCACATTCCTTCCTCCCCATAATCGCCGTACTTCCCGTTCCCTCAATGCAAGACGGTACGTCAGTTTTTCCGGCTTCAGCGCTTCACTGTAAACATAGAGCTCTGCTTTTCCCCACTCGTCCGCTTCCACATAAGCGCCCTGCGGTGCATAGCTTCGTTTTACGACATCCTGCGCGCCTTTCCATCTTCCATTCTCATTCTCATACAATGTGTTACTTTCTCTTCCATTTTCTGACATTTCTGCGGAAATGCAGTTTTTTCGCGTTCCTTCATTGCGAATTTTCCCCGGGGATGATATAATAGCCAAAGTCGAAAGAGCGAACCCGGTGACCGTTCCACAAAGTGTCCCGGGAATAATGGCCATCCCCAGGACACAAAAAACGGGGATATGTCCCCTGCTGCATGCGGGACATAAGAAAGGAGTAACATATGCCTTATGATGACGTACAAAAATTTTCAGAGGCAGCGGTAAACAAGGCGAAGCTGCTGAAAGAACAGCCTGGAAAATACTTTCTCCGCTCGGTCATGGCAGGCTTTTTTATCGTCGTTGCCATGATTTTCTCCAACGTAGTCGGCAATGTCTTCCAGGGTTCCGATCCTGCGTGGGGCAAACTGCTTGGCGGTATCGTGTTTGCTATCGCGGTTCTTCTGATCGTGTTCATCGGCGCAGAGCTTTTTACCGGAAACAATCTTGTCATGGCGCTTGGTGCCTTCGATAAAAAAGTATCGTGGACGCAGGTTGGAAAAGTATGGCTCGTCAGCTACATCGGAAATTTCGTCGGATGTCTGATCCTCTCCGTGATTTTCGTACTGGCAGGCGCTTCCGGCACCGCTGATTACTATGCGGGCTTTATTGGGAACAAACTTTCCATTCCTGTAGGAGAAATGTTCTTCCGCGCCATTCTCTGCAACTTCTTCGTCTGCCTTGCCGTTGCCTGCGGCATGAAATGCAAAAATGAAGTTGCGAAATTTTTCATGATCATACTTTGTATCTCCGGATTCGTTGTTGCCGGTTTCGAACACTGCATTGCCAATATGGCAACCTTCGTTACCGCCGCACTTCTCGTTCCGGGCGGTATCTCTCTTACCGCCGCGCTGAAAAGTATGGTAATTGTAACTATCGGAAATATGATCGGAGGCGGACTGCTCCTTGCCTGGCCGCTTCGAATGATGAGTGCAGATAAATGACAAAATCCTTATACATTGCGGAGAAACCGAGCGTCGCTCAGGAATTCGCAAAAGCATTAAAACAGAATATGCAGCGCAGGGACGGGTATCTGGAGTCGGAAACTTCCGTCGTAACCTGGTGCGTCGGCCACCTGGTTACGATGAGCTACCCGGAAAAATACGATCCTGCGTTAAAAAGGTGGAGTCTTGAGACCCTGCCTTTTTTGCCTGAAAATTTTAAATATGAAGTAATCCCGGAAGTAAAAAAGCAGTTCAACATCGTGAGCGGCCTGCTCCACCGGGAAGATATCGAGACCATTTATGTCTGTACCGACTCCGGGCGCGAGGGAGAATATATCTACCGCCTCGTCGCACAGATGGCCGGTATCAAAGACAAGAAGCAGAAACGTGTCTGGATTGATTCACAGACAGAAGAAGAAATCCTGCGCGGCATCCGCGAAGCGAAGGATGAAAGCGAATACAACAATCTCTCAGCTTCCGCTTATCTCCGTGCCAAAGAAGATTACCTGATGGGCATTAACTTTTCCCGTCTTCTCTCGTTAAAATACGGAAACGCCGTCGCATCGTATCTCGGCACCAAATACCAGTCCATCTCCGTCGGCCGTGTCATGACGTGCGTGCTCGGCATGGTCGTGCGCCGCGAACGCGAAATCCGCAGTTTCGTAAAAACACCGTTCTACCGTGTCATCGCCGGTCTTTCTTTTAACGGGCGGAATTTCGAAGGCGAATGGCGTGCCGTTAAAGGAAGCCGCTATTTTAACTCACCGCTTCTCTATAAGGAGAATGGATTCCAGAAAAAAGAAGACGCACAGAAGCTGATTGACGAATTAAAAGCACAGAATCCTCTGATCCCGCGCGTTCTGAAAATGGAGCGGAAAAAAGAGAATAAAAATGCGCCGCTGCTCTACAACCTCGCGGAGCTGCAGAACGACTGTGCCCGCTTCTTCAAAATCAGCCCGGATGAAACACTGAAAGTCGTCCAGGAGCTTTACGAGAAAAAGCTGGTTACCTATCCGCGTACCGACGCCCGTGTGCTTTCTTCTGCCGTTGCAAAGGAAATCAGCAAGAACCTGCGCGGCCTGCAGCAGTACAACATCTGCCGCGGTCTTGCGGATGAAATTTTACAGGGCGAGAGCTGGAAAAAGATCGGTTCCACCCGTTATACGAATGATAAACAGATCACTGACCACTACGCAATCATTCCGACCGGACAGGGCCTTGGCAATCTGCGGAATCTTTCGGAGCTTTCCGCCAAAGTATACGAAACGATTGTCCGCCGTTTTCTCGGTATCTTCTATCCGCCGGCCGTCTATCAGAAGGTTGCGCTTGTGACGGAAATCGGCGGCGAACAGTTCTTTTCCAACTTCCGTGTTCTCGTGGAGGAGGGCTACTTAAAAGCGATGCACTACTCCTTCTTCCGTAAAAAGGATGAGGACGACGACCGTAAAAAAGATGAGGAAACAACGTGCGATCCCGCATTCCTTGCCGCACTGTCCCAGTTAAAAAAAGGCAGTGAACTGAACCTGCTCGGTCTCTCGATCAAAGAGGGCGAAACCTCCCCGCCGAAGCGCTATACTTCCGGTTCCATGATCCTTGCGATGGAGAATGCCGGACAGCTCATCGAGGATGAGGAGCTCCGTGAGCAGATCAGAGGAAGCGGCATCGGAACGAGTGCGACGCGTGCGGAGATCTTAAAAAAGCTTGTCTTTATCAAGTACCTCGCGTTGAACAAAAAGACGCAGGTCATCACACCGACGCAGCTCGGCGAAATGATCTACGATGTTGTCCACCAGTCCATCCGTCCGCTTCTGAACCCGGAGCTGACAGCAAGCTGGGAAAAGGGACTCACCTATGTGGCGGAGGGATCCATTACCTCTGAGGAATATATGGGAAAACTGGAAAACTTTGTAACACGCCACACCGTGAATGTAAAGCAGATGCGGAACCAGTTCCAGTTAAAGAGCAGTTTTGATGCGTCCGCGCCGTACTATAAAAAAGCCTCTTCCACACGTTCCGGTGCCGGAAAAAGCACGTCTTCAAGAAGCTCTTCTGCAAAGTCTTCTTCGAACAGAAAAAAGACCGCACAGAACACCTGAAATGTGGTAAGATAAACAGGAACAGAAAAAAGAAAGGATGAATCACTCATGAAAGATGCAACCATTTCTGAACTTTATGATTTAACCCAGACCATTGCCGCAAAAATCTTTGAAGGCAAAACGTATCCATGGGAAGTGCTTCCGCTCATCAAGGACTTTATTCTTGAACTCGGCGAGACGCTTGATCCGGCAGAATACGAAAAACGCGGCAAAAATATCTGGATCGCAAAAGATGCCAGTATCGCACCGACCGCTTCCATCAACGGCCCATGCATTATCGGAAAAGGCGCGGAGATCCGCCAGTGTGCTTTTATCCGCGGAAACGCCATCGTCGGCGAAGGCGCTGTCGTTGGAAACTCCACCGAGCTGAAAAATGTTATTCTCTTTAATAAAGTACAGGTTCCGCACTACAATTACGTCGGTGACTCTGTTCTTGGCCACAAAGCGCACATGGGTGCCGGTTCCATTACTTCCAATGTAAAATCCGACAAGAAGCTTGTCGTTGTCAAAGGCGCCGACGAACAGATCGAAACCGGACTGAAAAAATTCGGTGCGATGCTCGGCGATGAGGTTGAGGTCGGCTGCAACAGCGTGCTGAATCCGGGAACCGTTGTCGGAAGAAATTCCAACATTTACCCGCTCTCCTGCGTCCGTGGTGTGATCCCGTCGGGTCATATCTTTAAAAACGCGAAGGAAATTGTCAAAAAAATCTGATAATTAAAAATATCTTGTTTTATCGCAAGAAAATCAAACAGATCGTTTGCAAAGACCGCCGGAAATTTTATCGTTTTTCGGCGGTCTTTGCAATTTTTTATCAAAATAGGCTGGACGAATGGCCAATTTTGTGAGACAATAACCATAGGTCTGTGAACAGGCTGGAAACGGTCCGTTCGAAAGACAAAAGCTCAAATAAGTACATATTTGAAAGGAGTTTAACAATGACTTATTCACACGAAGTAGAAATGATGTGTCCGGTTACCCAGGGCGTGCATCACGGTGCAGCTCCGATTCCGGAGGAAGCAAAATGGGTAAAAGCAAAAGAGATCAAAGACATTTCCGGATTCACTCACGGTATTGGCTGGTGCGCACCGCAGCAGGGTACCTGCAAACTGACTCTGAACGTAAAAGAGGGCGTTATCCAGGAAGCTCTCGTTGAGACTATCGGATGTTCAGGAATGACTCATTCTGCAGCTATGGCATCTGAGATTCTTCCGGGACTTACCATCCTTGAGGCTCTGAATACTGACCTTGTGTGTGATGCTATCAATACTGCAATGAGAGAACTCTTCCTTCAGATCGTTTACGAAAGAAGCCAGAGTGCATTCTCCGAGGACGGACTGGTTGTAGGTGCCGGACTGGAAGACCTTGGTAAAGGACTTCGTTCCCAGGTTGGTACTATGTACGGAACCCTTGCAAAAGGACCTCGTTACCTTGAAATGACCGACGGTTATGTAACAGGTATCGCACTGGATGAGGATGACGAGATTATCGGTTACAAATTCATCAACTTCGGAAAGATGATGGACTTCATCAAAGCCGGCGATGATGCAAACACAGCATTCGAGAAAGCAAGCGGACAGTACGGACGTGTTGCTGATGCTGTTAAGATCGTTGACCCGAGAAAAGAGTAATCAGATAATTTAGGAGGATAGGAAAATGGCTTTATTTGAATCATATGAAAGAAGAGAGAAACAGATTCTGGCTAAGCTCGCTGAGTACGGAATCAACTCGATCGAAGAAGCAGCAGAAGTTACAAAAGCCGCTGGCCTCGATGTATACAAAATGATCGAAGGCATTCAGCCAATCTGCTTCGAGAATGCAAAATGGGCTTACACGGTAGGCGCAGCTATCGCAATCAAAAAAGGATGTCGTAAAGCTTCTGAAGCTGCAGCAGCTATCGGTGAGGGACTTCAGTCCTTCTGTATCCCGGGTTCTGTAGCAGATCAGCGTAAAGTTGGTCTTGGCCATGGTAACCTTGGCAAAATGCTTCTGGAAGAGGACACCGAGTGCTTCGCATTCCTGGCTGGACATGAGTCCTTCGCAGCTGCTGAGGGTGCTATCGGTATCGCTGAGAAAGCAAACAAAGTACGTCAGAAACCTCTGCGTGTTATCCTGAACGGTCTTGGAAAAGACGCTGCTCAGATCATCGCACGTATCAACGGCTTTACTTATGTAGAGACCGAGTATGACTACTACACCGGCGAGCTGAAAGAAGTATACAGAAAAGCATATTCCAACGGCCCGCGTGCGAAAGTTAACTGCTACGGCGCTAACGATGTTCGCGAAGGTGTTGCTATCATGTGGAAAGAGAACGTTGACGTTTCCATCACCGGAAACTCCACCAACCCGACTCGTTTCCAGCATCCAGTTGCAGGTACCTACAAAAAAGAGCGTATCGAAGCTGGCAAGAAATACTTCTCCGTTGCTTCCGGCGGTGGTACAGGACGTACTCTTCATCCGGACAACATGGCAGCAGGTCCTGCTTCCTACGGTATGACCGATACAATGGGACGTATGCATTCTGACGCTCAGTTTGCAGGTTCTTCTTCTGTACCGGCTCACGTAGAAATGATGGGTCTGATCGGCGCAGGAAACAACCCGATGGTTGGTATGACTGTTGCTGTCGCTGTTGCTGTTGAAGAGGCAGCAAAAGCTGGCAAATTCTAAGATTAGCCAATACTTGCGTAAATAGAATTATTTGAGCAGAAAAGAAGCGCCGCGGGATTTTCCGTATGGCGCTTCTTTTCCGTATATTTCTGAAAATGTATTTATAGCAAAATTTCAAGAATACAGCCGTATTAAAAAGAAAAACGATCACTTTTAAATTTTAGAATTTGACGCAAAAATAAAGACCTTATAGCCGCATTATTAGAGCTATAAGGTCTTTATTTTTAAGATTGCTCAGGAAAAATTATTTTGCAGCGATATATTTCTTAGCAACGAGTGTCTCCGCACACAGTACAGCTCCGCCGGCTGCGCCGCGGACGGTGTTGTGGGAGAGGCCTACGAATTTCCAGTCGTAGATGGTGTCTTCTCTTAAGCGGCCTACGTTGATTCCCATTCCGTTCTCGTAGTTGACATCCAGGGTTACCTGCGGGCGGTTATCCTCGGTCATGTAGCGGATGAACTGTTTCGGTGCGCTTGGGAGGTTCAGTTCCTGCGGAAGGCCTTTGAAGTTCTCCAGTTTCTCGATGAGCTGCTCTTTCGTCGGTTTCTTGCGGAATTTCACGAAAACGGCTGCGGTGTGTCCGTTTAATACCGGTACACGGATGCACTGGCAGGTGATCTTCGGCTCGGTTGCTTTTACGATCACGCCGTTTTCAATTTTACCCCAGATACGAAGCGGCTCCTGCTCGCTCTTCTCTTCCTCGCCGCCGATGAACGGGATGATGTTGCCTTCCATCTCCGGCCAGTCTTTGAAGGTTTTTCCTGCTCCGGAAATTGCCTGATATGTGGTTGCAACAACCTCATACGGCTCAAACTCTTTCCATGCAGTTAAAACCGGCGCATAACTCTGGATGGAGCAGTTCGGTTTTACCGCAATAAATCCTCTCTTGGTGCCCAGACGTTTTTTCTGGAACTCGATGACATCGAAATGTTCCGGGTTGATTTCCGGCACTACCATCGGCACATCCGGTGTCCAGCGGTGTGCGCTGTTGTTGGAAACAACCGGTGTCTCGGTCTTTGCATATGCTTCTTCAATCGCTTTGATCTCATCTTTCGACATATCAACTGCGGAAAATACAAAATCTACAGTAGATGCCACATGCTCTACATCATTTACATTCATCACAACGAGCTTTTTCACTGCTTCCGGCATTGGAGTATCCATTTTCCAGCGTCCGCCGACTGCTTCCTCGTATGTTTTTCCGGCACTTCTCGGACTTGCTGCCAGGGTCACAACTTCAAACCACGGATGGTTCTCCAGCAGAGAAATAAATCTCTGACCTACCATACCGGTTGCTCCTAAAATTCCTACTCTCAATTTCTGCTCCATTGGTTTCATCTCCTTGTTCTTCTGTGGCGTACATTTGTGCGTCTCATGTCATACTATACCAATTTTTTCAAAATTGCAACTGTTTTTTCAATTTTCCTGTAAATATTTTTTATTCTGCTCGATGACAGCCAGCATCGCATCTGCTCCCGGCGCACCGATCGTGTTGCGTCGTTCTACGCAGTTCTTCATGCTGATGGCATCATAAATATCATCCTCGAAGACCGGGCTGATCGCTTTGTACTCTTCGAGTTTCATATCATCAAGGGAGATTCCTTTGTCAATGCAGTACAGAACGAGACGGCCGACAATGCCGTGTGCATCGCGGAACGGAACGCCTTTTCCAACAAGGTAATCGGCTGCGTCCGTTGCATTCGTGAAACCGTTCTTTGCACTGTTCTCCATGCGGTCTTTTTTGAAGTGCATGGTAGAAAGCATGCCATTGAACAGAGCCAGGCATCCTTTTACGGTGTCGATGGCATCGAAGGTCAGCTCTTTATCCTCCTGCATATCTTTGTTGTACGCCAGCGGGATTCCCTTCATGGTGGTGAGCATCGACATCAGTGCTGCGTAAACGCGGCCTGTTTTTCCTCTGACAAGCTCTGCGATATCCGGATTCTTTTTCTGCGGCATGATACTGCTTCCGGTGCTGTATGCGTCGTCGATGTCCACAAACTGGTACTCATTGGTATTCCAGATAATGATCTCCTCGGAGAAACGGGAAAGATGCATCATAATCGTAGAAAGAGCACTGAGGAGCTCAATGACATAGTCACGGTCGGATACGGAATCCATGCTGTTTAAGGTCGGGCCGTCAAAGTCAAGCAGCTCTGCGGTGTAAGCGCGGTCCAGCGGATACGTCGTTCCAGCCAGCGCACCGGAACCGAGCGGACAGTAATTCATTCTCTTGTAGATATCTGCAAGGCGGCCTCTGTCGCGGCGGAACATTTCAAAATATGCGCCCATGTGATGTGCCAGTGTGATCGGCTGTGCTTTCTGCAGATGGGTGAATCCCGGCATATAGGTGTGAATGTTCTCTTCCATGATTTTTTCGAGTGTTACCAGCACCTCTTTGACGAGTGCATCAATCTCGGTGATCTCATCGCGGACATAAAGTTTCATATCGAGAGCTACCTGGTCATTGCGGCTTCTTCCGGTGTGCAGCTTCTTTCCGGCGTCTCCGATGCGATCGATCAGGTTTGCCTCCACGAAGCTGTGGATATCCTCATATTCGCTGGTGATTTCCAGTTTTCCGCTCTCTACATCGGCAAGAATCCCCTCCAGTCCTGCAAGAATCTGGTCTCTCTCCTCTTCTGTCAGGATGCCCTGTTTTGCCAGCATCTTTACATGTGCCATGCTGCCTTTGATGTCCTGTTTATAGAATTTCTGATCAAAGCTGATGGATGCATTAAAATTATACACTAACTTGTCGGTCTCTTTTGTGAACCGTCCGCCCCATAACTGTGCCATTTTCATTCCTCTTTTCCTGTAAGTTTTTTAAATCATCATGCATTATTATACAAGCATCCAACCTTCCTTTGCAAGTCAAATCACCTACTTTCCCGAATTTCGGCGTTTTGTGTAGTTTTTTTCCAGCCAGCCCAAGATGCCGTACAATCCTGCCGCAACGAGGCAGAGGATCAGGATGGACAGGATTACCCAGTCAAGTCTGAACAGATTTGCCCACCTTTTTGCGGCAGAGACGCTCGTCAGCCGCCCGATTTGCCGCTATCCAGAGCTCTTCAGAGACGATAGCAGGAATTTTCCCCGCATAGACGTACTGCCCGCCCGGCGGCGTAGGGAGCGTTTTTCCGGTGTTAAAATCGTAATGCTTCCTGTTCATGACTACGGTGCCTTTATTCATGGGATTCCGCACCATGCGGATAATATCTGTTCCAGAGAATGGTTTTCCGGCGCGGCTGCGGACGCCCTCCGCTGCCAGAACCGCCGCAATTTTCCGTCCGCCGAGACCGTCTGCACAGAGTTCGTACATACGGCGCTTCACTGCGGCCTCCTCCGGGATGAGCTCGATCACTCCGTCTGCCGTCCGCCGGTAACCATAACTTTTTGAGGTCAGCACCGGCTTTCCATTATTCTGCTGCCGTTTCTGGTGCGCCAGATTCATCTTCTTGCTCAGCTCCCGGCTGTACTCCTCCGCCAGAATCGCCTTAATGCCGGTCAGAAGCGCGTCTTCCGGCGAATAGAATGTGTTCTCCAGATAAAAATACAGCCGCTTTCCGGCACGGTTTAACCGGTCTGCGAACAGATACCAGTCCCGCGTGTTCCGCATCAGGCGGTCCTGCGACTTGATCACAACAACGTCAAACCGGTTCCGGTCGAGATCCTCATACAGGCGGTTGTACTCCCGTCTGCCTTTCCGGCTCGTACCGGAGCGGCTCTCCACGTATGCATCGACGAGCAGCCAGCCCTTAGCCCGAATGGTCTCCTCCGCTTCTGCCGCCTGCCTTATCAGCGCATCCTTCTGATTTTCCTCCTCCGTGCTGCATCTTGCATAATAAACCGCGCGCAGCCTCTCTTCTTCCATCCCTGTCTCACTTTTCCGATACTTTTCTTTACTATATAGAAAAAAGGACCGGAAAGTTCCGATCCTTTTTCTGTAATTTCTGTTATGGATTGCACCGTCCGCACGGCTCATAGCCTTCTGCGATCAGATCCTCTCTCGGTCCCTGATACGTTGCCTTGTTTTCATCCTTAATCGAGCTGACACTCGAGCACGACGGCAGATGGAATTTCATGCTCGATGTGTTCATGACATATTCCTGCTGATCCGTCATCGTTCCGCTGCTCTCGCTTAAGGTACTGTCCCCCGTTGCATAATTAATCGAGATGCCCGGCTGATCGTTGTATGCGAAGATATGGAACGAAATGCCCTCGCCGTCATCTTCCATGGAGAGCGCCTCCATCTCCACACCATCCGCTACAAGGTTGTCCCCGGTAAAAATTGGTGTAACGCGGTACAGCACATGGTTTCCGGTCTCTTTGACGTAGTCGGCAACCATGTTTTCAAACGGCAGCATGCCCTCGACATTCAGATAACGTGTTCCAGTGATCAGATTCTTCTCATTTGCGTTCTCGCCGGTCAGCTGATATCCGATCAGGTGGCAGCGGTTGTACAGATACTTTCCTTCCACCTGGTCATATTTGACCGTATGCCAGCCCGTCGGTTTTACCTGACCGATGGCTCCGCGTTTTTCCGTCGGCATCAGATCCTGTCCGATATTCGCTTCTGCCACACCGCACCGTCCCAGGCTGTCCAGATCACTGTAATTCTCGTATGATTCAGTCGTCTTCTCCTCATTCGTAAAATCCGGCTGATTGTTGTTGATGACAACGTACGGTTCTCCGGAAAACTCCGGGATGTCAAGAACCGAAACGGCTGTCGGCGCCTGCCCGGCAATCTGGGATTCCGTCATCGTATAGGCAGCTGCGGCCTCCGAACCGGAATCCGCGCTCTCTGTCGAGAGCAGATCCTGCGCCTCACAGCCGGTCAGCGCCAGAACAAGAAGCACCGCCAGCAATAGAAGCTGTTTTTTTATCTTTTTCATTTCTCATATACCTCTTTTGTTATTTTCTCATGGGAATAGCCTGCAAACTCCTCCTCAGACACCTTGTTCCATTTGGAGAGCTCCAGATCCAGTTTCCGGTCCGACGGATAATGCCGGTTCCACCAGAACACAACGATTTGTTCCATCTTTTCTTCCACCGCCTGCAGACCTGTATTTTCCACAAAGCAGTACTCTCCTTCGCCTGCCTGCTTCAGAAAATCTTCTGCCGCCTGAATCGTTACGTTTCCGCGCTCCTCCTGCTCCGCAAACAGCTTTTCCGATGCAGGATCCATCCAGAGCGTTTTTCCCTCACACAACTCACAGATTTTCTCCGTCACCACGCGGTCCCGCGAAACGCGTCTTCCGCCGAACTGCATTCCTTTTCGTTCTTCCAGACATACAATTGCTATCATCTGGTATCCTCCCTTCTTACGTGTGCATATCTGAACACCTGACTGCCGTAGATGATCAGATAGCCAAGCCCTTCCCTTGCCCCGATAAATTCTCCAATGACAACACCGACGAGACACAGCCCGATGTTAACCTTCCACACGGCGAGCAGCCCCGGAAACGACCACGGCAGCACGACGCGGAACAGCATATCCTTTTTCGTTCCGCCGAGTGTTGCAATCAGGCGGAGCATATCCGGCTCCACACTCTGAAAGCTGCTGTAAATGCTGATCACCGAGCCGAATATCGCAACGGAAATGCCGGCCGTGATGATCGTTTTCACGTTTGCCCCCATCCACACAATGAGAAGCGGGGCGAGCGCCGATTTCGGCAGGCTGTTCAGGACTACCAGGTACGGCTCCATCACCGCAGAAAAGCGCGGAAAAAGCCACAAAAGCACAGCGAACGCCATGCCAATTGCCGAGACGAGCAGAAAGCTGATTCCCGTCTCATACACCGTGATCCCGATATGGCGCAGAAGGTTCTGCTCCGTCAACAGGGTCACGAACGTTTTTCCCACCCGCACAGGGCTGGAAAAGATAAACGGATCGATCCATCTCAGATCCGCCGCCACCTCCCATAATACCAGAAAACTGACGAGAAGCAAAGCCCGAAACACCCGCACCTGCTCCCGTTCTCTTTTTTTCTGCCGGAGATACGCCCTCTGAAAGCTGCTCTCCGGCGTTTTTGCCTGCTCACGCATTTTCATTCAGCTCCTTCCAGATGGCATTGAAATACGTTTTAAATTCCGGCGCACTGCGCGCTTTCATCGGCGTGCGCTCCTCCATCGCAAACTGGATCGGAATCTCTTTTTTCACATACGTCGGCCGTGCCGCCAGAACAATCACACGGTCCGCCATGCTGATGGCCTCCGAAATATCGTGTGTCACAAGAATTGCTGTCTTTCCCTCTTTTTTGATGATCTTTCCGATATCATCACAGACGTTCAGCCTCGTCTGGTAGTCGAGAGCGGAGAACGGCTCGTCAAGCAGCAGAAGATCCGGCTCCATCGCCAGTGTACGGATCAGTGCCGCTCTCTGCCTCATACCGCCGGAAAGCTCGGACGGGCGGGCATTGGAAAAGGATTTCAGGCCGTATGTCTCCATCATCTCCCCGACTTTTTCTTTCCGCTCGGGTGTCAGCGTGCGCGAAATCTCAAGGCCCAGCAGAACGTTGCTGTAGATGGTCCGCCATTCAAACAGGTGGTCTCTCTGCAGCATGTAGCCGATATGGAGATCCGCCTCCGTGATCGGCCTTCCACGGCTCAGCAGAGTTCCCGCCTCAGGCTTTAAAAGACCGGAAATCAAGTTCAGGATCGTGCTCTTTCCGCAGCCGCTCGGTCCGACAAGAGCAACAAATTCCCCCGGTTTTACCGAAAAGGTCAGATCGCACAGCGCCGGTGTTTCTCCTTCCATGGTGTGATAGGACAGTGATATATGCTCTAATGACAGGATTTGATCATCCATTTTTTTGCATCCTCCTCTATCTATAAGATATCATATGCAGCTTGCATCCCAGCCGCGCTGAGGCTATAATAGAAAGGATTGAAAGATACCAGGAGGTTTGAAGATACATTATGGCAAATAAAAGAAATTACCAGAAGGAGCTGGATGCGAAGATTGCAGGACTTCACGGTGAAGTTCCGACCTTGCTGCTGCACAGCTGCTGTGCGCCGTGCAGCAGTTACGTGCTGGAATATCTGTCGCAGTATTTTTCCATTACGCTCTTTTACTATAATCCCAACATCTATCCGCCGACGGAGTACGAGCACCGCGTGGAGGAACAGCAGCGGCTGATCCGCTCTCTTCCCGCCGTGCATCCGATTTCCTTCTGCCCCGGCCCGTACGATTCTGACCGGTTCTATGAGCTGACACGCGGGATGGAAAATGTGCCGGAGGGCGGCGAGCGCTGTTTTGTCTGCTATGAAATGCGGCTCCGCGAAGCGGCCGAAATGGCAAAGCAGCTCAAACTCGACTATTTTACAACAACCCTCTCCATCAGCCCGCTGAAAAATGCGGAAAAGCTGAATGAAATCGGAGAACGGCTTGCCGCCGAATACGGGATCCCATATCTCAATTCAGATTTCAAGAAACGGGGCGGCTACCAGCGTTCCATCGAACTTTCCCACGAATACGGCCTCTACCGTCAGGACTACTGCGGCTGCGTCTTTTCCCGCCGGGAACGCGACGCACGGGTGGCAGCACAGGAAAATGGCAACAGCTGATGTGCTCTTTGAAGTGCCTGGCCAAAAGCTCCGTCAGGATATGCTGTACGAACTGATCTTCCTGAAACTTGTAACAGCAAACGCCCTTTGCAGCAGATCTTTTTCCTGCAAAGGGCGTTCGTATTTCTGTCATATTTCTCATGATACAGAAAACCCGCAGAACCTTACGTCCTGCGGGTTTCTAAAGAATAAGCCGAAAATCAGATTCGAACTGACGACCCCTTCATTACGAGTGAAGTGCTCTACCGGCTGAGCTATTTCGGCCTGTGAAATTCATTTCCTGAATGACACAATCATTATTATACCGTATTTTTTTGAAATTGCAAGCATTTTTTTGAAATTTATGAATCTTTTTCTAAAATTTCTTCCGAACACCTGATTTTCCACCGTTTTCATCCATCCTGTTTTCCCCATTCCAACGCAAATTTTATGCATAAACCTTGTCCTTACTTTCAAAAATTAAGGAAAACTCTCCATTTTCCTTATAAAAATTAATGTATTTTGAAAGAAAAGCATTGACAACCGCCAAAAAAGTAAGTATAGTTTTTAACTAAAGGAAGAAAGGGGCTGTTGTCATGACCATGCAATACGACAATCTGGAAGACAAGCTCAATCAGCTTGTAGAATATACAAAGGATTCCGGAAAAATTGATTTAGCTTTATATACTGAATACGATGTAAAACGTGGACTGCGTGATTCCACCGGTAAAGGTGTCCTCACCGGTCTGACTGAAATCTCCGATGTTATCGGTTTTGATGTTGATGAACGGACCGGCGAAAAAGTTCCGACCGATGGCCGTCTCTATTTTCAGGGCTATAACGTCGCAGATCTGATCAAAGGTATGGAAGGACGACGCTTCGGTTTTGAAGAGATTACCTATCTTCTTCTGTTCGGTTCTCTTCCGACAGAACCGCAGTTAAATGATTTCAATGAAATTTTAAGTATCTACCGCGAACTGCCGGACACTTTTGTCCGCGACGTTGTCATGAAGGCAACCAGCAAAAACATGATGAATACTCTGCAGCGCTGTGTGCTGACCCTGTATTCCTACGACGAAAAGCCGGATGACATTTCCATTCCGAACGTCCTCCGTCAGGCTTTGAGTCTGATCGCAAAAATGCCGCTGATCGCCGTTTACGGCTACCATGCATACCGCCACTATCACGAAAACCAGAACCTGATCATCCGAAATCCGAAACCGGAGCTGTCGATGGCTGAAAACATTCTGCAGATGCTTCACCCGGACGGAGAATACACCGAACTGGAGGCCAAGGTTCTCGATGTTGCGCTGATTCTTCACGCAGACCACGGCGGCGGAAATAACTCAACATTTACGACACACGTTGTCTCCTCCTCCGGAACCGACACCTACTCTGCTGTTGCGGCTTCTTTAAGTTCCTTAAAAGGACCGCGCCACGGCGGTGCCAACCTGAAGGTTATGGAGATGTTTGAAAATATTAAAGAGAATGTTACAAACTGGGAAGACGAAAACGAACTGCGCACCTACCTGACCAAAATGCTTGATCGTGAAGCATTCGATGGAACTGGCCTTATCTATGGTATGGGCCATGCTGTTTATACCCTGTCCGACCCACGTTGTGTGATTCTGAAAGAATATGCAAAGAAGCTTTCCGCTGAGAAGCACCGCGAGAAAGAATTTGCTCTCTACGAGTCTGTAGAACGCATTGGCGGCGAGTGTATCGCCAAAAAGCGCCGTCTGCTCAAACCAGTCTGTGCAAATGTCGATTTCTACAGCGGTTTCGTTTACACAATGCTTGGCCTTCCAAAAGAGCTCTACACCCCGATCTTTGCTATCTCCCGTATCTCCGGCTGGTCCGCACACCGGATCGAAGAGCTTGTCAACGAAGGAAAGATCATCCGTCCGGCTTATAAATATGTCGGTCATCATCGTCCGTACGTTGCCATTGAAAGAAGAACCCCAAGAAAGACTTCCCACAGTTTTTCAAATAACTAAAAAATTATGCGAAAAGGACACCTGCCCCGTACCGTTCTGGTATCGGGCAGGTGTCCTTTTATTGCCAAGTGATCTCTCGAAAAACCCGCGGAGCGTGCTTCTCATGGTTATAAACAAAACTCTGCGTTATACCCGGATCTTTGTTCCCTTGGTGTCTCGTTTTGCCAGCTTAATCTTCGCTGTCAGAGAAATCTCTTTGTCGTGATACGTGATCGTGTAATCCATCCGGCTTGCCAGCAGATACGCATGCTCTACCGCGTCGTCCTCTGCCATGCGGATACCGCGCACACCGATGGCAGCTTTTTTCTTCTCCGGCACTTCACTCGTAAGGAAGCGCAGGAAGACACCGTTTTTCGTCTGCAGAACCACATACTCCTGCTCCTGGCAGACCTCGGCAAGAATCAGACGGTCCTCCTCGGATGAAAGCTTCGTCGCCGCGATCGTTCGTTTTACGACATCAAACTCGGATCCATCGACAAGTTTTACCATACCGGCCGCGCTGACGAACAGCAGCTTATTGTTCTTGATATTTTCCAGTGCATCAACGTAAATCATCTGCTCCTTCTGGCTGCTGTAATTTCCAAGGTTGTCGATCGGCGTTCCCTTGTCACGGAATCTTCCATACGGGATGTCCATTACTTTGATGCTGTGCATCATGCCAAGATCCGTAAAGACGCAGATCTTATCGGTGTTTTTGCACTGGAACACATATTTGTTCTCGTTGTGCACAGCCTCTTTGTTCCGCTCGTAAGCAGACGTATCGATCGTCTTCGCATAACCGAAGCGGTCCATCAGGAAGACAACATCCATCTCCTCGACCTTCGGCTCCTCAAGAACAATCGCCTCAGCATTCTCAATCGCCGTTTTCCGCTTGTGGCCGTACTCTTTTTTAATCTGCGTCAGATCTTCCATAATAACTTCCGACATCGAGTCGTAGTTATTTAAGATATCCTCATACTTTGTGATCTTCGCTACCGTCGCCTCATGATCTTTTAAGAGTGCTTCCACTTCCAGTCCGATCAGCTTCTGCAGACGCATCTCCAGAATCGCCGTCGCCTGGCGTTCCGTAAAGCAGAGCTGTGCCGCCATACGCTCACTGGCTTTTGATTTGAAGCGGATACCATCGGTCACACCCATAATCAGACACTCTTTGACCTGCTTCTGTGTCTTGCTTCCGCGCAGGATCTCAATGATCAGATCGATCACATCGCATGCCTTGATCAGACCTTCCTGCACCTCGCGGCGCTCCATCTCTTTGCGGAGAAGGTTCTGGTATTTGCGGGTTGCCACTTCAAACTGGAAATCAACGTGATGCTCGATCACCTGTTTAAGGCTTAACGTCTCCGGTCTTCCATCTGCCACGGCGAGCATGTTGACACCGAACGTATCTTCCAGACGTGTTTTCTTGTACAGCAGATTCGTGATCCGCTCCACATCCGCGCCTTTTTTCAGTTCGAGCACGATGCGTGTTCCTTCTTTCGAGGACTGGTTGGAAATGTCGACGATTTCCGGCGCTTTCTTGCTCTCCACAAGCCCCGCCACATCGTTCAGGAACTTTCCGATGTTCGCACCGATCATCGGGTACGGAATTTCGGTGATCACAAGATACTGCTTTCCGTTTTTGCCTTTCTCCACTTCCACTTTTCCGCGGATTTTAATCTTTCCGACACCTTTTTCATAGATCGACAGCAGGTCATCCTGGTTGACGACAATACCGCCGGTCGGGAAATCCGGTCCTTTGATGTATTTCATCAGGCCTTTGACGGTGATGTCGTTGTTTTTCATGTAAGCCTTGACCGCATCCACGATCTCACACAGGTTGTGCGGCGGAATGCTTGTTGCCATACCGACAGCAATACCGTCTGCGCCATTCAGCAGAAGGTTCGGCACACGCACCGGCAGAACGGACGGTTCTTTTTCCGTCTCATCGAAGTTCGGTACGAAATCGACAACGTCTTTGTCGAGATCCTTTAAATAGACCTCCTGTGTAATTTTCTGCAGTCTCGCCTCGGTGTATCGCATTGCAGCGGCACCGTCACCCTCAATCGACCCGAAGTTTCCGTGGCCTTCCACGAGCGGCTGGCCTTTCTTGAAATCCTGTGCCATTACGACAAGCGCGTCGTAAATGGAACTGTCGCCGTGCGGATGGTATTTACCCATCGTATCGCCGACGATACGGGCGCATTTTCGGAACGGCTTGTCGTACTGGATGCCGAGTTCATACATATCATACAGCGTACGGCGCTGTACCGGCTTTAATCCGTCTCTGACGTCAGGAAGCGCTCTGGAAATGATGACGCTCATCGCATAATCAATGTAAGATTTCTGCATGACCTCAGAATATTCGGTCCGTATAATCTGATCTTCTGATTTTTCTCTCATCTTCCTTTATCCTTCCTGTTGTTTCAACTCACAGTCGGTATTTTCACGGAGTCTGACATGTCGAAAATAGTTCGACTGTGACTTGCCTCATGCCAGTGGAGGATACCGATTTCTCTCCGCCCGCCACTGCCGTTATGTTTCTTTTAACAATTCATCCCACCGCTTTAGAAGCGGGGGACTTC
>NZ_JBNMHD010000021.1:0-50921 GCF_050872605.1 Fusicatenibacter sp.
GACGAACCTTTGTCTGCTGACGGGTGTCTTCAATGTATTCCATCCACTCTAATAATTCCTGCATAAACAACGCCCCTTTTTCTTTTATTTTATCAAAAAAGGGGCGTGTTCACAATTTATTTACTCATGCGTTTGTCGTGGTGCGAGTCGGTATCGGATGAGGAGTATGGGAAACTGAAATAAGTCAGAGAAACAAAAAATGCGTGTTTGAGAGCAGAAAACTTTCAGACACGCATTTTTTATGATTGAATTTTTGGGAATTTTTTACAGCAGTTCGCGATCTTTCGCCAGATAAAACAGTGCGATCGTATCCGGTCCGACGTGGCTGCCGGTGCAGTAATCGTAGGAAGTATTGATAAATTCACGCACCTTCACTCTTTTCTGGATTTCTTCCATCATATAAAGAGATTCCTCATAGGCGTCTGCATGTGCGATTCCGACGATCTGGTTTTCCGGGTCTTCGATTGTTTCGCAGAAAAGACGGATCAGTTCATTTAAAACGGCCTTGCGCCCGCGGACATTTTTATAAGAAACGATATAGCCATCTTCACTTCCACGCAGAATCGGTTTGATTTTCAGCATATTTCCGACCACAGCGACACTTCCCTTAATCCTTCCGGTGCGGGAAAGATATTTCAGATCGCCGACGGTGAAAATGCCGTTCATTTTGCCGACGTAGGTTTCCAGAAGATCTGCCGTTTCGTCTACATTCATGCCCCGATCGCGCATTTCGCTGGCATAGATGGCGAGGATGCCCTGCGCAAGAGAGGCATTCAGGGAATCGACGAGGCGGATTTTACGTTTTCCGCCGTACTCCTCAAGAAGCTCCTCGGCAGCAAGTCTTGCGGAGTTATAAGTTCCACTGATGTTTTTGCTTAAGGAAAGATAGATGACATCCTGATCTGCCTCAAGCGCGGTGCGGAACGCATCCGCAAAATTTGCAGTGCTGATCAGTCCGGTCTTGATTTCACAGCCGGTACGCATGGTGCTGTAATATTCTTTTCCTTTGGCAAGCTCCTCTTCCGGTGACAGATCCGGGTCGAAGCAGACCAGCTCTTTTCCATTCACAAGATTGACGAAAGAAACGACATGGATATCGTATTTTTTCGCGGTAACAGCAGGCAGATTTGCCGCTGAATCAACAAAAACCTGAAACATAGATAAAATTCTCCTTGTATATAGAAATGTCCCCCAGATTACGCAACTTTTGATAAGCATTGTAACACATTGTATCACCAAAGAAGGGCGTTTTCAATGGAGGATTTTTGTGATTTGTATCTTGACAGAAGACTAAAAAACAATATATAATCCTAATTAAGAAAAGATCCTAATAAGGAGAGCGCCATGGAACGCAGAAATACGATTCAAAAAGACCTGGTTCTAAAGACAGTGCAGGGGCTGAAACGCCATCTGACGGCGGAAGAAGTGTATGAATTTATCAAAAAAGATCATCCTACCATAGGAAAGGGAACGGTGTACCGCAACCTCGGCATTCTGGCAGAAGAGGGAGCGATCCGGAAAGTAGAAGTCCCGGACGGACCGGACCGGTTCGACTTTACGCTGAAAAATCATTACCATGTAGAGTGCATCCGGTGCGGAGAAGTTTTCGATGTCGATATGGATGAAGTGACCGATCTGAATGAGAGAATCCATGATACACATGGCATGCAGTTTTTGAACTACGATATTTTCTTCAAGGGAATCTGCCCGGTGTGCAGAGCAAAAGAAACGGAGGAATGAGGATGGATAAAAAAGCGATGTACAAACTGAGCTACGGTCTGTTCGTGCTGACGGCAAAAGAAGCGGAAAAAGACAACGGATGCATCATCAACACCGCTATTCAGGCAGCATCGGAGCCGAACCAGCTGAGTATCTGTGTAAATAAGCTGAATTACACACACGATATGGTACTGCGGACCGGCGAGTTTACCGTGTCGGTTCTGAGCCAGAATGCGAAATTTGATCTGTTCAGACAGTTCGGATTTCAGTCGGGACGGGATGTCAATAAGTTTGAAAACTTTGACGCATGCGCCCGTGGAGCGAATGGGATTTATTACATCACGGAAGGAACAAATGCTTATATCTCCGTGAAGGTGAAAAAGACGGAAGATCTGGGATCCCATACGATGTTTATCGGTGAGATTACAGACATGGAAGTTTTGAGTGATGCGCCGTCGGTAACGTATGCGTATTACCTGGAAAACATCAAACCGAAGCCGCAGGCGGTTGGAAAAACGGAGAGCGGGCAGACGGTATGGCGCTGTACGATCTGCGGTTATGAGTATGTAGGCGAGGAGCTGCCGGAAGACTTTGTATGTCCTCTGTGCAAGCACCCGGCGTCGGATTTTGAGAAAGTTGTAAAAACAGTGACAATAGAAAAAACAGAGAAAACGGAGGAAATCAAAATGGCAGCAAACAAATACGCGGGAACACAGACAGAGAAAAACTTACACGAAGCATTTTCCGGTGAATCACAGGCGAGAAACAAATATACGTATTTTGCATCTGTAGCGAAAAAAGAAGGCTATGAGCAGATGGCAGCTCTATTCCTGAAAACAGCAGACAATGAGAAAGAGCATGCAAAAATGTGGTTCAAAGAGCTCGCAGGCATCGGCGACACCAAGGCAAACCTGGCGGCAGCCGCAGAAGGTGAAAACTACGAGTGGACCGATATGTACGAAGGCTTTGCAAAAACAGCCGAGGAAGAAGGCTTCCCGGAACTGGCTGCAAAATTCCGCGCAGTCGGCGAGATCGAGAAACATCACGAGGAGAGATACCGCGCACTGCTGAAAAACATCGAGACAGCACAGGTATTTGAAAAGAGCGAAGTAAAGGTATGGGAATGCCGGAACTGCGGCCACATCGTAGTCGGAACCAAAGCCCCGGAAGTATGCCCGGTATGCGCACATCCGCAGAGCTACTTTGAGGTGAGAGAAGAGAATTACTAATTGTTTTGAAAATCAACAGCCAGCCCCTGCTTCTGGAATTTTCCGGGAGCAGGGGCTGTTTATTCTGGAAAGATTCAGGAAAGAGCGTGTCTGGTTTTGTAAAAATAGTAAACGACCATCGTAGCAGCAGTCAGAAACCAGGAAACCGGGCAGGCTGTTCATGATGCTCTGCAGCACTGCCTTTTTTGTATTATTTTCGGGGATTGCTATAGTATCAATGAATTACAGGTAAATCCGTATACTCTGTTTGGAAAAGACTGGATGGCGTTAACTGTCGGAACAGAAAAAGATGGCTTTAATATGATGACCGTAGCATGGGGACATCTTGGTTCTATATGGGAACGTGGAAATCATCGTAACTGCCTTCCAACCGCTGTCTGCTATGTGCGTCCTGGCCGATATACCAAAAAATATATGGATAAGGAAGAATATTTCACATTATCCCATTTCGCTCCCGAATATAAAAAAGTATTGGGATATCTGGGCAGCCATTCAGGAAGAAATGAGGATAAGAGCAAAGCCACTGGTTTAACACCTGTGTTTTCAGATGGAACTACTTATTTTGCGGAAGCAGATCTGGTGTTTATTTGCCGCAGGTTGTATCAGGCACCACTTCTGGAAACTGGATATGTTGATAAAGAACTGATAGATTTTAATTATCCGGACAGGGATTTCCATGAAGTCTATATTGGAGAAATTGTAAAAATACTGGTGGCAGATGATAAGGAGTAATTGATTGCTTTGGCACTGCCAGAGAAAAGAAATGAGAAGACTCGCCCTTCGTTTCGATCTGGTTTCAATAACCCAGATGAAACGAGGGGCATATATAATGGGTGAAAAGTTTTACATTTCAGATCAGACATTCAGCTGTCTCTGGAAATTCATATTATTTTTATTTCCGTTTGTATTATTATACAGATCCAGTTGGAATACACAGCGGTCGGCACGGGTGATAGATGTTGTGTATTCATAAATAAACCCGGATTGCAGATTGGACAGTCTGCTGATTTTATAACCGGCGATCCCAGGTTTGCAGTTCAAAAGAGCTGCATTTTTTTTATTTATAACGATTGCTTCGATGGACTCGTTTGCGTGATAAAGCTCCAGATGATATTCATTACTCAGAATATTATAGAGCGAACCGTTGCTGAAATCGTATTTTTCAATTCCTTCACAGAGATAGTAAGGAATATAAGTATCTTCGACTAGAAGAGGCTCTTTGTCTGCACATCGTATACGAACCAGATGAAAGGCTTTTTGCTGTCCGGCAGGAAAGCGAAGCGCATTTGCAATTTTATCCGGGATTTTATCAGTTACTTCTTTTGTAAGAACTTCAGAAGTTGGCATATAGCCCAGGCTTTTCATGTTTTCTGTAAAATTATACAGATGATTAATTGGTCTGGTGAACTTCTTATCTGCAACGAAAGATCCTTTTCCACGATGTCTTACAATCAGACCTTCATCTACCAGACAGTTGAGTGCTTGTCGGACAGTTGTACGGCTGACACCTAAAACTGCACATAATTCATTTTCCGCGATCATGGGATCTCCCGGTCTTAATACCTCTGCCTGTATCTGGATTTTAAAATAAGATGCAAGCTGCATATAATAGGGGATGCCTGTATCACTGGAGAAATGGAAGGTTTCTCTGAGATATTTTTCATTCATAGTCATTTTTCCTCGTATCGTATTATTAAACAAATATAGAATAATAAATGTTACATACATTTGTTACATAATAAGCTTATCATAGCATACTAAAAATCAGAAATCAAGCAAATGTAGAAGAGAGGCCTGCAAAATATAAGAAGAAAAAAGGATAACTAAAACAAATAATATGAAAGTGTTGACAATAAAATAAAAGGATGATATATATTAAATGTATCATACATATGTAACAAATAAAAACGGAGGCAGAATCATGAAAAAACTGACAAAAAAAGCAAACGAAATGACATTAAAGGAACTTGCATCTTACATCGATTATTCGGTATTGAAACCGGAATTTACAGAAGAACAGATTGTAGAACTTACAAAGGACGGAGTGAAATTGGGATGTGCCACCATTTGTATTAATCCTGGTTATATGGACCTGTGTGAACCATATGTAAAGGGAAGCGACACGATGCTTTGTCCGGTATGCGATTTCCCATTTGGAACAAGTTCAACAGAATCAAAAGTAAAACAGATCGAAATTGTAGCAAAATACGATACAGTAAAAGAAGTGGATATTGTAGCAAACTTTGGATGGATCCGAGGCGGACAGTATGATAAAGTGACAGAAGATCTGAAGAAATGTGTGGAAGCCGCACATAAATATGGAAGAGAGATCAAGGTTATCTTCGAAACCGACGCACTGAATGAAGAACAGATCAGAAAGACCTGCCATTGTTGTATTGAAGCAGGAGCAGACTTTGTAAAGACAAGCACAGGCTTCCTGACCGGATTTGAAGCACACGGGGCAACACCGGAGGTTATCAGGATCATGATGGAAGAAGTAGGAGACAAATGTAAAGTAAAAGGAAGCGGATGCATTCGTACAAGAGAACATTTCCTTCAGCTGATCGATATGGGAATCGACAGAATGGGCGTGGGATATAGATCAGTACCTGTAGTACTTGATTTGAACAGATAGTTATTGGATAACGGGAAAAATAAATCAGGTAAAAGCAATTAGAAGAGAGGGCTTTGCTGCATCAAAATGAGAAAGTGAGCTAAAATGAAAAAAGAAGAAATTGCCGAAAAAATGAATATTCTTGGCACCTTTCTTGGAAAGCGGGATATCCACGAGCTTTCCAAAGAAGCACTTGAAGCAAAATATGGATTTTCACAGGCAGATGTGATGGTACTTTTTGGAGGAAGCATCCTGTGCGGCGGGGATGTACTTGCCGAAGCAATTAGAAATGAGATTGCGAAAAAGTATATTATTGTAGGCGGTGCCGGACATACAACAGAAGCACTCCGCCAGAAAATGCACCATGCATTTCCGGAGATTGAAACGAATGGGCTTCCGGAGTCGGATGTGTTTGAACAGTATCTGGAGAAAAGGTACGGCCTTCATGCAGATTATCTGGAAAGGAAGTCGACAAACTGTGGAAATAATATCACTTTTTTGAAAGAGCTGATCGAAGAAGAGGGGATTGCCTGCCGGACGATGATTCTCTCGCAGGATGCAACGATGCAGCACAGGATGGAGGCCAGTGTGAAGAAATATATGCCGGGCATCCAGGTGATCAATTATGCGGTTTATGATGCAGAGGTTGTGGTCAGAAACGGTGAGCTCACCTATGAAAAAGAGATCTGGGGAATGTGGGATATTGACCGGTATCTGACACTTCTTCTGGGAGATGTGCAACGATTATCGGATAACGAAGATGGATATGGTCCGGAAGGAAAGGGATATATCATACATGTGGATGTGCCGGATGAAGTAGAAAAGGCATTTATGGATTTGAAGAAAGAGTTTGGAGATAAGGTGAGGGTAGCAAATCCAGAGTATGCGGGATAAAATAAATTAATTGAAACAAATTACAAAAAGGTTGCCATTGATTTGACAACCTTTTTTTGAGCTATTTTCTCCACTGTTTCTTAGGCTCATATTTTCCACATCCATCACAAGTCTGCGGCCAGTTGATTTTCCATTCAAAATACTCATCTCTGGTAATCTCACCGGATTTCAGTTCATCCATCCGAACCACCCATTCTTTCAGAAAATCATTCAAAACCCCATAATCAAACCACATACAGACAGGAGCATGGGCAGGCCAGTTATCATTGTCATGGTAGTAAACGGAAGTGTCTGCTACTTCATTGCATTTTTCACCAGGAAATTTCCGAGGAAGAAACAGATGCAGGGCAGATGAATTAAATTCATCCAGCCAGAAAAGTAGTTCCATCATTTCGGAAGCATCACGTCCAGCGGTATCATAGAGGGTATAAGGATTAACATCCAGAGCCTTAGCCATTTTATCAACCAGATCTTTTTTTGGAACACGAACACCTTTTTCATATTGTACAATTCTATGCTGATCGGTCAGTCCGATCTTCTCTGACGGTAGATATAGAAGGATTAATGGCAATGTTATCCTGCGGAGAGGTAACTGCAAAGAAAATTGCAGACTATGCAGAAGCAAGAGTGATTGTTGGAAGACGTGTTCTCTATAACATGGATAAGATAAAAAAATATATTGATGCAATGGCAGTGTAATGAAAGATGAGAGGATAAAATACAACAACTTTCCTCCGGAATGAAAAGTGAAAAGGGAAAAATATTCCTGTAAAAAGGCAAATAAAAATTAGCATTTTGCAGGAATTTACCCTTGGAAATCATAAAATATTATGTTAATCTGTGAGCAGGTATCAGACAGTAAATGACTGATACCGACAGGACAAAAATCATTCCGAATAACGAAAAATGAAGTGAAAGGAATGATTGATATGGCAAGAAAAGATAATAAAGGCAGAAATTTAAAAACAGGTGAATACCAGCGTCCGGATGGACGTTATGAGTATCGCTACAAGGATGAAATTACCGGAAAGCGTAATTCGGTTTATGCAGCTGATCTGGCGAGTCTGCGAGAAATGGAAAAGAAGATCAATAAGGATATGGATGATCTGCTTATTACAGATGCATCAGTCAAGAAGCTGACTGTAAATACGTTGTTTGAGCGATACGTGGCAACAAAGAATATCAAGGAAAGAACGAAAAAGAATTATATCCGTATGTGGGACTACCGTATACGAAATACTTTGGGAAACATTCGTGTTGTGGATTTTAAGACATCTCACGTAAGGACGTTCTTTTCCTCATTGTCAGATGAAGGACTGGCACACAGTACGATCAAAGGTCTTTATGGTTTATTGAATCCCAGTTTTGAACTGGCAGTGGAAGACGGGATTATCCGTAAGAATCCGGTAACTGGAACACTTGGAGATTATGGGGCTCCGGCAAAGGAGAAAGAAGCACTGACACTGGAACAGCAGGAAAAACTCCTGAAGTTTGTTGAACAGAGTAATGTGTATAAGCCTCATCTTCCAATGATGCAGGTTATGTTTGGAGCTTGCCTGAGAGTGAGTGAGACTATCGGCTTAACCTGGTCAGATGTGGATATGAAGAACAGGGAGATTCATGTAGGTGGACAGCTTGTGTATTATGAAGGTGATGAAGGATATTGTTTCCATGATTCAGAAACCAAAACGGATGCAGGAATCAGAGACATTCCTATGACACAGATGGTATATGATGCGTTCCGTAAGCAGAGAGAGCTGAACCTGATGCTTGGTTTGCAGAGTAATGTTGAGATCGGTGGACGCAGTGGATTCATCTTCAATACAAAGCATGGACGTCCAATCATGCCGGCGGGAGTGAACAGCTTTCTGAAAAATATTGTCAATGCTTATAATAAGAAAGAAAGCAAACTGGCAGAAGAAGAGAAGCGAGAGTCGGAGCTGATGCCGCCTATTTCATCGCATACTCTTCGTCATACGGGATGTACCAGACTGGGTGAGAACAACGTCAATCCCAAAGTTATGCAGTATGTGATGGGGTGCTGGATGTCCGGTGGACATCCGTTTAGCACCGACCGTAGCGGAGCGAAGAACATTCAGATGCACAGATCACAATGAATGTCTATAATCATATTGCAGAGAAATCTCATGTGGAGAACGAGATGTCTAAAATGAACCTGCCAGAAACCGTACCTGCTGTGGTATAAACCAGAAGCCGTTGTCGTAAAATGTGGTAAGAAAATCAGACGAATATATTTTTTCAAAGATTTGTCGTAAAAATGTGGTCAAATCAAGAAAATCGAGTGCGAAAGCAAGTGAAAAATCCCTGTGAAGCCCGTAAAATCAAGGCTTCACAAATTCTTCACAAAATAATTAGCACTCACCTCTTGACAGTGCTAATAATAAGTGTTATATTACAGCTAGAACAAAGGAAGAGGGATACAAAGAGAGGAAAGAAAGAGAAAGACCTCCGGTATCAGGACTCCACCCAAGTTCCAAAGAAACAGGTAAACAGCAAATGGTCCGGCAGCAGGAAGCACTGGACGAAGATAGAAAAGGAGCGATGACTTATGTTGATGCCTAGTATTTTTGGAGAAAACTTATTTGATGACTTTTTTAACGATTTCCCGTTCTATGATTACGATAAAGAAATGAAAAACACCGAGAAGAAACTGTATGGCCGCAAAGCCAGTCATGTGATGAAAACCGATATCCGCGAAATGGACAATGGCTACGAGCTGGTTGTAGATCTTCCGGGCTTCACAAAAGATGAGGTCCAGGCAACACTGGAAAATGGTTATTTGACCATCAGCGCTGAGAAAGGCCTCGATAAAGACGAGAAAGAAAAAGAGAACGGCCGCTACATCCGCAGAGAGCGTTATGCAGGTGCCTGCAGCAGAAGCTTCTACGTAGGCGAGGATGTCACCGAAGAGGATATCAAAGCGGAGTTCAAACACGGTCTGCTGAAACTCTTCGTACCGAAGAAAGAAGCAAAACCGGCAGTTGAGCAGAAAAAGACGATCTCCATTGAGGGATAAACTTTAAAAGAATACAGCAAAACCAAAAGAGTCCGCCGCCCGGGAGTGTAAAAATTCCCGGGCGGCGGATTTCTTTTTTGCAAATTACTACTTTTCGAAATACAAAATATAAGATAAAATAGAAAAATAGGAAGAAAAGAGGTGAGCCATTGCAGAAAATAAAAGAACTGATCCGGGAAGTGTATCATTATGAGAAGAAAACGGAAATTGAGACGAGATATTTAAGCAACGTGCTGCTCTGGTTCTGCCTGATGGTATTTCTGATCAATCTGTTTAACAACAGCATGAAAAAGAACCTGGGGATCTATATCTTCTGCCTTGTGGTCTGTGTGATTGGTGTGTGGGATGCGTTTCACATCCGG
Organism: Fusicatenibacter sp.; assembly: GCF_050872605.1. GTDB lineage: Bacteria > Bacillota > Clostridia > Lachnospirales > Lachnospiraceae > Fusicatenibacter. Next base: position 9,856 of record NZ_JBNMHD010000021.1, read on the forward strand.
AATGCGAAAAACGTGGAACTGCCGGTCAAGGTGGTGACGATTCTTCTGCTGGTATCGAGCGTTTACTGTATCTATTTCGGCGGAAATGACGGTTTCCAGAATCTTTGGTTTTTCATTGCGCCGTCGATTCTTCTGCTGCTGGTCGGACTGCCGTTCGGCGTTCCGTGCTGTGTGGGCTATGGAGGTGTCATTACGGTTCTGTTCTGGAGCCCGCTGTGTGAAAAGATGGCGCATTCGTACGCCTGGGATTACCGCTTTTATTACCCGGTGTTTTACTGGTCTTTTTTCCTGCTGATGCTTATCACCGATCTGCTGTTCAAAAAATACCGGATTGAGCAGGAGCGGGAACAGGATGAGATGGAAGCGGAAGTGCGTGCGACGGTCGAAGAAGCACAGAAGCTGATGATAAACTCGGTGGCGGCGATCGGACGAATGATCGATGAAAAGGATAAGTATACCCGAGAGCATTCCCAGCGTGTCGCCGACTATTCGCGGCTGATTGCAGCAAATCTGAAAAGTTATGCTCCGACAGAAAAAGAACTGGATCAGATTTACCGCAGTGCGCTTCTGCACGATATTGGAAAAATTGCGATCCCGGATGCGATTCTGAAAAAGACATACCGCCTGAACGACGAGGAATACGCGATCATGAAAACGCACCCGGTGTGGGGGTGAAAGATTCTCGCCGGGCTTTCCTTCCTGCCGCAGGCGGACTACGGCGCAAGCTACCATCACGAGCGGTACGACGGCAAAGGTTACCCGGAGGGAATCCGTCTGGACGATCTGCCGTATATCGTAAGAATCATCAGCGCTGCGGACGCGCTGGATGCGATGAATTCCAACCGCTGTTACCGGAAGCAGTGCGGCCGGGACTACATCATCAGCGAGTTTGAAAAAGGCAGCGGAACACAGTTCGACCCGGAGGTGGCAGAGACGGTGATTTACCTGATCGAGGAAGGAAAGATTGAAATTCCGGAAGGAGAAAATGCGTGAAAGAATTTCTGGAAATCGTATTCTGTAAATACAAAGATCCCAAAATTGCGATGTGGATGAAACATGTTCTGGTACTGATTATGCTGTTGAATTTCTGTGCCGGACTTTTTTATCCGATGGAACAAAAGAAAACCGTTCTTCCGATGTTTCTGTCGATGATTGTTCTTCTTTTGATTAACTGTGCCTTAAGCTATGGAAGAGAGTACGCATGGCTGGATACGGCGACGTTTCTTCTTCTGATCGCACCAAATCTGCATCTGTTCCATGATGGAGATATTGGATATTTCAGCATGTTTTATATCATTTTGTTTTCTGTGGGTGCCGTTTTCATCCTCGGAATCCGGACCAGTGTTCTGTTCAATGCGGTCTGTACGGTTTTTATCTTTGTGCAGGTCAGAGGAAGCGGGCTGGAACAGTTACGCGGGCTTTATAATGAAAATTTACTGCTTCGTTTTCCCTATTTATATTTGTGCATTGTCGGGATTGCGTATATTATCATGTTTTCGATCCAGAGATACTGGGTGGAAAAAGAAAAAAGCCGATTGGTTCTGGAACACAGAATCCATGAGGAGAAAAAGAAGCTGGCGGACATGTCGCTGCATGTCATTACCTCCATGTACAGCGCGCTGAGCGCCAAAGTCCCGGAGATCGACCGCCACTGCGAGCAGACGGCATTGTATTCGCGGGAAATTGCCGGACGGATGGGATTCGATGAGACGATGTGCACGAATGCCTATTATGCGGGGCTTCTGCACGAGGTCGGGGCCGTTGGACTGCCGGATGAGGTCATACAGAAACCAAGCCTGACAGAGGAGCAGTATAAAATCTATCAGACATACGTTTCCCGTGGATATAAAATTATCCGTGAACTTCAGATTGCGGACGAAGTAGCGGAAGCGGTGCTGTATCACAGGGAAAATTACGATGGAAGCGGATACCTGGAAGGGAGATCCGGCAGACAGATTCCGATGCTGTCCAGAATCTTAAGCGTGGCAGATTATGCGGACCGCCATGCGAGATGGGGCGAGACGGCGGAGGAGATCGGAAAAAAGCTGGAAGAGCGAAAAGGAACCCGGTTTGACCCGGAGTGCGCAGATCAGATGCGGACGATTCTGTGCGAAAAAGAGAAATAAAAAATACTTCTGGAAAAACTGCAGGCGGAGGAAATTTCAGGAAAAACAAATTGTATACAATAATATACTTGCCATTTTGGAAAAGGTTGGATAAAATAGGCGTGACAATTACAAAATGAGAGAACTCGTATCAAAAGGAGAAATCATGAAGAAAAGAAGAAGCGTCATTGCGCTGCTTTTGGTTGCAGCTCTTACTGTTGTACTTGGCGGATGCCAGGATGGCAAGGATGGGAAAGCAGATTCTTCCGATACCGCAAGTTCTCAGGTATCAACGGAATCAGCCCCGACAGGAGAACCTGTTATGGGCGGTTCTATCACGGTAGGAATTTCTCAGGACATTGAGGATAGTCTTGACCCACACAAAATGGTAGCGGCAGGAACGAAAGAAATCCTATTCAACATTTACGAGGGCCTTGTAAAGCCCGATGAAGAAGGAAATCTGAACGATGCGGTGGCAGAAAGCCATTCGATCTCGGAGGATGGAAAGGTCTACACCTTCAAACTCCGGAACGGCGTGAAGTTCCACGACGGAACGACCGTCACTGCAGAGGATGTAAAATATTCGATTGAACGCTGCGCAGGCATTATCGGGGACGGAACACCTTTTATTGAGTCCTTTTCCAATGTGGACAAAGTAGAAATTCCGGACGAGAACACGATCGATATCTACTTAAAAGAGGCAGACACCGAGTTTCTTGCCTATCTGACGGTAGCGATTGTACCTGAGCATGCGGAAGATCTGGAAACAAATCCGATCGGAACGGGTCCGTTCCGCTATGTATCACGCTCCCCGCAGGAAAACATCATCATTGAAAAATTCGACGATTACTGGGATACGGACAATCAGGCGTATCTCGATAAAGTAACGTATCGAATTGTCAAAGACAGCAATGCAGTCGTAACGAATCTGAAATCCGGCACACTCGATATGTATGTGCGCCTGAATTCCACCCAGCTTGCACAGCTTCAGGGAGATTCGGATTTTACGATCTACGACGGCGGCATGAACCTGGTGCAGGCACTGTATCTGAACAATGCGGTGGAACCGCTCAATAATGTGAAGGTCCGCCAGGCGCTCTGCTATGCGGCAGACCGCCAGGAAGTCCTCGATATGATTGCGGACGGAAAAGGAACGATCATCGGAAGCAGCATGTTCCCGGCATTTGGAAAATACTATATGCCGGAACTGGCAGACCGGTATGAGCAGAATATTGAGAAGGCAAAAGAACTGCTGACGGAGGCCGGATACCCGGATGGATTCGAGCTGACGATCACAGTGCCGAACAATTATCAGCAGCATATCGATACCGCGCAGGTTCTGGTGGAGCAGTTTAAGGCAATCGGTGTGACCGCAAAAATCCAGCAGGTCGAGTGGGACAGCTGGCTGTCCGACACGTACGCAGACCGGAACTTCCAGTCAACGGTTGTCGGCGTCGATGCAGCGTACCTGACCGGACGCGCACTGCTCGAGCGTTTTACTTCGACATCATCGAAGAACTTTATCAACTATAACAACGAAGAGTACGATAAACTGTATCAGCAGGTAAAGGCAAGCACGGACGAAAATGAGCAGATCGAGCTCTATAAGAAGATGGAGACACTGCTGACGGACGATGCGGCAAACCTGTATATTGAGGATATGGCGTGCGAGGTTGTTCTGCGGAATGACTTTGCGGGATATACGTTCTATCCGCTGTATGTGCAGAATATGGCTAAGATTTACAAAGTAAAGTAAAATAATTACAGGGGACTCGAAAAGGCAGAGGGTAAAGAAAAAACTCTCATTCAATTGTCAAACGCTGCCGGGAGAGTCCCCTGTAATTTTTAATAGAAACCACGAAAATATGTTAGGCTTGACTTTTTTTCCGACACTGCCTACTATAGAAAAAGACAGAGAAAACGTAAGGGCTCCGCGGCGATGCAGGAGGCCTTTTTTTAAAAGAAGGGGGAACCATGACAGATTTTCTGGTAAGACGTTTTGTAAAAGATTATGAGAAAACCGACAACGCGGATGTGCGCACGAATTACGGTATTTTATCGAGTATCGTGGGAATCTGCTGTAATATTCTGCTGTTCACGGCAAAGCTGCTGATCGGTGTCGGCATGCACTCGCTGGCAATCATGGCGGATGCGTTCAATAACCTCTCGGACGCGGCATCGTCTGTGATCAGTTTTGTCGGCGTGAAGATGGCAAATAAGCCGGCAGACAAAGAGCACCCGTTCGGCCACGGGCGGATCGAGTATATCGCGGCGCTGATCGTATCGTTTCTGGTCATCGAAGTCGGCTTTACGTTTTTAAAGAGCTCCTTAGAAAAAATCCGCAATCCGGAGGAGATCACGTTCCAGCTGGTGCCGTTTCTGATCCTGGTGCTGTCGGTCGGTGTCAAGCTCTGGATGGCATTCTTTAACCGCAGACTTGGAAACCGTATCCAGTCGAAGGTCATGCTGGCAACCTCCGCAGATTCCATGGGGGATGTGATCACGACGAGTGCAACGATTCTTTCAACGCTGATCTGCCATTTCCTTTCCGTCAACATTGATGCAATTGCAGGACTCGTTGTCGCCGTGCTCGTCATGTGGTCCGGCGTTTCGATTGCGAAGGACACCCTCGAGCCGCTGATCGGCCAGGGCGCCGACCCGGATCTGTATGACCGCATCATGAAAGAGGTAGCGTCCTACGACGGCATCGTCGGAACGCACGACCTGATCGTCCACAACTACGGCCCGGGCAGAAGCATGGCTTCGATCCATGCGGAGGTGCCGCGCGATGTCGATATTGAGGTATCGCACGATATCATCGACCGTATTGAGCATGAAGTCGGCGCGAAGCTGGGAATCCTGCTGGTCATCCACATGGATCCGGTGGAGATCCACGATGCGGCGGTTCTGGCGACGAAAGAGAAGGTAAGAAACGTGATCGCGATTCTTGATCCGGAGCTTTCGTTCCACGATTTCCGCATGATCAACGGACCGGAACGCAAAAAACTGATTTTTGATCTCGAGATTCCCTATTCCTATAAGAAGAAAGACTGCGACCGCGTGATCGGACAGATCGGGGCGCTGATGAAGGAAATGGATGAGAAATACGAGTGTGTCATCAATATCGACAAGAGTTACGTGGCCGCAGAGCAGCGGCTGAATGACAACTCTAAATAGTCGGGTTTTTCAGTTTTTTGAAAAAAATAAAAAAATTTCAAAAAAGATGTTGACTTTTCCCTTGCGATAGTGTATTATACATCTTGTCGCAAGGCAATGGGCTATCGCCAAATGGTAAGGCAACGGACTCTGACTCCGTCAGTTCCTGGTTCGAATCCAGGTAGCCCAGCTCATTGAAAGGTCTCAGGTCTCGTACCTGAGACCTTTTTCGATGCTCAAAAACAAATACAGCAGGAGGAACGAAACGATGAAGTATTCCTTTACGAGCAGAATCCGCTACAGCGAAATCGGTGAGGACGGAAATCTCACCCTGCCGGGGCTGATCAATTACTTCCAGGACTGCAGTACCTTCCAGTCGGAAGCGATCGGCGAGGGCGTTGCGGAGCTCAAAAAACGAGGCTGCGCCTGGGTGCTGTCCGCGTGGCAGATTCATGTGCGCCGCTATCCATCCCTCGGCGAATCGGTAAAAATCACCACATGGGCGAGCGGCTTCAAAGGATTTCTTGGCTTGCGTAACTTCACGATGGAAACAGAAGACGGCGAAATGCTCGCCTGTGCCAACTCCATCTGGTCTTACGTCAATATGGAAACGGGCCATCCCGTCCGCGCACCGAAAGAGACGACAGACGCCTACGGCATCGACGATCCGATCGACGAAGATTTCGGCGAGCGCAAAGTGAAAATGCCGGAAGCAGATTTCATCGGCGAACCGTTCCCGGTGCGGCCGCACAACCTCGACACGAATCACCACGTCAACAACGCACAGTTCATTTCCCTTGCCGGCGAGTGTCTTCCGAAGAACTTCACCGTGCACCGGATGCGCGCCGAATACAAACAGCAGGCGCACCTCGGTGACGTCCTGCATCCGCTGCGCGCAGAGACGGAAAACGGCTGTTTTATCTCGCTGAACGATGAAAAAGGACAGCCATACGTAGTTGTGGAATTTCAATGATTGTGGTACAATCGGAAAGAATAAGATACGATACGAACGTAATAAACACAATGAGGAAAGGGGAATTTGCCATGAGAGCGCAGAACCTTACACTGTTAACCGATTTATATGAACTTACCATGATGCAGGGCTACTACGAGAATCCGTCCGATCAGATCGTGGTATTTGATGCATTTTACAGAAAAAATCCATGCGGCGGAGCGTACGCCGTATGCGCAGGACTGGAGCAGGTAATCGAGTATGTCCGCGATCTTCACTTTTCACCGGACGACATCGACTATCTCCGTTCCCTCCATATTTTCAACGATGATTTCCTGGAGTATTTAAGAGGCTTCCATTTCACCGGAGACATCTATGCGATCCCGGAAGGAACCGTCGTATTCCCAAGAGAACCGCTCTTAAAAGTTGTCGCTCCGATCATGGAAGCACAGCTTGTAGAGACCGCGATTCTGAACATGATCAACCATCAGAGCCTGATCGCGACGAAAGCATCCCGCGTTGTTTACGCGGCAAAGGGCGACGGCATCATGGAGTTTGGACTCCGCCGTGCACAGGGACCGGATGCCGGTATCTACGGCGCGCGTGCTGCCATGATCGGCGGCTGCATCGGAACCTCCAATGTCCTGACCGGACAGATGTTTGACGTTCCAGTCAAGGGAACCCACGCACACAGCTGGATCATGAGCTTCCCGGATGAGTACACCGCATTCAAAACGTATGCGAAAATGTATCCGGAAGCCTGCATTCTTCTCGTAGACACCTACGATGTTCTCGAATCCGGTGTTCCGAATGCGATCCGCGTCTTCAAAGAGATGAGAGCAGAGGGCTTACCGATGAAGGGCTACGGCATCCGCATCGACAGCGGTGACCTGGCTTACCTGTCGAAAAAAGCATATCAGATGCTCGAGGCAGAAGGTTTCGGCGATGCCATCATTTCCGCATCCAGCGACCTCGATGAGTACCTGATCGACAGTCTGAAAACCCAGGGTGCGAAGATCAATTCCTGGGGCGTCGGCACCAACCTGATCACATCCGGTGACTGGCCGGCATTCGGCGGCGTTTACAAGCTGGCAGCAGCAAAAGATAAAGATGACGCAGAATTCACACCGAAGATCAAGCTGTCCGAGAACTCCGAGAAAGTAACAAACCCGGGCAACAAGACGATTTACCGTATTTATGATAAAGAAACCGGAAAGATCCGTGCCGACCTGATCTGCCTCGCAGACGAGACCTTCGACGAGAGCAAAGATATGATCATCTTCGACCCGATCGAGACCTGGAAAAAGACGAAGATCAAAGGCGGAACCTACACCTTACGCGAGCTCCTCGTTCCGATTTTCCAGAAGGGCGCATGCGTCTACACTTCTCCATCCGTCATGGAGATCCGCGACATCTGCACCAGAGAGAAAGATACCCTCTGGGAGGAGTCCAAACGTCTGGTCAATCCGCATGAGGTTTACGTGGATCTGTCCGACAAGCTGTACCACATCAAGAGCGACCTGCTCGAGGAGATGAGCATGAAGGCTCTCGACGAGCAGTAAGAAAGGAAGTCAAATGTTAAATATAGGAAGAAAGCAAAAGCTGGTAGTAGTAAAGAAAGTAGAGTTCGGTATTTATCTTGGGGAGACCCGGGAAGCAGGCGAGAAGGAACGCGTTCTTCTGCCGATCAAACAGGTGCCGGAAGGAACAAAAGAGGGAGATGAGCTGGAAGTATTTCTGTACCGCGATTCCAGCGACCGTCTGATTGCGACAACCAGAGAGCCGAAGCTGGTGCTTGGAGAGCTGGCTGTCTTAAACGTAGCTGCTACCGGAAAGATCGGAGCATTTCTGGACTGGGGTCTGGAAAAAGATCTGTTTCTTCCGTTTAAACAGCAGACCCGCCGCCTCCATCCAGGGGATGAAGTGCTGGTTTCCCTCTACATCGACAAGAGCGACCGTCTCTGCGCAACGATGAAGGTTTACCATTTCCTGAAAACCAATTCTCCGTACGTCGTAGGCGATACCGTAAAGGGAAGAATCTACGAGATCAGCGGAAACTTCGGCGTTTTCGTTGCTGTTGATGACCGCTACTCCGGCCTGATTCCAAAGAGAGAAGCACAGGCAGATTATCACGTCGGCCAGGAACTTGAGTGCCGCGTCACCGAAGTCAAAGAGGACGGAAAACTTTCTCTGTCCGCACGCGGAAAAGCGTACGAGCAGATCGCAATCGATGCAGAGAGCGTTCTTTCTGTGATCGAGGAATTTGCAGGCGTCCTTCCGTTTGATGACAAAGCATCACCGGAAGTGATTCAGAGAGAATTCGGCCTCAGCAAAGCAGCATTTAAGCGCGCGGTCGGCCACCTGATGAAAGAAAAACAGGTTGTCATCCGCGACGGTAAAATCTGGACGGCAGAAAAAGCAAAATAAGAAAAAATCGGACACTGGACAGGAAGCGCATCCTCTCCGGTGTCCGTTTTTTTGTGTCAGACAGCAGATAAAATTCTGAAATTTTTTCTGCGCCCGGTTTGCGGTTGCGCGAAGAAAGGATTGCGCTTATAATTGATCTATATGACAAAAAATGACACAGGATCTGATGGAGGGCGATGAAGAAAAAGAAAAGTAAGAAAAAAACATCTTTTATTTCCAAAACCGCAATGACGGTTTTGACGATCATTCTGATTATTCTGTTTTTCTGCATTATGTCGATGGTCGAGAAAATACAGGGAACGGCCCGCGTTGTCAATTATGCCGGTCTGGTACGCGGAAAAACGCAGCGGATTATCAAGCTGGAAGATGCGGGAGAACCGCAGGATACGATGATTGCAGACATTGACGCCTATATCGACAGTCTGCGGAACGGAAGCAGCGAGCTGGATCTGGTGTGCCTGGATGACCGGGATTTTCAGGATAAGATGACCGAGCTGGCATCGTATTTTGAAGAGCTGAAGGCAGAGATTCTGCTGGTGCGCGAAAAAGGATATGAGAACACCGCGATTATCGAAAAGAGTGAGACCTTTTTCAAAATCTGTGATGAGGCGACGGGCCTGCCGAATAAAAATAAATGCGAAGAGATTCTGGAGGGAAGCGACGGCGGAGAAGAAATTTCCGGCGTGTATGCGGTCTGCGTGTTTGACCTCAACAATCTGCGCACGATCAACAACAGTCTTGGCCACGATAAGGGAGACGAATATATCCGTTCCTTTGCCGTTCAGTTTCGAAAAGCAGTCCCGGAGGAGTATTTCGTCGGAAGAAACGGCGGAGATGAGTTTCTTGCCATTTTGCGCGGACTGAACCGCGAAGAGGTGGAAGCGTGCATGAATCACATCCGCACGCAGACGGCAGAATATTCCCGCCAGCACCCGGAGATGCCGATCAGCTACGCCGGAGGCTATGCACTGTCCACGGAATTTGAAGACTGTGATATCCGGGAACTGTTCCGCCATGCGGACCAGAACATGTATATCGACAAAAACCGCGCGAAGATGGAAGAAGCCGCCGCAGAGCGGAAGATCAGCCTGGAAGCGCTGGATGTTGTAAAGAGAAAGGGATATCATTTTTCCAGCTGCATTTACTGCAATGCAAGACAGGATCAGTACCGGATTCTGCGCGCCGTTTCGGGCTTTTTCCTTGCCGGGGACGGCAGCTATACCGGTGCGGCCGAGCATATTGTGCAGAGCATCACGGATGAGGAAAAGAGAAAGGAAATGCGCAGAATGCTGGATCTTACCCATCTGAAGGAGTGCTATCAGAAGGGAGAAGAGAGCGTAGAAATTCTGTGCGAGTATCGGGAGGGCAGCGGAGGCGGAGCGCTCTGCAGAGGAAAAGTCACCATACTGTTCTATGACGCGGCCTAAGACGGCGGACTGCACCATTTTCTGATGGGCTTTGAGCGGTTCCGCTCCAATGAGGAAGCTGCTCGGAATGAAAAAGAACAGCTCGACCAATACTATGAACAGATGAAACAGTCGATCATTGAAAACAGCCACTACGCCTGCGGCAGATTATGCTGAATCTCTTCAGCAACGCAATCAAGTACAACAAGCCGGGCGGAACGATCGATACGTATGCGGGCGAAGTCTCCTGCGACGGAACCCAGGTCGTCTACGAGTTCCGCATCACGGACAACGGCATCGGAATGAGCAGCGAATTTATCGAAAAAGAGCTGTTCCATCCGTTCACACAGGAGAAGTCCGGTGCGAGAACGCAGTACAGGGGAACGGGCCTTGGCATGTCGATTGTCAAAGAGCTGATCGAAAAAATGCAGGGCACGATCGAGGTAACAAGCCAGCAGGGCGTCGGAACGACGTATGTATTCCGGCTTCCGTTTTACATCGACTGCGAGGGACAGCGGATTCAGGAAGTAAAGACACGGATCGCAGGAAAAGAGCTTGTCCGCTTCCACGTTCTGCTTGTCGAAGATAATGAGATCAACATGGAAATCGCCGAGTTTTACCTGACCGATCACGGTGCGGCGGTGGAAGAGACATGGAACGGCCGCGAGGCGGTTGAAAAGTATGCGGCGAATCCGCAGAAATTTGATGTGATTTTAATGGATCTGATGATGCCTGTGATGGGCGGCCTTGAGGCAGCGCAGCAGATCCGCGCCATGGAGCTTCCAGAAGCAAAACAAGTCCCGATCATCCCGATGACGGCGCAGTCCTCCGAAGAGAGCAAAGAGGGATGCCGCGCAGCGGGCATGAACAGCCATCTGACCAAGCCGATCGAGCCGGACAGCCTGGTGCAGACGATCTTGGAGACAACGGAACATGCCTTTGGAAAATAGAGGAGAAAACGATGAGTTTTACGCATTTACATGTACATACCGAATACAGCCTTCTGGACGGATCGAACAAGATCAAAGAGTACGTTGCCAGAGTCAAGGAGCTTGGCATGAACAGCGCCGCGATCACCGATCACGGCGTCATGTTCGGCTGTATCGATTTTTATAAAGAAGCCCGCGCGCAGGGCATCAAGCCGATCCTCGGATGTGAGGTTTACGTGGCGCCGGGTTCCCGTTTCGACCGCGAAACCAGCCGCGGAGAGGACCGGTACTACCATCTGGTTCTGCTGGCGGAAAATAATACGGGCTATTCCAATCTGATGAAGATTGTTTCGGCGGGCTTTATCGATGGATTTTACTATAAGCCGCGTGTCGACATGGAGATTCTGGAAAAGTATCACGATGGCATTATCGCGCTTTCCGCCTGCCTTGCAGGTGAGGTGGCGCGTGCGATGGTGCGGAACCAGTACGAGATGGGAAAGGAGGCCGCACTGCGGTATGAGAAGATTTTTGGAAAAGGCAATTTCTTCCTGGAACTGCAGGATCACGGCATCTCGGAGCAGCGGATGGTCAATCAGCAGCTGATGCGCCTCTCGGCAGAAACCGGCATCGAGCTGGTGGCGACGAATGATATTCACTACACGTACGCAGAAGATGCGGATTCCCACGATATTCTTCTGTGCCTGCAGACCGGAAAGAAGATCACGGATGAGGACCGCATGCGCTACGAGGGCGGCCAGTATTTCGTGAAATCCGAGGCGGAGATGGCATCGCTCTTCCCGTATGCACCGCAGGCAATCGAAAATACACAGAAAATCGCCGATCGCTGCAACGTGGAGATCGAATTTGGTGTCACAAAACTTCCGAAATTCGATGTGCCGGAAGGATACACTTCCTGGGAATACTTAAATAAGCTCTGCTACGACGGCCTCGAGGAACGGTATCACCCGGCGACGGATGAACTGAAAGCGCGGCTGAAATACGAGCTTGATACGATCAAAACGATGGGTTACGTTGATTACTTCCTGATCGTGTGGGATTTCATCAAATTTGCGCGCGACCACGACATCATGGTCGGACCGGGACGAGGATCGGCGGCCGGAAGTATTGTTTCCTACACCCTTGGCATCACACAGCTGGACCCGATGCGGTACCAGCTCCTGTTCGAGCGTTTCCTGAACCCGGAACGAGTTACCATGCCTGATATCGACGTGGATTTCTGCTTCGAACGCCGCCCGGAAGTCATCGACTATGTAACGAGAAAATACGGCAAAGACCGCGTTGTACAGATCGTCACATTCGGTACACTGGCGGCGCGCGGTGTCATCCGCGATGTCGGCCGTGTGCTGGATATGCCGTATGCACAGGTCGATTCGATTGCGAAGATGATTCCGAATGAGCTGAATATCACGATCGACAAGGCACTGCAGATGAACCACGAGCTGCGGGAGCTGTACCAGGGCAATGAAGAGGTTGCACATCTGATCGACATGTCACGGAGACTTGAAGGTCTGCCGCGCCACACGTCGATGCACGCCGCCGGTGTTGTCATCGGCTCGCGTCCGCTGGTGGAATTTGTGCCGCTCTCGCGAGGAAGCGACGGAACGATCGTCACGCAGTTCACGATGACGACGCTCGAGGAACTGGGACTTCTGAAAATGGACTTCTTAGGGCTTCGGACCCTGACCGTCATTCAGAATGCGACAAAGCTCGCAGAGCGTTACAGCAATAAGAAAATTGATCTGCTTCACATCGATTACAACGATCCGAAAGTGCTCGGCATGATCGGCGCATCGAAAACGGTCGGTGTGTTCCAGCTTGAGAGTGCGGGAATGAAAAACTTCATGAAGGAGTTAAAACCGCAGAGCCTCGAGGATATCATCGCCGGAATTTCCCTGTACCGGCCGGGCCCGATGGATTTTATTCCGCAGTACATCAAAGGAAAAAACAACCCGGAATCCGTTACGTACGATACACCGCTCTTAAAACCGATTCTGGAGCCGACGTACGGCTGTATCGTCTACCAGGAACAGGTTATGCAGATCGTACAGGCACTGGCGGGCTATTCGCTTGGACGGGCTGATCTGGTGCGCCGTGCGATGTCGAAGAAAAAGGCATCCGTCATGGAAAAAGAGCGCCAGAATTTCGTTTACGGAAACGAGGCCGAGGGCGTGCCGGGCTGTATCAAAAACGGCATTGATGAGAAGACAGCGAACAAGATCTACGACGAGATGATCGACTTCGCGAAATACGCCTTCAACAAATCCCATGCGGCGGCGTACGCGTTCGTATCGTACCAGACGGCATGGCTGAAATACTATTACCCGGTTGAGTTCATGGCGGCTCTGATGACCTCCTGCATCGATAACCCGGGAAAAGTCGCAGAGTATATCTTGAGTTCCCGCCAGATGGGCATTTCCATTCTGCCGCCGGACATCAACCGAAGCGAAGGAAAATTCACAGTGGACGGCCAGGCGATCCGCTATGGCATGGCGGCGGTCAAAGGCATCGGAAAGCCGGTCATGGAGGCGATCGTGGAGGAGCGGAGTGCAAACGGCCCGTTCCGCTCGTTAAAGGATTTCGCAGAGCGTTTAAGCGGAAAAGAAGTTAACAAGCGGACCGTCGAGAACTTTATCAAGGCGGGCGCATTCGACTGCTTCGGCGTGACGAGAAAGCAGCTCATGTTCGTCTACGCCAATGTGCTCGATGATGTGGCGCGCGAGAAAAAAGATTCGTTAAGCGGCCAGATGAGTCTGTTTGACTTCGTAGATGAGACGACCAAACGGTCGTATGAAACGGTGTACCCGGATGTCGGAGAATACGAAAAGAGTGATCTTTTGGCGCTCGAAAAAGAGGTGCTCGGCATCTACGTCAGCGGTCATCCGCTCGAGGAGCAGGAGGAGTGCTGGCGGAAGAACATTTCCGCGGTAACGACAGACTTCCAGCCGGATGAGGAGACGGGTTTCCCATCCGTCACCGACGGCGCGAAAGAGATTGTCGGCGGCATTATCACGGATAAAAAAATCAAATATACAAAGAATAACAAGACAATGGCATTTCTCACACTCGAGGACCTCGTCGGCAGTATGGAAATCGTCGTATTCCCGCGCGATTACGAGAAAAACGCAGCGATGATGCAGACCGATGCGCGTGTCTTCATCCAGGGCCGTGTTTCCGCGGAGGATGATAAGCCGAGCAAGCTGATCTGCGAGAAAATTTTCCCGTTTGCAGGCATCCCGAAAGAGCTCTGGATCCAGTTCCCGGACAAGGAAACGTACGAGAGAGAAGTGGCGGATCTGTACCAGATGCTGCATGAATCCGACGGCAAGGACAGCGTGATTCTCTACATCAAATCGATCAAAGCGATGAAAAAACTGCCGCCGAGCCGCAATGTGCAGGCAGATGCCCGTCTGGTGGCGTCACTTCAGGCAAAATTCGGTACCGGAAACGTGAAAGTTGTAGAAAAGAGTATTGAAAAAAGGGCCTGAATGCTTTAAAATAAAACTGTGTGTGATTAATAAATAAAACTACTCGTTTATTAATGTGTGTGATGAGATGGAGGAATTCATATGGCAACGACTAACAAGGTAAAGACAATCGGAGTGCTTACCAGCGGTGGTGATGCACCAGGTATGAACGCAGCAATCCGTGCAGCCGTAAGAAGAGGTCTGCAGAAGGGCGTTCAGATGAAAGGTATCCTGAAAGGCTACGACGGACTGATGAACGAAGAAATCATCGACATGACAGCCCGCGATGTATCCGACACCATCGAGCGCGGAGGTACCATCCTTTATACCGCCCGCTGCGCAGAGATGCGTACACCGGAAGGCCAGAAACGTGCTGCAGATGTCTGCAGAAAACACGGCATCGACGGACTGGTAGTTATCGGCGGAGACGGATCTTTTGCAGGAGCGCAGAAACTGGCAGCTCTTGGAATTAACACCGTAGGTGTACCGGGAACCATCGACCTGGATATCGCCTGCACAGAATATACCATCGGTTTTGATACCGCGGTAAACACTGCAATGGAAGCCATTGATAAAGTAAGAGATACTTCCACTTCCCATGAGAGATGCTCGATCATCGAGGTTATGGGACGTAATGCCGGATATATCGCTCTGTGGTGCGGTATCGCAAACGGCGCAGAGGATATTCTTCTTCCAGAGAAATACGATTACGATGAGCAGAAGATCATCAACAACATCATCGAGAACCGTAGAAAAGGCAAAAAACATCATATCATCGTAAATGCTGAGGGCATCGGCCATTCCACCAGCATGGCGCGCAGAATCGAAGCTGCAACCGGCATCGAGACCCGTGCAACGATTCTTGGACATATGCAGCGTGGAGGAAGCCCGACATGTAAAGACCGTGTATATGCGTCCATCATGGGTGCTTACGCAGTTGACCTTCTTCTGGAAGGCAAAACAGACCGCGTTGTTGCATACAAGAACGGTGAGTATGTAGATTACGATATCGATGAGGCACTGTCCATGACAAAGACTCTGCCGGAATATCAGTGGGAGATCGCAAGAGCTCTTTCTTATAACTATACGAAATAAAAAAATATCACGAAACAGACTGTTTTTAGCAAGCAGTCTGTTTCGTTGCTCTGCACATCAACAATTGGTCCAGTGGACCAATTTTGAGTGGTATAATAGCGGGAATAAAAATGTTTCCGCGGACGGAATAGAGAGACAAAATAAAAAAACAGGAGGAACTTAACAATGGTTACCTGGAACAATCTTGATAAACTGGCTTCTTTTGAGGAGCTGAAAAAAGTGGAGCGTGTCAATCTTGCCGAGGTGATGTCCGGCGAAAACGGAGCAGAGCGCGTAAAATCTTACAGCGTTCCGATGGCAGAAGGACTTGCGTATAACTACGCAGCAAAACAGGTGAATGAGGATGTCCTTGCCGCACTCGTAAAACTGGCAGAAGAGGCACAGCTTTCTGAAAAATTTGAGGAGCTTTACAACGGTGCTGTCATCAACACCGGAGAGAACCGTCTCGTGCTTCATCAGCTGACCCGCGGCCAGCTCGGAAACACCGTTACGGCAGACGGCGTAGACAAACGTGCTTTCTACGTAGAGCAGCAGAAACGCATCGCAGAGTTCGCGAACAAAGTACATGCAGGTGAGATCACCAACGCAGCAGGTGAAAAATTCACCACCGTTGTGCAGATCGGTATCGGCGGAAGCGACCTTGGCCCGCGTGCGATGTATCTGGCTCTGGAAAATTGGGCAAAGAAAAACGGCTGCTTCAAAATGGAAGCAAAATTCATCAGCAACGTTGACCCGGATGACGCAGCAGCTGTTCTGAATTCGATCGACGTAGCACATTCCATCTTCGTTCTGGTATCCAAATCCGGAACCACACTGGAGACTCTGACCAACGAGTCCTTCGTAAAAGACGCTCTGAAAAATGCAGGCCTGGATGCATCCAAGCATATGATCGCCGTTACCAGTGAGACTTCTCCGCTGGCAAAGAGCGACGACTATCTGGCAGCATTCTTCATGGATGACTACATCGGAGGCCGTTATTCTTCCACATCCGCAGTCGGCGGCGCTGTTCTGTCCCTGGCTTTCGGACCGGAAGTATTCGCAGCATTCCTCGAGGGCGCTGCAGCAGAAGATAAACTTTCTGCAAACAAAGACGTATTACAGAACCCGGAGATGCTCGATGCGCTGATCGGTGTTTACGAGAGAAACGTTCTTGGCTATCCAAGCACTGCAGTTCTTCCGTATTCCCAGGCACTGAACCGTTTCCCGGCTCACTTACAGCAGGTAGATATGGAGTCCAACGGTAAATCGGTCAACCGCTTCGGCGAGCCGGTCAATTACCCGACCGGTCCGGTTCTCTTCGGCGAGCCAGGTACCAATGGACAGCATTCCTTCTATCAGCTGCTGCATCAGGGAACTGATATCGTTCCGCTGCAGTTTGTAGGATTCCGCAATAACCAGATGGAGACCGATGTCGACATCCAGGGCAGCACCAGCCAGCAGAAACTCTGCGCAAACGTAGCAGCTCAGATCGTTGCATTTGCCTGCGGTAAAGCAGATGAGAATAAAAACAAAAACTTCGAAGGCGGCCGTCCGTCCAGCATCATCATCGGAGATCAGGTAAATCCGAAGACGCTGGGAGCACTGCTTGCACACTTCGAGAATAAGATCATGTTCCAGGGATTCCTGTGGAACGTAAACAGCTTCGACCAGGAGGGTGTACAGCTTGGTAAAGTCCTTGCAAAACGCGTTCTGGCTCACGAGACAGACGGAGCACTGAAAGTATTCAGCGATCTGCTCAACATCTAAGAAGTTTAAATCAGAAAATTTAAGATATGAAAAGGCGGCATACCGGATTTTCTTTCTGAAAGTTTCAGGGGGAAAACGGTATGCCGCCTTTTTTATTACTATATTATGGGGTTATCCCAGCTTCGCCGGAAGCGACGAGGACACTGTGGACTGATGCTCCTGCCGGAACTGCCGCGGGGTGATCTGATACCGTTTTTTGAACGTACGGATCAGGTGGCTGCAGTCTGCAAAGCCGGTCTCGGTGGCAATAAAGTTCAGGTCATAATCGGTAAAGAGGAGCAGGTTCTCGACCTTGTTCAAACGGATAAATTCGATATACTGCTTGCAGCTCTGCCCATAGTGTTTTAAAAACAGCTTGGCAAAGTACGAATAGCTCATATTGTATTTATGCGCCAGCTCTTCGATGTTGATATTCTCCTGTGAATGACGGTCGATGTAGACGAGAATGTCCTGCATACTTTTCTCTTCACTCTCGGAGATGGTTTCGAGATCAAAACAGATTCCCTGGCAGTGCCACGTCCGCAGAAGGCGCAGGAACAGTGTCGAAAACAGCGAATAAATATACGCGTCGTAGCCGTACTGTTTTGCATGGGATTCTTTTTCAATGGTTGTAAAAAAATCGTTCAGGTCGAGCCCCGGAAGATCCGCCTGCGTAAAGAGCAGGGAAGGATGCGTCATGGAGGCAACCTTATGGAACGCAAAGCTCAGGTTCGGAAGATAGCTTCCGGTGAGATGAATCCGGTTCAGATTGAATTTTACGCAGAAAAAGCGAAACGGTTTGTCATGATCCGCGGCAAGCGCATGGACTGCCTGCGGCGGAAAAAGGATGAAAGAGCCGGCCTCCATCGGATAGACAACATCGTTGCAGCTCACAAGGAGCGAGCCTTCCTGCAGATAAAGTACTTCAGTAAAATAGTGCCAGTGTGATACCACCGGCATGGAAAAGGTTTCCGAGCTGCAGGAAAATGCCTCGATCGGTGAGCGCAGGATATCATTGTATTCAAATAGATTTTTCAAAAGTAAATTCCTCCTGTTCCGGTTAAAAAGTTCTGCAAAAAATTACGAGGATTATTCAAAAGAATCGTGCATGAAGATAGAAACGTTCTATTTTTATACAGTCGCATTATATCATAATGAAATGAAAATTGATACAATGGCGAAAGCATTTGAAAGAGAAAAATGCAGAAACCTTTTGATTTTCAGAAGATAAGGGGGGATATGAAAAAATGAAAAGCAGCACAAAATCATTCCCGAAAACTAAAATCCAATGGCTGTGGGAAAACATGGAAGGAAAGCGTGCGCTGTATCTGATCGGCATGATCGGAACGGTATTATATAACGTTCTGCAGCTTACGATTCCATATTTTTCGGGAAAAATTGTTGACCTGTTTCTGACAGGTGAAAATGCAGTGCAGAATCTGCAGACACACCGGGATCTATTTTACCGCCTGTTGATTGCGATGATTGGCTTCACGTTTCTGCGTGTCGTTATTGTCTACGGCAGCTGTATGATTTACGAGCACGTATCACAGAGCGTCCTGTACCGGGTGCGGAATTACCTGTATGACAAAATCCAGCGGCAGGATATGACGTTTTACAGCACGTACCGTACCGGCGATCTGATGACGCGTCTGACCGGAGACCTCGATGCCGTCCGCCATATGGTCGCATGGGTCATCCGAATGGTGATTGAGTCGTTTTCCTTGTTCGCGGCAGCGGCCATTTTCTTCCTGTACACGAACTGGAAGCTAGCGCTCTGCATACTTGTGATTTCGCCGTTCGTATTCTGGATCATCTACCTGTTCCGCAACCGTGTTGCCCCGATGCATGCGGCACTGCGTGAAAAGCTGGCACAGATGAATACGTGTGCGCAGGAGAATATCTCCGGAAACCGCGTCGTCAAGGCGTTTGCAAGAGAAGAGTACGAGATCGAGAAATTCGACCGCGCTAATACCGATTACGCGGAGACAAACAAAGCAACCGCGATGGTATGGCTGAAATTCTTCCCGTTTGTCGAGAGTATCGCTAACCTGATGCCGGTTGTCCTGCTGGCAGTCGGCGGTGTCTTTATGATTAAGGGCCAGCTGACCATGGGTGATTATGTGGCATTCTCCGGCCTCATCTGGGCAATCGCAAACCCGATGCGTCAGATGGGAAATATCATGAACGAGTTCCAGCGGTTCTCGGCGGCTTCAAAAAAAGTCATGGAGCTGTATTACTCCGAGGCGAAGATCAAGGACGAGGAAAATGCAGTGGCACACCCGGAACGCTTCGAGGGAAAAATCGAGTTCGACAACGTTTCGTTCCAGTATGAGGACGGTGATCTGCCGGTTCTGCATAACATTTCGTTTACGGTTAACCCGAATGAGACCGTGGCGGTCATGGGAGAGACGGGATGCGGAAAGACATCCCTCATCAACCTGATTCCGCGTTTCTACGAGCCGACAGAAGGTCAGATCCGCATCGACGGTATTCCGGTGGAAGATCTGAAGCTGTATGACCTCCGGAAACACATCGGACTTGCGACGCAGGATGTCCTGCTGTATTCTGATACGATCGAGGGCAACATTGCTTACGGCGATGACTCGATCAAGATGAATGAAGTCATTAAATTTGCAAAATATTCTGCCGCGGCAGACTTTATTTCGAAGATGCCGGAGGGCTATGACACTCTGGTCGGTGAGCGCGGCGTCGGTCTTTCAGGCGGCCAGAAGCAGAGAATTTCCCTGGCGAGAGCGCTGGCCATCCGTCCGTCGATCCTGATTCTTGACGACACGACATCGGCCGTCGATATGGAGACGGAAAAACAGATCCAGCATTCCTTACGAGAACTGGATTTCCCGTGTACGAAAGTTATCATCGCGCAGCGAATCTCCACCACAAAGACGGCGGACAAAATTATCGTGCTGCAGAACGGTTACATCAAGGAGATGGGAACGCACGAGGAGCTGATGGAAAAGAAGGGCTATTACTACGAACTGGTGAAACTGCAGACCGGTGTGGATGAACTGTAGGAGGGGGAAGCAATGGCAAAAAATACATACAAGCAGGATGAAGTGCTCGAAGAACCTTTTGACATCAGACACTTACTCCGGGCATCATCTTATATTAAAAAATACGCGGGCCGGATGGTTGTGGCGATTCTCTTAAGCGGCATCGGCGGCGCGTTCGGCTACGTTGCGCCGATGATTATCCAGCGGGCACTGGACCTTGCGATTCCGGACAAAAACGAGAAACTTTTGTTTTCTCTGGTCGGAATGCTCGTGGGCATCTACGTCGTCAGCGTCATTTTCACGACGATCCGAAGCCGTATCATGGTGGATGTCAGCCAGAATATCATCTACGATATCCGAAAAGACCTGTTTGAGCATCTGCAGGAGCTGCCGTTCCAGTATTACGACGACCGCCCGCACGGCAAAATTCTGATCCGTGTGGTCAACTACGTCAACTCGGTATCGGATATGCTTTCGAATGGACTGATCAACATTGTGCTGGAGTGTTTCAATCTGCTGTTCATCGTCATTTTCATGTTCCTGGTCGATGTGCAGATGGCGCTCGTTGTTCTCTGCGGCGTGCCGGTGCTGTGCGTGTTCATGGTCTGGATCAAGAATAAACAGAGACGGGCATGGCAGGCAGTTTCAAATAAGAACTCGAACCTGAATGCGTATCTGCAGGAAAATATCGTCGGAGCCCGCATTACGCAGATCTTTGCGAGAGAGGATGAAAATGCGGAGATTTTCAAAGATCTTTCACAGGACTGCCGCAGAACGTGGAACACGGCGGTGCGTTATTCCAACCTGGTATGGCCGGGCATTGATTCCATTTCCGTCTGCGTGCGCGCGGCGATCTTCTTAGCAGGCCTTGTGCTGTTCGGACAGGGCAGCAAATCACTCGGTACCATCGTGGCGATTTCCAGCTACGCATCGTACTTCTGGCAGCCGATCATGAACCTTGGAAATATCTTCAACAACTTTATCAACAATATCGCTTACCTGGAGCGTATCTTCGAGACAATGGACGAGCCGGTAACGGTAAAAGATGCGGAGAACGCCGTAAAAATGCCGGAGATCCGTGGTGAGGTGACGTTTGACCATGTCAACTTCTCATACGATGAATCGAAGCAGATTTTAAAAGACGTTTCGTTTACGGTAAAACCGGGTGAGAGTGTGGCGCTTGTCGGACCGACGGGAGCCGGAAAGAGTACGATTGTCAATCTGATCTCCCGGTTCTACAATGTCAACGGCGGCCGCGTCCTGATCGACGGCCAGGACATCTCGCAGGTGACAATTCATTCGCTGCGTGAACAGATGGGTATTATGATGCAGGACAGCTTTATTTTCTCGGGAGACATCGAGGACAACATCCGCTACGGAAAGCTGGATGCGACACGGGAAGAGATCGTGAAGGCAAGCAGAACCGTCTGCGCGGATGAGTTCATCAGCAAAATGCCGGACCGCTATCAGACCGAGGTGCGGGAGCGCGGCTCCATGCTGAGCCAGGGCCAGAAACAGCTGATCTCGTTTGCGAGAACGCTGCTTTCGGACCCGGCGATTCTGATTCTCGATGAGGCAACCTCGAGTATCGACGTGCAGACCGAGAAAGCACTGCAGACTGGCCTCAATGCGATGCTGAAGGGCAGAACATCGTTCATCATCGCCCACCGTCTGTCCACGATCCGCAACTGCGATAAGATCATGTATATCGACAACGGCGGTATCATGGAGAGCGGAACGCACGACGAACTGATGGCAAAGAAAGGATACTACTACAAACTGTATACGGCACAGCTCGACGAAGTACAGAAAGCGGGCTGACACCATTTCAGGACAGCAAAAAGGCTTCTGCCGGCGGATGAAAATCCGGGGCAGAAGCCTTTTGAAATTGTGTGATATTTTATTTTCCGGAGAAGTATTTCTCTTTGATGATCTCAACCGGCATATCCTCGCCAGTCCACAGTTTGAAGGAAGCAGCTCCCTGGTATAACAGCATGTACATACCGTTTCCGGTCTTGCATCCAGCCTCTTTTGCCTCACGCAGCAGGCGGGTTTCCTGCGGATTGTAGATCACATCGAAAACGAAGAGGTCTTTGTGGAACATCGTTGTGTCGGTGATGATGGTGTTCTCGGTTTTTGGAGCCATTCCGACGGAAGTTCCGTTGACAAGAATGGCGCTGTCTGCGATGGATGCGCGAAGGACTTCCGGATCGGAGAAGTCGTGCAGGGTAACCTTGCAGGAAGTACGCTCATTGAGTTTTGCAACGATTTCCTCGGCTCTTCCGAAGAAATTGTCTCTGACGTTGAATACATTGATCTCAGCCACGCCGTCGAGGGCTGCCTGTACCAGGATTGCAGTAGCAGCGCCGCCGGCACCGAGCAGAGTCATCTTTTTGCCGATGATGTCTACGCCGTTTTCTGCAACTGCTCTCATGAAGCCGACACCGTCGGTGGTGTAAGCGGTGAGAACGCCGTTGTCGTTGACGATGGTATTACATGCGCCGGAGATCTCCGAAGCAGGAGAAACCTTGTCTGCCAATTTGCACATGATATTTTTGCCAGGCATGGTGATGTTCCAGCCTCTTGCACCCATGGTGCGGAGTCCTTCGACTGCCTGCGGCATTTTGTCTTCCGGTACATCAAAGGCAAGGTAGCTATAATCAAGGCCGAGCTGGTCGCATGCTTCGTTGTGCATTTCCGGAGAAACACTGTGTGCAACCGGGCTTCCGAGTAAACATAATAATCCGGTGTGTCCTGTGATGTGTTTTGACATAATTTGAAATCCTCTCTCTCCTCGTATTTCCGCATGATGATAAATCGTGCTGTAGCACTTTAAACTGCTACTATATGAAGTGAATTATACTCCAGATGCCGAAAGAAAGCAAGAAAAAAAGAGGAAATGACGCAAAGTTCATTTCCTCTTTTCGTGTTGGTTTTTGATTAAGGTTTAAGATGGAAAAGATTCGCCCGGAAATCAGATTCCAAGTTTCTCTTTCATGTAGTCAACCGGAGTATCTTTTCCGGTATACAGCTTGATTGCAATGAGTGCCTGGAACAGCATCATACCCATGCCGTTGAAGACCTTTTCGCATCCTGCTTCTTTTGCCTGTTTCATCATAACTGTTTCGCGCGGAGCGTAAACGGTATCCGTTACGATGAGATCTTTTTTAAAGAAGGAAGGATCAGGAATGTTGGAAAGGTCTTCGAGTGGATGCATTCCTACGCCGGTAGCATCGCAGAACAGGTCGGCTGCGTGCATTTTTTCTTTCAGGAGGTCTTTGTCTGCCAGATCGTTCATGGTAGCCTTGCAGTTGGTGTTCTTATTGATCAGATCAACAATTTCCTCTCCACGGCTGTAGAATTTGTCTTTGATGTTGAAGATTTCAATTTCTGCAACTCCATCCAGAGCACCGCGCACTGCAATTGCAGTAGCAGCACCGCCGGTTCCGATCAGGACCATCTTCATTCCCTTGAAATCGATGCCCTCTTCGGTCAGTGCCTGCCAGTATCCCATACCATCGGTGTTGTAGCCTTTCAGTTTGCCGGTTACCTGACCGTTTTCGTCGCGGAGGTTGACTACGGTGTTAATAGCGCCGCATAACTTAGCTGCTTCATCTACCTCGTCCAGATATTTGTGGACAACAGTTTTGTTTGGCATGGAAATATTGGAACCGAGCATTTTCAGCGCGCGGATACTCTGCACAGCATCTTTTAAAGAATCGTTATCAACTTCGAAAGCAAGCTGAATGACGTCATCTCCGTTTTTGTCGTATGCAAGGTTGTGGGTTGTCGGAGACTGGGTATGACGGATCGGGTAAGCCATTAATCCAACTAATTCGGTATGTCCTGTTACGTTTGGCATGATATTTTCCTCTTTTCTTTTTTTCATGCTGCGCTGTTTTTGGTTGGAAAAAGAGGCAGCGCAGCAGGTGATATACAGTTTTTGTCGGGCTGCTTAAAATCGATGATTACTCAAGCGGCTCCAGATGCAGGTATCCCTGGGACTCCAGTACATTCAGGATCGCGCGGCCTTCCATGGTACCTTCCATGATGCGGCGTGCGCGGACGGAATCGCCGATGGTATAAATATAAGTATGGGTATCGGCGAATGCTTCCTGAAGCTCCGGCAGAATCGGGTTGTTGGAGCGCATTCCAAGGCAGTTGAATCCGTAATCGAAGGTGAGATCCTGGATGGTTCCGTCCGGAAGTTTTACGGTGAATGCGTTTTCTTTTACTTCCTGAAGAGCAGTGTTGACATACTCTTTTACACCGTATTTGTCGTGTGTCTCACGCATGGAGCATTTGGTGATCGGGTCTGCAAGCATACCGATCTGCGGCAGCATGTCGATGATGGTACACTCAGCACCTCTTGGTGCAAAGTACTCAACAACATCAAGTCCTACGGAACCGCCGCCAACGACAACGACTTTCTTGCCCTGACAGGCTTCTTCCGGATATTTTCCTGCGTTTACATTGTTGATCATACCAAAGATGGTATTTACATTTCCGGCGTCGATATTCTCTTTCAGGCCTTTGATCGGCGGAACAAGCGGAACGGAACCGGTGGAGTTTACAATGATGTCCGGTTTGAACTGTTTGATCTTCTCTACGGTGGCTTCGGTGTTGAGGAAGATATACAGATTTTTCAGTCTGGCAGCTCTTGCTTCAAGGTATTTCGGGAAATCTTTCATACGGCTCTTGCTTGGAAGATCGGAGATGAAAGTGGAAAGACCGCCGATGTGGTCGTTTTTCTCGAGTACGAAAACGTTGCATCCGACTTCTGCTGCGGTGCAGGCTGCTTCCATACCGGCAGTACCGGCGCCGACAACAACAACGTTACAGTTTTTGTTCACTTTCAGTGCTTTGTAAATATCGCCTTCCGGAACAGCCGGGTTTACGGTACAACGGATCGGGCGGTTGACACCGATACGGTTTCCTGCACATCCGACGTTACAGGAGATACATTTCCGAAGAAGATCTTCTTCACCATTCTCCACTTTCTTTACCCAGTTCGGCTCAGCGATCAGGCCGCGTCCCATGCCGACGATATCTACATCGCCGCTCTCAAGAACTTTTTCAACAACCTTCGGGTCACGGTAGTTACCGGCGTTGATCACAGGTTTTTTGAATTTATCTTTTACGGCTCTTGCCATGTAGGAACGCCATCCGTCCGGCAGGAAGTTGGAATCGATCTGATACTGCAGAGATGGGTTGAGACCGCAGGATACGTCGTACATATCTACGAACTCATCCAGGTACTCCAGATACTCCAGGGTATCTTCCAGGGTATTTCCGCCCGGAACACGCTCCTCGGCAGAGATACGAACGATGATCGGGAACCACGGTCCGACGTTTTTACGTACTTCCTCGAGAACCATACGCGGGAAGCGCAGACGGTTTTCTACGGAACCACCGAATTCATCGGTTCTTTTATTGTAATATGGGGAGATGAACTGGCTCATCAGGTAGGAGTGGCCGCAGTGGATTTCAATGGCGTCAAAGCCGATGGCCTGCACACGTTTTGCAGCCTCGCCGTATTTTTTCACGGTTGTCATGATTTCTTCCTTTGTCATCGGACGCGGGGTTTCGCCACCGGCCTTTGTCGGGATATTGGAAGAAGAAACGGTTTCCATGCCGGTTCTTGCGGAAGATGCGGAAGCTCCGGCGTGGTTGATCTGGATTGCTACGGTAGCACCGTTTTTATGAAGGTTCTCGACTAACTGATAGTAGCGCGGCATAAAGCTGTCGTGGTCGATACGGATCTGGCTGGTTCCGTTGGAACCGACCGGGTACTCGATGTTGGCGTTCTCCAGAATAATGAGACCAACGCCGCCTTTTGCGCGGAGAGAGTAATAATTCATATGACGGTTACTCATTTCACCGCTTGTCTCACCGTAGTTGGTTCCCATCGGGGTCATTGCAATACGGTTTTTAATCGTTGTTCGTTTGATTGTAATTGGCTCAAAAATTTTTGGGTAAGCACTCTTCATGAAAATTTCTCCTTATTCATTACATGAGCGGTAATCCTCTGTTTGTGACAATTTCATCATAACTCTTTCGACTAAAAATTAACAATATCTTTCAGATAAACTTTCGATACGTTTTCGCTATCATTTCCGGTCTCTTCGATAATGTCAGCGTGTTGTTTCATATATTCGGTAAACCGTTCGACAGCCGGAAGCCGGTAGCGGTTCTTCATCCAGAACATAAAGGTCTGGTGATAGATTTCGAGACCTTTCAGCGTATGGATGCGGATGCCGTCTGCCTGTTCCAGAATATCGGTTCGCGGCATAAGTGCGATGCCGAAATTTTCGCGTACCAGTGCTACAATCGAATATTCATCCGGGCATTCCATGATAATATTCGGATGAAGCTGATATTTCCGGTAGAGATGATCGGTGTAGACACCGAGCCAGGAGGTGCGGTCGTAGCCGATCACCGGATAACGGGTAAGCTTTACAAGCGGAACCTCCGGTTCATCGGCAATCGGATGCTGTTCCGGGGATACGATGACAAGCGGCTGCTGGATCAACGGAAAAAACTCCATGTCATCGCGCTTTAAAAAGCCGCCAAACCCAAGATCGAGTTCACCGGATTTCACCTTCTGTGCAATGGCCGGGGTATGGTTCTGCCAGAAGCTAAAGGCAACATTTTTGTTTTCTTCTTTGTCCAGAAAGGTGCGGACGTTGTGTGGAATATAATGTCCGGCAAGTGGAAAAATATAACCGATATTGATTTTTCCGCCACCGGAGGCGAGCTCTTTCATTTTTCCTGTCGCAATGTCACAGTCACCTGCGATCCGGTCTGCATGCTCCAGGAAAAGGCGGCCGGCATTGGTAAGGACAACACCGCGCCCTTTCTTTTCAAACAGCGTGATTCCAAGCTCACTTTCAAGGGCAGCCATGGAACGGCTCAGGGATGGCTGGGAAATATAAAGCTCCTCCGCTGCCTGGTGATAATTTTCCAGCCGGGCAACCTTTCGGAAATAGAGAATCTGATTCAGTGTCATGTGGATTTTCCTCCTGAAAAAATGGTTCCGTAAGAAAGTCTTTGCTTCCTCTTATTATTATAACTCAAGTATACCACATCAATGCATTCAATGCATTGGTTTTTTCCTTTAAAAGCATTAGACTGTATCCCCTTTCACTGCTAAAATAAAGGCAAATGTTATTTTTTTAACATTCACGAAACTGGTAATCTGTTGTTTGTGACAAAACAAAAGGATGAACCGAACAGAGGCAAAAACAATTTGACCTCAACATGATCTTATTTAAAAGGAGAGAAACCATGAACAAGAAATACCTGCCAAGTGCATTAATTCTGTACTTGAACTACTTTATCCACGGTGTTGGATGCTCCATCCTGGGCCAGGCAGTCATCAAAGAGGCTCTGGCAGCAGCATGGGGAGTGGAAGCAATGGCAATTACTGCGATTTCCGCAGCACTCGGTCTTGGCCGTCTGATCGCACTGCCATTTGCAGGTCCTCTGTCCGACAAGCTCGGACGCCGCATTTCCACTGCAATCGGAAGTGCTTCTTATGCAATTTACCTGATCGGCCTTGCTCTTGCATTTAATGCAGGAACACACGGTGGTTATACCATCGCTTACGTATGCGCCATCATCGGCGGTATCGCAAACTCCTTTCTGGATACCGGTATTTACCCGGCAGTATCCGAGATTATTTACAAAGCTCCTGGCGTTGCTACCATGGGAATCAAATTTTTCATCGCAATCGCACAGATGCTGCTTCCGTTTGTTCTTGGTGTAGCGGTTACTTCTACCGCAGCTGGCCTTACCTCCTACAATCCGTTATTCTACGGATGCGGAATCGCGTATATCGTCCTTTTTGTACTGGTATTCCTGTTCCCGCTGCCAGATGCTGACCAGAAAGCATCCGGCAAAAAAGAAGGTCTGATCGACAGCCTGAAACATACCCATTTCTCCTTCGAGTCCGTTGCCATGATTCTGATCGGATTTACCTGCACCGGTACCTTCCAGCTGTGGCTGAACTGTGCGCAGAACTTTGCAAAAGAGAATGTAGGCTGGGCGAATCCGTCCATCATGCAGACTTACTATTCAGCAGGAACCATGCTGGCACTCGTTGTAACCGCATTCCTGACCAGAAAAATCAAAGACGTTCGTTTCATCGTTGTTTACCCGGCCATTTGCCTTGTAACCATGATCGTTGTCCTGATGGGACAGAGCAAACCGCTGATGATCGCCGGTGCTTTCATTATCGGATGGGCAGGCGCAGGCGGACTGCTTCAGATCGCAACTTCCGTTTGCAACATGCTGTTCCCGAAAATCAAAGGAACCGTAACCGCACTGGTTATGATTGCATCTTCTCTTTGCAACTACACGATCCTGACCGCAGCATCTAAAATGCAGCCGTCCGGCGTTATGACCATGAACATCGTTCTGACCGCAGTTGGTGTTGCACTTGGACTGTTTGTAAACATTCGCTACAAAAAAATGGTTGAACTTGCACAGCAGGACAACTAAAATGAGGTTAAGGATTGCAGGAGTACGAAGTACCGGGTAATCCGGGCGTGAAAAAGAAAAGCCTGCAAAGAAAAGTCAGGATTAATATTGAAGAAAGAAGGAAAAACACATGAATACAGTAAAAGTTCGTGATATTGAAATCGGTGCCGGTGCACCGAAGATCATCGTTCCGATCGTAGGCGTTACCAAAAACGATATCATCGAAGAAGCAAAAACCTTCCATTCGATTCCGGTTGACGTTGTAGAATGGCGTGTAGACTGGTTCGAGGGTGTATTCGACTTTGCACAGGTAGAGGACGTGTTAAAAGACCTCCGCGAAGCACTCGGCAATATTCCGCTTCTGATGACATTCCGTACCTCCAAAGAGGGCGGTGAAAAAGCGATTGAGCCGGCAGCATATGCAGAGCTGAACATCAAAGCAGCACAGACCGGATATGTGGATCTGGTGGATGTTGAGATCTTTACCGGAGATGACATCGTAAAGAAGATCATCGACGGTGCACACGCAGCAGGCGTAAAGGTTATCGCTTCCAATCATGATTTCTTCAAGACTCCTGCAAAAGCAGACATCATCTACAGACTGCGCAAGATGCAGGATATGAACGCAGATATTCCGAAGATCGCTGTTATGCCGCAGAATAAGAAAGACGTTCTGACCCTGCTTGCAGCAACAGAGGAAATGACCACCAATTATGCGGACAGACCGATCATCACCATGTCTATGGCAGGCACAGGTGTAATCAGCCGTCTCTGCGGTGAGGTATTTGGTTCTTCCATGACCTTCGGCGCGGCGAAGAAAGCATCCGCACCGGGTCAGATGGGAGTCAATGATCTGAGCACAGTCCTGGATCTGCTTCACAAAGCTATGTAACCGTTTTTCTTTTGGGGACACCGGTGTTTTTAGCATTGCTATTGATGCCGATGTCCCCTTTATGTTATTATCCTGTTACAAATTTAACGGAGGTATGCCTTTCATGAAAAAAATATTTCACTGGCTGGATGAAAACCTGGAAGAATTTCTTCTTGTGATCGGTCTGATCGCCATGACGCTGATCATGGGAATTCAGGTTTTCTGCCGCTACGTCCTTGGCATGTCGCTGTCATGGTCGGAAGAGCTGACCAGATATATTTTTATCTGGTGCGGTTTCTTAAGTGTCAGTTACTGCAGCAAGAAATGTCTTTCGATTAAGATCGAGCAGTTTGTTGCGATTTTTCCGCGGAGAGGAAAAGCCATCTTCAAAATTGTGAATCATACGTTTGAATTGATTTTTTTCATCTACATGATTCCGTTTGCTTTTTCTTATATGATGTCGTCGGTTAAAAGCGGCCAGCTTTCCCCGGCCTGCAAAATCCCGATGTACTTTATCCAGGCAGCACCGCTTGTCTCCTTTGTGCTGGTTGCGTTCCGTGTACTGCAGCGTTGGATGATTGAGTTCCGTGTAGCGCGCGGTGAGAACGTTTTCGACCCGGCCCATCCGGAGCGCAATACGCCGGAATCCTTCATCGAGGCAAATGCCGGAGCAGATAACGCCACAGAAAATGCCCTGAACGCGGGTATCGACAACCGCATCCATACGATTAAAAATTCGAATGAGGAGGAACACTAATGCCGGTCGTAGTATTATTTCTGATTTTTGTTGCATTGCTGGTCATCGCTGTTCCGGTATCGATTACCCTTGGAATCACATCTGTGCTTCCGTCGGTGTTTGACCCGTCTTTTACGGTAGGAGCCAAATATCTGATCCGTGCCATGTTCGGGGGACTCGATTCCTTTCCCCTGCTGGCAGTTCCGATGTTCGTTCTCTCCGGTATTATCATGGCAAAGGGAGGAATCTCCAAGAAGCTGTTTGACGTCTTTGCCTATTTCCTTGGAAAATTTACTGCGGGTATGCCGTGTGCGGTTATCGTCACATGCCTCTTCTATGGTGCGATCTCCGGTTCCGCTCCGGCGACCGTTGCCGCGGTCGGAAGTATGACGATCCCGATTCTGACCACGCTTGGTTATGATCTGACATTCTCCACTGCGATTGTGGCAGTTGCCGGCGGTCTTGGCGTTATCATTCCGCCAAGTATTCCGTTCATCATGTACGGTATGGCTTCCGGCGCTTCGGTCAGCGATCTGTTTCTTGCCGGAATTGTACCGGGTCTGATGATCGGTCTGCTGCTGATGATTTATGCCGTTTATCACTGCAAACGGTATGGGGAGGACAAAGAGAAGATCTATGCAGAAGTCAAAGTGCTGCATGACAAAGGCCTGCTTCGCGTTTTAAAAGAGAGCTTTTTTGCATTACTCAGCCCGGTGATCATCCTTGGCTGTATCTACAGCGGCGTTGCTTCCCCGACCGAGGCGGCTGTTATCTCCGTATTCTATGCACTGATCATCAGCCTTTTTGTGTACAGGAGTATCCGCATCCGCGACATCTGGTCCATTCTGGTTGAGGCGATTCGTACCTTCACCCCGATCCTGTTCATCCTGGCGGCATCGACGGCATTTTCCCGTGTGCTGACGCTGATGCAGGTACCGCAGACGGTCAGCGAATTCATTCTGAACAACTTCCACAGCCCGGTTGCGATCCTTCTGATCATCAATGTATTCCTGCTGATTGTCGGAATGGTGATGGATACCACACCGGCAATCCTGATTCTGACCCCGATCCTGCTGCCGATCGTACAGGCAATCGGTATGGATGCGATTCAGTTTGGTGTGATCATGGTTGTCAACCTGGCGATCGGCTTCGTAACACCGCCGATCGGCGTCAACCTGTTCGTGGCAAGCTCCCTGACCGAGGTTCCGGTCATGCAGATCGCAAAGAAGGCTATGCCGATGATCGGTTTCTTCCTTGTGGCACTGCTGCTGATTACGTTTATTCCGGCGATTTCGATTGGAATTTTATAAGGAGGAGCGAAGGACAATGAAAAAGATGACAAAAAATAAAAAGCTTTTCCGAACAGCGACGGTACTTGCTGCTGTCGTTGCGCTTGGTGCATCGCTTGCCGGCTGCGGCTCTTCCGAGGGAGAGACGACACAGCGTTATTCCTGGCCGCTGGCAACGGCGAGCCCGGAGGACACGGTCACACAGATTTTTGCCGAGAAGTTCGCGGAAGAGATTTCGGAGCTGAGCGACGGTAAAATGAAAATTCAGGTTTACGCAAACTCAACACTCGGCGGCGACCGCGATCTGCTCGAAACGTGTGCCGACGGCGATATCCCTTTCGTTGTACAGAATACGGCACCGCAGGTTTCCTTCATGAGTGATCTGGCTGTCTTCGACCTGCCGTGCGTCTTTGCTACGGTGGATGAGTGCCGTGAGAAAATTGATGATCCGAATTTCTATGACCTCATCAGCAACGTTTATACCGAGGGCGGCTATCACCTGCTCGGCATGGCGGATCAGGGATTCCGTGTGATGAGTACGAATAAGCCGGTTTACAGCTTTGCAGATTTCAAAGGACAGAAGATCCGTACAATGGAGAACAGCTACCATCTGGCATTCTGGAAAGCGATCGGCGCCAACCCGACACCGATGAGCTTCAGTGAGGTTTACATCGGCCTGCAGCAGCATACAATCGATGCGCAGGAGAACCCGTATGAGGTTATCGTTTCGAACAACCTGTACGAGCAGCAGGACTATGTGGTGGAGACCAACCATCTGCCGCATCTGATTTCCCTGATTGTCAACGACGATTTCTTCAAGGATCTGCCGGAGGACGAGCAGGAGATTATGACTGAGGCTGCCAAGATTGCGACCGAGTACGCAAGAGAGCAGTCCGATGCCCGTATCGCCGACAAGATCGCGACGATCGAGGAGAGCGGAACCCAGATCCTGACACTCGACGACCAGACAAGAGCGGACATCCGAGAGGCATCGAAGAGCGTGTATGCGTCGATTAAAGAGAACATTGACCCGGCGATTTACAATGCTTATATGGATGGGATTGAGTAAGAAAAGAAAATGAAATTCCCGGCTGCGGGGCACTGAAAAACAGTGTTTCGCGGCCGGATTTTTTTACACAAAATTTGCCTTGCACGGTCGAAACTGTAAGACTATAATGGGGTTCAGAGGGTTTTTCTAAATTAATTACTCATGATCAAGGGAGGCAAAAAAATGATTTTTGAACACATGGACCGGATTGTATTTGCAGGAGATTCCGTAACGGATATGGAGAGTGCACAGCCGGTGGGGGAAGGTTTATTTGAAAATGTCGGAAAGAGCTATGTCCGAATCGTCGAAAACATGCTTGCAGCATTCTACCCGGAGGTATATCTTCGCGTGACAAACTCCGGCATCGGCGGAAACACAAGCCGTGATCTGCTGCAGCGGTTTGACCGCGATGTTGTTTCCCTGAACCCGGACTGGGTTTCTATCTGCATCGGGATCAACGATGTCTGGAGACAGTTCGACAGCCCGGCCATCCCGGACGAGCAGGTATCCCCGGAGGAGTACCGTTCTAATGTGGAACAGATGATTCTTTCCGTAAAAGATAACGTAAAAGGCATTTTCCTAATGACCCCATACTACATGGAGCCGAACGCAGAAGACTGGATGAGAAAACGCATGGACACCTACGGCGCAATCTGCGGCGAACTGGCTGAAAAATACGGCTGCCGCTTCATCGACCTGCAGGCCGTTTTTAACGATTACTTCCAGTACCGCCATTCCTCCTACATCGCCTGGGACAGAATCCACCCGAACCAGATTGGTGCAACGGTGATCGCGCGGGCATTTCTGGAAAAATGCGGATTTGATTATAACCATAGGCCGGGGGAAGAATAAAAAATGCATATGATAAGCGGGAATCGTCATCGCGGTTCCCGCTTTTTGTTTTTGAAAAGGGCAGAGGTTCTGTCTGAAAACTGCGGATGGAGTCGAAAAAAGGAGAAAAACTGCGGTAAAATTTTGCTTAAATGACCAAATTTAATTGCTGTTTTGGCGCTTTTATGGTATATTATGACTATCCATACATTTATGTGGCGCTGAATTGGGACATAAGAGTGAGACATAAAAATAAAGAATAGAACAGGAGAGAAAAAGATATGTATCTGGAAGAGTATAAGAGATGGCTGGCAGCTGATCTGGAAGACGCAGATCTGAACCCGGAGCTGGCACGGATTGAAGGAAACGATGAGGAGATCAAGGATCGTTTTGCTGTATCTCTGAAATTCGGAACCGCAGGACTTCGTGGTGTACTTGGCGCAGGAACAAACCGTATGAATATCTATGTAGTACGTCAGGCAACACAGGGTCTTGCAAACTGGGTAAAAACACAGGGCGGAAACCAGACCGTAGCCATCAGCTATGACAGCCGTATCAAGAGCGATGTATTCGCAAAAACAGCAGCAGGCGTTCTGGCAGCAAATGGAATCAAAGTCAGAATTTACGACGCACTGATGCCGGTACCGGCACTTTCCTTTGCAACCCGTTACTACAACTGCAACGCAGGTATCATGGTAACCGCATCCCACAACCCGGCAAAATACAACGGCTACAAAGCCTACGGTCCGGACGGATGCCAGATGACTGACGATGCTGCTGCAATCGTATACGCAGAGATTCAGAAAACCGATATCCTGACCGGCGTAAAATTCATGCCGTTCGCAGAGGGAGTGGAAGAAGGACTGATCCGTTTTGTCGGAGAAGACTGCAAGAATGCCCTGTATGAAGCAATCGAATCCCGTCAGGTTCGTCCGGGTCTGTGCAAAACCGCCGGACTGAAACTCGTTTACAGCCCGCTGAACGGATCTGGTCTTGTACCGGTTACGCGTGTATTAAAAGACATCGGCATCACCGATATCACCATCGTTCCGGAGCAGGAGTACCCGAACGGATACTTTACTACCTGCAGCTATCCGAACCCGGAAATCTTTGCTGCACTGGAAAAAGGTCTTGATCTTGCAAAAGAGACCGGCGCAGACCTGATGCTGGCTACCGACCCGGATGCAGACCGTGTTGGTATCGCCATGAAATGCCCGGATGGAAGCTATGAACTGGTAACCGGAAACGAAGTCGGCGTTCTGCTTCTCGACTACATCTGCGCAGGCCGCATCGAGAAAGGCACCATGCCGGAGAAACCGGTTGCTGTAAAATCCATCGTATCCACACCGCTGGCAGATGCTGTTGCCGAGCACTACGGCGTAGAACTCCGCAGCGTTCTGACCGGATTCAAATGGATCGGCGACCAGATTGCAAACCTGGAGGCAGACGGCGAAGTAGACCGCTTCATCTTCGGATTTGAGGAGAGCTACGGATACCTGGCCGGCCCGTATGTAAGAGATAAAGACGCAGTCATCGGCTCCATGCTGATCTGCGAGATGGCAGCTTACTACAGAAGCATCGGAAGTTCCCTGAAACAGAGACTGGAAGAGATCTATGCCGAGTATGGCCGTTACCTGAACAAAGTAGACAGCTTCGAGTTCCCGGGACTGAGCGGAATGGACAAGATGGCTGGCATTATGGACGGTCTTCGAAAAGAGCCGCTGACCGAGATCGCAGGTTCTGCCGTTGTCAAAGTAACCGACTATGAGAAACCGGAAGAAACCGGACTCCCATCCGCAAACGTTCTGATCTACAAGCTGGCAAACGGTGAAACCGTCATCGTCCGCCCGTCCGGAACAGAGCCGAAGATCAAAGTATACTACACAACACTTGGAAAGGATCTGGCAGAGGCAGAAGCAGAGAAAGAAAAACTCGCAGAGGCTTTAAAACCGATTCTGGCATAAAGAAAATAAAAGAATGGAAGGGCGTGGCTTCGGTCACGCCCTTTTTCGAACCGAAATTTCTTTTAAAAAGTGTAAGATTTTCTGCAAAATGGCGTGATGATAGATGAAAGGGGGGATTTCCATATGGAGGATACTCATATTGTCCAACTGTACTGGGACAGAAACGAAACAGCGATCAGCGAATCATCGATGAAATATGGCGCATACTGTACGTCCATTGCACAGAATATTCTGCAGAATCCGGCGGATGCAGAAGAATGTGTCAACGACACCTGGCTTCACGCGTGGAATGCCATGCCGCCGCACCGGCCGTCTCTGCTATCCACATTTCTTGGAAAAATAACGAGAAATCTTTCGTTTGATCTGTATAGAAAAATGCATCGCAAAAAACGCGGAGAAAGTCAGATGGATGCGGTATTGGATGAGCTGGAAGAATGCGTTTCGGGGAAAGATGATATTGAGCGGCAGTGGGAGATGAAAGAACTGATCGCGGAGATCAATCGGTTTCTGCAGAAGCTGCCGGAGGAAAAACGATGCATGTTTGTCCTGCGGTACTGGTATGTAGACAGCATCGGTGAAATCGCGGAGCGGCTGGGAAGAAGTGAAAATTATATTTCAGTTTCATTGAACCGGATCCGTGGAAAATTGCATATACACTTGACGGAAAGGGGGTTCGAAGTATGAAGAAAGAAGAATTATTTGAAACGCTGGGAAATCTGGATCCTGCTATGGTGGAAAAAGCGGGGAAATATCAGCGTTCACGAAGGACTGCATGGAAAAAATGGACGGCCACTGCAGCCTGTGCGGTGATCATTGGCGGAGCTGTGCTGGGGGTTACGACATGGAGAAACGGTCGGGAGGGTTCTGCAGTCCGTTATCCGTCGAGGGTAACGACGGTGCTGGCGGCTTATCCGGCATCTGTGGCGCGGACGATGGATGCGCAGAAATTTATGGAAAGCGATGCACACTGGGACTGGTGGGATTCGTACCGGGAGTTGACAGCAAAATCAGCAGAACTGCAGACAGGAATGGATGCGTATTATCAGAACCTGATAGAACAGATGCTGGTTTCGGAAAATGAAAATACCGTCTGCTCGCCGATCAATCTGTATATCGCATTTGCGATGCTGGCGGAAACTTCGGATGGAAATACACGGCAGCAGATTCTCGACATGCTTGGTGCTCAAGATATGGATACGTTGCGGGAAAATGTTTCTTCGCTCTGGGAAAGTAATTATGCAGATACGCCTGCGCTGAAAAGTGTGCTGGCAAATTCGCTGTGGCTGGATGGTGAGGAAACATACAATGACACAACGCTGCAGCGGCTGGCGGAGCAGTATTATGCATCGACCTTCCGTGGAACTCCCGGATCGGAGGAGATGAATCAGGCATTGCGGACCTGGACGGATGATAATACCGGAGGACTTTTAAAAGAATATACCGAAAATATGGCGATCGCCCCGGAAACGGTATTTGAACTGGTATCAACCATCTATTATAAGGCGATGTGGCGGGAGAACTTCTGGAAAGTAAATACAGAGAAGGAAACCTTCCACGGAACTGCGGGAGATACCACTGTGGATATGATGAAGAAAACGGAACGGATGGATGTCTACCGGGGCGAGCATTTCCGTGCAGCCAGCCTTAGCCTTCAGGACAGCGGCTCCATGTATTTCCTGCTTCCGGATGAAAATACCGATGTCAATGAACTGGTATCGGATCCGGATCTGATGAAGGTTATACGGCGGGATGAAAGCAGTGATAACTGGTATTCACCTATGGTGAACCTGTCTGTTCCTAAATTTAAAGTATCGGAAAAAACAGACCTGATCGAAACCGTGCGCGCACTGGGTGTAACGGATGCACTGGATGCGGATCTGGCAGATTTCAGCCCATTGACAGAGGATAAAGAGAATTTATACCTGAGTAAAGCAGACCACGCTGCCATGCTCGAAATTGATGAAAACGGAGTAACCGGAGCAGCCTATACAGAACTTGGCGTTTCAGAAACCGCAGCAGAAATCCCGGACGACGAAATCGATTTCGTACTGGATCGTCCATTCCTGTTTCTTGTTACGGGGCAGGACGGATCGCTGTTGTTCTCGGGAGTTGTAAGAAATATCGACGGGAAGTGAAAAAAGGAGTCGGACTGTCCGACTCCTTTTAAAATAGAAGAACTCAGGGTATTTCATTCTCCGAAGCGGATATTCTTTACCGTTTTCTTCTCAATATGCAAATCTTCATAAATCCGGTTGCCACCATTTCCCTGCGGCGCCTGGGCAAGAAGCCCTACTTTTACGGTCTTTTTACCGGAAAGATTAAAAAATCTTGTCATAAAATAATGAATGCCGTCTTCAGAATAATGGAAAGCAAAGGAATTTTTCACTCTGCAAATTTTCAGCCATGCGGTATTTCCGGAAATATTACTTCCGTTGGCATCGTCAGAATAACCTTGTTTCGTCACAACGCTGACAGCGGCATGAGTTCCGAAATCGGTTTTTTCAAAGCAGCTTTTTGCCCAGTTGTCCAGATCTTCCATGACCATAAGAGAAGAAGAGTCATAGATGTCTTTGAAGTCATGAGAAACTTTGACAGTCAGAACAAAATCGCCTTCGATTTCCGTATAATAATAGGGTGCATTGTGCAGTGATTCCGGCGTAATGCCTTCTTCCGAAACAGTGCCGTTGTTGCAGAAGAAATCTGTCCCAGCCGGTGCAAAGATGACAAGCTTGCCTTCTTCCTCTCTTTTTAATTCGCTTTCATTTAACCAGGAAAAATCCATCATCCTATCTCCTTTCTAAGAAGTGTGTCTGAGACACGTTACAGTATCTCTTTGGTGCTTATTTTTACTCTGCGTTCCTTTGTCGGAGCAGAAAAACAGACAAAATCAGTACAGCAGGGAAAATGCAACCGGCCAGCATACCTGCCTTCAGATCGTCGCCGGTGTTTTGTGTGACAAATCCAATAACAAATGGTCCAATGGAACCGCCCATATCTCCGGCCATGGCGAGAAGTGCGAACAGTGCAGTTCCGCCAAGTGGAATTTTAGAGGATGAAATACTGATGGTTCCCGGCCACATAATTCCTACGGAGAAACCACACACAACGCAGCCTGTAAGATTTAAAAGAGGATATGGTGCGAGAGCTGCAGCCAGATAACAGATCAGGCAAAGTGTACCGGATGTGATCATGAATTTTGTTAAGTCAATTTTTTCCCCGTATTTACCATAGAAGGTTCTGCTGATGCCCATCATCACAGCAAACAGGCACGGTCCTGCAATGTCTCCAATGCTTTTTGAGAGACCTAATGCAGACTCGGCATAAGCGGAAGCCCATTGCGCCATCGAAATCTCGCTTGCTCCGGCGCAGACCATAAGAACAAGGGAAATCCAGAAAATGGGAAGACGGCACAGCTGACGAATGGTAAGTCCTTCTTCGCTTCCGGTCAGTGATTCAATCGGGCAGGAAAGAAAATTAAACGTATTGTACAGTGGAAGTACAGCCCAGATACATGCGAGGATCGGCCAGCGTTCCATACCAAAAACTGCCAGAAAAGCAGTGGAGAGTAAGATGACGCCTACAGACCCCCAGCAGTAAAAGGAGTGAAGCAGACTCATAACGCTGTCCTTATTGTCAAACGGACAAACTTCTACGATTGGGCTGACAAGAACTTCAATCAGTCCGCTTCCGGCGGCATAGATCATGGCGCTGAGCAAAATTCCCGCATAGGCATTTGGCAGAATATTGGGCAGAAAGGCAAGTCCAATCAGGCCGCAGGCGGAAAAAATCTCGGAAGCAACGACACACCTGCGATAACCGATTTTATCGACATATCTGGCACAGAACAAATCGACAAGAAGTTGTGTGAAAAAGAATATTGTCGAGATAAACGCAATTTTTCCAAGAGAAATATGGTAAGTTCTGTGAAAAGTAAGAAATAGTAAAGGTGCAAAATTTGCAGAAATTGCCTGCGTGATAAATCCAAGATAACAGGCAATTAAGGTTTTGCGGTAGTTCTTTTTCATAGTGATATACTCCGTTTTTAAAAATGGCAGAACTGCTGCGGCCGTAGTGTTCGTTTCGTTGCCGTTCACCGTGTTCCATGGAGCGACAACGATTCTTTTTGTATAATAACGTAAAATGATGTCGCTTTCACTGGAATATATCCTCTGTTTATTGTATAATATCGTAAAATAGAGAGGGTCGTGCCTGAAAAACGGAGGCGGGGAAAGATGGAATTTAATACATTTTATAACAAGATCCAAACGGATGAAAGCATGATGGAAACGATACAGCATGGAAACAGTGAGTATCCGTTTCAATTGTATTACGACGATCTTGCGTTGTTTGATTTTCATTGTGTAGAATGGCACTGGCATGTGGAGTTTGAGTTTGTTTTTGTACAGGAGGGAACAGCAACCTTCTGGGTTGGCGAAAAGCAGTTTTCACTGGGACAGGGAACGGGCATTTTTATTAACTCAAAGATTTTGCATCGCTATTTTTCTGAAGGCCATGCGATTGTGCCAAATTTCGTTCTGAAACCGACATTTCTCGCTCCGGCAGACAGCCTGATTTACAAAAAATACATTGCACCGATACAGGCGTGTAAGGTGGACTGCATTGTCTTTTGCAGGGAAATAAAATGGCAGGCAGAAGCGCTGGAGCTCATGCAGAAAATTCTCAAAGCGCAGGAATCAGACAAAGACCGGGAACTGGTTACTTTATTTCTGACGCAGGAATTGTGGCACTTGCTTTATTTGCACATGGATTCGGAAGTGCTGCAGAAAAAAAGAGAAAATACGGCATCCTCACAGGGAAGAACACAGCTGATGATGCAATATATTCATCAAAATTTCCGACAGAATCTTACCTTGGAGGATATCGCCGGGCAGGCTATGGTGAGCAAGAGTACGGCATTGAATCTGTTCCGAAGATATCTTCACGATACGCCGGTACATTATCTGGTGAAGTATCGTCTGCAGGAGGCTGCAAAGCTTCTGGCCACGACGGAGAAAAAGATAACTGTAATTTCCGGCGAGACGGGATTTGAAAACATGGATTATTTTTGCAAAACATTTAAGAAGTATTATGGGAGAACACCGACGGAATATCGAAGAAAAAAACAAATGGATACGGATGACAGAGGATGGATCGTTTAAGCCGTAGTGTAGGAGAAAACGGAAAAATTACAAGCTCAGAGCTGGCAGCAAAGACCAAAATGCTTCCGCCGGCTGGGTCGCAGACTGGAGGAAAAAGGATATGTAGAGCGGAGCGTTGACAAAAAAGACCGCAGAAAGTGGATAAAAGTGCGGTAGACACAAAATAAGACGCGTCCATCGAATTTACGCAAGTAATTGAAGATGGACAAAATAATAGTTGTATTAATCAATAAAATATCGTATAATACAAACATGAACACAACATATCAATCAAACAATAATGTCGTCTATTCCTGTAAGTACCATGTAGTATGGTGCCCAAAGTATAGACGAAAAGTATTAACGAACGGTGTGGATGTCCGGCTGAAGGAGCTGCTCACAGAGTATGCTGCA
>NZ_JBNMHD010000022.1:0-49444 GCF_050872605.1 Fusicatenibacter sp.
CCACAGAGAGAAGAATAATTTGGAAGGAGGTGCTGTCGTGAAAAGAATTGCTGTTGTGGAAGATGAAGTCTATATGCGGGAAGAACTCTGCAATATGCTCCAAAAGGACGGGTATCTTGTGGAGGCAATCACCGAGTTTGAAGATGCCGCTCGGCTCTTGGCAGCCCTCCGTCCTGACCTCGTGATCTTAGACCTGAATTTACCAGAAATCAGTGGCTTTCAAATCTGCCAGGAGTTAAAGAATAAAACCGCTATCCCCATCCTGGTGCTGACTTCCAGAGATCAGGTAAAGGATGAACTGCAAGCGTTCCAGTTGGGTGCAGATGAATATTTGACGAAGCCGTGCAGAAAAGACCGACTTCTCGCCAGGGTATCCAATATTCTCAAAAGGTATGAAGGTCGTACCAACCTCATAGAGGGATTGGACTTCTTGTTGGACCAGCAGACCTACACACTTTATATTCATAACACCTCTGTGGTGCTTCCAAAAAATCAGGGAAAACTGTTGGTTGCTCTCTTGGCAAGTGGTGATGCACTGGTTACAACGGAGCAGCTTTGCATGGCACTGTGGGGAACTACGGAATACATAGATGAAAATGCCTTGCAGGTTAACCTGACCCGGCTGAAAAAAACGATGTCCGCCCTTGAAATGAAGCAGCGAATCGTTGCAGTTCGAGGAATGGGCTACCGTTTGGAAGCGGAGGTGTCTCTATGAAGCAGCTTTGGCACATGATAGAACGGTACTACCCCTGGCTTCTGTTGCTGCTGGGCGTGGATTGCTTTTGTGCTGTCATTCTTTGGATTTCTGACATTCAGGCATTTCAAACCTTGATCGGGTTAGTAGTTCTGACGAGCATCCTTTTGTTTTCAGCGATTCTGTTTGTACTAAACAAGAGGGAGAACACCCACATGGAACTGTTCCGGGATTTCCTCAGTGATCCTACCATCTGCAATGAAGAACGGCTGCTCAGTGCCATTAGTCAGAAAGAAGGAGAATCTGTCCGATTTTTGGCTTCGGTTTTACGGGAATACAAAAACGAGAGTAACAATATGGCGGATGCCCTACGGGACTATGAAGAATACGTGGAGGGCTGGGCACATGAAGCGAAAACGCCCCTATCGTTGCTGACCATGCTCTTGGATAACCGGAACGATGAAATCTCTCCTTCCCTGCAAGCAAAGCTGGATTATGTCCGCAGTCAGCTTCAGGAGGATGTCACGCAGATGCTGTACTATGCCCGGTTGAAGAGCAGTACAAAGGATTACCGATTTGAGGATGTCAATTTGAATGACTGCTTGGGTGAAGTTCTGGAGGACTATGCCCCACTTCTTGAAGAGAAGCATTTTGTCATTCTCAACAAACTGCAATCTGAAACAGTCTATACAGACCGTAGAGGACTTCAGTTTATGTTGGGACAAATCGTTAGCAATGCCATCAAATATAGCAGCGATAGTCCCATGCTTACGATTTCCATGATACATTCGGAGACCGCAGATATCCTTTCTGTTGAAGATAACGGCATTGGCGTAAAAAAATATGATCTGCCGTACATTTTTCAAAAGGGCTTTACCGGGGATTCTACTGACAGCAGAAAGAAGGCTACCGGTATGGGACTTTACCTAGTTAAGAAGATGGCCGACGATCTAAATCTTCATCTGGAAGCAGCTTCCCAGTGGGGAAAGGGCTTCAAGATTGTCATCTTCTTTCCTAAATTGAGATCCAACGGAGGGAAATAATATAAACGGAAAAACGCCCGCAGGATTTTCTCCTGCGGGTAACGTGTTGTCAGCTATCCAAAGGTTTATATTCTGTGACGGTTCTCAAATAAGTTTCGGGATCGCCGTTCAAGATAAGGTCTGCATATCCAATCGGGTCATTGTAGATCAGATAGTCCAGCTCTGACCGCTGATACATATTGTCGGCAACCTCATTCTCGACAGCAATGGTATCCATGGCAATCATGCTGCCATCTAAGAATTTCAGTTCTACACAGGCGGTATCCATGTTGAACTCACAAGAAATCAATCTATCCATAAGAAACCTCCATTCTGCGGGATGTTAGATTATCCCAAAATATTTGAATGCTTCTCGGATTGCTTTCTCTTTTTCCGGTGGGCACTGTGGCTGTCTGGAATCCTCGGACTTCGGCAAATTATAATTCTTACCAACCCCAATCCCACATTTTCGCTTAATTTGTGAGATATACAGGTTG
Source organism: Fusicatenibacter sp. (assembly GCF_050872605.1). Lineage (GTDB taxonomy): Bacteria > Bacillota > Clostridia > Lachnospirales > Lachnospiraceae > Fusicatenibacter. The sequence continues at coordinate 2,214 of NZ_JBNMHD010000022.1, forward strand.
GATACCTTTAACCCGCTATGCTCCAGCACATAGTCCTTAATCTGGGTGTAGGTTGCCCCATCCTGAAATTCGGACATATCCATATCTTCCAAAGAGAACTCAACCCGAATCTTTTTCGAGTCGACCTCACCCTTGGAAAGCAAGACAACCGTCTCAACATGGCACGTCATCGGAAACTGATCAACCCCTCTTACCTTCTTCACTTCATACCCCAGTTCCCCGAGCACCTTCACATCACGTGCGAGTGTCGCGGAATCGCATGAGACATACACAATCCGGTCCGGCTGCATGCTGGCCATGGTGTGGAGGAGATTTTCTTCACAGCCTTTGCGCGGCGGATCGACGACAATGACATCGGCATGCGCCTGTTCGCCCGGGTGGTCTTTGGCGTACTGGTTGTAATAGGACGGAAGTATTTCTTCGGATTTTCCAACGAAAAATTCTGCATTTTCGATCTGATTGATTTTTGCATTATTTTTTGCATCCGCAATCGCTTCCGGGACAATTTCCACACCGTAAACTTTTTTTGCTTTCTGTGCAAGGAACAGCGAAATTGTTCCGATGCCGCAGTACAAGTCCCAAACGGTTTCATTACCGGTAAGACCCGCATATTCCAGGGCAAGGCCATACAGCTTTTCGGTCTGGGCCGGATTGACCTGGTAAAACGACAGTGGGGAAATCTGGTATTTTACATTTCCTATATAGTCGGTGATATAGCTCTGTCCCCAAAGACAATGGATTTCTTTCCCCATGATAACGTTGGTTCGCTCACGGTTTACGCTAAGTGAAATGCTCGTCATTCCTTTCAGTTCCGTCAGAGAGCCGATCAGTTTTTCCTCTGCCGGCAGCTTCTTTCCGTTCACAACCAGACAGACCATAATCTCTTTCGTTGTAAATCCAAACCGGATCAGAACGTGACGTACCAGGCCTTTGCCGGTCTCTTCGTTGTATGCCGAAACACGGTTCTCTTCCATCCACGTAAGCACACGGTTCAGGATTTCTTCATTTTGTTCCACTCCAAGATAACAATTCCGGTTTTCCATAATCTGATGCGTTCTTCCCGCATAAAATCCAGTGATCCGTTTTCCGTTTTTATCCTGGCCGATTGGAAACTGTGCTTTATTTCGATAGCGGAACGGAGTTTCCATCCCTACAATCGGCTCCATCGGTATTTCGATCATACCTCCGATGCGCTGAAGATTTTCAGCGATCTTTTTTTCTTTAAACCGCAGCTGTTCTGCGTAGTCGAGCATTTGAAGCTGACATCCGCCGCAGGGACGTGCAACCGGGCAGATTGGCTCGACGCGGTGTTCCGAGGGCTTGATCAATCGCATCAGCCGCGCGTAGCCGTAATTTTTCTTTGCTTTGATCACTTTTACCTCGGCAAGATCGCCGATGACGGTGTCCTTGACAAAGAGGGTATAGCCCTCACATTTGCCTATACCCTCTCCGTCGTGTCCCATATCTTCAATTTTCACCGTCAGTACATCATTTTTCTGATAGCTCATGAAAAGTCTCCTGTTCTGCGGATGTTGGACTCAAAGAACCGGTTGTAGCCAAGCCACTCATTGCCGGCCGGCGCTGCGTCAAACAGCTCGGTCAGGGTTTCCATTTTGGCATCGGCATTGTCCGCCAGGTTCAGCGCTACCGCCTCTACCATTGCCGGTTTTTTCGGGGAACCGTATTCCAGCTCGCCGTGGTGCGCCAGAATGCAGTGCTTTAACTGATTCTCGAGTTCCTGTGGGAAACCGTCGATCTTCTGCGCCGCATCGTGTACCATCTCCGCACCGATCATGATGTGGCCAAGAAGCTGTCCGTCGTCGGTGTAATCATTCTGCGGAAATAATGAGAGCTCTTTCGTTTTTCCGATATCGTGCAGAATTGCCGCTGTAATCAACAGATCACGGTTCAGAATCGGATACGATTTTGCCATAAAATCGCAGAAACGGGTGACACTTAACGTATGCTCTAAAAGGCCGCCGACGAATCCGTGATGCACGCTTTTTGCCGCAGAGCTCATGCGGAACCGTTTTGCGGTCTCCTGATCCTGGATGAAATAATACGTCAGCAGTTCGGAGAGATACTGATTTTTCACCGTTCCGATCCAGGAGAGCAGCTCCTGATACATCGTATTGACGTCGTAACGGCTCGTCGGCAGATAATCCGCCGGATTATATTCGCCCTCTTCCGCTTTTCTTGCATTTTTAATGGAAACCTGAAGTGCTCCATTGAAACTGGAAACATCTCCCATAATATCTACATAATCCAGTGCTTCAAATTCACGGATTCCCATAGAATTCGGATCCCAGATTTTCGCATCGATCGTACCGGTTTTATCCTGTAAGATCACGTTTTCGTACTGTTTTCCGTTTTTGGTAACAGCCGACTGTTTATGTTTGCAGAGATAAATTCCGGAAATGCGGTTTCCTTCCCGGAGTTCGTTGATATACTTCATAAAAATAAATCCTCTTTTTCTAAAATAAATGCGGACACAGTGTTCCGTTTTTGTTTCTATGATGCCGTTTTTATGATGCAAAGCCTGTGCTCCTGCATGCCTTACCAATTCTACCAGATTTTCCTGCAGAATGCACGTATTTTTTCATCCGCCAGTGGAAAACCATTCGAAAAGAAAAGCTTCCGGAAGCCCCACCGGCTGAAACCGGCTTTTTCTGCTCCCGAAAGCCTCTGTTTTTTATACTTCCCCAATCGTCACATCAAACGTCATCTCCGCATACCCTTCGGCGCCTTTCCGCATCGCCGTCACAGTAACCACGTCTCCTGTGCTGTATTTGCCAAGCTGTTCATGGTACTGTTTGATCGTCTCAACCTTGTGCTCCCCGAGCTTTACAATCACATCGTACTCTTTCATGCCCGCCATCATCGCCGGAGAATCGTCTGCGACGCGGCTGATGAGAACGCCTTTTGGGATGCCGGTTTTATCGGAAAGTTCTTCTGTGACGTCCTGTCCGCGGATGCCGATATATGCGCGGCTCACGTTATTGGAAAGATTTTCGATCAGCTTTTTGATCTGGGAAATCGCAATGCCCGTCACCACGTTATTTCCCTTGGCGCTGTAACTCTGCGCAATAATACCGACGATTTCACCGTCGAGATTTACCAGAATGCCGCTGCCGTCCGTACTGCCGAGGATGTCGGTGGTCAGCAGATTGTACTCATTGTCCAGCGCGGAAATCTTGTTCGTAACCGAAGTCACCACGCCGTACGCAATCGAATCGCTGTAGCCGACTGGACTTCCGACCGCAACGACCGGGTCGCCCTGGCTGACGAGATATGAACTGCCGAGCGGCGCAACTACAAGACCGTCCCGTGTTCCCTCATCCAGCTTCGATTCGTCCACCTTCACAATCGTAAGGCCGGTGCTCGGATCGTGGCGCTGGTATGTGGCATCCACCATCGTCTCATCCCAGAAGGTAACCTGAATCCGCTCTACATTTTCCACGATGCGGTATTCCGTCAGAATGAAGAGATCCTGTCCATTGTCCGCAACAATCAGACCGGAAATCTGCTGCTGATTTTCGTAGTTCTGGTTAAAATAGTCCATCTGATTGGTAATGCCGATGACGGTGACCAGAGCTCGTTTTGGTTTTTCCGTTACTCCCAGCATATCCTGATAGAGCGCTTCATAATTTTTCAGGCTGCTTTCCGTTCCCTCTGCCGCTCCGTTCTCCTCTGTGCTTTCAGAAACCGTACTTTCGGATACACTGCTTTCTGAAGTACTGCTATCCACTGTAGAACTGCTGATTTCCGAACCGGAGCCGCTGCTGTCTACCGACGCACTCGCCGAAGATGCGGTAATTGTCTCATCCGGCTCCTGTCCGCTGTTTGGATCCTCATCTCCCGGGATATCCACTTTCGCCGGCGGCTCTTCCCTGGTAACTGCTTCTGCAATCTTTGGCTCTGTCACCGCAAATACTGCGGCCGCAACCAGACCGCCAAGCGCCGCAAGTGCCAGCCATCCGGCAATCAGAAGAACAATCTTTTTCCAGTCGGGCGGCTGCTTTTTGATGCTCTCTTTCATGAATTTGTAAGGTTTTGGGTCATTTTCCATACATTTCTTTCTCCATACATCTGTATTCCATACCGAACTGCTCTGCGCATATGCGCTTCCGCAATCTTCACATATATAAAAACTTTACCAGATAGATATGAACATTTTATGAAGACTGTTACATTTTTTTCTCATTTGCGCAACATCCTTGATTTTCTCGTTCTTGGGGTTTCTTTCTTTTCTTTTTTAAGGTATAATTGGTGGAGTGGAAAAACCTGTGACCCACATTCCACTTCCGGTCTGTACTTCCCGTGCAGATATATGATCAGATCGCTACTGTTCACTCAGCAGTGAAACACTTGCTGTTTCGCTGCGTAAGAAAGTGATTCAGGTGTGAGCAGCCCTCCTTTTGCGAAGCAAAACTTTAAATGAGGGCTGCGAATGTTACAGTTCGCAGGGTACCTGTAAACTGTAACATCAGATCCGTGCGGTATTGCATCAAAAATACCGCATTATCTGTAGACAATGACTGAATTATGAATTACGAAAAGGTAAGTATTATGAATCAGAAAGCATTAAAAACGCTCGAATACGACAAAATTATCGAACAACTGGCTTCGTATGCCAGTTCTCCGCTGGGCCGGAAGAAATGTCTGGAGCTCGTTCCTTCTTCTTCCCTCTCCCAGATTACGCGGATGCAGCACGAGACACACGACGCGCTCACCCGGCTCTTTAAAAAAGGCCACATTTCCTTTGGTGATGCCAAAGATATCCGCGGCGCATTAAAGCGTCTCGAAATCGGCAGCTCCATGAACATCACGGAGCTTCTGCAGACCGCCGCACTTCTGGAAAACACGGCACGCGTCAAAGCGTACGGCCGCCGCGAAAATGCGGACCAGACGCCGGACAGCCTCGAAGATCTCTTCGAAACACTGGAGCCTCTGACGCTGCTTTCCACGGAAATCCGCCGCTGTATTCTCTCCGAGGATGAAATCAGCGATGATGCAAGCCCGAATCTGCGCCGCATCCGTCGTTCCATCAAATCGTGTGAGGAAAAAATCCACAGCCAGTTAATCTCGCTCGTCAACGGTTCCTACCGCACGTATCTGCAGGATGCCGTCATCACGATGCGCGACGGCCGCTACTGTATCCCGATCAAATCCGAGTACAAAGGCCAGGTTCCTGGCATGGTACATGACCAGTCCTCGACCGGTTCCACCTTCTTTGTCGAGCCGATGGCCGTTGTCAAACTGAACAACGATATCCGTGAGCTGGAAATCGAAGAATCAAAAGAAATCGAGGTCATCCTCTCTACGTTGAGTGCCCAGGCAGACCTGCACCGCGATGAGATCCGTTACGACCTCGAAAACATGGTGGAGCTTGACTTCATCTTCGCGCGCGCCGCTCTTGCAATGGAGCAGAACGCCAATGAGCCGATCTTCAACACCGAAGGTAAAATCCACCTGCGCAAGGCACGCCACCCGCTGATCAATGCGAAAAAAGTCGTTCCGATTGATCTGTCGCTCGGCGAAGATTTCGACCTTCTGATCGTCACCGGACCGAATACCGGCGGTAAGACGGTTTCCTTAAAGACGGTCGGACTCTTAACACTGATGGGCCAGTCCGGACTTCACATTCCGGCACTCGACCGCTCCTCCCTTTCCGTTTTCGACGAGGTTTACGCCGATATCGGTGATGAGCAGAGCATCGAGCAGTCGTTGAGTACCTTCTCCTCCCACATGACGAATGTGGTTTCCTTCCTCGACAAGGCAGACCGCAATTCCCTCGTCCTGTTCGATGAGCTCGGCGCCGGTACCGACCCGACAGAGGGCGCGGCGCTTGCCATCGCGATCCTCTCTACGCTCCACGAGCGCGGCATCCGCACCATGGCAACGACACACTACAGTGAACTGAAAATCTATGCCTTATCCACACCGGGCGTGGAGAATGCCTGCTGTGAATTCGATGTCGAGACTTTAAGCCCGACATACCGCCTGCTCGTCGGCGTTCCTGGAAAGAGTAATGCGTTTGCGATTTCCAGCAAACTCGGCCTGCCGGACTACATCATCAACAAGGCAAAAGACGAAATCAGCGAGCAGGATGAATCGTTTGAGGACGTTCTGACCACTCTCGAGCAGAACCGGATCACGCTGGAACGCGAAAAAGAAGAGCTTGCCCGCACCCGCGCGGAAGTCGAATCCCTGAAGCAGAGCCTTGCCAAGAATCAGGAACAGATCGACGCAAGAAAAGAAAAGATGATCTCCAATGCAACCGAGGAGGCACAGAGAATTCTCCGCGAGGCGAAGGAATACGCCGACCAGACGATGCGCGATTTCCAGAAATTTGGAAAAGAGAATGTTTCCGTCCGCGAAATGGAGCAGAAACGTACCGCTCTGCGTGAAAAGATGAACAAGCTCGATAAGAAAAAGGCGAAGGAAGTGCCGAAGCGCACCGGAAATCTCCGCCCGCAGGATCTTCATCTCGGCGATGCCGTCAAAGTCTTAAGCATGAATCTCAAAGGTACTGTCAGCACCCGCCCGGATTCGAAGGGAAATCTCTTCGTCCAGATGGGTATCATGCGGACCAAAGTGCATATCTCCGACCTTGTGCTGATCGACGAGGCTGTCATCACCGGCCCGTCCATTTCCCGCACAAGCAGCGGAAAATCGAAGCTTTCCAAGGCTGCCACGATTTCTACCGAAATCAATCTGCTCGGAAAAACGGTGGATGAAGCGGTTGCCGAACTCGACAAATATCTCGATGACGCTTATCTCTCCCATCTGCCGAGTGTCCGCGTTGTCCACGGCAAAGGAACGGGCGCACTGCGGAAAGGCATTCACAATTATCTGCGCCGCCAGAAACACGTAGCGGACTTCCATTTAGCGGAATTCGGCGAGGGCGATGCCGGCGTTACGATTGTTACGTTTAAGAAATAAAAACTCAGGAAAATATGGGACGGAACGCATACTGTATGCGGTTTCGTCCTGTCCCCAGTGAAGGAGAATCTTTTATGGCTTCCAAACAGAAAATTCTGATCGTCGATGACGATAACAATATCGCAGAACTGATTTCTCTCTATCTGACCAAGGAATGCTATGACACAAAAATTGTAAACGATGGAGAAGAGGCTGTCCGGGAGTTTCACTCCTTCCAGCCGAACCTGATTCTGCTCGACCTGATGCTGCCCGGCATGGACGGCTACCAGGTCTGCCGCGAAATCCGGCACGATTCCGATGTTCCGATCATCATGCTCTCGGCAAAGGGCGAGGTGTTCGACAAAGTCCTCGGCCTGGAGCTCAGCGCGGATGACTACATCATCAAACCATTTGATTCCAAGGAGCTCGTTGCCCGTGTGAAAGCAGTGCTGCGGAGATTTCAGCCATCACGCACGATCCCGGTGTCCGCGACCGCAGGAAAATGTGTCGAGTACCCGGATCTTATCATCAACCAGACGAACTATTCCGTCATTTACCAGGGCCGCACCGTCGATATGCCGCCGAAGGAACTGGAGCTTCTCTACTTCCTTGCTTCCTCACCAAACCAGGTCTTTACGCGGGAACAGCTCCTCGACCATATCTGGGGCTATGAGTACATCGGCGATACCCGCACGGTAGACGTTCATATCAAACGTCTCCGCGAAAAAATCAAGGACCATGCCTCCTGGGCCATCACGACGGTCTGGGGCATCGGTTACAAGTTTGAGGTCAAAAAATAATGCGACGCACGCTTTACCGGAAATTAATTCTCATTTATGTCATTCTCGCCATTGCCGGCTTTACGCTGATCTCAACGGTCGGCTCCCGCATGGTGGAGGACAGTCTGGTCTCCAGCGCGAGCACCAGTCTGTACCGGGAGGCCACGCAGATCGCTTCCAGACAGGGCGACCTTTATTACCACAGTGAGCGTTCCCTGACGGATCTTTACAATTCGCTCAGTGCACTGGCTTCCTATCACAATTCCCGGATCTGGCTCATCAGCGCAGACGGGGAAATTCTGCTGAACACGGCAGCTGCACTCGATGAGGAAAACCCGGAGATCATCGACGGTTTTGATCCGGTTGCGCTCGGCAGCGAGTATTACAGCACGGGAACGTTTTTCGGCTATTTTGAAGACAAGATGCTGAGCGTCATGGTTCCCGTCACCTCCAATTTGCGGATCAAAGGCTATGTCGCCATCCACCTTCCGCTGCAGGACGTCTATCAGCAGAGGGAAAGTCTGCTGGCGCGGATTGATTTTCTGTTCCTGCTCGTGTTCGGACTCTCGTTTGTGATTCTGATCTTTTTCTCCCTCGTCGTGTACAGGCCGCTGAAAAAGATCATCAACGGTGCAAAGGAGTATGCCTCCGGCAACCTGACCCACAAAATTGATGTTAAATCTCACGATGAGATGGGGTATCTCGCTTCCACGCTGAACTACATGTCCGGCGAGCTGAACAAGACCGGCGAATACCAGCGGAAATTTGTGGCGAACGTCTCTCACGACTTCCGCTCACCGCTGACCTCGATCAAAGGCTACGTGGAGGCAATCCTCGACGGAACGATTCCGCCGGAAATGCAGGAAAAATATCTGAAAATCGTTCTGTTTGAGACAGAACGGCTGCACAAGCTGACGCAGAGCCTGCTGACGCTGAACGACATCGACGATAAAGGGAATATGCTCGATCTGACCTCGTTTGACATCAACGCCGTCATCAAGGATACCGCCGCTTCGTTTGAGGGAACCTGCACGAAAAAGCGGATTTCCATTTCACTGATCCTCGCATCGCGTACTTTGTATGTCTGCGCCGATATGGGAAAAATCCAGCAGGTGCTGTACAATCTGATTGATAATGCAATCAAATTCAGCAACAACGATTCCACCATCACGGTCGAGACAACGGAGAAGCACGGAAAAGTCTTCGTTTCCGTCAAGGATACCGGCTGCGGCATTCCAAAGGCAAGCATTACCAAAATCTGGGAGCGCTTCTACAAGCTCGATGCCTCCCGCGGAAAAGACCGCAAAGGAACGGGACTGGGACTTTCGATCGTCAAAGAGATCATCGCTGCGCATAACCAGAATATCAATGTCATCAGTACAGAGGGCGTTGGTACGGAATTTATCTTTACACTCGCCAAAGGCGAAGCACCAAAATAAGCCCCTCCGCCGAGGGGCTTTTTTGCCAGACATATCAAACTAACTCTGGAGGTAATTTTCACTATGAACCCAAACACCATTGATTCCATCATCAAACAGCTCATTGCATCCCACACCACCATTTCCACCATGGAAAGCTGCACTTCCGGCCTGATCGCCTCCCTGATCACCGACACCGAAGGCGCCTCCGCCATTTTCCCCGGCGGCTACGTAACGTATCTGAACGAAACCAAAGTCCTCGTCGGCGTCGACCCTTCCGTCATCGAAATCCACGGCGTCTACTCCCCCGAATGCGCCGAAGCCATGGCCCGCACAGTACAAGAAAACCTGCACACCGCCATCGCCATCGGAATCACCGGCACAACCGGAAATCTCGACCCCAACAACGCTGACAGCGTACAGGGCGTCGTCTACTTCTGTATTTTATACAAAGCCCAAGCCCACACCTTCACCTTCCAGACCAACGTCTCCAGCATGACCCGCCACGAAATCAAACAGCTTTACGCCGAGCAGGTCTTCGCCGAATTGGAAATGATCTTAACTTCTTCCTTATAAAAAGAATGCAGCTCCGTCTACGATCACCAGAGTCCCGTCCGTCTACCTCCACTCATGCGTCCGCAAATGCCCCGCGAGCTGCATATGGTCAAAGTTATTCTGCCGCAGTGCCTCGTACAGTACGATCGCCACGGAATTTGAAAGGTTCAGCGACCGGATATCATTAATCATCGGAATCCGCACCGCCGTCTCCTGATTGTCATACAGAATATCTTCCGGAATCCCCGCACTTTCCTTCCCGAACATAATAAAGCAGTCCTCTTCATACTGCACATCCACATACGTCTGCGGCCCCTTCGTCGTCGCATAGTAAATCTTCGCCCCCGGATTTCTCTCCAGAAAATCCTCGTAACTCTCATACACCGTCACATCCAGCTTCGGCCAGTAATCCAACCCCGCGCGCTTCACCGCCTTGTCCGAAATATCAAACCCCAGCGGCTTAATCAGATGCAGCCTCGTCCCCGTCGCCACACACGTCCGTCCGATGTTGCCTGTATTTGCCGGAATCTCCGGCTCATGAAGAACAATATTCAAATGTGCCATTTTACCAATCACTCCTGTCGTATATTTAAGCCTTATCTGCCAACCCGGTACATCTCATCCATCTGCGGCTTGTCCAGATACCGGACCTCTTCCCCATTCCGGAGAATCCGGTCCTTCCCGGATGTCGTCCGTCCAATCACCGCCGATGGAATCCCTTCGAGTGCCATTTTCTGCACCAGCCCCTCGCCGTCCGCCGCCGCAATCAGCAGCGATCCCGTCGAAAGCATCTGATACGGATTCACCCCGAAAAACTCACAGATCTCCACCGTCTCCTGCCGGATCGGAATCCTCTTCAATGCCACATCAAGCCCGACACCCGCGCCGTCCGCCATCTCCCAGAGCGCCCCGAAAATCCCGCCCTCCGAGAGATCCTGCATCGCAGCCGCACCGTGCTCGACCGCAATCTCCGCCTCACGGCAGACAGAGTAATCCTCCGAAAAATCCGCCGCCCCATGGATAAATCCCGGAGAAAATCTCGTCAGAAGCTCATCCCTTCTTGTCTTTGCCAGATAAGACACCGCGCCGAGCGCAATCCCCTTCGTCACGACAAGATCCAAATCCGCTGTCACACACGACGGATCAAACAGCCCCGCACGCGTTGTCCCGCCTGCCGCCGTCACGGTAAGCACCGGATACGAAACCCCGCCCGTCACCTCCGTATGCCCGCCAATCACCGCAGTTCCATACCGCACACACGCACCGTCAACCGCCCGCATCAGCTCCTTTAAATCCTTTTCTTCCATCGCCTCCGGCAGCATCAGCGACACCAGCACTCCTTTTGCCGATGCCCCCGCCGCAGCCACACTGTTGCACACCCGGCAGACCGCGAGCACCGCGTCCTCCGGATCCTTCACCAGCACCGGCACACACGAAAACACCTGCATCTCCTTTTCTCCTGCAATTGCCGATACCCCGCGTCCGACCGCCGGCCCCGCTGCGTCCTCTCTTTTCTGCCCCAGCATCTTAAACACCGAGCGCACCAGCACGCTCTGCTGTAATTTACCCTTTCGCATCCCTTGTCCTCCTCGAACTTCCTGTTTCAACGAAAAAGCAGACGGAATCCGTACTCCTTTTCCCTCTGCTTTCCCATTTTTCACGGAAAATGTTACAGTTCACTGGTTCCCAGCGAACAGTAACCAGAAAACGCCTAGTCCTCATCGTCCTCCGTTTTCTCTGTATTGCTGCTGTCGTCCGTCTTTTCCGTATCATCCGAATCCGAATCATCGCTGCTGTCTTCCTTCTTCTCCGAAGAACTCGATGACGAACTGCTCTGGCTGTATTTCGCTGCAACTTCCTTTGCTTTTGCAAGATCATTTGCCGCAATCGCCGCCTGCATTTCCGCACGCGCCGCTGCATTGTCCGTCTTTGTTCCCACGGTATAGACATTCGATGTCATGCGGTAAGTGCTGGAATTCACCTGCTCCTTCTTCTCATTTCCATTGTCATTCACAATCTTCCACAGCCGCGCCGTCGAACCCTGATAGCCGTACGATGTCTGTTCAATTGTTCCAAACGATGTATTCGCATCTTCCGTCAGGCTCGGCGTCGGATCCTCCGTGCTTGTCGTCTCACTCTCATAGCGGACCGTGCGGTTCGGATCTCTCGTCTCATGGCCATAGATGGCAAAATGCAGGGTGCTTCCATCCGCGCTCGCCTCAATGTAAATCGGCGCATCGGTGTTGTTCACGAATTTCAGGTCTTTCAATCCTTCTGCAATCGCCGCATCCATCGACGGATCCACATAGTGGACAATCATGGAATGGCTGTACCGCTCCGTCACCTCAAGTTCCGCTTTCAGAACCGCAACATAAAGCGTTGTGGAAACCTGGCAGATACCGCCGCCGTACGAATCGACGACCTTGCCCATCTCATATGATGCCGCCAGTGCATAACCATTTTCCGCATCAAACGGCACAACGACCGCCTCTACGGAAAATTCCTCGCCCGGCTGTACCAGCGTTCCGTTAATCTTCTCTGCGCCGACTGCGACATTCTGTTTTCTGCCGCTCGTACCGTTGCCATACTCCGTCGTACCCTCGCCGAGCAGATCTTTGACAAGTGCAAGCTGCTCCGGATTGCCGCCTGCCGGTGTTTCTTCTGTTACCAGTTCTACGCCGCCGATGCCGCCCCGCCAGCTTGTCGTCAGGTAATTGACAACCTTCGCCGTGGACTCATCCACGTTGACGCTGCATCCGGTCTGGCCCGGATTGACGATAAATTCGCCGTTTTCGCGGGTCAGCGTTGCATCTGTTGCCTCGCGGTTCAGCACGGCCGTGTTGTTTTCTACCGCCTGGCGCGCTGCCTCGCCATCGACTGTATATTTCAGGGAAAACGTCACCGTCTCTCCCTTTTTGAGCCGGTTCTGTGTCAGGAACCGCTTCAGTACATTGCCTTCCTGCCCGATTGTGACGGCTTCTCTTGCCACCTCCGGGTTGGCGCAGGAAAGTCCGAGATCCCCTGCTGTCACCTGTGCATTCTGCTCTCCGGCAGACAGGTTGATAACCGAGGGTTTTAACTGTTCAATTTTGTCGTTTACTGCCTGTGTGATCTGCTCTTCGGTCATACCGCCGACGGAAATGTCTTCTACATAGATTCCGTCCAGCGCTGTCCGGTCATCCGCTTTGACTGGTTCTGCCAGAAAGCAGAATGCGAATGCGATAAGCATCACCAGCAGGACTCTCATTTTTCTGCTGTTTTTCATACTGTGCCTCTTCTTGATCCGTTTCCCATTTCAATCTGTCTTTTACAGAATCTCTTTACACCAGCCATAAAAGTGCTGGAAGAACCATACCAAGCACCATAACCACTGCAAGAATCAATGCCAGCATCTTTGCTGCATTTCTCTTCTTTGCCAGCGGATCTTTCTTCTTTTTCTGTGCCTCTGTCGGGGCTTTTCGATTGACTTTATTACTCATCGTTCCATCCTTTCTTTTTTTCTTCTATTTTTTCTCAGTTCTCTGTCGTTTTTCCATTCTTCCATGTGCCAGAATAATCTGATCGATCATGCGGGATGCACGGCTTTTTGTGAGTGCTCCCCACTCCGGTTCGAGATCCAGCTCATGGTACCGGATCAGATCCGCCAGATATTTTTTCTGTGCCTCCGTCGCCGGAACCTCACGTTTCATTTTGGCCTTCAGAGGCGCTGCGGCAAACCATTCCGGGTGATCTTCCGAAAATCCTTCTTCCAGTTTTCGGAACAGTGCCAGCGTTTCCAGCACATCGTCCATTGCACGGTGTGCGTGTTCCCGCGGGATCTGATAGTAGCCGCAGAGTGCTTCAAGGCTTCTGCTCTCCAGATCCGGGAGGGCTTTCCGTGCAATTTTCAACGTATCCCACGCTTCTTTTTCAAAGTCCAGACGGGCATTTATCGCTGCCTGCTTGATGAAGCTGTAATCGAACAAAATATTATGCCCCAGAAGCGGCAGGCCGCCGCAGAAATCCAGAAAGCCGCGGACAGCATTCTCCACATCGGGCGCATCCGCAATCATCTCATCCCGGATTCCGGTGAGTTCCGTGATCCGCTCCGGCACTTTTCTGCCCGGATTGACGAAGGTCTCATACGATGCCGTGACCTCTCCGCCCTGCACTTTTACTGCACCGATCTCCAGAATCTGGTCTTCCTTTACAGAAAGACCCGTTGTCTCAAGATCGAGCACTACAAAATCTTGTATTTTCATATTTTATTACCTTTTCTAGTATCTCATGTTCTTTTGAAATGTCAAGCGTAAAAAAGCTCACTGCAGTCGATCATCTCCGCATTTCCTGTCAGCGGATCGCGCTTCTGATAATCAAACAGGAGTACCATACGCGCCTTTTCCCCGTTTCCGAGCACATCGTAATCAAAAACTTCCACATGCGTCATGCGCTGCAGCTGCTTCCAATCGTATGTCGTATACGATGGCAGAAGCGTTCTCGTTTCGGCTTCCTTCTGATAAAAGTCACGCGACTCGTTTTTCCATTCCGACGGGTCCTTTGCAAAGCGCGGCCGTGTTTTCATATTTTCACGCGCATACAGATCGAGCACCATCATCTGCCGGAAGAATGCTTCGTCCTGCTGTTTTTCGTCTCTTAAAAATTCGAGCAGAATTTCATACCGCCCAATCCGGTTGTGCGCCGTTTCGCTGTAGCCTTTTGCCCGGTAGAAATCGCCGAGCTCCTGGAAGAAATCAAACGGATTCTCATACAGACGCTCGATCATCGGAAGCGTATGGACAAACTGGCCGCTGTTGTAGTAGACCTCCACCATCTCCTCAACGTCTTTGAGTTTCAGCACATCGTCATACGGCAGCCATTTCGTGTACAGCACCTCATATGGCTCGCGCTCCTGATAATGACAGTCATACTCCGCTGTATGCTCATACATGAAAGAACCGCGCAGCACTTTTAAAAATCCAAGCTGTAACTGCTGCGGCCGCAGTGCATAGACATCTGCGAACGAACGGCGGAAGCTTGCATAATCCTCGTACGGCAGTCCTGCGATCAGATCGAGATGCTGATGAATATTTCTTCCCTTCGCAATCCGGTTTACAATCTCTGTCACTCTTCCAAAGTCCATCTTCCGGTGGATCGCCTCGATCGTCTGCGGATTCGTAGACTGCACGCCGATCTCGAGCTGTACCAGCCCCGGACGCAGGGTATTTAAGAGTTCCAGCTCCTCCTCGGTAATCAGATCGGCAGCAATTTCAAAGTGGAAATTTGTCACTCCATTGTCATGCTCCGCAATGAATTTCCAGATCGCCATCGCGTGGTCTTTCTTACAGTTGAACGTACGATCCACAAATTTGACCTGCGGTACTTTCTGTTCCAGGAAAAAGGCAAGCTCCTTTTTGACCAGATCCAGATTCCGGAAGCGGAGCCGCTTGTCAATCGAGGAAAGACAGTAGCTGCACGAAAATGGACAGCCGCGGCTCGACTCATAATAAATGATGCGGTTCTCAAATTTTTTCAGATTCGCGTATGGGAAATCCACTTCGGACAGATCCATGACCAGACGCCATGGGTTGCTTTTAATCGCTCCGTCTGCATCACGGTATGTAATACCATGGATCTCCGTTAACGTTTTCCCTTCTGTGCCGTTCTCCTGATTCTGATAATATACGGCCAGTTCACGGAACGTCACTTCACCTTCGCCTTTCATAATTCCGGCAAGGAACGGATACTGCTCCAGCATCTCCTCCGCATGATACGACACCTCCGGTCCGCCAAGCCAGATCTTCGTCTTAGGACTGATTTTGTGATATTCGGTAATCAAATCCTCGACGATGGATATATTCCAGATATAGCAGGAAACGCAGACGACATCCGCATGCGCCAGAAACAGACTCCGCAGCATGGAATCTTTCGACTGATTGATCGTAAACTCACGGATTTCCGGGAACACACCGGCTTTTTCCGCGCTCGCCTGCAGCGTGTAAACTGCGAGATTGGAATGAATATATTTTGCGTTGACCGCAGTCAGAATAATTTTCATAATACTTCTAATCTTTCTCCTTGCTTCCTCTTTGCATACCTTTTATACTACCACATTCTTGTGGGAAAATACACCGCCATTCCGCCAAAAACATGAAAAAATCACAGACCACCTAAAACTCCTTTTTCTGAAATCATCTTTTTCCCTCCAAAGCAGAAAAATTTTTCATGATTTCGGATAAAACAGTTGCAATTTTCGTGAATTCATGTTATATTAACAAAGGTTTCCAACAGGAAATCAAAATGCCCAGATAGCTCAGTTGGTAGAGCAGAGGACTGAAAATCCTCGTGTCGCTGGTTCGATTCCGGCTCTGGGCATTTTTTTGTTGCTCAAAATCAGCATACACGTCAAAAAACTCTGCACCGGCACCGGATTTTTATCCGAATACGGTACAGAGTTTTTCTTTTATCAGCATCACTGCCCGGACAGCACTTACGGATTCTTCCGAAGTTCCGCCTCTTCCGCCAGATCCTCTGCCAGAATCGGGCGGTCTTTGTAGTAATACTTCTCATCATTTTCGTTGATCTCGCGGATCACGCGGCACGGGTTTCCGGCTGCCACGCAGTTGGCCGGGATATCTTTTGTCACAACGCTTCCTGCGCCGATCACGGTGTTATCTCCAATTGTCACCCCCGGGCAGATCGTTACGTTTCCGCCGATCCAGCAGTCATTGCCGATCGTCACCGGATCCGTATACATGTACTCGCGCATTTTCGGATTGATCGGATGACCAACTGTTGCAATCGTAACCGCCGGTCCGAACATAA
Organism: Fusicatenibacter sp.; assembly: GCF_050872605.1. Taxonomy (GTDB): domain Bacteria; phylum Bacillota; class Clostridia; order Lachnospirales; family Lachnospiraceae; genus Fusicatenibacter. Next base: position 18,691 of record NZ_JBNMHD010000022.1, read on the forward strand.
CACGTTCACCAATGGTGATCTGGCCGTCGTCGACGAAATTGCAGTTGAAATTAATGTAGCATCCATCCCCAATAGAAATGTGTGTGCCATAGCAGAAATACAGCGGCGGCTCAATCCATGCGCCTGTTTTCTTTCCGAAGATCTGCTCCATCAGTTCAAACCGTTTGTCAATCTCCTCCGCCGATGTCTCATTGAACGCTTTCATCAGCAGTTTTGCTTTCGTCCGCTCTGCGGGCATTCCCTCACACATATCCGTAAACAGATATCCTTCACGGATTCTGTCTTTCATTGTTTTTGCCATAAGAAATCCTTTCCTCTCAGATTCCTACAGATCTTTGATGACCTCCCATGCCTCATCATCAAATTTGCGGTCTCTGAAATAATACTTTTTATCCTCTTCTGTAATTTTCCGGATGACACGGCACGGATTTCCTGCCGCGATTGTCCAGTCCGGAATATCTTTTGTTACAACGCTTCCTCCGCCGATGACAACATTATTTCCGATATGCACGCCCGGCAGAATCACGGTGTTTCCGCCGATCCATACATTGTCTCCAATCGTCACTTCAATGCCATATTCATATGCAGAATTTCTGGCCGCCGGGTGAACCGGATGACCTGCCGTATAGATTGCTACGTTCGGCGCCATCTGACAATTATCACCGATTTTTACTTTTGCCACATCCAGAATCGTACAGTTATAATTTGCAAAAAAGTTTTTGCCAACCTCGATATGAGAACCATAATCGCAGTAGAACGGCGGATTAACAAAAGCGCCCTCCGATTTTCCAAACAGTTCTTTTACAATTGCCGCAATCCCGTCGAAATCGGAACGGTCGATCGTGTTGAGCCTCTGGGTCAGTCTTCTTGCGTTCATCTGCTGCTCCATCACCTCTGCATCGGAAATATACGGTAACTGCTGATCTCTTCTGTCTACATTTTTCATGATTCCATGTCCTCCCTGGTAATGTTGTTCACCCACTGATATTTTTTATAATGCTTATAAACGGCAGGCAGTTTGATCATCTCGTCGAGATTTAATAAGAAATATACGACCATGACCGGCGCTTTGAACACAAACGCTGCCAGCGCTCCGATCGGTACGACAATCACCCACAGAGTGATCGTGTCGCAGATCATGCCAAACCGGGTGTCTCCGCCGGAACAGAAGATTCCGCCGACCACCGTCGCATTCATCGTCTTTCCGATCAGATAGTAGGCACAGATCAACAGCATCCCCTGCAGATAGCCTTTTGCCGTCGGACTCATCGTCGTACATGCCCGGACAATCAACGGACTTACCGCCAGCAGAATGAGGCCGGAAATAATTCCCGTTGCCAGTGCCAGATGGCATAACCGGTCGCCGTACTCTCTCGCTTTTTCCAGATTTCCGTCGCCAAGCTCATTTCCCACGAGGATGCCGCTTCCGCCGCTGATTCCGAACGCCACACAGAGAAGAATGTTCTTTGTGATGTTGGCAATGGAATTCGCTGCAACCGCATCGCTTCCCATGTGGCCGAGGATGACGGAAAACATGGTAAACCCGCAGCCCCAGGCGAGCTCATTGGCAAGGATCGGCGTTGTGTAGCGTGCAAAATCCTTTCCGAGAAGCCCACTGTTTTTCAGCAGATATTCCACTCTGACCTTTACCGTATCGGTCCGCATATTTTCGATGAAACAGAGACCAAACTCCACGATACGTGCCAGCAGAGTTGCCACTGCCGCTCCGGCAACCGCCATTTTCGGAACCCCAAACAAGCCATAGATAAAAATCGCATTCAGGATCAGATTCAGCACGGTGGCACTCGTGCCGTAAATTGTGCTCCGCGTTGTTCTTCCCGTATTTTTCATGATGCACAGATAAACCTGTGAAATTCCGGAAAGCAGGTAGGACCAGCCGGCAATTTTCAGATAGCTGCTGCCAAGCCGGATCAGATCCTCCTCACTCGTAAAAATCCGCATCAGAAGCTGCGGGGCAAAAAAACATGCCAGAAAGAAGATGACGGAAATGACTGCTGCAAGCCGGAAAGCGAGCGCCATAATTTTTTCCACGGCTGTTTTATCCCCTTTGCCCCAATACTGCGCCGCCATGACGGTCGTTCCAATGGTGATGGCCGCATAGAACAGGCTCAGCACAAACGTGATCTGCGTGGCAAGAGAGACCGCCGACAGCGAGCTCTGGTCCAGCGTGCCGACCATCAGGGCATCGGATGCACTGACGAGCGCATTCATCACATTCTGGATCACCATCGGAACGAGGAGCGCCAGCAGTTTCGGATAAAATTCCGGATCTTTTTCCCTCGTTCTTCTCTGATTTTTCATGCTTTTCCCCTTTTTCCTGTTTTATTCCATACACGTATATGTTATAATCATATTATCTTAGGTTTAGCGTTTTTTCTACGACAATATTCCTTATTTTTTATCATTATTGTACTTTTTAGACAAAACGAAAGAGGATGTATTTATGGTCAATGATCCTATTACAAAAATCATGCAGGATGCGTCCGAAGTTGTCCGCTACGACGAGGTCGGCATTCCGCTTTATATCCAGGAAGGACTCCTTTCCGCCTACCCGGACCACCGGGCACTCTGCCACTGGCACGAAGATATTGAGTGGCTGTATGTCCGCTCCGGTCAGATGAACTACTATATTAACGGAAAACGTGTCCTCTTAAAAGAAGGCGAAGCCATCATGGTCAATTCCCGCCAGATGCACTACGGGTACTCCGAGAGCGGGCAGGACTGTGATTTCATCTGCATTCTGTGCCATCCGAAAATTTTTACAACGAACAGTGTCCTGTACCAGTCGTACATCACACCGGTTCTGTCAAATCCGTCGCTGGAATATCTTCACTTAAAGCCATATCACCCGGAGGATAGCGAAGCGCTGCAGCTTCTGCCTGAAATTCTCCGCATCAAAAAGGATCATCCGGCGGCCTATGAAATGGAAGCTGCCGCACTTCTGTCACTTTTATGGTGCCGTCTTCTGCGCAGCCATCCGATGATGCCAGACGAAACGGCCGCAAAACCGCAGGAGCCAGACCTTCTCGTGCAGCGCGATATGGTTTCCTATATTTACAACCACTACAGCGAATCCATCAACCTCGACGAGATTGCCGCCGCAGGAAAAGTCTGCAGGAACAAATGCTGCCAGATTTTCCGCCGTTATCTGAACCAGAGCCCGATCGATTTTCTGAATCACTACCGGCTCGAGGTGAGCTGTCATCTTTTAAACACCACAAAGCTGTCGATCGCGGAAATCTGTACGGCATGCGGGTTTAATCACCAGAGCTATTATTCCAAGATTTTCCTGCGTACCTACAACTGCACACCACGGGATTTCCGGAAGCGGGCAGAGGAGAAAAAGACAGCGGAACCTTCCGACGAAACTTAATTTTTCTATTTCACGCTTTTTTGTAAAAAAAAGACAGGAATTGTGCTAGACATTTTTCCCATCTCTGTTATAATAAAGTTACCAAGGTGTTGCGCTAAACCTCACCAAAACATCATATTTTTTAATTTCATTTTATAAGGAGGATGACATGATTAAAAAATTTGTCTACGGAACCCCATTTGAGACCGAAGCTGTTGTAAAAGAGATCCCGGCTTCCGAAGGAAACCCGGATTACGGTACCTTCTCCACCGAGAACGGCTTCTCCTTCACCACCAAACTTGCTGACGATGACATGGTATTCGGACTTGGTGAAGCCAACCGCGGTATCAACAAACGCGGCTTTCTTTACATCAGTGACTGCGCCGATGATCCGAATCACGTAGAGAGCAAAACCTCTCTGTATGCAGCACACAACTTCATCATCATCTCCGGCAAGACACACGTAGGATTCTTCTTCGATTATCCGGGCACCCTGCGTTTCGATATCGGCTACACAACTTCCGATACGATGACCGTTTCCTGCGAAAACGCCGATCTCTACGTTTACATGATCACCGGTGATTCCGATCTTGATATCGTAAAACAGTTCCGTGGCATCATCGGACGCAGCTACATTGCTCCGAAGTTTGCTTTCGGTTACGGCCAGAGCCGCTGGGGCTACAAAACAGAGGATGATTTCCGCACGGTAGTAAAAAAATACCGCGAAAACCATGTACCGCTCGATATGGTTTACATGGATATTGACTACATGCAGGATTACAAGGACTTTACCGTAAATGAAGAACGTTTCCCGGATTTCGAGGGATTTGTACAGGATATGAAAAAAGAAAAGATCCATCTCGTTCCGATCATCGATGCCGGTGTGAAAGTCGAAAAGGGTTATGACATTTACGAAGAGGGCTGTGAAAAAGGCTACTTCTGCCGCCGTGAGGATGGATCCTACTTCGAAGCTACTGTATGGCCGGGCTGGACTCATTTCCCGGATGTCTTAAATGCAGATGCCAGAAAATGGTTTGGCGACAAATACGATGTTCTCGTTTCCAGGGGAATCGATGCCTTCTGGAATGACATGAACGAGCCATCCATCTTCTATTCCCAGGAAGGCCTTGCTGATTTCAGGGAGACTGCAAAGAAATATGTGGAAGGTGACCCGGAGGTTCCGCACTTTATGGTAGGCGGAAAACTCCAGGCACTTGCAAATAACCATGAGGACTATAAACGCTTCTATCACAACGTAAACGGCGAACAGGTCCGCCACGACAAGGTACACAATCTGTTCGGCTACAACATGACCCGTTCTGCCGGTGAAGCTTTTGAACGAATTTCCCCGGATAAGCGAATCCTGATGTTCTCCCGTTCTTCCTACATCGGCATGCACCGTTACGGCGGAATCTGGACCGGAGACAACTGCTCGTGGTGGTCACACATCCTGCTGAACCTGAAGATGATGCCGTCCCTCAACATGTGCGGTTTCCTCTATACCGGAGCCGACCTCGGCGGATTCGGTGCAAATACCACAAGAGACCTGCTGCTCCGCTGGCTGGCACTTGGTGTTTTCACTCCTCTGATGAGAAACCATGCCGCACTCGGAACACGCGAGCAGGAACCTTACCAGTTTGAGCATATCGAGGACTTCCGCAATGTCATCGGTGTCCGCTACCGCCTTGTTCCGTATCTGTACAGCGAGTACATGAAGGCTGCTTTAAACGATGATATGTACTTTAAACCGCTTGCCTTCGTTTATCCGGATGACAAGCTGGCAAGAAATACAGAAGATCAGCTGATGATCGGTAACGAGATCATGATTGCACCGGTTTACACCCAGAATGCGATCGGCCGCTACGTATACCTGCCGGAAGAGATGATCTTCGTAAAATTCCTCGGCGACGGAACGATCCATCAGGAAGTTCTGGAAAAAGGCATCCGCTATGTAGAAGTTGCCCTGAACGAGGTTCCGCTCTTCATCCGCAAAGGCTGCGCAATCCCGGTTGCCGATTTCGCAGAGTCCGTACCAGAAATCGACGAGAGCACAATCCAGATGATCGGATACGAAGGTGCTTCCTACGAGCGCTATACCGATGACGGAGTTTCCCGTATCTAATACAGAAAACAGTTTTTTCACGCAAAAAGGCGGGAACCCTCTATGTTTCTCCGGGTTCCCGCCTTTTTTCTTTTCGCTTTATTCTGTTTTCGGCAGCCGCACCTCTACGACGGCTCCGTAATTTTCATCCATATTGGAGCACGTAATACTTGCCCGTTCGCCGTACATCAGTGCCAGACGGCGTTTGATATTGGAAATGCCGACATGATGGCGGCCGTGATAGATAATCGGCGTGTCATGTTCGATCGCATCCAATGCTTCTTTTGAGAACCCGTTTCCGGTATCGGAAATACAGATGTAGAGATATTCACCGTCTTCATACGTTTCATTTGTCAGATACAGGGAAATCTCACTCTTCCGGTCCAGGGATACACCGTGTACCACGGAGTTTTCCACCAGTGTCTGCAGCAGAAGAGACGGAACCTTCCATTCTCCGATATCACCGTCCGTCGTCGCTTCAAAGGAAAAGGCTTCTTCCCCGTACCGCAGCTTCTGGATGCGGATATATGCCTCAATATGCTCCAGTTCTTCCTCTACATTCCGCTGTTTTTTGGAATCCTGAAAAATATAGCGCATATAAGCCGACAGAACTGTTGTAATTTCCACAATCTCTCCCTCATTATTCTTATCTGCAATGCCATGAATCAGGCTCAGGCAGTTCAGGAAAAAATGTGGCTTGATCTGTTCCTGCGTGTATTCCAGCTCTGCTTTCTGTTCGGCAAGCTCTTTTTCGTAAATCGCAATTTTCAATCCCTGTATTTTCCGCAACAGTTCCTTAAATTTACCACTCACAGACTCCAGCTCTAACAGATTATTGCTTCCATCGTCATTCAGACTCTGCTCTTTTTCCAGCTCCTCCAGTTTTTGTCCGAATTTTTCCAGCGGTTCCAGAATCCGGTGGTAATATGCTGTAATTTCCAGTGCGCAGACAATCAGAAGAATTGCGATCAGGATGACGAATGCAATCTGCATAATCAGCACATTCTCAAGAATACCGCCTCCCGGCAGAACCATGAGGTTGATCTTTCCGACCGTGCCAAGCTGGTAGGAATAGACCGTCGCATTTTTCTCCTTTTTCTTTCCCGCTTTGGAAAAATCGATAATCTCATTTTTATATTTTTCCGATGTATCTGCCTGCGTCATGACACGACCTCTGGCATCTACCATAAACGGAATGACATCATACTCCTCTGTTTTGGCGCGGATGGTCCGGAAAATCAGATTCAGATTGATGACACAGCCGATAACTTTTTTGTTTTTCGCGTACCAGCCGACAATATAGTCGTCGTCGCCAAACGTAATCACAGTCCATTGTGTGCTGATCGAATCCTTTGATGTCATAATCTGCAGATATGACATCAGCATCTGATTCAGTGTTGTCATTCCCTTACTCTCGGTAAACATAGTTCCGCTGTCCGTAATCAGAACATTGGCTTTCTGACCGTAGACAAAGAAGGTCTGCACCTCATGGTAACGGATTTTCAGCACACGGTTTCGCTCCCGCAGCGTCTGCTCCATTTCATAATACTGAGCATCTGTCGATGTTATCTGATCCGGGATTTCTTTGATGTTGCTGTCAGAATCCAGCAGATAGATCAGTTCACTGTTGATCTGCGACATATCACGGTTGATCTGATCGACATAGAGCTTTGCCGTATCGGCAATATATTTATCTGCCAGCTTGCGGTTTTCCCAAACGCCCCAGAGAAGACAGACAACAAGCCCCATCAGAACCAGAAAAACCGGAGTTCCAAGCCGCAGGGACGTATCCTTCAAACTGCGTATTCGAACGCTGCGCAGCATCCTTCGTTTTCCTTTCTGCCAGAGATTCATAAGCGCATCCACCCCTCCTTTTTTTTCTGTCTGCAGAGCGACTGCCGGACGCCGCACCTTATCTCGCAGCTCCGGCAGTCCTTTTACACTCTCGGAATGTATTTGCAGCTATGTTCTTTGTAACACAGCCCATTATACCATATTTTCCGGCTTTGTCCATGCAGAGTCCGTGTTTCACATGGCAAGAACAGGATTCTCTGTTCCTGTTCGCCTGGTACCGGTGAACGGGAACATTCTCTTATTCAGAGAAAATATTCAGCAAATGTTCGGTATCTGCTCCTTCCTTTACGAATACCGGAATGGTATCCATCGGAGCAGCAACCGTTACCTTCTGTCCTCCCTCATACTTCTCTCCGGTCCATGCATTAAACCATGCCGTTCCGGCCGGAAGATAAACCTCACGCTCCGTTACGTGATCCTCCATTACAGGTGCAACATAGAGATCCGGTCCGAACAGATAAGCGTCCTCCACATTCCAGCTTTCCGGGTCTGTCGGGAAATCATAGAAAACAGGCCGCATCACCGGGGTTCCGTCCGCATGTGCTTTCTTCATCTGTACCCGGATATAATCTCTCAGGCGCTCACGCAGGAAAATGTATTTCTTTGAAATCTCATATGCCTCATCGCTAAAGCTCCAGATCTCATTGTCACTGCCGGATCCGATCTGTTCTGCACCGTAGCCCTCCTGTGGGTTGCGGTTTCCGTGCAGACGCATGACAGGGCAGAAGCATCCGTACTCAAACCAGCGGATGTACAGACGATGGAAATCCGGGTCATCGGTTCTGGCACCGTGGAAACCGCCGATATCGGTGGTCCACCACGGAATACCGGCAATCGCCATGTTAAGACCTGCCTGTACCTGGCGCCGGAAGCACTCGAAGGTACTTACAATATCGCCTGACCATACGAGTGCACCATATTTCGCGCTGCCTGCCCAGGCAGAACGGATCAGGCTGATCGGCATGGTATCGCCTTCTGCCGTCATGCCGTCATAGAACGCTTTCAGATAATATTTCGGATAAATATTTCCGACCTCCTGTACGCTTCCGAGCTGATAACGGTAGTTCTTGAAATCATAAACGCTGTATTCCGGCTCTGCCACGTCCAGCCAGAAGAGTTTGGCGCCCTGATCGTAATAATTTTTCTTGATCTTCTCCCAGACATATGTTCTTGCATCCGGGTTCGTCGCATCGAAGAAAACTTCATTTCCACCACAGAGCATCGTCAGCGGTACACCATGCTCCGTGCGAACCAGATACCCCTTCTCTTTCATCTCCTCGAAGTTTTCGGAATAAATGTCAACGGTCGGCCATACCGACACAACAACCTGAATTCCCATCTCCTTTAATTCGCGGCACATGCCCGGCACATCCGGCCAGTATTTCGGATCAAATTTGAACTCGCCCTGCTTCGTCCAGTGGAAGAAATCGACGACAATCACATCAAGCGGTACGCCAAGCTCTTTGTATTTTCTTGCTACAGACAGAAGCTGTTCCTGATTCCAGTAGCGGAGCTTACACTGCCAGAAGCCCATGCCGTATTCCGGCATCATCGGCGGTTTTCCGGTCAGCGTCATATAATTCTCCTCGATCTTTGCAGGCGTATCACCGGCAATCACAAGATAATCGATTTCTTTCCCGGATTCCGTTACCCATTCCGTTCCATTGTTAGCAAACATCACCTGGCCGACACCCGGGTTGTTCCATAAGAAGCCGTAGCCGATACTGGAAAGATAGAACGGAACACTGACCTGAGAGTTTCTCTGTGCCAGCTCCAGCATGCAGCCCTTCAGATCCAGCTCATGCTGCTGATACTGTCCCATTCCGAAGATTTTCTCGCCTTTTCTTGCCACAAAACGCGCCACAATACGGAAATTATCCCCGACACCGTTGCTGTACTCGCGTCCCATGATGTTGAGCGGCATGCTTTCCTCGTCGCGCAGGCGGCGGAAATGCTCCTTTAGCAGAACTCTTCCATCCTCATGATAGAACGTAATGACACTGCCGGAATCGATCACCGCCTGAAGCTTTCCGTTTGTGATTTTTCCGTAGGAAGTATCCGTTCCCTCGTACATATTGGCAAAGGCTCCGCCTTTTGCTGATGGATCCTCAAAGATTTCAACCTCTCCCGCATGCGCGTCCTTTGCTTCCAGTGCCCAGTCACGGCCGGTAAAGCTTCGATTTTTTGTCGCACGCACACGCAGTGCATCTTTCCCCCACGCTTCGATGCAGACGGTCTCGCCATCGTAAGAATAAATTAACTTACCCTCTTTTTCCAAAAACATGTAAAAATCCTCCTTTTGTCAAAAACGGCAGGTCATTTCTGACCTGCCGTTTCTCCTGCTGTTTTGCACCTCAGACATTGACCCGCCGGATCAACACCTGCTTCTTACAGGTAATATTTTTTTTCTGTTTATTTTGCCAGATTTTCTTTGTATGCATTGTAAGCATCTGTCTGAATCTGGAGGAACTCGTCAATGCCCATAGCTTTGAGCTGATCAATGTAGGAATCCCACTCATCATCGATGCCGCCGTCTACTACCCAGTGAGCATACTGTGCTTCTACATATTTGTAGATATCGGTTCCGATTGCAGTGATTCTGGAAAGGTCTTCGTCTGTATACTGAACCATCGGGAATCCGCAGTTTTTCTCAGTATCAACATATTTCTCGTTGATTGCATCGTCTGCCAGTTTGATACCATCACCCTGATCTTCCGGAAGAGAAACTTTGTCATAGAAATCCTCGTTCATGTATTTTGGTCCGAAGTCACGTAAGGAGTTGGACCATGCGGAAGTATCCAGAGAAGATCCATCGCTTGGCACATCTACATTGTAGGTTCCGTCGCCATTGTCTGTGATCTGGCTTCCGATCGTACCATAGAAGGTCTGTAACGATGCAAGATCGGTGTAAAATTCATCCGCCCATTTCAGCAGGGTGTCAGGATCTTTACAGTCTTTGGAGATCATGAGCTCACGGTCGGAGATATCAAGGTAATTGGTTGCTGCTTCTACGTAGTGGTTTCCATCGTAGCCTTCTACTGCCTCAAGGGTCTTAAACTGATTTACGTTCGGGCCAGCCTCAGCATCTGCAGTCCATCCAAAGATAAGACCTACCTGAGAACCTCCATCTGCCTGCTGTTTTGCTGTCTTCATGGAGCCATCCTGTGTGAAGTACTCAGGGTCAACAACGCCCTCTTCCCATAACTGACGCATCCATTTTACTGCTTCTTTGTAATTTTCTTCCATCGGCATGAAGACCGGTTTTCCTTCGCCATTCAGTCCCATGTAGTTTCCGTCACGGCTTACCATGGTTCCGAACGGGGAAAGAATGTGGCGCAGATCACCGCTTAACAGTCCGCTGCCTGCTGAATTTGTGATACCGATTTCGTTGGTCGGATCCCCGTCACCATCAGCATCTTCTGTTGCAAATTTAACCAGAACCTCTTCCAGCTCTTTATAGGTCTTCGGTGTTTCCAGTCCTAAGTTATCCAGCCATTCCTGGTTGATGCACATAACATCGCCGCAAACCTTCGGACGAAGCGGAAGCTTCTTCGGTAAGCTGTAGATTCTTCCGTCACGGCTGGTGCAGACTGCTTTCAGTTCCGGATCAGCCTCAAAGGCTGCTTTCAGGTTCGGCATATCTTTTTCGATCAGATCTGTCAGATCCAGGAATGCCGATTTGTTCTGTGCCATATCTGCCTGTGTTAAGCAGATGGAGCCAAGAAATGCATCCGGGAGGTCTCCGGAAGCCAGCAGCAGAGATTTCTGCTCGGACCAGTCACTGTTGTAATAAACCTGCCAGTCGATGTTGATATTCATCTTGTCCTCGATTTCTTTCATGACGCCTTCATGCAGGAAATCGGTCGGCCAGGTATCGGTCCATCTTACCGTTGCAATTTTGTAGGTTGGGCGGTCACTGGTATCTGCTGTATCGCCGGCAGAAGATTCTGTCTTGGCAGAACTTGCTGCAGTGCTTCCACTCGTACTTTCCGCTCCTCCATTACTTCCACATCCTGCAAGCAGTCCGGCTGCCATTGCGGCCGAAAGAGCAACGCTCCAGGCCATTTTTGTTTTCTTTCTCATCATCATCTCTCCTTTATGATTTTTTTATTTGCAATACTTCTCTCCTGTCCGCAGGATCAGCCTTTCAGTGATCCGAGCATAACACCCTGATTGAAGTATTTCTGCACTAACGGGTACATACACATGATCGGCGCGGAGGAAACCACGATGATCGCGTATTTGATAAGATCGGCCATCTGCTTTGCCTCAACGGCTGCAGCGCCGGTACTCATGGCACTCATGGTCTGATTGCCGACCAGAATGCTTCGAAGGACAATCTGCAGCGGCTGCAGACTTTCGCTTCGGATATAAATCAATGCATTAAAGTAGGAGTTCCACTGTCCTACTGCTGCCCACAGGGCAATAACAGCGATAACGGCTTTGGAAAGCGGAAGCACAATCTTGAAGAAGAATCCAAGGTATCCACATCCATCCAGCTGCGCCGCCTCCCAGAGATCCTCCGGGATACTGTTGTTGAAGAACGTTCGTCCTACGATGATGTAATACGTTACAACGGAGAACGGAACAACCATAACCCAGAAGGTATCCAGCAGATGAAATCTCTGTACTGCCAGGTAGGTCGGGATCAGACCACCGGTGAAGAACATCGGGATCAGATAAAATGCCGTGAAGAATTTTCTTCCATATAAATGCTTTCTGGAAAGCGCGTAGGAAGCCGGAATATTGACAACAATTGTCACAAGTGTTCCCATAATTACGTAAGCAATCGTGTTACGGTAGCCGGTCCACAGCTTTGCATAGCTCGCCAGCTGTTTGTATCCTTTGAAGTTAACTCCTTTCGGAAGGAACATAATCTGTCCGTTGGATACGGCTGCCGGATCACTGAACGATGCAATGATGATGAAGTACATCGGATACAGGGTGATGATGATCAGAAGCACGCCGATCGTATACAGGATGATATCGAAAATCCAGTCTTCTCTGGATTTCTTTACTTTATTTGTTGATACTGCTTTTGCTTTACTCATATTTTTGCTCTCCATTCCTATGTAGGCTCAAAATTCTGTCAGATCAGCGAGGTATCACTCATTTTACTGGAAATGAAGTTGACTGCCAGAAGAAGAATCAGGTTGATAATGTTGTTGAACAGGCCAATTGCAGCGGAAAGGCTGTACTGGCTGCTCACAAGACCCATCTTATACACATAGGTGGAAATGATCTCACTTGAAGTACTGTTCAGTGTATTCTGCAACAGGTAAACCTTCTCAAATCCAATGCTCATCACGCTTCCCATTCTCATGATAAACATGATGGTTGCCGTCGGCAGCAGAGCCGGAACGTCGATGTGGATCATTTTGTGCCATTTGTTGGCACCGTCCATTGTTGCCGCTTCATACAGGGTCGGGTCTACAGAGGAAAGTGTTGCGATATAGAGGATACTGTCCCATCCTACATGCTGCCATGCCTCAGACCATACATAAATGTGTGGGAATGCTTTTGCACTTCCCATCAGGTTCGGGAGCTTGAATCCAAGCAGTCCGACCAGCTTTGCGATAATACCTGTACTCGGGGAGAGGAACAGGATCAGCATTCCGGCCATAACAACGGTAGAGATGAAGTGCGGCAGGTAGGTTGATACCTGGAAGAACTTTTTAAACTTCTGTGCCTTCATCTGGTTAACCAGCAGTCCCATGATAACCGGAAGCGGGAATGTTACCGCAATGGTGTAAAGACTGATGATGATTGTGTTTTTGATGGTCAGACCAAACTGATAGGAGTTAAAGTACTGTTTGAAGTATTTCAGTCCTGCCCAGCTGCTTCCCATAATGCCTTCCGCAGGTGTAAAGTTTTTAAATGCAATCACAATTCCGTACATCGGATAGTACGTAAACAGTGCAAAAATGATAATGGAAGGAAGCATCAGTAAATATAATGGCCTGCTTCTTCTCACTTCCTCTACAAATCCTATGGAGCTTTTCTTTTTGGTTTTACTATGGTTGGTGCTCACATATCATCCCTTCTTTCCTTTAGATTTTTTGTAACGATTCAGATCTCCATCGCGATCTTTCTTTCATTTCGCATGGCTCTGAAACAGTTACCATTTTTCTTTTTCATGCTCTCGTTTCAACCGATGAACATATTATACAAAAATCAGGGGCGTATTTCTATCATTTTCCGGCAGTCTGTATATTAAAAAAGAGATGTTTTTTTCACATCTCTTTTTTAAGTAAAACGTTTTTTTGTTATTGACATCGTTTTTTTGTTATTTTTGCCTGCTCCGGTACTCATTTGGCGTACATCCGACCAGCTCCCGGAATGTTTTGCTGAAATAAGAAAAATTTCCATAGCCGACTTCCATCGCAATTTTGCTAATCGGAAGCGATGAACTGCGCAAATACTCCTTTGCCCGCTCAATGCGCCGCTCAGCAATATAATTCGGAAGCGACATTCCCGTTGTTTTCATAAAAATTTTGGAAACGTAGTCCTCTGAGAGAAACACTTTTCCTGCAAGCACGGATCTTGAAAGATCCTCGTTCAGATTCTGTTCGATATAGTCCTTTAGCTGCTCCACCACATTGTCACTGCGGGATTCGTTCTTTTTCTGACCTTCCAGCACATCAAACAGATAATCGATGAACGCATGGGCACCTACCACAGAGAGAACTGCCTCTCTCCGTTTCGTTTCATACTCTTCACTGTCAAAAACCTGTCCGAAAACGATATTGCTCTCTTTTAAATAAACATATATATTCTGTATCATTTCTTCAAAAAAACGGCTCGTGAAATCTTTTCGCAGACCGCCGCTTTTCTCACTCTTTCTCAGATATTGCTGCAGCTTTTCCCGCACAGCCGCAAGGGAATCGGATCGCTCCATCTCAGCCAGATACGTTTTCCACGGCACTTCCTGGTAATCACGCTCTACGAAGGACCAGCGTGTCTCATACAGAATCCCTGTTTCATCCGGCACCGCATACTTTTCCATCTCTTCGAGCTGATCGCGGCTCTTTGAAATCTCATCCAGTACCGCCGGCTTTCCCATGTACATGCAGAATCTTGCCGGAAACGCACCCGCCAGACAAGTGCGCAGTCCTGCCAGTTCCTCCTGCGTTCCCATCGCACTTCCGTGATTTCGCAACACAACTGCCCATTCCAGATCGCTGACATGTACCACGGTTTCCAGTTTCATTTCTGTTGTTTCCACATATTCCGTCAGAACATTTGTAATCACAAAATTGTATAAGCTGATCTCTTTTTTATAATGTTCCTTATCCGGAATTTCCAGTACCCGCAGCAAAATCAGACGGAAGGTCTCATCCGGAGTACAATATCCTCTCTTTTTTGCCCTTTCAATCCAATACTCCTCCTGCAGACACTGAACCAGAAGATCCTCCCAGAGCTGCTTTTCCTTCTCCCCTGTGCGCTCCTGTTTCTTCTGCTTCTGCTGTTTTTCCTGCACAATCCCGACAATTCTGCGCAGCGCTGTTTCCAGATCCGCATTGGAAATCGGTTTTAACAGATATTCCCTTGATGACAGCTTCAGCGCCATCTGCGCATACGCGAAATTTGCATAGCTGCTCAGGAAGGTACATTCAATATCCAGCTTTTTGTACCGGATCCATTCCAGAAGCTCCAGCCCGTTGCCCTGCGGCATATCAATGTCACACAGCAGCATTTCAATCGGATACTCTTCCAGCAGCTTCTGCGCCTGGCGGATGTTGTTCGCCGTAAATACCATATCAATTCCAATTCCGCTCCAGTTGACGGTTTCTTCCAGCTTTTCCACCAGAAGCTTATCATCATCTACAATCAGAATACTAATTCCCATAGGTAAGCCTCCAATATATTTTTTCTGTTTTTCTTCTTTTTCCTACAGAAAAAAGCCAGCCGACAGACTCTTATTTTTCTGTCAGCTGGCCTGTTTAAAAACCATTGTAACCTGTTTATTCTTTTCCGTCAAAGCAATAGGTACACATTTTGCATTTCGGCAGTCCGATCGACTCTACGAGATCGTCCAGACGGTGATACCGGAGGCTTGTGAAGTTCTGGCGGCGGCAGATTTCCTGGCACATGGATTCGTAGCGGTCGCTCTTCGGATCTGCGTACTCTTCCAGCGTCTTCTCTGCATTTTCCCCTTCTTTTTCCAGAATGATCCGTCTCGTGATCAGATCGAGTTCGGATTTGGAACGGGAGAAGTTCAGGAATTTACAACCATACAGAAGCGGCGGGCATGCCGGACGGACATGGACTTCTTTGGCACCGCTCTGATACAGGAACTCAGTCGTCTCGCGGAGCTGGGTACCGCGCACGATGGAATCGTCGATCAGAAGCAGCTTCTTCTGATCAATCAGCGCCTGCACCGGAATCAGCTTCATGCGGGCGATCAGATTTCTCTGCTCCTGATTCGTCGGCATAAAGGAACGTGGCCAGGTCGGGGTATATTTGATGAATGGTCTTGCAAACGGAACCTTGGACTCATTCGCATAACCGATTGCATGGGCAATTCCGGAATCCGGCACGCCTGCAATGAGATCCGGGTGGACATCGCTTCCCGCATCGCGCTTCGCCAGCATCGCTCCGCAGTGGTAACGCATCTCCTCGACGTTGATGCCCTCATACGACGCCGTCGGGTATCCATAGTAAACCCAGAGGAACGAACAGATCTTCATTTCTTCCTGCGGCGGCACAAGCATCTCGACGCTCTCCGGCGTAATAAAGTCGATCTCTCCTGGTCCCAATTCGTGGTAATCGGTGTAACCCAGGTTCAGATACGCAAAGTTTTCAAACGATGCACAGTAGGCTCCCTCTTTTTTACCGATCACGAGCGGGGTGCGCCCCTTTTTATCACGCGCGGCGTAGATGCCGTCTTTTGTCAGAAGCAGCAGCGTCATGGAGCCGTCCACGACATCCTGCAGATGACGGATGCCCTCTGGAATCGTCTTCTCACTGCAGATCAGGGATGCAGCAAGCTCAGTCGCGTTGATCTGGCCGGTGCTCATCTCCTGGAAATGGGTGCGGCCGTTGCCGTAAACCTCTTTTAAGAGCTGATCCATGTTGTTGATCTTTCCAACAGTTGTGATCGCAAAGCTTCCAAGGTGCGACTGGATCAGAAGCGGCTGCGGCTCGTAGTCGGAGATACAGCCGATGCCGAGATTTCCTTCCATTTCTGCCACGTCGCGCTCGAATTTCGTACGGAACGGGGAATTTTCAATGTTGTGGATGGCGCGCGAAAAGCCATTTGCTCCATAAGTCGCCATACCGCCTCTTCTTGTGCCGAGATGTGAGTGATAGTCTACTCCGTAAAACAGTTCCAGTGTACAGTCTTTTCTTGATGCAACTCCAAAAAAGCCTCCCATTTCTTGTCTACCTCTCTTTATGTATTTTTTTCTCCCTTTGGTGCCATAAAAATGAATCTCCCGGCTGACCGGGACTCTTTGTTTAGTGTAACACGTTTTTCTCCGTACTGTAAAGTATAACTAATAAATTTGATATAAAAAATAATCTACATTAATAAATAAATTTACAGCTTTTTTCACAAAGATTCCCGGATATGCTCGATAAACTTCGTCGCCGCAAGGCTGAACGGCTGCTCCCGCTTCCACGCGAAGACGCTGTTGCTGACGATCGGCGGGGTAAGCGGTCTTCCGACGATTTTCTCTTCTTTCCACAGCTCCGATGCCCCCTGCACCGTAATCTGATAAGCCAGTCCCTTCATCACCATTTTGGCCCCGTTTGTCGGCAGGTTGCTGGTGAACAGAATATTCAGTGACTGATAGTACGCACCGAACCAGTTGGCAATCTCATTCTGCACATTGCGTCTGCGCGGCAGGATCAACGGCAGATTTTTCAAATCCTCCGGGCACACCGCTTCTTTCTGCGTAAGTGGGTCGTCCGCCCGCATCAGAACCTGCTGCAGTTCGCCTTCTTTCAGCCGCACAAACTCATATTTTCCAATGTCGACCGGCTCGAGCAGCAGTGCGATGTCAATGAGTCCGCGGTCCATCTGTTCTTTCACAACATCCGCTGTCCCGGTCAGCAGATCGAACGTCACATTGGGATATTTTTTATGAAACGATTCGATCAGATCCGCCAGCACATTTACGGCTTTCGTCTCACCGCATCCGATCGACACGCGCCCGTCAATCAGCGCCTCCTGCTCTGTCAGCTCCTTCTCTGTTTTATCGATCAGTCCGATGATTTCCTCCGCACGGCGGCGCAGCAGAATCCCCTCATCCGTCAGGCGGATACGCCGTGCCCCGCGCTCGAATAACGTAACGCCAAGCTCCTCCTCGAGCTGGGACAGCTGGCGGCTCAGCGTCGGCTGTGTGATATGCAGTACCTCCGCGGCACGGCTGATGCTCTCCTCCCGCGCAACCGCAAGAAAATAGCGCAATACTCTGGTTTCCATGTTTTTTCCTCTTTCGTTTTTCTTCTATAACTATACTATATCTCTTTTTCCTTGATCTGAAAAGAAAGTATTGATTCTTTTTGTCGATTATGATACGGTAAAGCTGTTTATGGACGTTAGTTTTGCGTTAAACGCAGCAAACGCTCCATTCTTATGTTATCTTTTTTAAGAGGAGGTTTTTACCATGGTTTCACTTTTGCTGCCCGTTATTTATCTGGCATTCATCAGCCTTGGACTGCCGGATTCCCTGCTCGGCTCGGCGTGGCCGGTCATGTATCAGGAGCTTGGAACTTCCGTTTCTTCCGCCGGTATCATCTCCATGATCATTGCCGCCGGAACGATCGTGTCGAGCCTCAACAGCGACCGTCTGAATACCCGCTTCGGCACCGGAAAAATCACCGCAGTGAGCGTTCTCACAACGGCAGTTGCACTGTTTGGTTTTTCCATCAGTCACTCTTTTATCGCGCTCTGTCTGTGGGGCATTCCGTACGGACTCGGCGCCGGAAGTGTTGATGCTGCACTGAATAACTATGTTGCACTGCACTACAAAGCCCGCCACATGAGCTGGCTGCACTGCATGTGGGGTGTCGGCTGCAGCACCGGCCCGGTTGTAATGGGATATGCCATCAATCATTCCACCTGGAACAACGGTTATCGTACCATCGCACTGTTTCAGATTGTGCTGACACTCGTTCTTTTTCTCAGTCTTCCACTCTGGCAGAAACCGTCTGCGGATGCTTCCGCCGATGAGACATCTGTTCCGGAACAGAGAAGTTTTTCCCGCCTGATCCGTGTTCCCGGCGTCAAAGAGGTTCTGATCTGCTTTTTCTGCTACTGCGCCGTAGAATCCACCGCCGGCATGTGGGCCGCAAGCTACTGTACGCTGTTCCGCGGCATCGACGCAAAACGCGCGGCAAGCTGGGCGAGTCTGTTCTACGTCGGCATCACCATCGGACGATTCTTCTGCGGCTTTATCACCATGAAGTTAAATGATCAGAAAATGATCCGTCTCGGACAGGCTGTGATCGCAGTTGGTGCCATTCTGATGCTTCTGCCGCTCGGCGACGCAATTCTGTTTATCGGCCTCATCCTGATCGGACTTGGCTGTGCGCCGATTTATCCTTCCATCATTCACGAGACACCGGCAAACTTCGGTGCTGACTTAAGTCAGGGAATCATCGGCATCCAGATGGCTTTCGCCTATGTCGGAACCTGCCTGATGCCGCCGATCTTCGGTGTGCTTGGACAGCATATTTCCTTTGGACTGTATCCGGTGTTCCTGCTGGCCATTCTGATTCTCATGGTTGTAATGGCGGAGCGGATGCACCGTGTGACGGCGGAAAAGAGAAATTCCTATAAAGCCAATTATTAATTTGGAACTTTTACGGTCAAAAAATACCGTTGATCCTTTTTGTGTTTGGATCAACGGTATTTTTTTGCGGATAAACACCGGTGTAGCACTCTGCGGTATCAAACAGGGTGTAGCCGAGATCGTGTGCGGTTTCCATCACCTTTGCACCATCCTCAATCGACATCGGTGCGCCGCTTGCGTGGGTGATGCCCATGCAGCCAAGACCGATGGCAGATACTTCGTCCGTTCCGTGTATCCACATAATTTCACACCTTCCACTTTTCCACAACGCAAAAACCGGAATGCATACACATTCCGGTTTCAGTAGAGCGCGAGACGGGATTCGAACCCGCGACCCCAACCTTGGCAAGGTTGTACTCCACCCCTGAGCCACTCGCGCATTTTTAAGTTTTTATCTTGTTAAGTGCTCGCTACACCTTACAAATGATAATATACACGAACTTCCCCCATTTGTCAACACCTATTTTCAACTTTTTTCAAAAAAATTTCAAAAACATCTACAATTCCCACATTTTCCCATTTTTACCCTCCCCGCCCCAACAAACTTTTCTTTTTATCCCAGTCACGCTGCCCTCCCAGGCGCCGTGCCGTCCGTCCCCAGGCTCAGACCTCATGGAACTTCGTGTCTGCGGGGTGGAGGGCATAGAAAAAGAGGACGAGAACTGTGAGCGTGGAATGGGTGCGGCGAAACGGGATGAGATCGGGTGTTCAACGCCAGATCTCAAAACGCACTGAGCCGGGAAATCATCAAGATTTCCTGGCGAATTGCGTTGGTTCCCGTTTCTCCGTGCCCATTCCATGCCACAGTTCCGTCCTCTTTTTCTCGCCCTCCGCACTGCAGACACGAAGTTCCATGAGGTCGTCCGTCACGCCTTCAGAATCGCACTCAACACATACTGATTATTCGAAAAATTCTTCTGCGAAATATCTCCCAACCGGATAAGGTCGACATCCAGCCACAGCTCCTCCGCCGCCACCATCATATTCGCAAACATAATCCCAAAATTCACCTCATCCCACTTCCGAAGCTTCTCCACACTATGCTTCTTCGAGAAAATATGAATCCTGTTATCATACACCACGAATCTCCACGGCTGGCTGTTCATACTCGACGGTGACAGCCGTGCCGCCTCCAGCATCTGCGTCATCCACTGACGCGGCACCTCTTTAAACACACAAAGATCATCCAGCGGCAGTCTCTTCGCCTCACTCTGCCGTCTCGTATGCGCCCCATGGCTCTTTCCGAAAGCGACGATCCCCACCAGCCGCTTTCCGTCCTTTTCCATCTCCGTTTTTCTCACCCGGTTGCTCCCGATAAAGCAGGTCCCCAGCCCGATACTGCAAAGATACAGCACCATCTGCTCCATAATATAACCCACATTCATCAGATACCGCTCCGACTCCTCCGAATAAAAAGCCATATAATACGGCGCCTTCACACTGAACATACTGAGCATTCTCTCCTGCCCTTTTCTGTTGTCCAGAATCGCCATATCCACACCGATGCCCGAAAACAGTGCCGGCATCTCCTTATAATGCTCCCAAATCTTATCCAAAGTCTGCGGCGGAAGCGTATCAAAACAATAATTCCTTACTGATTTTCTAACAAAAATAGCCTCATATAAATTCATACTCTCACCCTTACTTCATCTGCTATCCGTCTGTTTTTTCCATCAAGCCGGCCGCGGCCCGCTCCCCATTTTTCCAGGAGCAAAGCCGCATTCCGAAAAATTTACGTTTAATCTTCCGCATTCGACAGAAATACGGAAATTCTCCCTCTTAATCGCAAATATTTTTCAATTTCCAGCTCATCCATTTTTACTCTGTAATAATATTGTAACATATCCAAAAACTTTTTCAAGGGAAAAACGCGCCAAATTTTGTATATTTTTCACACATATTTCCCATCAAATTTATGCAACTTTAAAACCTGTGCTTACGCTTCCGCGGTCAGCTTCTCCAGCTCCTCCACATAAGAAGCAAACACATCCAGCGCCTCTTCCACCGGCTCCGGCTTCGTCATATCGACGCCGCAGATCTTCAAAAGGTCGATCGGATCCATCGAGCAGCCGCCGCTTAAGAACTGTTTGTACTTCTCCACGATACCCGGCTCCCCTGCCAGGATCTTGCTGCTGATCGCAATCGCCGCCGAAAATCCCGTTGCATACTGATACACATAGAACGGTGTATAAAAATGCGGGATTCTCGCCCACTCCAGCGCAATCTGCGGATCCGAAATCATATCCGGTCCGAAATACTCCTTGTTGATCGACAGATACAGCTCCGAAATACCGTCCGCCGTCAGCGTGCCTTCCTCTGCCATCTTCTCATGAATCCGCTTCTCAAACTCCGCAAACATCGTCTGGCGGAACACCGTTCCCTTAAACTGATCCAGGAAATAATTCAGCAGGAAAATCTTCTCCTCTTTTTCTTTCGCATGCTCCAGCAGATAGCGGATCAGCAGCGCCTCGTTGCAGGTTGATGCCACCTCAGCGACAAAGAGGCGGTACTCCGCATACGTAAACGGCTGTGTATGGTTCGAATACCAGGAATGCAGCGAATGGCCCATCTCATGCGCCAGTGTGAAAACGGAGTCGATATTTCCGTTAAAGCTCATCAGCACATACGGATGGGAATCGTAAGATCCCCAGGAGTAAGCGCCGCTCCGTTTTCCTTCGTTCTCATAAACATCCACCCAGCGCTCCGAAAAGCCCTTGTCCAGCAGTGCCACATAATCATCCCCGAGCACGGCAAGCGCTTTCTTCACGATCTCGGTCGCCTGCTCATACGTATACTTCTGCTCATACTCTTTCGTCAAAGAAACATAAACATCGTACATATGAAGCTCATCCACACCGAGCAGCTTCTTGCGCAGTGCCACATAGCGGTACATCGCCGGCATCTTCGCATGAATCGCCTCGAGCAGCTTGTCGTAAACCGAAACCGGGATATTTCCGCCGTCCAGCGATGCGGCAAGTGCAGATGGATATTTACGCACATCCGCAAAGAATGCGGCCTGTTTCAGATTGGCACCGAACGTTGCGGCGAGCATGTTTTTGTGTTTTTCATACTCCGCATAATACTTCTCAAACGCTTCTTTTCTGACCCGGCGGTCCTTCGACTGTAAAAAACCGATGAAGGTGCCGTGGCTTAACGGAACCTGATTTCCCTCTTCATCCGTGACCGGCTGGAATCTGAGGTCTGCGTTCGAAAATGCAGAGAAAATCTGATCCGGGCTTGATGCCATCTCTCCGGCTTTTGCAAGAACAGCCTCCATCTCCGGCGAGAGAATGTGCTCTTTCTTGCGGAAGTTTTCTTTTAAGACACGATCATACAGGCGGAGCGGCTCATACGCTTCTTCAAACTTCGCTACAGTCTCTTCGTCGAGTTCGAGAATCTCCGGCTCCACAAAAGAGGATGCATCCGCAAGAACGGCCATCATGCTGTCCATCTTTCCGGCATAGCCCTGATACTTCTGATTGCCCATATCCTGGTGATATTTCTGGCTTGCATAGACATACAGACGGGAAAAGACGCGGCTGATGTCATCCAGACCGGAAAGAACGTCATACAGCGCTTCTGCGCTCTCTTTCATCGTTCCCTGTTTAGAACGGAACGCCTCTATTTTTTTCTCGATTTCCTGCTCTGTTTTTTCAAATTCTTCATCACTACCAAACAAACTCGAAAGATCCCAGCAGTACGCCGGATCCATCTCTTCTCTTTTTTTCAGTTTAATTTCTGCCATAATTCTCCCTTCATTCACCTTCAGAGGCGAAACAATTTCTGCGGTTTTTCTTCTAATCTTAATGTGCCGCACTTACGCTTAGTTTACCACAATTTGATCTTTAAATCTAAAATTTTTTCTTAAAATTGTTGACAAATCCATAAACCGATTGTATGATTGTACTATCAAATTAATACAGCAGTACAAAAGGAGTGAATGCTATATGCCATGGAATCTTGATTCCTCGCGGCCGATCTATCTGCAGATCATCGAGCGGGTACAGATGGACATTATCACCGGGCGCTATCAGCCGGGCGATAAGCTTCCGTCCGTCCGCGATCTCGCACAGGAGGCCGCTGTCAACCCGAACACAATGCAGAAAGCACTTTCCGAACTGGAACGCAGCGGACTGATTTATTCCCAGCGGACCAGCGGACGCTTTATTACCGAAGACAAGGAGTTGATTCATCAAATGAAAAAAGAACTTGCCGCCGCAGAAGTCTCTGCTTTTGTTGCCCATATGAAACAGCTCGGCATAACCCCGGAGGAAATCCGGCAGCTACTTGCCGAAACGATTGAGGAGGAAGAAAATCATGAGTGAACTTGTAACGTGTAAAAACCTGACGAAGCGCTTTGGAAACCACACCGCGCTCGATCATCTCAACATTTCCCTGGATTCCGGGAAAATCATCGGACTGCTGGGACCCAACGGAAGTGGAAAGACAACGCTCTTAAAGCTGCTGAACGGACTGCTGACTCCAAGCGAAGGTGAAGTCCTCATCGACGGGAATCAGCCAGGCGTCGAAACGAAAAAAATCGTCTCCTATCTGCCGGACAAAATGTATCTCGGAAACTGGATGCGCGTCTCGGATCTTTTAACGTATTACAGCGATTTCTTTGAGGACTTTGACATGTCCCGTGCCAACGCCATGCTGGAATCCTTAAAAATCAGCCCGAAGGACCGTTTGAAAACGATGTCGAAGGGAACGAAAGAGAAAGTCCAGCTCATCCTCACGATGAGCCGCCGCGCAAAGCTCTACTGCCTCGACGAGCCGATTGCAGGCGTCGATCCGGCAGCGCGCGATTACATCTTATCTACGATTTTAAATAACTACGAACCGGACGCATCCATCCTCATCTCAACGCATCTGATTTCCGATGTTGAAAACATTCTCGATGAGGTTATCTTTATCCAGGAAGGCCAGTTAAAACTGCACGCCTCCGTTGAGGATATCCGGATGCAGGAGGGTGAATCGATTGATTCTTATTTCAGGGAGGTATTCAAATGTTAAAAAAATGTCTGAAACATGAGTGGAAAGCATGCTGGAAAAACATGGCGCTGCTGAACGGCGCTGCCATTTTCATGGGCGCTCTCGGAGGCTTCGGCTTCCTCTTTTCCCACCTTTATGAGCTGCCGGATCTGCTGATCGTCCTCTATCTGCTTGCGTACGTTTTGATTGTGATCGCCGCATCCGTCATGACGCAGGTGCTGATGATCCAGCGCTACTATAAAAATCTCTTTACCGACGAAGGGTATCTGACCAACGTCCTTCCGGTATCGGCAACGGACCATATTCTCTCAAAAATGCTGGTTTTCGGCGCATGGAGCATTTTAAACGCACTTTCCGTTCTCGCTTCCTTCGCTTTTTTGCTTCTGCCGTCCGCAATCCGGTATTTTACCGCAAACACCCTGCTTTTTTCCAACAAGGCCATGACCTTTTCCGATTTTCTGTCCTATCTCTGGGCACAGATTACCTGTGTTGCCGATGCTGCTTTTTCCCTGATCGGCATCACGAACCACATCGGCATGGCACTGTTTTCCATCGTCGGCTTCTTCGCTTCGCTGTTCTTCGGCATCCTTCTGTTCTATGCCGCTATCAGCATCGGAAGCCTGGTATCCAGCCATAAAGTTCTGACAGCTGTCCTTTCTTACATCGGCATGACCACCGTAATCCAGATCTTCGGCGGAATCAGTATTGTCCAGGTTTTCCAGGACTCCACACCAGCCGCTGTGGTTACCACATCCTCAGTTTCCACGCTTGTTATCACCGTGGTGCTCTGTGTTGTTCTGTTCCTGATCTGCCGCTATATCTTAAGCAGACGGCTGAATCTTTCTTAAAAATTGCATGAAAAAGCGCCGCCGCGGACGAACCGAATCGTCTGCGGCGGCGTTTTGTATGCATGTTCTGCACTTATGCCAGATGCCAGATATCCTCGTTGTACTGTGCGATGGTACGGTCGGAGGAGAAGAAGCCTGCTTTTGCGATATTGATCAGGCACTTCTTGTTCCATGCATCTCTGTTTTCATAATCTTTGTATACTTTTTCTTTTGTCTTGATGTACTCTTTCAGGTCGAGCAGGGTCATGAACCAGTCTTTGTTCAGAATCTCGTTGTAGAGTCTCTCCAGGCAGACCTTGTCGCCGATGGCGAGCAGTTCGTCGCTTACGATGAAGTCAACGAGTTTTGCAATCTGCGGATCAGCATCGTAGATGTCTTTGGAGCAGTAAGCAGCGTCTGCATACAGGTCGATGACATCCTGCGGTCTCTTTCCGAAGATGTAGATATTCTCTTTTCCAACGAGGTCGCCGATCTCAACATTTGCACCGTCCTCAGTTCCGAGGGTCAGAGCGCCGTTCAGCATGAATTTCATGTTTCCGGTTCCGGAAGCCTCTTTGGAAGCCAGGGAGATCTGCTCGGAGATGTCCGCTGCCGGGATCACCTTTGCAGCTTTCGATACGTTGTAGTTCTCGAGCATGATGACTTTGAAGTACGGGCTTACCTCCGGATCATTCTCAATCAGCTCCTGCAGGCACAGGATCAGATGGATAATGTCTTTTGCGATGATATAAGCCGGTGCAGCCTTTGCGCCGAATACCATGGTGATCGGAGTTTTCGGCTTGTTGCCGCTCTTGATGTCCATGTATTTGTATACAGCGTACAGAGCGTTCATCTGCTGACGTTTGTACTCATGGAGACGTTTTACCTGTACATCGATGATGGAGTTCTCATCCAGTGCGATGTTCTGGGTCTCATACAGGAACTGTTTGAGGTCCATTTTGCGGTTGTGTTTGATCTCCTCGAGTTTTGCAAGGACTTTCTTGTTGTCTTTGAATTTCAGCAGTTTTTCCAGCTCGTCGGCATCTTTCTTGAATCCCGGTCCGATCAGGCTCTCGATGTACTGTGCCAGTTCACGGTTGCAGTGCAGCAGCCAGCGGCGGAAGGTGATACCGTTTGTCTTGTTGTTGAATTTCTCCGGATAAATATCGTAGAACGGTTTCAGCTCGGAGTTTTTCAGGATCTCGGTGGGGCAGCAACGCCGTTGACGGAGAATCCGTAATGGATATCCATATGTGCCATGTGGACACGCTGATCTTTGTCGATGATCGCTACTTTCTCGTCTTTGTATTTCTTCTTTGCCTGTGCATCCAGCTCGTGGATGATCGGCAGCAGGTGCGGAACTACTTCCTCGAGGTAATCGATCGGCCATTTTTCCAGTGCCTCGGCAAGGATGGTATGGTTGGTGTAAGCGCAGGTCTTGCTGACAACATCGATGGCTTCCTGCATCGTGAAACCTCTCTCCTGCAGAAGACGGATCAGTTCCGGAATCACCATGGACGGGTGGGTATCGTTGATCTGGATGACAACGTGGTCATACAGCTTGTGCAGATCGTAGCCCTTCTGCTCGCACTCCATCAGAATGAACTGTGCGCCGTTGCTTACCATGAAATACTGCTGATAGATACGAAGCAGCTGTCCGGCACGGTCGCTGTCATCCGGGTACAGAAACAGAGTCAGGTTTTTCTGAATCTGATGTTTATCAAAGTTGATGCTGTCGGACGGAACGATGCTCTCGTCAACGGTATCCACATCAAACAGGTGCAAACGGTTGCAGCCGCTGTCGTAGCCCGGAACGTCGATATCGTACAGAGTGGAATGCATCGTAAAGTTTTTATACGGAACCGCAAAGGATACCGGCTGTCTTACGAGCCAGCTCTCATTGGTGATCCATGGGTTTTTGACTTCTTTCTGTTTGTGGTCTACCAGAAGCTGGCGGAACAGACCGAAGTGATAATTAAGGCCGATACCGTCTCCCGGAAGTCCCAGTGTTGCGATGGAATCAAGGAAGCATGCTGCCAGACGGCCAAGTCCGCCGTTTCCAAGGGACGGCTCCATCTCCATCTCCTCGATCTCGGTCAGCTCTCTTCCATGAGCGGCAAGTGCTTTTTCTACTTCCTCGTACATGCCAAGGTTGATCAGGTTATTGGACAGCAGTTTTCCGATCAGAAACTCTGCTGAAATATAATACAGCTTCTTACTTCCGGTGTTTCTTTTGCGACCTGCCATCTCCTGTTTGGTGATCACCATCAGGGCTTCAAAGATTTCGCTCTTTGTGCAGTTGTCCAGATCTCTTCCAAAACGCTCTTTTAAGATTGCCTGAATTCTTTCTTCCATTGTTTTCTTCTCCTTACTGCTGCGGCATTATTTTCCGCAGTATGGTTTTGTGGATTCTCGCACGACAAGTTCACCGCCGTACACTTTGCTGCAGGGTTCTTCTTTCCCCGAAATTAAGGAAAACAGCATCTTCGCCGTCTCTGCGGCAAGCTGCTCCACCGGCTGGCGGATCGTTGTGATGCTTGGTATATAATACTCTCCTGCATCGATTCCGTCAAATCCGGCGACGGAAACATCGTCCGGCACGGTAAGCCCGGCCTCTTTTAAGGCACGGCAGGCACCGATCGCCAGCGTATCCGCGGTGGCATACAGCGCGGAAAATTCCGTCTTCTTTTCCAGAATTTCTTTCGTTATCTTGTATCCCGTGGCGAAGGAGTACGTGTCATCCTTCGTCATGTGAAATACCAGATCAGGGTCATAAGGTATCCCGTGATCCAGTAAAGCCTGACGGTACGCATCCAGCCGGAGCCGTCCGATACTGATGTCGTCCTCACAGGCGGTGATAATGGCAATGCGCCGGTGGCCGAGGCTGCAGAGATAATCTACCATCTTATAGCTTTCCCTGTAGTCGTCAACCGATACGCTCGCGCACGGTTTTCCTCCGTCCGAAACTGCCCCGATCGTACTGATCACGTACGGAACCGGGATCTGCGCCATTTTCTCGTGCGGGTGTGTGAAGTTTCCGCCGAGGAAAATGATGCCGCGCAGCCGCTTCTCTTTGACGATTTCAATCGCGGAGTCCACCTCATTTGCCTTTTCCTCTACTCGCTCAATGATGCAGGCGTATTTCTTTTTGCTCACAACCTCTTCGATCACACTGATCATATTGTTGAAGAACATGTTGTCCATACCTTTGACCAGAATAGCGATCGCTTTTGCATTCGACCGTTTCAGGTTTCTGGCACTGTTGTTCGGTACGTAATTCGATTCGGCAATCACCTTCAAGATCATCTCTTTCGTCTCCGGATTGATGTCCGGGTGATTGTTCATCGCTCTCGATACCGTGCTCACACCTACCTTACATTTGCGGGCAATATCTTTAATCGTTACCTGTTCCATGTTCCAGGCCACTCCTTTAGCTTCTTTCTGTGCTTCCGGCCTGTTCTCCCAATAGGTACCGCTTTATTTTGCGATACGCGCTGTAATTTTCGTCAGCCGGTTAATTCTCTTCGCCAGCTCCGGTGTAAACTGTCCCGGAAGCAGACGCCATTTCCAGTTATTTCCAAGCGTAGACGGATAGTTGATTCTCGCCTCCGTGCCAAGGCCTAAAAACTCCTGCATCGGAGTGACAGCCAGATCTGCCACACTCTCCATAGACATGCGGATGAAATCCCACGGCAGTTCCTCATCGGTGCTCTTTGCATTTCCCATATACTCTTTGGAGAATTCGCGGTCTTCCTCGCTCATCACATAATACCATCCAAGAATCGTATCGTTGTCGTGTGTTCCGGTGTAGACAACACAGTTTCTCTCGTAGTTGTGCGGCAGGTAATCACTCTCCTCACGGGAATCAAACGCAAACTGCAGAACCTTCATACCCGGATAGCCGGACTCTTTCACCATTTCGATCACGCTCTCGGTAAGGTATCCCAGGTCCTCTGCGATGACATCCACATCGCCGAGCTTTTCTTTGACGGTGTTGAACAGATCCATGCCCGGTCCTTTCTCCCAGTGGCCGCGCTCTGCAGTCTGATCACCGAACGGAATGGAATAATATTCATCAAATCCGCGGAAATGGTCGATGCGGACAGTATCGTACAGTTTGAACACGTGGGCCAGACGTAACAGCCACCATGCATAACCTGTGCTCTTATGGTAGTCCCATCTGTATAACGGGTTGCCCCAGAGCTGTCCGGTTGCAGAGAATGCATCCGGAGGGCATCCGGCAACTGCTTTTGGCTGGTTGTCCTCATCAAACTGGAACAGAACCGGATTTGCCCAGGTGTCGGCGCTGTCAAATGCCACATAAATCGGAATATCACCGATGATACGGATACCCTTTTCATTTGCGTAAGCTTTCAGTGCTTTCCACTGTTTCAGGAACATAAACTGCTGGAATTTGTAAAATGCAATCTCCCCGGCAAGCTCTTCCCGTTTCTGATCCAGTGCTGCTTCTTCTCTGTCTTTTAATTCTGCCGGCCACTCACTCCAGCTGATTCCGCCGAGTGCATCCTTAATCGCCATATACAGCGCATAATCCTCCAGCCAGTAACCATTTTCCGATACAAATGCATCATATACGTCATCTGCCGCAAATCTTTCAAATGCTTTTCTGAGTACTTTGAAACGGGACAGATAAATCTTTTCGTAATCAATATACTCTGCATTGTCGCCGAAGTCGCACGCATCACACTCTTCTTCTGTCAGAAGTCCCTCTTTTACCAGGGTCTCCAGATCAATAAAATATGGATTTCCTGCAAAAGTAGAGAACGACTGGTACGGCGAATCTCCATATCCCGTCGGTCCAAGCGGAAGAATCTGCCAGTAGCTCTGGCCGGCCTCCTCCAGGCGATCCACAAATTCATACGCTTCTTTCGAAAAACATCCGATACCATATCGGGACGGCAGCGAAGCTACCGGAAGTAAAATACCACTTTCTCTCATTTTTAAACCCTTTCTCCTTGTCGTTTTTTCTATCCATCCGACCCCACAAATACATCATTTCTGTTCACGGATACGCAGCAAATTGTAACTTATGCAACCCCTATCGCCAGCTCATTTTGTTTCGTAAAAACAGGGCTGTCGGTATCTCGTCTGTATTTCCGGAAACGGTGTCGGTAACGTTTCCGGAACTCGTTATATTTAACATACCATACTCTGCATCAAAAAACAACCCCCAACCCTCTTATCATATTTACCAAATATTGAATACTCTGTTTATTCAAAACAACGAATTTGCATTTTTGTAACGATGCAAAGCCATACCTAAAAAGACAGCATGCGGGGACGGAACCGCTCTGGGCACTTAAAAATCATGAATTTTTCAAGCCTCCCATATAGGTTCTGTCCCCGCATGCTGTCTTTTGCGGTATCTGTTTTTCACTTAAAACTCCAGAATAATCTTTGTTCCGGTTCCAAGTGTACTCTCAATTTTAATCTTCGCATCATGAAGAATCGCTCCATGCTTCACAATGGAAAGTCCAAGTCCAGTACCACCCGTCTCGCGGGAGTGGCTCTTATCAACGCGATAGAAGCGCTCGAAGATCCGCTCCTGGTCTTCTTTTGCGATTCCGATTCCAGTATCCGCCACAGCCACAATCGCCCGTCCGTTTCTTCCGCGCGAAACCGTAACCTCAACCTCACCGTCTTTTTTATTATACTTAATCGCATTATCACAAAGATTATAAATCATCTCATAAAGCACCTGCCGTGCTCCTTTGATGCGGCAGCTCTCTCCGCGCACCGTCATCTTCACCTTCTGCTCCTTCGCCCGCATCGAAAGATGCCC